>JACDEI010000016.1 GCA_013816485.1 Planctomycetota bacterium
CCCAGGGAATCTTCCGTTTTCATCACGCGAGCATACGCGGAAAACGCTGAATCAACTGATCTTTTAGCGCCTCGTCATAAGTTCAGATCGACACGACTTACAGAGAAAAAGATCCGAACTGACCTGCAGCCAACGGTAATCCGGACGGATTCTCACGGGATGTGTCGAGTGGGAGTCTTGAGCGCCAACGGCGCGGCCTCAACACAGCCCCGGGCAACGCCCGGGGTTAGAGTCACCAACCAACCAAGGGCTGAAGGCCCGCCTCAATCGTCGTGTCCTTGAAAGTTCCTGTTTCAAGCGGGCTGTCAGCCCTCATTCCTCTCACGTGATCCATTCCCAGGGCGTTGCCCTGGGCTGTGTTGAGGCCGCGCCGTTGGCGCTCTCGAACGGTGGTCACGGCGTGATCGTTGCCAATCCGGGGGCGCTCACGCAAACGTCTTCACCGCCTCGCGTAGCTCGCTCATCACGTCGCCCTGCACGACGAACTCCGTACCCCAATAGCCTTGATACCCGGCCTTCATCACCGCTGGCACGATCGTGCCGTAGGGAATGGCCCCCTGCTTCTGCGGGATACTACGCTTCGGCATTTCCGCCGTGTGCAGGTGCGCGATGAGGTCGAGGTTCTTGGTGATGTCGGCGACCACGTCCTCGCCCATGCGGCTCATGTGGTAGATGTCGTAGAGCACCTTTACCGCCGGTGAGCCGACAGCGCGTGCGACAGCGAAACCGTAGGAAGAATTGTCCGCCTGGTAGTCCGGGTGGTCCTGGTCGTTGAACATCTCGAAGATCAAGGTGACGTCGGCGCGTTCGGCGTCGCCCGCCAGCGCCTTGAGCGCGGTGACGACGTTGGCGCGGCCGACGGCATCGTCCTGGCCGTCGCGGTTGCCGCTGAAGAGGATGACGTGGGGGATCTTCGCATCATGTGCGATGGTGATCTCGCGGCGGATGGCCGGCAGCAGTTCGGTATGCAAACCGAGACGGTTGAGCCCGACGGTCTTGCCTGGGCCACTCAGATTGAGGATCGCCAAGCCAGCAGCGCGAGCGGCTTGCCAACGGCTGGGATGGACCATCTCAACACCGCTGAAACCCAGATCGCGTAGCGCGCGGTAGTAAGTCGCCGGATCGATGCCATCGCGCCAGAAACACCAGTCGGGCGCGCTCAGGCGCACGGTCATTTGACGGCGGCCTTCTCGCGCCGGATCGACTGGATCACCACCGGCACCGTCGGGCGATCACCTTCGGCGGTGACCACCGCACCGATGGTGTCGACCGTTTCCATGCCGACCACGATCTTGCCGAACACCGTGTGTTTGCCGGCGAGATGCGGGGTATCGCCCAGGTTGATGAAGAACTGCGAGCCGTTGGTGCCGGGACCGCTGTTGGCCATCGCCAGCACGCCACGCAGCGGTTTGTGCGACGGTGGCAGGGTGGCGTCATAGACGTAGCCGAGCTTCTCGTAGAAGTCCTGAAGACTCAGTGAGCGGGCTTCCTTTAGCACGCTGTCGAAGGCCTTCTGCTTCTGCTCCATGGTTGAGGTGTCGGTGATCCCCATGGCTTCCATCTTCGGCCGCAGGACCACGCGCATGAAATCGCGCTGCATGTACTGGCACTGGGGATGCAGGTCGTCACCGAGCATCGCCATCTCCTTGTCGAGCCCGAGCGACTTGGCGTTGATCTCATCCTTGAACTTGAAGCCGGGACCGCTGTTGCCTTGACCGAGCGGGCAGCCGCCCTGGATCATGAAGCCCTTGATCACGCGGTGGAAGATCAGTCCGTCGTAAAACGGCCGCTTGGCTTCCATGTTGGTCGTGGGATCGGTGAAAACTTTTTCGCCTTCCGCGAGCGCCAGAAAGGTCGCCACCGTCACCGGCGCCTCGTCGTCGAACAGTTCAGCGACGATGGTGCCTAGGCTGGTGGTGATCACCACGCGCGTATGCACCGGCGCCGCTGCGGGTTTGACCGCTTCCTCGGCCATCAGCACGGCAGTGGACGAGAGGATCATCAGGACCAGGACGAGGCGGATCATGGAACAGGCTCCGGTACGGGTAGGGCGGCACCGTAATGGACGCGGCCGCACGCACCAGCAGGTCAGTCGCCATCCGCACGTTCCACGGTGGAGGCGTCGCCACCGCACATTCCGCAACGTGAACAACCGCACGGGAGTGATCTGGCATTCGCCGTCCGATGGTGTATTCCACCGCCGACGCCCGCGACCGGCACCACCACAGGTCGTAGTCCGCTCCACCCCGCTCACCGGAGAAATCCACCATGCCCAAGTCCCAGCCCAGCTTCGCCTCCCTCGCCGCTGGCGTCGCCTCACGCCTCGGTCGTCTCACCATTCAGGCGGCGCAACAGGCGCGCACCGGTGCCGCGGTGGTGGCGCGCAAGAGCCTGACGCAGGTGTCCGAGCTGCTCGACCAGGCGATCGATGCGACCAGCAGCGACACCCAGGCCAAGGACGCCACGGCGAAATCCAAGCCCGCCATTCCCGCCACCCGGGCCGTGGGCAAGAGCAAGACCCGCAGCGCCAAGGCGAAACGCAAATAAGCACGGTGCTCAGCCTCGGCTGAGCACTGCACGTCAGCCAGCCGTGGCGAAGCCCTGGACATCCTTGTCCGCATCGAGGTTCCGCAGTTCCACCTCGGTGACCGTGCGCGTGATCATGCCGCACAGGGTTTTGCCCGGCCCGAGCTCCCAGAAACTCTGGATGCCCGCCGCCTTCATCGCGACGACCGAATCCGCCCAGCGGACGGGTTTGGTCAACTGCGCTTCCAGCAATGCCGGGATCTCGCTGGCCTTGGTCACCGGTCCGGCATGGACGTTGGTGTAGACCGGCACGCTGGGATCCTTGAACGGGGCCTTGGCCAAGGCGGCGCGCAGACGTTCGGCGGCGGGTGCCATCAGCGCGGAGTGGAACGCACCAGCAACCGGCAGGGCGATGGCCTTGCGGATGCCGTGGTCCTTAGCCAGCGCCGCAGCGCGTTCGCATGCGGCCTTGGTGCCGGAGATCACCACCTGGCCTGGGCTGTTGAGGTTGGCGACCTGGAGCACCTCGCCGTTCGCCGCGGCGGCGCACAGCTTGCCCGCCGACGCCTCATCCGCGCCGATCAGCGCGACCATGCCCGAGGGCACCGCTTCGGCGGCGGCCTGCATCGCCTGACCACGTAGGCGCACCAGCGTCAGCGCTTCGCGGAAGGGCAGCGCCCCGGCCGCTACCAGCGCGGTGTACTCGCCCAGGCTGAGTCCGGCGACGGCGTCGAACACCAGTGGCTTGACTACGGTCCTCAGCACCGCGAGCGCCATCGCACTGACCACCAGGATGGCGGGTTGGCTGATGTCGGTGCGGGTGAGTTCAGCCTCGGGACCCGTGGCGATGATCTGCGACAGGGAGAAACCCAGGACCTCGTCCGCCTGCGCCAGCAGATCACGCGCGACCGCATGTCGTTCAGCGAGCTCGACACCCATGCCGACGTACTGGGCACCTTGACCTGGGAATACCAACGCACGCCGCATTGCAGCTCCTCCTTGGTGGAAGGGCACGTCTCTAGCCGGTTCCCTGGGCTTATCCAGACAGCGAGGACGGAGCTTACGTGATGCTCTTGAACAGCCTATTGACGAACGGGGTAGGGGTAGGGTGGAGCAGTAGTGTCTGTCCGCTGCTCGCAATGCCTGGGGCGCGGTGCGCATCGCCCAGGTCCTCATCTACAATACTACCCACCTCTCGCCCCTGGTTGGAATTGTGCGTATTGGAGCGCCATCGCGCCATTTTGATGGCACAGAGCATATCGACACAACACACATCGATTGACCCGATACCATTGCAGGGAGAATCACACCTGGATGGTCGACTCACGGATTCTTTTTCTTGCCTTTATCCGTTACCTGAAACAGCACGTAATCGATGGACTGCCCATCTACATTGAGAAGGAAAGTGACTTCAGCGACTTCAGTAAGAATCTCCTTACGTCTCACTCCCAGATCGTAAACTTGCCCGGCAAATGCTTTACAGATCGCATCGATGCTCGCATCTCCACTCACCGGTTTCCCGTTCACGGAAACCGTTACCGATCCATCTGCCACCTCTTGCATCCGCGCGCCAACCAGAAAGACCCGCTTATCAGTGCCGATGCTGAACACCAATCTACTGTCCAACGTCGAATGATAACCAAAGTCGTTATAACTAACTCCGAGTTCGCCCAGCTTAAGAACGCGCGCGCGCAATTCATCTATCAGCAAATCATTCCCTACGATAGCACCATTTACCGACAACCTTCCTTCGGTGAAGACCATCGAGAGTTTGGGTGATTCGGCTCCGGGTGTTTTTGTGTACAAGGTAAGGAAGATCAACAACAAGGTAGAAAGCAAAATTCGCATGAGTTCTTCTCCCCAGTCTGGATATATCAGCTACCGCATAGCCGCGTTGAGCGCCAGACGGAACCCCACCGCGCGCGCGCCGGCACCAGTCTGGTTGCCACCGCGACGCGCAGCACGGCAATCCTCGGCCACATCGGCGAAACCGCCGCCACGGTAGACGAACGCATGCGTCGTCACCGGCACTCCGTCGACATCCGGCGGATAGCTGCTGGCGGCGTCCTGGCACCATTCCCAGACGTTGCCGTGCACATCGAAGAGGCCGTAGGCGTTGGGCTGACGCGCGGCGACTGCGGCCAGGCGATCGTTGGCCGTGACGCGGTACCACGCCAGGGTGCGCAGCTCCAGACCACCGGTGTACGGCCCACGTGAACCGGCGCGGCAGGCGGCTTCCCATTCGCTTTCCCCAGGCAGCCGTAGGGCGATGCCCGGACGCTGCGCGGTAACGCGCTGGATGAATTCCTGCACCTGTTCGAACGACACCTGATCGACCGGCAGGCGATCACCGATGCTGCTGCTGGGATTGCCGCCCATGACAGTGCGCCAGAGGATCTGCGTACACTCGGTGTCGGCGAGCCAGTAGGGTTGGGCGATGGTGGCGCGATGTGCGGTCTCGTCGCCCCGACGACCAGATTCGCCGGGCGCGCTGCCGATCAGCACGTTGCCCGCAGGACAGAGGCGGAAACGTTGCACCACTGTGCCGATGGTGAGGTCGGCCCAGGCACCATAACGATCCGAACCCGTCGCCGAAGCCCACGCCGGCGCGAGTTCGACCGTCGGCAGTCCGGGCGTCTCGACCACCGGCTCCGGTTTGGCCAGCGCCTGATCGATTGGTTGTTCGACCAAGGCGGGAGCGGTCGCTGGTGCCGCGACTGCCGGCGGAGCGGCGGGTGGTGCTGCGGGCTGAGCTGTCAGCACCGGCACCGGCACCGGCACCGGTACCGCGACCGTTGGTCCGAGGTTGTTGCCCACCCCGGGTGCTGGTGCAGGAGCGGCAGGAGCGGCAGGAGCCGCGACCGGAGCCGTGCCGTCCAAGGGCACGCGCACCACCGCTTCGCGCACGACCCGTAAGGCCGCCGCATCATCTACCTGCGCCGGGATCGGCGGATCGACCTCGATCACCGGTGCGGGCAACGCGGGCGTGGCGGGAGCAGCCGGAGCGGCGGGAGGCGGCAACGTCGCCACCACGATGGTCGGCAACGGTTCCGCTGGCGGTGGTTTCACCGCCACCACGTCGGGTGCCGGACGTACCACCGGCACCGCCGGGCGCGGAGCCGGTTGCACATGGCGCGTCGGTTGCGCCGGTAAGGGCCGCTCCGCCGGTTCATTGGCGGCGAGGAAATCCACGCTCGGTGCTTCCTCGATTTGCGACGGCAGATCAGCGGGCGGGAAGGTGATCGGCGTGGTCGCCGAACCCACGGTGGGGAAGGCCGCTGACGGCAATGTTGATGGTGGTGGCGCAGCGTTGCGTTGCGCCAGTCCGAGTCCGACCGCCAGTGCCACGGCCACCCCGACCAGCATGCCCGCGCCAACCGCTATCGGCATGAACGAACGACCCTGCGCACCTGATGACGGCGGCATCGGCATGGACGCGAGCGAACCGGTCTGCGACGCGCGACGTTCGTCGTCCATCACCGTGACGCGGGCGAAACGCGGCATCTTACCGCTGCGCAGCAGTTCGACATCGACCAGCAATTCCTCCGCACTCTGATAACGCAGAGTGCGGTCCTTGCGCATGGCGTGGTGGATGATCGCGGCCATGACGGGCGACATCGCGCGGTTGAGTTCACGCGGATCCTGCGGCACTTCAGCGATCACCTGATGACCGATGAGGAACGGCGAACTGCCTTGGAACGGCGGGCGACCAGTCAGCAGATGATAGAGACTGGTGCCGAGCGAATAGATGTCGGCACGATGATCGATGTCCTGCGAGCCTTTGGCCTGTTCGGGTGCCATGTACGACGGCGTGCCGACCAGATCACCGGCGAAGGTCAGCTTCTCATCGTCGATGATGTTGCGCGCCAATCCCAGGTCACCGATCTTCGGCGTACCCTCAGTGGTCAAGAAGATGTTGCTCGGCTTGATGTCACGATGCACCAACCCGGCGGCGTGGATGGCGATCAGACCACGGGCACAACCGGCGATGATGCGCAGCGCCTCGTCTTCATTCATCTTGCCATCACGTTTGATACGCGTGGCCAGATCGCCGCCCGGCACAAACTGCAACGCCATGTAGAGGTGGCCGTCGGCCTCGCCAGTGTCGTAGATGGTGACGACGTTCGGATGATCGATGCGGGCAGCGACCTTGGCCTCACGCAGGAAACGTCCGACGAAGGCTTCCTTGCGCGCCAGATCGCCACGCACGACTTTCAGCGCCACGATCCGATCAAGCGACAACTGCACGGCCTGGTAGACCACGCCCATGCCGCCTTCACCGAGCACACCCGTGATGCGGTAGGCGCCGATGCTTTCCGGAGCTTTGGCCGGCGGAGCGATGCGTGAACGCAGGTCATCGAGCGACACCTGATCATCAGCCGTCGAGCGGTAGCCGACCGCCGTCGGCGCGGCATTGGGTGTTGTGGGTGGTACAGAAGCGTTGGGATCAGGGGTGGTCATCGTTCATCCAGCAGGGACGCGCGGACCGACCGGATGCTTTCCCTCTTCATGGCATCAGCAACGGGAAAGTCGCGCACACTCGCTGGAATTCCACGGAATGGATCGCTGTTGGCCGCCGCCCATCGCAGCCCATCGCAGCCCATCTCAGCCCTTCCCGGCGCGAATCACTCGATTTCCGTCGGCGGCAATCAGCGACCAATGGCGCGCACGCGTTCCTTCTGCCCAGGATCTTCCGGCGGGTCGTCGGCACGGGCGTCCTCATCCGGGTCCAGGCTGGTGCGCACCGACTCCGGAGCGAAGCCATGTTCGGCCAGGACTTCACGCACGCGGCGCTCGCTCAGACCTTCGCCCATCACCACCGCGGCGTGGTCGCCGCGCACGAAACGCACGCGCCGGCTCTTGGCCAAGGTCGCCACCGCCAGCAGCAGGCGCAGCTTGTCCTGCTTGCCCAGTGGGCGGGCGAAGTCGACGTCGAGGCGCATGGACATGGGGAGAACGTGGGGCCGGTGCGGAAGTCCGGAAGTCCGGAAGTCCGGAAGTCGGACACCCGCCGCGGTCCATCAACCACATGGTTGGTCAGGCCCCCCACTACAGGGAACCTCCGGACTTCCGGACTCTTCCCGCGTGCCACACCCCCAGGCGCTTACACGGCCCCGGCTTGCCTGCCTTAGTCGGAAATCGAAGGTGCGGCCTTCCCCGGAGTCCGCGATGATCCTGCGCCTGCAGCACCAGCGCCCTGATGGCGAGATCGATTCGTACCACCTCAAGCCCGGTCGGCGTTACCACATCGGTCGTGGTTCGGCCTGTGAGGTGCGCATCCTCGACCTCAAGCTCAGCCGCAAGCACTGTGCGCTGGAGTTCGGCGACAAGGGTTGGCAAGCGGTCGACCTGATGAGCACCAACGGCTGCACGCTCGATGGCGAACAGATCGTCGGCAACATCCCGGTGCAGACCGGATCGGTGCTCGAAGCCGGACAGACCAAGCTCACCGTCGCTGCGATCTTCGACCCGGCGGCCGAAGAGGCGCCTGCGGTCGCCGTGGCGGCGGCCGGTGGAGCGTCCCGTGCCGCAGCACGTAAGGATCACGACCACGATCACGACCATACCGAGACCACCGCGCCCGAACCAATTCTTGAGCAGGAACCCCTGCCCGACGGCCCGGCCAACGCCCCGGCCAAGGCGGCGAGCAACGCCGGCAACGCATGGGAACCAGAGCCCGGCTCCGACGCCTTCACCAAGACCGACGCGCTGATCCCGCATCCTGGCTCCAATCCTTCGCCGATCCGCGGTGCCACCGCGATCCCGGCCACACCCGCCGCCAAGCCGCTGACCCGTCCGCCGACTGGCGAAGTGCGTCGCCCGACCGCGGTATTCCGCGCCGAGGATATGCGCCCCGACGACGACCAGGACACGCTCGCTACGCGCCTGCATGCACCGGAAGCGTCCAAGGCTCCGCCCGCACCCGTGGCCCCACCGGCTCCGGTCGCCCCCAGCACCACGCCCGGCACCGACGTGCAGGAACGCACCTTCTACATCACCGTGCTCGGCCGCCGCGTCGGCCCCCTCACCCGTGCGGCGGCGCGCGAATTGAAAGCACGCGAGCTGAAGGGCACGCTGACCACTACAGATCTGGAACAATACCCGCTCGGCTGAGCCGGATTCCGGCAGTGCGACGTACGAGGTGCGAAAGAGAGCACCAAGCGACGACGACGCATCGCCGAATCACCACGCGGGCGCAGACTCGCCCTAGAAAACGCAACAGAAGTTCCGCCACGAGGCCAGGGCGTCCGAGCATCAGCCACCCCCTAGCCTCCCGTGCGGTCGGCTGCACCATGTGCCCGCCCCGATGACCACCGCCCGCCGCGCGTCACTGTCCGCCTGTCTGCCGTTGGTGGGAGCGCTCGCGGCCCTCATCGCGGGCGAGGCACCGCCGCTGACTGGCACCAGTAAGACGCCGCCCCGCATCGAAGCACCGAACTTGGAGTTCGACACCGATGGTTCGGTGATCGCTCCGCGCGGCTTCGTCGCGCACATGGGCGACAAGGTCCTGCTCGGCGACGCGCTGCGCTACCACCAGAAACACGACGACCTCTATGCCACCGGCAAGGTGGTGCTGGTGCTGCCTGGTGTGCGTCTGCACGCCGAGCGCCTCGGTCTGCATCCGCAGGCCGAGAGCGGCGAGGGCTGGGAGGTCGAGGCTTTCATCGAACATGCCGGTCGGCGCATAACCATCCGCGCTGCCCACGTGCACATCGACCGTACGGTGCTGCGCTTCGACGGGGTGCGCGGCATTGCCGGCCACGGAGGCGTGATGTCGGTCAGCGCGACGTCGGCGCGGGTGTACCTGCGCGACAAACCCGCCGAGGACCGTGACGGCTTCGAACGTCAGGTCGAAGGCATCGAACTGATCAGCCCCACCATCCGCGCCGCCGGCATCCCGGTGTTCTGGCTGCCGTACCTCTACCGCGACTTCTACTTCGATTACCCGTGGACGCGTTACGAAGGTGGCAAGACCCGACGCATGGGTTACTATGTGCGCGCTTGGCTCGGCACCAGCCTGCCGGAGGCGTTCGGTTGGCACTCGCGCATCCAGGCCCGCGGCGATCTGTACTCGCAAAACGGCGAAGGCTGGGGCGTGCGTGCGGCGTGGCGCAACGCCAACTACGGCAAAGGCGAGGTGTCGTGGTTCGAGGTGCCGCACGAGATCGTCAAAGGTGGACCGGACGACCTGCAATCCATCGTCACGCGCCGCGCGGCGGTGTTTGATGCGGAACAACAACTCCACGCCTTCGGTGGTGCGTTGTACGCCCGCTGGGTCGAACTGCCGGATGCCGACCCGCCTTTTGGTGCCGATCCCGCCGAGCCGTGGGACGAGCGCTTCCGTGCCGACTACCTGCGCGACGACCTTGAGCACCGGCCGTTCGCGCGACGCGGTGTCACCGCGACCTGGGGCAGCAGCCTGGGCACCGTGACGCTCGACACCGAACGACGAGCGCATCCCGATCAGCCGCTCACCGACCGCCTGTGGGGCGTGCAGGTGCAGGTGCCGCGCATCCAAGTGGCCGGCCCGCTGCACGTGGGCGGCAGCGGTTGGAGCGAAAGCCTGGAGAACCACCTGAGCGATGACGCGGCGGTGCGCACCTCGTTCGCTGGCACCGCTTCGGCGATGAAATGGTTCGGCCCGCTGGGCGTCGACCTCGGCGGCGGAGTCAACGGTCTGGCCTACCAGGATGCCCAGCTGGGCGGCGTCGAGGTGGACGACGAATTGCGCATGGTGCCGCTCGCCACCGCTGGCATGCGCATGCGCTTCGTCGGTGATTGGGGTGACGGACTGAGCCACGTGTTCACGCCGCGCATCGGCGTCGAACTCTATCAGGAAGGCGAGGGCGACGTGCTCTCGCCCTGGGTCTTCGGCGACCCGCGCGACCGTCTGGATGAGGACGTCCATCTCTTCACCACCGGCTTCGACACCAGCATCGCCGGCAAACATGCGCAGTGGCGCGCCAGTGCGGTGGCCCGCTGGGCGATGCGCAAGCGTGACCGTTTCTACGACGACGTGGTGCTCGGCGAGCAGGAGGCCGACAGCGCGCTGTACGACGTGGTCGCCTCGTTGGAAGGCCAGCCGATCGCGACGCTCAGGCTCTCCGGCTCGCTGTCCTACGACGCGCAGCGCGAGGACTGGCGGAGCTTCGATGTCGGCACCTCGTGGGTGACGACCAGGTGGATGGCCGTGCGTTATACCGGCACGCTCATCCCCGACACCCTCACCGACGAACACCACTGGCAGCACCGGCCGGGCCTGACCATGATCGCCAACCGTTACCGCTTCGACGGCGACGTGACCTTCCGTCCCGGCGGCGACGTGGTCGATCAATGGCTGGCGCAACTCACCCGGCGCATGGTCGATGGCGATCTGACCCTGACCTATGAGCTGGTGCGCGCCGAGGACGGCCACATCTACGATCGCCGCTTCGGCGTCGGTTTCACCATGACCATCGGCGGCGCACCGGGTGCCGACCCTGGTGTTGGCGGGCGCTGAGCACATGGGCCTGGGCTCCGTCATCCGTCTGGCCGTGGTCGTCGGCTGGCTCGCGTTGTTCGTACCGCACATCGTACGGCACGCGGCTCCTGGGTTGGGACTCACCGCGCGTGATAACGCTGGTGGGATGCTGGCGGCGAACCTGGGCAAGGAGTACCTCTACGACCTCATCCGTTCCACCGGTGGCAAGCTGGGTACCTGCCGCCTGTCGTTCGAGCAAATCGAGCAGGGTTTCGCTCTGGAGACCGAGCTGCGGCTCGACGACCTGGGCCGACTCGCTCCTGGACTGGGACTGCTGCCGCAACTGCGCGAGGCCGGATCGCGCGAAGTGCGCATCCTGTTGCGTGAACTGCTCGACGGCGATCAGCACTTGATGTCGCTCACCGCCAACGGTCGCGCCTTCGGCATGGACCTGCTCGCGGATGGGCGGATCGGCCCTGATGGCCTGCGCGGCACCTACACCCTCGGCGACGGCACACCGGCACCCTACCACCTGCCCGACATCGGTGCCGACGCCGGCCAGGGCAGCGATCTCGCCCTCAACCTGCCGCCCGGCCTTGAACCGGGCAACCAATTCACCACGCGGCTGCTGAGTCCCGATTACGCCCGCATGCGTCTGACCGCCACCACTGCGGTGTTCACCGCCCAGGCGCATGAATCGCTGTCGACCATCGCCGGTCCGCGCGCGTTGCTGAAGGTCGAGATGCAGGTCGACGCGCGAGTGGTGTCGCACCTGTGGTGCGATGGCAATGGCACGGTCTACCGCAGCCGGCAGCAGGACGGCGGCATGGAACTGCGCCTGATGCAGATCCGCGAGGTCGGTGGCCGGATTCTGTGGCCGCCCGGAGCAGCAACGCAATGACGGTGGACGACGATCGCCGCTTCTGTGCCGAGATGCTGCCCAAGGTGTCGCGCACCTTCGCCGCCTGCATCCGCTTGTTGCCACCCAAGGTCGAGAACGCGGTGCTGATCGCGTACCTGTTATGCCGCATCGCTGACACCATCGAGGACACCGCTGATCTGCCGGTGGCGGACAAGGAACGGCTGCTCGCGCATTTCCGCACCTGCCTAGATGACGGCGGTCCCGATGCCGGCCCCCTCACGTCGGCCTTCGCTGCCGAGCGCACGCCCGATGAACAACTGACCGCACGCGCCGACATCACCCTGCGCGAGTTCCGCCGCCTGGATGCCGGACAACGACAGGCGATCCGGCCGTGGGTGCAAGAGATGTGTGACGGTATGGCGGAGTTCGCGCGCATCCATGCGCGTGCGCGACCGGATCATCTCGAAGCCCTGGCGAGCATCGACGAGCTCGACCGCTACTGCTACTACGTCGCCGGCACCGTCGGCCATCTGCTAACCGAGCTCTTCCGTCTGCACCATCCGCGCCTGACCCGTCGCCACTACGACCGGCTCAAGGCGCTGTCGACCAGCTTCGGTCTGGGACTGCAGCTGACCAACATCATCAAGGACGTCGCCGACGATCGCCAACGCGGCTGGAGTTTTGTCCCGCGCCAGCTCTGCCACCTAGCCGGCACCACGCCCGAGGCGCTCCTGGCGCCAGAGGCTTCGCGTCAGAGTGCACTGGTGATGCAGCTCTTAATCGCCAAAGCCAAACAGCACCTGCGCGACGCGCTCGACTATTGCTGCGCCTTGCCCCGCAGTGCCTACCGCCTGCGGTTGTTCTGCCTGACGCCGTTGTTCTTCGCCGTGCGCACCCTGCACAAGGCCGAGCGCGACCCGCGCCTGCTCGATCCCGGCCACAAGGTCAAGATCACCCGCGGCGAGGTCTACCGCATCCTCTGCACCACCTACGTGCTGGCACCGAACAACCACTTGGTGCGCGCCTACTGCCGGCAGTTGGCGGGTAAGAAACGTTGATCAGGGAAACGTCTCCCGCCTGAGACAGCCTTTTCGGAGTTGCTGGCGCTGAATTGACCTGCCACCAGTCATTTTGAGAGCATGGAAGGTTGCCCAAGGAGGTAGAGACAGCCCACCGGTTTGCCGGTAAAACCATGTGGCGAACTGGGGACAACCCCGATGATCCCTTTACGGTTAGTTCCTACTTAAGTGGGACGTTCCCGCTCTTGTGTTCCTCTTTCGTGTTCCTCTTTCGTGCTCCTCTTTCGTATTCCTTTTTGTATTCCTCTGCCCGCCACGCCGGAAGCCATCAATGTCCCTCTCGCCTGCTCCCCTAATCGACGCCCGCCAGTTCCGCATCTGGGATCCGCGTGCTTGGCTCACCTGTGCTCCGGGTGAAGTGCCGACCCTGCTGTGGGTCATCGGCCTGCATGTCGCCCTGGTGGTCGGGCTGATCCTGCTGCCGCTGCCGCCGGTCTCAGCGATGATCGCCGCAGTCGTGCTGCTCTTCCTGGGTGGCCTCGGTACCACCGTGGCCTACCACCGCGCGCTGGCGCACCGCGCCGTCACGCTCAATCCGGTGATCGAACAGATCCTGATCTTCTTCGCCCTCTGCAATGGTTCGGGCTCACCGCGCAACTGGGTGACGATGCACCGTTTCCATCACCAGCAGAGCGACAAGCCGGACGACATCTCCAGCCCGCACTACGGCGGATTTTGGTGGTCGCACCTGCGCTGGCTGTGGCAGGCCGAACAGCCTGACAAGGATCGCTTGGTCAAAGATATGACCGCGTTCCGTTACCGCATCTGGACCACCATCCAGGTGCCGATGCTCGGGCTCGCGGTCGGTGCCGGTGCGGTGTATTTCCTCTTCGTGCCGTGGCAGGAAGCCTTGGCCGCCATGTTGTGGATCGGTCCCGTGCGACTGGTGTGGGCGCTGCACACCCAGTGCACCGTCAACAGCATCTGCCACCTCGGTGCCATCGCTGACCACGGCGGCTCCAGCCGCAACGTCGGCTGGCTGACCATCGCGCACATGGGCCAGGGCGAGAACTGGCACGCGAATCACCACCGCGCGCCGGCGAATCCGCGTATCGGCCAAGGACTGCAACTTGATCTCGGCTGGTGGTCGATCCGCGCACTCGGTGTCATGGGTTTGGCCAAGTTGAAGAATTCCAAGGCCACCAAGGTCGCGGATGATCAAGGGCAGGGCGCTGAGGCCGAGCAACCACTCGAAGCAGAAACCATTTCGCAACGTTGACGCGCCGATCGACGAGCGATCGCTTCATATCTGCTTTGTTGGCGTCCTCATCCCACGTTGCAAACCCGTGGTCAGGTGCAAACCGCCGTCCGCATCGACGAGCATCGCCTCGACCTGTGGCAGGCGTTCTGCGAGGGCCAATCCCTGTCCTGGACCCAGGACAAAGATCGCCGTCGCCAGCGCGTCGGCGCGGCCGGTGGTCTCCGCCATCACCGTGACGCTCTGACATCCGCGCGCCGGCCACCCGGTACGCGGATCGAGGATGTGGCAGTACATCCGGCCATCGACGGTGATGTAGCGTTCATAGTCGCCCGACGTCACCACCGCGAGATTGGCCAACGGCAGGACCGCGAGGTTCTCCACCAGGTCGCGCGGATGACGGATCGCCACCCACCACAACCGCCCACCATCGTTGCGGCCATTGGCGTAGATGTCGCCGCCGGCATTGACGACGAAACGACGTAGGCCGCGACGTTTGAGCAACGCCACCGCGTGATCGACGATCGCCCCCTTGGCGATGCCACCCAGGCCGATGTGCACGTCATGCGCCAGCAGGCGCACGGTGCGGGCCGCGGGATCGAGCTGCACCTGGCGGAAATCAACGCGCCGCACCGCCTGCGCGATGGCGGCGGGATCGGGCAGGCGCGGCGGCCACGCCTTGAAATCCCACAAGCGGCCGGCGCTGCGCCAAGTGATATCAAACGCGCCATCACTGTCGTGTCCCGCTTGGATGCCATCGCGAATGACGTCGAAGAGTTCCTGATCGACCCGCACCGGACGGCGGAAACCATCGCGGTTGATCGCCATCAACTGGCTGTCGTCACGCCAGTCGGTCATCATCGCTTCAAGACGCGCCATCTCGGCGATGGCGGCGGCGATGGCGGTCTCGGCGGCGAGCGGATCCTCTTCCAGCACCAGGATGCGGATCTCGGTGCCCATCAACCCAACCACGCGTTCGACCCGCCTGCCACCCTCACCCGCGAGCAGGCTGGCATTGAGCAACGGACGTTGGGTCTTGCCGGTGGTCGGCAACGGTTGCAGCGCATGGTCGACTGGAGGATTCATGGCTTGGTGATCCCCAATCTGGTGAGCGCTTCGGTGAGCTGGCCGAGCGAGCGTCCACGCGCCAGCTCCTTCCCGTCGGCTGCGAACAGGATCATGGTCGGCGTGGCGTCGACCGCGAACTTCCCGCCGATGGCCAGATCGCCATCGAGGATGACCGGATAGCCGAGCTGGTTCCGCGCCGCACTGGCACGTGCGGCATCGACCTCGGTGTCGATGGTGCACGACACCAGATCAAGACGCTCGCCCACCTCGCGGTGGAACCGTCGCAGCGCGGGCATCTCGCGCACGCACACGCCGCACCAGCTCGCCCAGAATACCAGCACCAGCGGACGCCCGCGTTTCACCGGATCGATCTCCAGCTTAGTGCCGGCCAGCGTGGTGCCGGACAACGGAAACTCGACCGCCGACAAGGTGGAGCCACAGGTCAGAACCATCAGCGTCAGCAGGATCAGGCGCATGGCGTCAGAACTCCACCCGTTGGCCGATGATGACCCAGAATGCGGACAGGCCGTTGTCGCGGTCGTAGGCGAACAATGAGACATCCCAATCGGCCTTGTAACCGAACAGGCTGCCACCCAGGAATCCGGCTTTGAGGCCGACCATGTGGCCGATGAAATCGCCCAGATCGGGATCCGAGGTGCGGTATTCCGACAACGGCTCGATGAAGGACTCGCGGTAGTATTTCGCCGCCTGCTGGACGTGCAGACGGTAGGTCGGCTCCAGCAGCAGACGCCGACCGAGCAGGTAGTGGCTGTAACGCACATCCAGGGTGACCGCGCTCAGGCCCCAGTCGTCGGTGTAGTAACGCGCACCGATCTCGCCGGCGCTGTCGGTGCCGAAGCTGTGCCGCCAACGTGTGGTCAACGCCGTACGTGAGCGGCTGTCCGGCAGCTCCTCGCTGTATTCGCTGGTGGGAGTGAACACCGAATTGTAACTGGTGGCGAGGAATCCGCTCTGCTCGGTGTGGGACAGACTGAGCGACAACAGGTCGTACGGCGTCAGCACCTGCTGCCAGCCGAGATCGAGCGTGTAGGTGTCGCGCGCCTCGCTGCCTTCCTCGTCTCCGTTGAAACGGATGAGGTCGACGGTGTCCATGAACACTTGGAGATCCGCCGACAACGCGGTGTTGCGTCCCGGCAGGTTCCACGTCACGCCAGCGTTGGCGCCGGAGCTGAGATAAGCGTATTCTGCCGCGAACTGCACGCCGATCCGCCAATCGACCTGGTCGCCCTGTTCGCTCCACCCACCGCCCAGACCAACACGGTAGTTGCCGCTGGCACCACCCTGCTGCGCCTGCCAGTCGGCGTTGTGCGCCCGTTCGATCGACGCTGCCGACACCACGTCACCCAACGCCCGCAGGCTGAGCGTACCGGTATCGGTGATCTGTTTGCGCGCGAGGATCACCGCCTCGAACACCGAGGCATCTTCGTCGACCTGTTCGATGCCACCGTTGTCCTGCTGGTTGTAGGCCGAGAGCTTGAGCGTCAGGTCGCCCGGACGATCGCTGTCGGCCAGCGGGAGCGGTTGCACTTCCAGTTGCTGATCGGCCGCAGGCAGCAGACCACTGAGCGGGAAGATCCAGACGAAACGGCTCAGTTGCATCCGCAACCTCCCGCCCCGACTGAGCTGAAACCGCCGATGGCGCCTTCACGCGGGGTGATGATGTGGCCCATCATCTCGCTGTGCAGGTGATCATGGTCGAAGGCCATGATCGGATCGGCGAGACGTTGTTTCTGGTTTACCCGCACTGGCGTGCAGCCGCCAGCCAGCAACCCGATGAAGCCCGCCAAAAGGATGCATCCGCAACGCTGGGAGATTCGCATGCGGGGATCTTGGCCGATCGCGGGCCGCCCGTCACCAGTACTTTGGTCCCACGTTGAGGGCGGGTGGCAACCGCCGACGGGTCAGGGAGTTCCTGGTTTGACGCAGCGGAAGCCGATGTGCGGCGAGCCGGTGTCGTAGGCGCTGCCACGACGCGCACCTGGGCGATAGCTCTCACAGTAGGTCACGTGGCAGAGGAACGAGCCGCCGCGCGTGACCCGCTTGAGCGCGGTCGGCTCCTGCGGATCCCACGGACGTTCAGGACCCTGGGGATCACTGGCCACGCCGGCGCGCGCAGCGATGGCATAGGCATCCGCGCGATACCAGTCGCTGCACCATTCCCACACGTTGCCAGCCATGTCGTGCAGACCGAAGGCGTTCGCCGGATAACGTCCCACCGGCGCGGTCGCGGCGAAACCATCGGCCGCGGTGTTCATGTCGGGGAAACGTCCCTGCCAGATGTTGGCGACCGCGCCATCGGTGTCGCTGAGCTGCTGATCGCCCCAGGGATATCGTTTGCCGCTCAGGCCGCCGCGCGCGGCGTATTCCCACTCGGCTTCGGTCGGCAAACGTTTGCCTGCCCAGGTCGCGTAGGCCACCGCGTCGTCCCACGACATCTGCACCACCGGATGATCGTCCTTGCCGGTGATGTTGCTCTGCGGTCCCGCAGGATGCCGCCAATCCGCGCCATGGACCCACTGCCACCACTGGGAGTAGTCATTGAGGTCATTAAGCTGCTTGGACGGCGGGATGAACACCAGCGATCCAGGAGCAAGCACGCTGTCGTCTGGTTTCGGCGTTCCGGGCGGAACCTGCTTCTTCAATTCCTCCCAGTCGACCGGTTTCTCTGCCGTGGTCTTGTACCCGGTCGCGCTGACGAAGGCGGCGAACTGCGTGTTGGTGACCTCGCTGCGATCCATCCAGAAACCGCTGACGCGCACGCCGTGCACCGGGCGTTCGTTGTCGTTGGTGTCCGGCAGCTTGCTGCCCATGGCGAACTCGCCCGCCGGGATCCACACCATGCCCGGCGGTGCCGGCGCGGGTTCCGCCGCCGAGGCGCAGATGAGCAGCAACGACAACGCGGCGACACGGGAGAAGAGAGCGGCAACCATGGCGTGGCATCCTCAACGGTTCGCCAGAAGTATGGGGCGGGCTCCGCCTGCTTACAGGGCAAGGTCCAGGGATTGGACGTTTAGCGGATAACCCACCACCCGACCAGCAACACCCTGGCTACCCGTGTCTTACAAGGTGCCGACGATGGTCTGGAACTCGGTATACGCTGCGCTGGCCTCGTTGCCGCGTTTCTGCGGGAAGTCCTTCTCGATCTTCACCAGCGCCTGTTTCACCACGCTGAGCTGGAACTTGGGATTGGTGGCGTTGAATTCCTTCGACGCCTTCACCACGTACTCGACCAATGGCAGAATGAGGCTGCCTTCCTTGGCGTTGTCGGTGCAGGTCTGCAGCGCGATGTTGAGCGCCTCGGGTTGCTGCTGGGCGGCAACCAGCTCGGCGCATTGCAGCAGACGCAACTGGATCTGCAGATCAGGGCGTTTGGCATAGAGCGCGTAGGCGTTGCGGAAGATCTTCTGCCGCGCGGCGACATCCTTCGGGTCGATTGCGGCCATGAATCGTTGCAGGCATTCGAGGGTCAGGTCCGGATGGTTGGCGAGGTCTTTCATCAGGCGCGCGACCAGTAGGTTGCCCTCCCTCTGGTCGATCGCGCCGGTGGAGACCCCATAGGCCAGCAGACGCCAGGCGTTGGGGTTGAAGGTGTTGCGCTCGATCGCCTGACGGGCGAGCGTCATCGCCGCGGCCGGATCGGAGCCGATCAGTTGGACCGCCGCACGCGACAGCGCGGCACTGTCCCGGTACTTGAAATATGACAGCGAGATGCCGTCGTAGAGCATCGCCATTTCACGGTCGAGGATCATGATACGCGTCTGCGGATCGAAGATGTCGCCAGTGTAATAGTAGTCGCCCTGGTAACGCCCGGTGAAGTCGAGTTGCGCCCGACCGCCGGCATTGATCAGGAAACCCGCCCACGCATGCAGGCTCGACGCGCCGTAGCGGCCCTCACCAGCGACCTTCATCGACGGCACGCCAAAGGCCTTGGCTACGCGCGTGGTGTAATGCGCCTGATCGACGCACACGCCGCCGAGTTTGCGCAGGTTCTCCAGCACGTAATCGCTGGAACCGAGTTTGGGTGAACGGCCGCCAAGTTTGTCGTGGTCGTAGGGGACCATCTGGTAAAGACTGGCGATGTCCTTGCGCGCTGCGTCGCAGTTCTTCCACGCCCAGTCGATCTCGCTGTCAGCGATGTCGAAATCCACCAGATGCACCAGGATCGGCCACGGCAACTGATCCGGTTTGAATGTAAAACGCGCTTGGTTCTTCTTGTCGCTGAAATAGTCGAAGGTCGCCAAGTACGGTCGTTGGGGTGAAAACTGCGAATCGCTGACCGCCCACAGGTAGTTGAGCCGCGAGGTCGACAGCGCATCCGGCGTGTCGTAGACCACCGCCATGGCGATGGCCAAGTGCGCGAACTGCTCCACGCGTTTGGCGTCGTGCTGACGCAGGGCATCAAGGATCTCCACCGCCTTGGCCGCCTCGTCAAACTGGGGCGACAGGGCGAGCCAGAAGTCGCGGCGGATCTCCGGGCGGGCCTTGAGCCAAGCGATGAAGTCGGCGCTCACCGCCTTGGCATGCTTCTGTTCGATGGCATCGACGTAGGCATCGGTGAAGGCGAGCATGGCCTTGGCGTCGATGCCTTTCTTGCTCGCTTCCTTGCCTGCTTCCTTCCCCGCTTCCTTCCCCGCTTCCGGTAATGCTGGCGGCGTTATTGGATCGACGAAGCCATTGGGTGGCGCTTTGCGCCAGTAGCGCCCACTGGCATCGATGGTGACCTTCACCGGCTCCGCGCGTTTGATGATGTCGGTTTTGAAGGTGAAGGGTGCCTCAGTTCCCGCTGCGCCAGGAACTACCCCAGCCAGCAACATCAGGCACGTCACGACGATCCGCATGGCATTCTCCAGGATACGAGGATTGCCTGCTATGTCTGTCGTGTCCGTCTGAGCGGTCAATCTGTAGTCATGCTCATGTACGGATCTGTGTCCGGACATCGTCAACCAATCTGGCGTCCGAGAGTCAGAAGTCCGTATCCGGTGTGGTGAGATCTAAGTCCTTGATCCAGATATTGCGGTAGCGCACGTCGTGGCCTTCGCATTGCAGCTTGAGTCCGCCTGGGACATCAGTGATGCCCTTGCCGCCGTCGTTGCCGCCGTCGATGCCGGACTTAGGGCCGCCCCACACCTGGTTGATGCGCACGTTGGTGTGCGCCTTCTTGCCGTTGAAGTACATGCTGACGAGCGGCTTTTCCGTCAGCTTGCCGTCGGTGAAACGCGCTGCGCGGAAGGTGATGTCGTAGGAGTTCCACGTACCGGTGCCGTTGTAGAGATGGTAGGGCGACTCCGATTCGTTGATCACCGCAGCCATGCCGTGTTTGGTCTTATCACCGTCGAGCACCTGGATCTCGAAGCGGTTCTGCAGGTACACGCCGCTGTTGCCGCCCGGCTTGGCGATGCAGAACTCGATGTGCAGGCGGAAGTCGCGGTAGGCTTTCTTGGTCACTACATCGGCGGTGCCGTACTTGCCGCCAGCAGCGACGGGGTCGTCGGTCATCAGCACGGTCTTTCCCGCGTCGACCGGATCGGGCACGATCTGCCATTTGATCGGCAGCGCGGATTTGAAGCCCGGACCTTCCCAGTAGGTCCACTTGTCGTCGAGCATCGCGCGCGAGCCGTCGAAGACGACCTCGGCCCCGGCGATGGGGGCGGCACCGACGCCGATCTCGGCGGCGGACGGCGCACGCGTACAGGCCGCCACGATCAGCAGGCTGGTGGAAAGGGCGGCGAAGCGGGCGATGGTCATGCGTGGTTCCTGATAGGCGACAGCGTGGGTGGACCTGCGGGAAGGATACGCGCAACCTGCCCGCCGGGTTGACCACTCCGTGATCCAGCACCGGAGCCTAGCGTCCTGCTGATGAAACCCTGGATGGTTCAGTGACCGAGCCAAAAACCATACGGCAGAAAACCTAGCCACAGAGCCCACGGAGAGCACAGAGCAAAGCCCTCTGTTTTTCCCCCTCTGTAGCCTCTGCGGCCTCTGCGGCCTCTGCGGCCTCTGCGGCCTCTGCGGCCTCTGCGGCCTCTGCGGCCAGCCGTCATGCCTTTCGAATCGAGCTTGGCTTTACGCCCTTGGGTGCACGCCAGGGGGATTCATTCCGCGAGCATCAGCGCACACTCCGCCCATCACCATGAGCGAGTCCCCGTCACCACCCACCACCACCACCAGCTCCGGGATGCCACCCACCGTGCGCCGCCTTGGCTGGCTGCATGCGGCGAATGATTTCACCCTCGACTTCATCACCCCCCTGCTGCCCGCCGGTGTGCCGGCGGCGTGGCTTGGACTGATGGAGGGCGTCGCCGATGCGGTGGCGCAGGTGCTCAAGCTCGTCACCGGCCGTCGCAGCGATGCGACCGGCCGACGGGCGGCGTGGGTGCGTGCCGGGTACGGCACCAACGCGGTGGCGCGTCCGCTCGCCGCCATCGGCATGTTGCTCGCCTGGCCGGCGTGGATCGTCGGCTGCCGTATCGCCGATCGCATCGGCAAGGGCCTGCGTGGTTCGGCCAGCGACGCGCTGGTGGCGGATTGGATCGATGCCGCCGGACGTGCGCGGGCGTATGCGCACCTGCGCACGATGGACCACCTGGGCGCGACCGTCGGTGCCGGCTGTGCGGCGCTGGTGGCGTGGGGGCTGACGCTCGACTATGCGCACCCGGAACGCCTAGCTTGGGTCGTCGCCTCGCTCGTCCTGCCGATGCTGCTGATGTTGTGGTGGTGCCGTGGATTGAGCGATCATCCGGACGCGAAGCCGAAGACCGGCGTCGTCAGCGGGTGGTGGCCGCGCAGCGCTGCGCTACGCCTGCCGCTGATCGCCATCGGCGTCGCCAGCATCGGCGCCAAGCTCGCGCCGTTGTTGATCCTGGTGCAGGTCGCCGGCATCCCCCTCACCCAGGAGCAGGCCGCGACCAGCAACACGTGGCCATTGTGGCTGGTGTGTGTCGCGTGGGGCGCGATCGCGCTGGTGCAGGCGGTCGCCGCGACGCTCGCCGGCATGCTCACCGAACGCCTGGGCGCGCGCACCTTCCTGATGATGAGCTGGATCCTGACCGCCGCATTTTTCGCCGTGCTGAGTGTCGCCACCGGTGCGTGGCTGATCGCCGCCGGACTGGGTTGGGCGGTGATCGCCGGATTGAGTGACGGCGCGGAGAAGACCTGGCTGGCGGACCTCGCGCCAAAGGATGAACGTGCGCTCGCGTTCGGCGCGCTCGGCGTGGTCATCGCGGCGGCGATGATCACCGGCGGCGCCACCGTGGGTTTCGGTCTGCTGGTGTATGGCCCGGCGATCTTCTGGCTGCCGGCGGCGGGATTGGTGTTCGGTACGCTGCTGATTTCCAACCGCCGGTGAGCCGTCATCTGGGACGGCGTGGCCTCTGCATCAGCAGGCACAGGGCGAATGCCAATCCTGCGACACCACCGCCGACGCCGCATCCACCGCCACCAGACGACAATCCCGATGATGGTGGCGGCGTACCACCACCGCCTCCGCCACCACTTGACGACGGCCCGGCATAGGCACCGGCATCCGGTGCGCCGCTGTCGCTGCGGGCGGTGAGCACGCCAAGGCCTTCATAGGTATGCGTCGCCACCGCCGATCGGCTGACACCACCGCCATCGAGGTACGTCGCACCCGCAGTGCCAATGTCGATGCACAGCGAACCGCTCGCGAGGTGCAGGTCGCTGCCGCTGACAAACCCAGGTGCCGCGCCGGTGACCGTGCCGCTGAATCCGCCTGGGATGCTGGCGGTGCTTGGTGCCCAGTTGCCTGATCCGATCGCCGTCGCACCAGCGGTGAGCGACACCAGGCTGTTGGAACCGCTGAACACGTTGTTGCGCGCCACCAGATCGGCGTCCGCGTGGCTGGTGGTCAGGAAGGTGTTGCTGGCCACTCCAGCGATGCAGGTGTTGTTGATGAAATAGAGCGTGCCGTTGTGGGCGTTGCCGCTCTCCGCGCCGAACAATACAAAACGCGAACTGTTCCAGCCCGATCCACGATTCTTGCTGATGATGACGTTGCCGATCATCACCGCGTTGCTGTTGGCGGTGGTGGTGTCGGGCGCGTCGACCAGACCGACCTCGCCGTCCTGCGAGTTTTCAATGCGGTTGTAGAGCAGGGCGGTGAAGTGCGCGCGGCTTTTCACGTTCTGCCCGTGCGTCGCGCTGTGGATGTGGCAACCGCGGACGGTGATCGAGTTACCACCCATATAGAGGTTGTGGCTGTAACCGCTAAAGTCGACGGTGCCGTTGTGGTCGATCTCGCAGCCCTCGACCAGCACGACATCACAATGGTCGCTCATCATGCCCATGTCGTTGTGGCGGATGCGACAGTTCCTGATGGTCACATTGGTCGCGCCGCCAGTGATGCGGATGCCCGCGCCGTTGTTACCGTTGTCGGCATTGGCCAGTTCCAAGTTCTCGATCAGGACGTGGCTGCCTTCGATCTGGAACACCGCCCGCGGGACAGAACCGGAACCACTGACACTCTTGCCGGTGGCGTCGATGAGCGGCCGCGTGGCCCCGATGCCGCGGATGGTGATGGGCGAACCGGAAGTGCCGGAGGCCGACCAGCGTTTCACTTCGTTGTAGGTACCGGCATGGATGTTCACCGTGTCGCCAGCCACCAGGGTCGGAACGGCGGCGATGGTGGTGTAGGACTTCCCTGCGCCGACCTCGTAGACCGCGGCAGAGGCCATCGTGGTCACCAGGAACAACATGCCGCAGATGGCGCCTCCTGGGAGCGCGGACTTCAGTCTGCGCCGCGACACGGTCGCCAGCCCACCCAGGACGTGAAAGCTCCGGTCCAGCGACCAACTCATAAGGCTGCGCAGACTGAAGTCCGCGCCCCCAGGGGACGGCCTTCCGCCTGGACGAGGTGGGTGTTGCTGGGCGGACCGGGTGCGCATGGGGCCTCGCTCAATCTCTCCACCTCGCGGGCGATCGTTACAGGGCACGGCCCTGGCACGGGATTTCAGGTGTAACGCCGGGCCCTTCCGCGGAGAAATGCAGCGAACCATGCCCGACCACACCCAGGAACAGTTCACCCGCCTGTGGACGGCGGCCCATCCCGCCATCGCCGGCTATGTCGCGGCGGTGGTGACGGACCCGCACGCTGCCGACGACGTGTTGCAGGAGGTCGCCCTCACCCTGCTGCGGAAGTACGCCGAGTACGATCCGGCGCGCCCGTTCATCGCCTGGGCCATGGGCGTGGCAAAGACCGCGATCCTCAGCGAACGCCGCGATCGTACACGCGCGTGGAGCCGCCTGCGGCCGGCGACGATCGATAGCCTGGAACAGGTTTGGCAGGAGGTCCTGCCCACCGCCGACGCGCGGCGTGGCGCGCTCACGGAATGCCTACGTGGTGTCACCGGCCGCAGCCGTGATCTGCTGGCGCTGCGTTATGAGGAAGCGGTCGAACCGCAGGACATCGCCGAACGCCTGGGCATGACCGCGGTGGCGGTGCGCGTGGCACTGACGCGCGTGCGCGCTGCGCTCCAGAACTGCATTGAGAAACGCCTGGCCAAGGGCGGCGCATGACGCCCGACGAACTGATCAGCGGACAACTCGACGGTACGCTCGACGAGGCCGGCCTTATCGCGTTCGATGCCTGGCTCGCCGCCGACCGCGTCAACCAAGTGCGCTGGTGTCAGACGGTGCTCGACCATCAGCACCTGCGCCAGCGCGGCGCGATGGCGACGCACGCGACCACGCCATCACGTCGGCACCTGCGTTTGCATCGTACGCGATCCTCCTGGATCCCGTGGGCCTCCGCCGCCGCTGCATTGCTGGTGATTGCCCTCGGCTGGTGGGCGACACGTCCGCCGCTCGATGACGCGCCGGTGCTGGCTGGCGCAGAGGCGACCGAGGTCCTGCGCGCCGATGGCGACCGTGTGGTGCGCGTGCTGACCGGCGAGACGCTGCGCCCAGGCGACCGCCTGACGATCGGTGCCGGCCGCGCGCTGCTGCACTACCGCGATGGTACGCGCATCACCGTCGCCGCCGGCAGCACCGCGACCGTGCTCGCCGCCACCACCGGCAAACGCCTGCGCCTCGATCAGGGCGACCTCACCGCTGAGGTCCGTCCGCAACCGTCGAACCGCCCGCTGGTGGTCAGCACCACCTCCGCCGAGGTGGTGGTGGTCGGCACCACGCTGAACGTGGCCAGCACCGCTGACGAGACGCGCGTCGGCGTCGCCACCGGCACCGTCCGCGTCGAACGCGGTGCCGACACCATCGCGGTCCCCGCCGGTTCCTTCGCCGTAGCCGCCAAGGACGCCGCACTGCTGGTGCGCCGCGACGCCGCGCCCATCGGTGAGGTCCACCGCGTCGGTGCCGGCCAGCGTTACGCGACACCAAGCGATCTGCCAAAACTGAATCCAGGCGATGTGGTCGAGCTGCACCCAGGCACCCACCGCGGCGGTTGGAAGCTGCTGGAGGGCGGCACCGCCCTGCGGCCGCTGGTCATCCGCGGCATCGGCAGTGAACGGCCGGTGTTGGACGCCAGCGGCCAAGTGCTCGACGGCGTCGGCGCCACCGCGCGCGCGGTGCTGCAACTGCACGGCACCAACGTGGTGGTGGAGCACCTCACCATCATGGGTGGCCGCAACGGCCGCAACGCTGCCGGGATCCGCTGCGTCGACGCGCAGGCCATCACCATCCGCGACTGCCGCATCCACGACTGCGACCAGGGCATCGACGCCACCGCCGACCGCGTGCTGATCGAAGACAATGACATCGGCCCGGTGGGAACCCCGCAGCATGACGGTTACTGCCATCTGCTGCATCTTGGCGGTGGTGCCGCGACCGTGCGCGGCAACCTGCTGCACGATGCGCCCCACGGTCAGGCGTTGATGAGCGCCAACCACTCGCTGGTGGTGGAAGCCAACCGCATCAGCGGCTGCGCCGATGGCGAGATGAGTTTCCTCGACATCGGTCGCGAGCGCAGCATCGCGCTGTCCGGCAATGTGCTGGTGGGGCAACCACGTCGTGCCGGAGCCAATCGCATCCGCACCATCGAACTGCATGGCACCCACGGCGGCGACCTCCGCCTGTCGCACAACACCATCGTCGCCGCCGAGGGCGCGATCATCCTGCTCAATGAGCGCAGCCCGATGCGGATCACTGCCAACGGGAACATCCTGGTCGGTTCGCCACAGATCGCACAATCCGGCAAAGACCTCAACGGAACGGGCAATCTCGTGGCATTCGACGCCGATATTTCACCCGGCTTCGGTATGCCCTTGGTCGCTGGCAAGGCACTGTTCATCGATCCCGCGCACGGCGATTACCGCCTGCGCAGCGATGCCCCGTACGTTAGCAACGCAGGCACGACATTCCCCGACGTGCAACCCAAGCGCACCGCACAACCAGGCAGCGATCCCCGCCCCCACGGCAACGACCCCGGCGCGTTTACGCGCTGATGTCCCCAGCGTTTCCATGGGGACGGCCTTGACCTGATCGGCGTGGCTGGTGAATCGCCGCGACATGGCGATTGATCTGGCTCCACTTCTCAACGCGCTCGGTGAGGCCGCTCTGCCGGGTGATCATCCGGCGGCGATGCAGGCCTGCGCTGGCTACAACACCGCCGTGCGCCATGCACCGGTGGCGGTGGTGCGTGCTCGTGATGCACACGATGTGGTCACGGCGGTGCGCTACGCCAATCAGCACGGCCTGCGCGTGACGGTGCACGCCACCGGTCACGGCACGTTCACGCCCTGCAGCGGCGGACTCCTGATCACCACCAGCCAACTCGACCACCTGGCGATCGATCCGCTCACGCACATCGCCACCATCGGTGCCGGTGTGCGGTGGAGCGCGGTGATCGCCGCGGCAGCGGAACACGGCCTCGCACCGGTTGGTGGCTCGTCCGGCAACGTCGGCGTGGTCGGCTACCTGCTCGGCGGTGGCTTCGGACCGCTGGTGCGCAGCCATGGTGCCGGCTCCGATCACGTACTCGGTTTCACCGTCGTCACCGGCGCAGGCGACCTGATCGAGGCCGATGCCACTCACCATTCGGAGTTGTTCTGGGCCTTGCGTGGTGGAAAAAACGGCCTCGGCGTGGTGGTGACGGTGCGCCTGCGGCTGATCGCACTGCGCACGCTCTACGCCGGGTCGTTGTGGTTTGATACGCCGCACATCGCAGCGGTTCTGCGGCAGTGGATCGACTGGACACACGCTGCACCGACGCAGGTGTCCACCAGCGTGGCGATCATCCGTTTCCCCGCGCTCAACCATCTTCCACCCCTACTGCGCGGTCGGCACCTGCTGAACCTGCGTTTCGCCTATCCGGGAACCATCAGCGACGGACGACACCTGGCCGCCCCCCTGCGAGCCTTCGCACCGGTGCATCTCGATGATCTCGTGGAGATGCCAGCCGCCGACATCACCCGCATCCACAACGATCCATGCGAACCAGGGCCGCAATGGGTGCGTGGCCAACTGCTGCGCACCATCGACCAGTCGTTCGCCAACGCCGTGCTAGCGGAGCTCATGAGAGCAACGGCAGCACCATTCGCGTTGGAACTCCGTCATCTCGGGGGCGCTGCCAGCAGCGATGTCGCCGAAGGCTCCGCCGTCGGCGGACGACCGGCGGCCTATGCGGCCGCCTTCATCGCCACTGATTTCACGGGCGGAGAAATCCTCCTGCGCCCGATCAGCGATCGGTTACTCGATACCGTGGAACCGTGGGCCGCAGCGGAGACCAACATCAACTTCACGCCGGTGGCGCGCTCACCAGCGCACCTCGCCAGCGCGTGGTCGCTTGCCAGCGCCCAACGGCTGGCACAGGTGCGCCAGCGCTACGATCCACATGGCGTGCTCTCCAGCGACACCGTCACGACCTGACGTCGCCGGTCAGCCGTTTCGTCCACGACGATGGAACAGGAACGACAATACCGCGAGGATGATGCCAATCACGGCCAGGATCTTCGCAATGTGAGCGGTGTCAGCAGCGACGCCACTGAAGCCGAAAATCGCCGCGATGATGGCGATGATGAAAAAGATGACTGCCCATTGAAGCATGGTATGACTTTCTGAAAAGGTTTTGAGATGAGGCTCGCACAGCCGCAACGCGGCCGTCTGCGAGCATGAGTCGGCTTATTTCCGCTTTGCCTTTCGGCGGTCGGGCGCCTGCGTCAATGCTGATGCCGCGATGGATTTCATCGCTTTGGTCGATGCCGGATCGGCGAGCACTTTGCTCGCTTTGCGGGCGACTGATTTCGAGGTGCGTTCATTCTTGGCCATGATGATCTCCAGGTTTATTTGGGTGATGAGGAAGAGAGCGAGAAATCAGACCCGTCGGTTGTAATAAGTGCCGTACAGGCCAACGACCACACACACTGATCCACCGACGATGAACCACATGGTCCGGTCGGAGAACTGGCCACTGAAAATGCGCGAGAAGGAATCCAGGATCGATTGGGAGGAATTCAGACCGAAGAGCAGCAGGATGATCCCGACAACCAGGATGGCGAGGGCGATGGGCATTTTCATGGGGACTCTTTATGGAGGAAAGCGCGTGGATGGGAAACCGATGTCAGCGAGTGGAATCCCAGGTGTTTCCTGATTGATCGTAGCGCTGGTCATCTGCGACCAACTCTACTGATCGGGAGCAAGATGAGCACAACCATATTTTTTGTTCCATCGCACCGATTGCCCGGGCATGGGTGGAGGCCAGCCCAATGAGCAGATACGTCACCATTGGCGATATTCTTCGCGATGGCGAAAATGTGCGAATACCGCCCATATACCGACATCCATGCTAGCCATGGCGATGATCCACACGCATGCGGATCGAACCTAAGACTCACGCACTGCGTCGTGAAGGTGCATCGATCAACCGCCTGCTTTTCACCGTTCAGGGAAGTCCACTCTATTCGCAGGTGTTCCAATCATGCAAATTGCAGGCCTGGGAACGCCACTCTGACACAATGCGTCGCCGTTCGTGGTGGAATCGTTGATTTCCCGCTGCCTACAAATCCCGCGCGCGCCTCGCCGTCCATGGCGGCAAGATGAAATCGAACGGCCTGGTCACCATCCGCCAAGCCAAACGTCGCAGCAGTTCGCGCACATCGCCAGCGGGTACTTCCAACGCGCGCAAGGCGGTCCACAGACTGAGCGCGAAACTCACGCTCAGATTGAGCACGAACATGGAGATGATGCCGGACACCGCGAGAGCGAACCATGTGGCCGAATACCACTCACCTTCCAGACTGCCACAGGCGGTGAACAGGAGACCGGTCGACAAGGTCACGTGACGCACTTCGAGCGGCAGACCGATGAAATAGCCCAGCGCCGGCACCATGCCGAGCATGATCCCCAGGCTGATGTTGGCACCCCACGCGGCGATGTGGCGCCGCCAGGTCTTGCCCCAGCGGATCATCCGTTCGCGGCCGATGGTCTTACCCAGCGGATGGTCAGCGATGCCACGATGGATGCGGTGCCAGGCGCTCCAGTTGTCGATCCAACCGCCGATCACCGACGACAACCACAACAACACCCCGGTCAACGCGGCGAAGAACACTGTGCCGGTGGACAACGGATCGAGACTCTCATGGGTTCGCTGGGCGGTCTCCTGGCTGAGGAAGGCATGACCGAATACCAACTGCCAGATGGTGGTGAACGCCAACGCTCCCAAACCGACCATGACCACGTTGCCGATCGCGGCGGCCAGCTGAGAGTGGCAGATGCGGGCGATGTGATCGACGATCTCGTCGATGCGCCCAGCCCCGCGTTGTTCACGCAGGATGGTGGCGACCGTTGCGGCAGTCATTGCTGGCTGTTTGGTCGCCAGCACCAGGTGCAGGTGGTGCAGGATCAAGAACGACACCGCGTAAATGACTCCGTATATCACGCCGTGCAGGAAGGCCGACCCTGGGATGTCCGTCGCGTAGAGTTTCAACGCCGTGGTCGCAACCATCACCACACCGCCACCGGCAGCCGCCAACAGCAGGTGATGGTACTCGCCACGATCACGCGCGATGTAGTGTTCACCGGTCTCACCCGAGCGCTCGACGATCCGCCGGTACAGCAGGCGCAAGTTGGTCCCGGCCAGGTCCCGCAGGCTGCGTGACTGGTACAGATGGTAGACCAACCGCGTCAACAAGCGCTGCACCAGTGCCGACCGTTCACGCCCTGGGAGAGTGAGAAGGATTTCGCCGAGCAGTTCCAGACGCGTCAGGCAGCGGTCGAGCAGGTCGAGACTGAATACAATATCGATCGAGACCCCTTCATCCTGGATCTGGCGTTCGATCTCGGCCAGTTCCGCCCGGCAATCCGCGATGGCCTGCTGCCAAGCGGTGAGCTCCGCGCCGTCATCTGGGGTCTCCTTGCCCACCTGGGTCGCACTACGGTCGCGTTCGGCCAGCAGCTCAGCGGTGGCATTGGCCAATTTGAAAAACGGCGACTCGGTGACCGGGACCTCGTGCGAGCGCGACCGCAGGATCGGTGACAGGCCCTGGCTTTTCACCCGGATACACAACAGGTGGACGGCGTCGGTGACCGAACGGCGCAAGGTCACCCACGTCTGCGAGTCCGCCGGTGGCATCACCACTACGACGATGCGATGGAAGAGTTCCGGCGGCCAGCGTTGAAAGCGCGAGACCTGCGCCCGCGTGCGGTAACAACGCCGCAGGAACTGGCGCATGTCCGGCGTGTCGGTCGGTTCCGGCAGCAACTTGGACCACAACCGCGATGAGGCTTCGCCAAGAAAGCCGCGCTCGGACGGCATGCCCGCCTCGGTAATCAGGCTGCTGGCGTCGGCTCCGGCGAACAACGCCGCAACTGCCGCCTGGATGCTGAGCCGCACCGGCGAACACGATTCCAGCACATGCAGCAGCAACCGCAGGCGCACTGTGTCGCCCGAGGCCAATTGCGCCCCTTCGTCGTCGCCCTGGGCGTGGACGTGAGCGCCTTCACGCGTCCAGTCGAGCAGATCCACCCAACGTTCGAGCCGCTCTGCACTGTCGGTCGCATCCGCGAATGCTTTGAGCAATCCCGCCAAGGGCGGCAGCAACGGATCCTCCTGCTGGGATGGGTGGAGGGCGTTTCGCAAGTCGCTGAGCATGGCATATCTGAACAGGCGGGGGCTAGCCTACCATCAGAGCTTCCCGGATTCTCCGTGTTCCTCCTCCTGCCGCGTGAACGGAGCAGTGCGGTGATGGGTTTACCGATTGACCAGATGCAGGAGCCCAGGAAGTGATCCCCAATGTCGTCAACCTGCTGGGCTGGGATACGTCACTGACCTGTGCGCTGATGGGCGAGGTGATCCTGGCCGGCGCCGCGGCGGACAGTCTGTTGGTACGACGCCGGACGTGAGACCGCTTCTGGGGCTCGCACCCATGGCGTAAAGCGAAGCCCGATTCAAAATGTAAGACAGCTTGCCACAGAGGCCACAGCACAGATGGAAATCCTGAGATTTTCTCGGTGCTCTCTGTGGCCTCTGTGGCCTCTGTGGCTAGGTTTTCTGCCTTTTGCATTTTTCTTCGCTTAACTTTACGCCATTGGGCTCGCGCATTCCCCTCAGTGCGCAAACACCAGTTCACCCCACAGCGCTGGCGTCAGCATCGCTTCGCTTGGCACGTCGGCGGTGATGCTGGTGGCTTTGTTGTGCCAGTAGAGGCGTTGGTGCGTGGCTCCCTGGGCACCGCGCAGGACGCCGAGATCGCCGGTGATGCGTGCGCCCTCCGTCGCTGACAAGGCGAGGGTCGCGAGCGGGATGGAGAACTCGTAGCCGTGCTGTTTGGCGGCGAGCGTGACGACGGCGCTGACGTCGTCGACGCGATCGAACCACACGCTGTGAGTCGGCGAGGAAAACGGCACACGCTGATCATCCGGCGTCCCGGCGACCCGTTGGCGGTAACGCATGGCCACCGTGCGGTTCTGTTGGCGCGTCACCAACAGGCGCTGGTTGCCGTCGACGCCGAGCATCAGGTCGAGTGCGCCACCGGTCTTGAAGGCCATGTTCGGGGTGTCGCCGGTATTGGTCAGCAGGTCGTCGTCGAAGCCACGTACCGCGACATAGAGGCGGTCGCCGTGTACCGCGAGCGCACCGGTGATGGCGACGTCGCGTCCGCCGAGTTTGTCGCGATAGATGGTAACGAAGCGTTTGGCGTCCCATTCACCGAGGTCGCCGTCCACCACCGGTGCTTGGTCGCGCAGCGTGACCGTAAGCACCTGGCGGCCGGCGGTCTGCTGGCGGCGTGCTTCCGCCGCGATGCGCCACACCTCGGCGGTGACGAGTTGCTCGGCGGTGACCTCCAGCGGTGTGGTCGGCAGACGTCGCACCGATTCCAGACCATCGACACGCACGATGGAGTTGTGGTTCTTGCCGATCAGCAGATGGATCCGGCCATCGCTGCCTTGGTTGATGGTCGGCCAGAAATGCTCGTCAAAGAACCACACCTCCGACAGGTCGGCACCACGCGTCTCCATCGCTGGCCACGGTTTGCCCTGAAAACGATCGCGGCCGAGCGTACCGACGAACAGGCCATCAGTAGTCAGCAGATGAATGACGCCAGGGTTTCCGTTGATGGCCCAGATCTCACCCGCATCGCCCGTGTGTGGACGCACGGGGTGGCCAAGCAGCCGCGTGGTGCCGATGAGTTCGCCCGGCACTTGCGCACGCTGTGGGGCCTCGTGGCTGGCGTGCAGGCTCGGCCAGCGGCTGTGGTAGGTCCACACCAGGTCGCCATCTCGGTAGCCACGCATCGGGCCGCCGGTGACGATGGTCCAACCGTCGGCGCACGGGAACGCTTCCGCGCCGCCAGAGGACCAGCGGTGGGTGACGTTGGCGATCACCGGCGTTAGCATGGCGAGGTCGTACACCGGCGCTCCGCCCGCGGTGAAACGCGTCGGCACCAAGCGCGCGGTGAACGAGTTCATCAACGTCAGATCGGGAGCGACATACCACGATCCGGTCGTGTGGCCTTCCACCGCGCGCACCTGGATCTCTTCCGGCTCGACGGTGCCATCGTCATCGCGGTCGGACCACGCGATGAGCACCGGACGGTTCTTGAGTCCTTGCGGGAACAACGATGCGAATGGTGGCGTGTGCATAAGCGGCCAATCGCGCGCATCGCCCACCGCCGCCAACCGCTTCGCCACGCCGTTGTCCAACCGCCACACGCCGACCAGGTTCGTGCCCTGCGTGGGATTGGAATTGAAGGCGTTGGTCAGGTAGCGCACGCCACGCAGGTCGATCGGTAGTTGCGGCCCAACGTAGCCAAGATTCGCCGGGATCTTCCAGTCGCTGGGATCGAAGCGGTGGTAGATGCTGTGCAGCTGCCATGTGCCGGCCTGCCAGTCGAGGGCGAACTCCATGCCGCCGCCGCTACCGTTCTTGGAATCGTGGTAATAGAAACGCGTGCGGTCGGCGCTGAGGCTGCCGCCACCACCGTACTTCGCCGGACCGTAGAACGCCTTGCGCAACGTGCCGTCGGTTCCCCACACGCTCACGCGTTTCGGCGCGTGATCTTCTTCCGCGACCCACAACGTGCCATCGCCACTGAAGCTCAAACCCTGTGGATTCTGCATGCGCTGCGGATCGTAGAGTCCGACTGACGGAACACCGGGTTTGCCAATGGTGCGCAGGAACTTGCCGTCGGCGGCGAAGACCTTGACGCAGTGGCTGCGACCACGATCGGTGAGGTAGATCCGTCCATCCGCCGTGGCGATGACCTGGCGCGGATCGTCGAGACCCGTGTCGACCAGCGTGGTCATCGCCAGCAGCGCCGTGACCGAACGCCAGTCGATCACCTGGGAACGCAGCAGGCGCGTGCCCGACAGCACCAGCAAACGACCCTCGCCATCGAAGGCCATGCCGCGCACATCCGGCAGCGCCAACGTGGCCAGCAGCTTTTTCTGCGCCGCATCAACCACCAACACCACACCGGAACGCTGGAAACCCACCACCACCACACCATCGCGTGCAGCGATGCCACCCAGGTAGTTGTACTGGGTGTCCCAGCCGTGGACCTCCTGTGCCTGATCACGTTCGAACTGATAGGCGATCAGCGCCGGTGCTTTGCCATCACGTTGCAGCGCGAGCAGACGCAACTCCATCTTGGTCTCATCGCGCGCCTTCCAGGTCGAGGCGGTGTAGGCGTACACGCCCGGCACCGGTGTCGCGCCCTCATCGCGCGTAAGGAAATGCGCCCCGGTCCACGCACCACCGACGCCATGCGCGCCACGCAGCTTGCGCCCTTCGAGATCGCACCACACCAACCCGTCACCCTGCTCCGCCACCTGCGAACCGATCAACATCTGCGCCGGCTGGTCCCCCTCCGCCGGCACGTGCAGCACCGCGCTCGGCGCCGAATGGTCCGCCAGCCATTCGCCTGCGGCACCGTGTTTCCCCACGCGCCACGCTGGTTGACCGGCGTTGTAGACGGTGAACTCGTGGTTCAGCGTCAACGCCTCACGGCGCAGGCCACGCACCTGGTAACGCCCAGGCACAACCGGCTTGCCCTGGATGTCGTAGACCGGCCCACGGAAGTTGCCCGGCGTCTCATCCAGGCCATCCCACCACACCACCTGCTCACCAGTCTCGAAGCGGGTGTCGGCGACCAGATTACGCACGCGTTTGCCGGCGGCGTCTTCGATCACCAGGGTGACGAACGCGGGTTGGTCGAGGGTGAAGCGGATAGGGATGGGTGGGTGGTCATCGGCGGCAGATGCCGACATGGCGAGGCCAGCGAGGCCGATCAGCGACAGAACGGTGCGCACAATCCACGACATGCAGAGCTCCAGGTCACATGATGTTCCGGCAAGCATGCCACGATGACAACGAGGGTTACGGAATGTCCGGCGACATGTTTATCGCTAGGTGAAGTAGTGCAGGTTGCCCCACGCTACGCCACGCCTTGATGACCAAGGAAGGACGCCCAGAGCATCGGTACCGTTTCCTGGGATCGCCGAGTTGTACTCGGCCAGGGGCAATCCTGCGGTCCGATGATCACCGTGATTCCACTCTGCCGAGTACAACTCGGCGATCCCAGGAAACGTACCAGGTGAACCGGTGATTAGTGGTGCCGGATAACAACTACCGATCTCGGCTCACCGCCGCTGAACTTTGATCTCCATGCCGAGCGCATCCGCCACCGCCTCGACCGTCACCAGCGTCGGCGAGGTCAGGCCATCCAGCGCCCGTTGCACCGTGCTGACCGGCAGTTCGCTGGTCTTCGCGATCGCATACGCGGTGAGACCCAGACGTTTGGCCTCACGCGCCAGAGCGACAATGACGGAACTGGGCGTGGCGGGCGGCGGGTATTTGGACATTCGCAGCAGCCTATGTGCTTTTATGCAACTACGCTATGTGCCTGTAAGCTCATAGACATAACGGATTTCTTGGCTGAAACAGCCCCAGCAGTGAAGCAGGTATAATTATTCGTTGGGGACAGTAGTGGGCCTGCCGGGACTCGAACCCAGAACCGAGCGATTATGAGTCGCCTGCTCTAACCATTGAGCTACAGGCCCACGTGCGGGATCACTGTGGACGGGCGGCACCGTAGGCGCTGACGCGCGCTCGGCAATGCGGCCGTCCCCTGGGGGCGCGGACTCCAGTCTGCGCGGCTTGGTTGGCCTCATCGACAGTTCGTGGTGGGAAAACGGTGATGTCGCGGCGCAGGCTGAAGTCCGCGCTCCCAGGGGATTGCCCCTGGCCGGCTGGAAGCCGGCGCTCCCAGGGAGCAAGTCAACTACGGACGACGTGCGAACCACAGGCCGGCGATCAGCGTGATGAAGGCACCGATGGTCAGCAGCCATTTGCGGAAGTCGCCGCACGCACGCGCCATCGTCAGTTCCAGGCGCAGGTCGTTGGTCTGGCCGCGCAGGGTCAGGCAGCCGGCACCGGGGTCGCCGAGGAGATCCAGCTCGATCAGCGCGCGCTGATCGGCTACCAGCAACTACCCTGCGCGCTCAGTGCAGATAGTCATCAATCCGCCGAGATAGTGCGGTGATCCCTGTTCTAAGCGGATTGGTCAGCCCGATGCACTGGATTGTCGGTCTGGTCGGTCTCCATGGTCGGCCACTCTCGGAGTTCCCGGCGCCCTCGGCACCACGAGTGGCGTCATCGTTCACGCAGTGACTTCAAGGTTCCTGGTCAGTGGTCTTTCCGCGCGGCAGGGAGTCGGTCCGTTCCGCCCAGGCCTTCCAGTCCGCCACCAAGCGCGCGAGCACCTGCGGTTTTTCTGTGGCGAGATCGTGCGTTTCACTGCGGTCCGCCTCCAAGTCGTAGAGTTCCCAGCGTTTCACATCGCCAGCCATCACCGCCTTGTAGCGGCCATCGCGCAGCCCGCGGCTGCCTTCCCACATCCAGCCCAGCGGTGCGACGGTGGGCGGCTGACCGCGAAAGGCCGGTACCAGACTATGACCTTCCATCGGCAGAATCTGCTGCTTGGCAAAGGTGGTGGGATAGGTCGCGGCGCCGATCTCCACCAGCGTCGGCATCAAATCGATGATGTGGCCAACACCACGATGGTAACTGCCGGCCTGTACCTGCCCTGGCCAACGGACGATCAACGGCGTGCTGATACCGCCTTCATGGATCCAGGATTTGTAGCGACAGAACGGCGCGTTCGCTGCCCAGCCCCAGCCTGCGCCGACACAGACGTAGTCATCCTTGGGGCCGGCGTTGCCCTTGGCACCAGGACCGGGGTCCTCGGTGCAGCCGCCATTGTCGGAGAGGAACATCAACACGGTGTTGTCGTACTGACCGGTTTCCTTCAGCGCCGTGATCAGACGGCCGATCGCCTGATCGACGTGGTCGATCATCGCGGCATAGACCGCCATGCGGTGATCTTCGCCGGTGGCATCAACTGCGGACCAGTCCTTTACGCGACGATCGTGTCCGCTCAGCGCCCAGGTCGATGGATCGGGGATGAGACCCATCTGGCATTGGCGTTGATAACGCGCGGCGCGTAAGGCATCCCAACCGGTGGTGTATTTTCCCACGTACTTCGCAATCACCTCCGGACGAGCGTGCAGTGGATAGTGCGGCGCGGTGTAAGTCAGGTGCAGGAACACTGGCTGCTGACGTTTGACCGCGTCCCGCAACTCCCCAATCGCATGATCGGTGAAGGCATCCGTGCTATAGAAATCCGGCGGGAAGCTGGTGATGCGCTCGTCGTTGTGGGCAAAGTAGCGAACCGCTCCGCCTTTGTAGGCAGGATCCCGTTGTGCCGGATCGAAGTGGTTGCTGCAGCCATCGAGCAGGCCATAGACCTCAGCGAATCCGCGATGATAGGGATGGGTGGTCGCACCGTGGCCAAGATGCCATTTCCCACTGAGCACGGTGTGGTAGCCGGCGCTCTGCAACACCTCGCCGAGCGTCACCATGTCGGTTCCGAGTAACTGGCCCCGCGCCTGACGCGCATACAGACCAGTCAGTAGCGACGCACGCGTGGTGGTGCACTTGGCGTTGTTGTAGAACTGAGTGAAGCGCATGCCCTCGCTCGCCAACCGGTCGATGTTGGGCGTGGCGATCTCACCTCCGTAACAACCGATGTCGGAGAACCCCATGTCGTCGACCATGATCAGGACGATATTGGGACGCTTGTTGGTCCCCGCCTGATCTGCGGCAGTGACACCGGTCGCGATGCCAAGGGCACTGCTCAGCACTATGATCAACAGGCGGTAGGACATGCCGAAGCTCCCTGAATGCGTGTGTAGTTCCCGGTCGCCAACAGATTCGACCCGAGAAGCTGTATGGGAAGTCGACGCATATATTACATGCCGACCAGCCAGCCAGTGACTAGAGGCGAACTGCGAACGGCAGCCAGCAACGACCGCACAAATGCCGTTGAAAACCTTACTTGACCACACACCCATCACTTCACCCATCTGGTAAATGAGTCGTTCACTGCGACAACAGGGTGTGACCGGCCATAACATGCTGGATAACGAAGCCATTGCGATGACTGTCTGTCCGATGAAACCCATCGTGCCTGGTGGCATGCCGATGCCACCGTCGCAGTGCGGCGTGAAGCCAACGGACCTTCTGCAAAATGATGGCCACGAAAGGTCGCCTCCATGTTGAAACAGTTGCTCCTGAGCGCCGGATGCCTGCTCGCCTGTTTGCCCGTGGCCATGTCGGCGGCGGAATCGACGCAGGCTGAAGGGAAGGGTCCCAATCCTGGCGTGTTCTCAACGCCGGTGCAGCGCAAGGATCTGAAAAGCGATGCCGACATCGCTTGGCTCGATGGCAAAGAGATACCGGTCGAGACCACGGATCGCGATCGCTCGTTGTCGGTCTGGACTGAGGGTGTTCCGACCAGCCATCACGGCGTGGTCTATGGTGCCGGCAGTTCGCTTGGTGTCCGTCATCTGCGTCTCGCTTTTGTTCGTGCTATTCCGGTTGGTTCGGTGTTGGCGACCGGCAATGGTCGCCTAAGCGTGCTCAAAGCTGACGTCAGTGGTCTGGGCGATCTTGGTGATGAGAAACAATGGATTCCCGCTGAGCGGTTGAGCGAGCGAACCGTCACTAGCGATCAACCAGACGACAAGGATGCCCTGGTGTGGTGGGTGTTGCCACCGGGCACGACCACGCGTGCGTTACGTTTTTCGCATCGCCCCACGGCGACGGATTCCGATTTTTCTGGTCGCCTGGGTGGTCTCTACGTGGTTGAGAAACGCTACGCGAACGTCGCGCCGCAAGGCCGGGTGGTGGCCAGTGATAATGACAAGGTCTCTGAACGCCTGATCGACAGCGTCGAGCAGTCGTGGGGCGCTTGGTCGAACGGCGACAACGGCGGTGATGACGTTGTCTCGTCAGCACATCCGGTGGACATCGCCCTCGCCTTTCCTGGGCCAGTGGCCATCAGCGGGTTGAGCGCCTGGTTCAGTGGCGCTGATAGCGCTGAAATCGCCATTGAACCGGCCTCGCTCGCTGGGCAGATGCCGGACCTGCGCGACGCCGGTTGGAAAACGATCCATACCGTTGTGGGCATGCATAATTGGTACCCCTGCACGATGAAGGCGAGCTGGATCGATTTGCAGAAAAATCACGAAGCTGGCGCCCTACGTTTGCGCATGATCAAGCCGGCGGATCCGAACAAATTACATCCCCACACCAAAGGCAATCCCAAGGAAGGACGCCGCGTGTGGCTCGACGAACTGTTGGCGTTGGTGGCGCTGGGCGATCGTCCGTTGTCGTCAGCCATTCTGCCTGAGTGGCCAAGCGTCGATGCACATCCGCCCATTGCGGTCCCCTTTCATCTGAATCGTCCGGGCAACGTAACCTTGGTCATTGAAAAATCTGATGGCACCCGCGTGCGCAATCTGATTGCCAATAAGCCGTACCCGGCTGGGGATCAGACCGCGTGGTGGGATGGTCTTGATGATCTTGGTCGCGATGCCGATGCGGCCGCCCACGGGCTCTATCATGTCCCAGGATCGATGGTCGAAGCCGCCACCTATCGCGTGCGTGGCTTGAGCCATCCTGAGATCGAACTGCACTACGAACTTTCGCCGGACAATGCCGGCGAACCGCCGTGGCCAACCCCCGACAACACTGGCGGCTGGGGTACCAACCACACGCCACCCAGTTGCGTGGCGATTGTGCCGGCTGATCGCAACAGCTACGGCGAACCGCTGGTGTTCATCGGCAGCTATGTCGCCGAAGGTGGTCATGGCCTGTTCTGGGTCGGCCTCGACGGCAAGAAAAAAGGCGGCGTGCATTGGCTTGGCGGTCATTGGACCGGCGCTCAAACGTTGGCTGTTGATGTCGGCAACAAGCCCCTGGCGGACACCGCGATCTATGTCGCTTCCGGCTTCGAGGGCGAAGTGCGTTTCGTTTCGCTGACCAAGAATCTGAATGAGAAGATCCTCGCCAAGGTTCGCGTCGAAACGTCAGACAAAGCGCCGACCGGCACCGGCAAGGCTGAGGCCGTTCGCGTCACCGGCAAAGGCGATGCGAAGCCACTGGCGTGGGTCGGTGATCTCGCGGCCCGCGATGGTGTGATCGTCGCTTCGTTGCCACGGCTCGGAGAAGTGTGGCTGGTGGATGCCGGACTGGGTCGGCTCATCGGTCGTATCGCGCTCGATAAACCGAGCGGCGTTGCGTTTTCCGCTGACGGCAGCGTGCTTGTCACCAACGGCAACCAGGTCGTGCGCTTGACCCTTGATGCCAAGGTCCTCGATGCTGCGCGTGCCGATAAAGATGAGGCGGAGCTGCTGAAGCTCGCCCCAGGAAAAACCGTTCTCGCCGGGCTCGATCAACCATCACATCTTTCCCTCGACAGCGCCGGAAATTTCATCGTCAGCGAACGTGGAAAACTGCATCAGGTGCGGATCTATAGTCCGAGCGGAAAAATGATTCGCGCTATCGGCAAGCCCGGCCAACCAGCCGCTGGTCCCTATGATCCACAACACTGCAACAATCCCGCGGGCGTCGCCGTTGATCCACAAGGTCGCTTCTGGGTTACCGAAGAACACACACAGCCGAAACGCGTCAGTCTGTGGAGTCCGACCGGCACGCTGGTGAACGCGTGGTACGGACCAAGCCGCTACGGTGGTGGCGGCACGTTGGACGCCTACGACCGCAACTTATTTCACAACGCCGGCATGACCTTCCGGGTCGATTGGAAAAAGGGCGATATCAGTGTTGAACGGGTGCTCCTGCAAACCCGTGAACACGCCGAACAAAACGGCGAGCACCCGCAGTTCCCCATCGACGGCCATGCCGCTGACGGCATGCCGGAGTTCGCTTATAAGGTCGACGGCCGACGCTTTTTCAGCAACTGGCACAACAGCAATCCCACCAATGGCGCCTCGCTGGCGGTGGTGTGGGAAGACGCGAAGGGCGTGCTCAGTGCGGTTGCCGCCATTGGTTCGCCGTGGGGCTGGAGCCTGCTAAAAGAGCCGGCCTTTACCGCCTGTTGGCCCGCCAACACCAACGAAAAAAAGAAACATGAGCATCCGTTGTGGTTCACCTGGGTCGACGGCAACAGTGATGGTCGCGTTGATCCCAACGAAATAACGATTCGCCCAGGACGTAACGGCGGCATCACCGTCCAGCGCGATCTCGCCTTTGTGGTGCGCATCGACAACCGCATTCTGAGGTTCCCCGCCACGGTCGGTAAAGGACCGGTGCGGTATGATTTCGGCCAGCCCGAGGTGCTGATGGAGGGCGCCCAGAACAGCGTGAGCAGTGGTGGCGACGTGTATCTGCTCACCGCCGACAAGCAGGTCTTCGCCTACCCGCCCTGCAAACCGTGGTCGCCATATTCCGTGGGCGGCGGTCCCGTCGGTAAATCCCTGTGGAGTTACCCCAACATGTGGCCAGGCCTGCATCCGTCGCATGAAGCGGCAGTGCCGGATCAACCGGGCCAACTCATTGGCCCGACCCGTCTGATTGGTCTCGATGTGACGCCACGCTCTGGTGATGCCGGGCCGTTGGTCTTCCTCAATGAAAATATGGGCACCATCGCGGTCATGAGCAGCGACGGTCTGTTCGTCACCACACTCTTTCACGATTCGCGCGTCGCTACCCGTTGGCGGATGCCGGTGCGTACGCGCGACATGCGGGTCGATCAGATCAGCCTGGGCGACGAGACCTTCTGGCCGACGGTCACGCAGGTCGAAGCGGATGGCAGTATTTACCTCTGCACCGGTGCCGCATCGACGTCATCCCTGGTCCGCGTTGATGGACTCGAAAAAATCACGCGTTTCCCCAAACGGGATCTGGTGGTCGACAAAGCACAACTCGCCGCCTGTCTCGATTGGCAATCGCAACGCGAATTGGAGCGCCAGAAACTCACCGCACCCAAACGGGTGACAGTGGCGCTAGCACAGGCAGCTCCGGTGGTGGACGGCAAACTCGACGACTGGTCCGGTGCCGATTGGGCCATGATCGACGACCGCGGCACGCGCGCCAATTTCAACAGCAATTCCAAACCCTACCAAGTCGAGGCCACGCTCCGCATCGTCGGCGACACGGTGTACGCCGCTTGGCGCAGCAGCGAGAAAAACCTCACCGAGAATACCGGTGAACAAGCTACCGCACCATTCAAGACCGGTGCGGCACTCGATCTGATGCTGGGAACCGATGCCACCGCGAAGCCGGATCGCGCTGCGCCGGTCGCCGGTGATGTGCGCCTGCTGATTACCCAGCGCGGCAAGGACAAGGACCGCCGTTCGTGGGCAGTGTTGTATCGGGCCGTGGTGCCCGGCACCGCCACTGACGCGAAGGTGCCGTTCAGTTCGCCCTGGCGCACCATCACCTTCGACGTGGTGAGCGACGTCAGCGACCAGATCAAACTCGCGCAGAATGACGGTGACTATGAAGTCGCGATTCCATTGACTGCGTTGGGATGGAAGCCCATCGCCGGAAAGACCTATCGCGGTGATCTGGGCGTGCTGCGCGGTCAGGACGGGCTGACGACGCAACGCGTGTACTGGAGCAACAAAGCGACCGGCATCACCGCCGATGTTCCGAGTGAGGCGATGTTACAGCCATCGCTGTGGGGAACGTTTGAGGTCAAATAGTGACGGCTGACAGGGTGGCGTGTGTCCAGGGTCACCGACGACGCGCAAACCACACGCCGCCGATGAGCACCAACGCCGAAGCCAGCACCAGCAGCCACGGGCGGGCATCGCCGCCTTCACGCGTCATCGACAGTTCCAAGCGCAGATCGTTGGTTTGGCCGCGCAGGGTCAGGCCGCCGGCGCCGGGGTCGCCGAGGAGATCCAGGCCGAGCAGTGCGCGCTGATCGTCTGCGCGATTGCCGGGCGGCGGTTGGCCCGCACCCAGGCTGGCGTCGGGTGCCAGGCGCTGTGGTTTGCGGTCGCTCAGCGGCAAAGACGGACGGGCGGCATAGGTGCCAACCGGTGCCGGGGCGGCGGCGGATTTCGACCATGCCTGCGTGGAATTGTCGAGGCCGAGTTTGCCGCGACGTTCACCGCGCGCGGTGCGCACGCCGTCGATGCGTTTGAGTTCGCGTTGCAATTCGCTGCGGTTGCCGTTGACCTCGCCGACGACGCGCGAGTTGAATGCTTGTTGCTGCGGCGATTGGTCCTGCTGGACCTCGACCTGCTGGAGGCTGATGAGGTTGTCCGACAACTGGAGATCCAGCGTGACGAGCTGGTCGCCCAGGCGTTTCAGGCCGACATCATCGAGATCGCCGAGCGTGCGCAAACGTTTGAGTTCATCGATGACGTTCTGTGCGCGACTAGCTTCGAGTTCGACCGTGTCGACGACGTCCAAGGTCCCGTCGCGACGATGCAGCACGTATCCGGGCGGCGGCACCACGCGCCACAGGCCTTGCATGATCTTCAGCTCGGTGAAACGCGGCAGCCCTGGGCTGAAACGACGGGTGGGATCGATGCGTTCGCGCCAGGTCAGACTGATGGCCTGCGCCGATTCACCAGGACGTTGCGGCGTCACTGGCAGGACCACCTCGTTGGGTTTGGCGCCACGTCGTGGACGCACGTCGACACCGGCGACACGCGCTTCCCACAACTCCACTCCGGCTGGCAGTTCGACCGTCAGGTGCGTACGCGTGCGGTTGAGCACTTGCCACACCGCGCGGCCACGGCATTCGCCGTCGACACCCAGCACGCTGACAACATCCACCAGCGTCACCACGTTGTCGATGCTGGCGGTGGTGGCGAGGGCCTCGCGGCGGATGGTGAGCGCCCACTGCGGACGCAGCGAACGCCAGCGGTGACGCACCGCGGCAGCGTCGATGCCAATCGGCAACGAGAACGGTGCCGCACGATCGGCGATCGCATCCAGACCTTGGGCATCGAGGTGCACCAGACCGAGGTCGTCCTCTTCGACCAGGGCGACGTCCTGCGCAGCGCTGCCGCCCGGCAGCACCAGACCATCGATGGTCACCAGGTCACCACTGAGCGGGATCTCCAGTTCCAGGTCGAGCGGGATCACTGCGCGGGTCGGCGCGGCGAGCGTGACGGTCAATTCACGGCCGTTCAGATCCCAGGTGCCGAGGCCTTCGGCGTTGACGCGCACCAGGCGCACTCCCGCCGGCAGCGTGCAACGCAGCGTGGTGAGTTCGCCCTGCTCCGCCTGATGCACCAGATGGGCGGACCAGCGCACGCGGTCCTGACCAAGCACCAGGTAATGGCTGGCGCTCAAGCGCACCACGGTGTCGTCGGCCACCAGCGTCAAACGGGGTGAACCGTCGCCGCGCCAGGAGCAGGCCTGCAGCCAACGTTCACCAGCAGCGAGCTTGGCGAGGTTGGCCATGACGCCACGCGCGGCCTCGACGCCCATCGCCTGTTGCCGTTCGTGGTCGTCGAGTCGCACGCGGCGGTCGCCGGCACCGGCGAAGAGCCACACTTGGCGCGCGGAGGTGATGTTGCCGTCGAGTGGACGCAGGTCGGGGGCGCTGATGGTCGCACCCAGTACGCGACGTTCCGCTTCCAGACGGATCTCCGGCACCGCGCCAGCGGTCCACGGCTTGTCCGTGCGCAGGGTGCATTCGCGTTGGCCATCGACCTCACGCCAGACCAGGTGCGTGCCCGCAGGCACACCCACCATCTCCCACGGCGCGGGGATGCGCAGACGCAGTGCATCGCGCCGGCCTGGGCCAGTGAGATCGAGCGCCGCGTGCACGCGCACACGATCGATGCCGACCACCAGCACCGCGCGTACACTGGCGGACAACTCGTCATCCACCGCGCGCCAACGCACGGCGAGCGCGCCGGGATCGGTGCTCCAGCGCACCGCTTGATCGGCCCCCTCCTGTGGATCGACGCGTTCGATGCGGTCCCCGCTCGGACGGTCGAAACGCAGGCCAGCGCCACCGATCAGATCAAGGCGTCCGCTGATGCGCTCGGCACCGTCGACCCGCACCAGCACCGCACGTTCCGGTGCCGCGCCCGCGGTGATCGCCAGCACACCGGCAAGGCGGATGGTCCAGGTGCCCGAACGTTCACTGGCGGCGACGATCTCGGCCTGCGTGCCGCGTTGGTTCCAGTCCGCGACACCATCACCCTCGACGGTGGTCAGCGCCAAACCGTCGGGCACCGCCAACACCAGCCGGCGGAGCGTGCCACCCTGCGCCGTGCAGGTCAGCACCGCACTCCACTCCAAGCGATCGTGATGGGTTTGCACGCGCACGCGTTGATCAGCGCCCAGCCGCAGATCACGCGCGACCGCCGCCTGCGGACGACGCAGGGTGAGCGTCATCTGCGCTTGACCCACCGGCAGGTCCTGCCGCCACCGCTCGCCATCGGCGCTCAGCGCACGACCACCGGACCACGGCACGAACTCGCGTGGCGCTTCCAGCACCAAGCTACCACCTGGGATGGCCGGCAGCGGGAAGGTCGCGGTCCATTCGTCGGCGGCCTTGATCAGCGGCACATCGAGGTCGATCACCACGTCAGCCTGCTGACGTGGTGCCAGCGTCAGCACCAGCGCACCGGTTGCATCGCCGGCCCACGTCACCGTCCCAGGATCTTGGCCGCCCAGCGGACGTGCAGTCACGCCGCGCACCGAACCGGCGGCGACCGGAATGCGCACCTGCTGCCAGGTGGTTCCAGGCACTGCGAGCGCAAGCGACATGGTGCCGAGCAGATGGTCATCGACGACCCGCAGCGCGAAACGTGGCGTGCCGGTGGCCAGATCGCACACCGCATTGGCCGGAGCTTCGCCCTGCGCGCGACGATACAGTTCGGTGAGTTGGACGCGGGTCAGCGCGACTTTAACGTCCTGTGGTACGCCCGCAGGATCAAGCTTCTGATACCCCATCAACACTGGCGTCGCTTCACCGGCAGACAGGTTCAGTCCCAGGGCCAGCAGCGCGACGAGTGGAGCCGCCGCGCGCGCTGATGGACGCAGGCGTACCAGCGCACTCACCACGCCGGCGACCAGCAGGGCTGGTGCCAACCACTCGGCCAACGCCAGCAACGGACCGGCACCATTCTGCCAACCGTGCAGGGCACCGGCGATGAGCAGCGCAGCCAGCGCGATGCTCACGCGCAGGGCGATGCGGCATCGCCACGTCAGCAGCACCGCCAGCAGCACCGCCAGCACACGGCCGAGATGATCCCACGCACGCAAGGTGCTGAGCGCCGTCAGCTGCAGACGTGCTTCTGCCTCGCCGCCAAGGCGCGTACCGTTGAACAGGTGGCCACGCAGAACGAGTTGTGGTTCACCGGTCGCCGGTGGCTCGACGGCGATGGTGCTGAGCGCACGGACATCAACCGGCGCACGCCAGTGGATCACCGGCGGCAGCACCGGCACCCGGTGTTCGATCGGAGCTTCCCACCACGCGCCGAACCATGGACGGCCGACGGTCAGGCCTTCGGCGATCAAGGGCATCGCCGCGGGGTCCTCGACCACCTGCGCACGCCAGCCGCCAGCAACCGCGACCGTCCACGAACTCGCGGTCGCGGGCAGATCGCCGAGACGCGGCAACGGAAGACGGACCTCAGCACCCGACACCTGACTGCTGGAGCCAGCACCGCTGGAGCCTGCGCCGCTGAACCCTTGGCCACTAAACAGCAGCGCGACCTGCACCTGCGTGCGACCAGGCAGCGGCAGTTCGTAACCACCAGCGGGTGCGCGGCGCACCGCGACCTCCTGGCCATCGATGGTGGCCTGCACCAGCGTCAATCCCGCTGGCACCACCAACGGCAGCGCTTGCACCGCCTGGGCGGCAACGCGCGCGGTCAACCACGTGAGCGTGCCGCTCTGATCGATCTGGCTGCGCGCCACCACCTGGTCGATGAAACCTGCGGGCGCGTTGGCGAGTTCGCGGCGTTCCAGCCGATAGCCGCCGGTTTCTCCACTGGTGAGACGCCACGCGGCCGACACCGGGATGCCTGGCAGCGGACGGCTCCACAGCGGCAACGCATCGACCGCCAGCGGCAACGACCCCGGACCAGCACTGAGCACCAGATCCGCCTGCGGTGGCGCCTGCACCACCACCACCTGACGTAGCGGCACTACCAGATCGTCACCGAGGGTGAGCGCGAGGCGCGTCAGGCTGCCGAGTTTGGCCGGATCGAGCGCGCCTTCGATGCGCAGCAGGTGATCACCGATGAGCGGTACGCGGGCGCGCAAACGCAGATCCTGCGCCTCGACCTCGCGGGTCACACCAGGGCTGAGCACCTGCACGCGTGCATCGTTCAGCAGCGGCGCGGCAAGACGGATAAGCTCCACTTCGCCGCTGCGCACGCTCAAGCGCAGATCGATGCGGCACCAGTGATCATCACGCAGCCCTGGGGCGAGGTAGAGCACGGCCTCGGCACCGACCTCGGGCACCAGACGGCTGACGGTCACCTGCACCGGCGTCGGCGCACCCGTGGCGAGCAGGTCGGCGCGCAGCGCACCCAGCGGCAGTTCCTTGCCGGCCACCTCACCACCCGCCATGCGCCAGGGCGCGCCAGCAGTGATGCGGGTTTCGATCGGAGCGGTGCTGAGCAACGACAGGCGATGGCTGGCCCGGCGACCGCCGGTGACCAATACCGGCAACACCGTGGCGCTGGCTGACGAAGCATCCGCCGCGCGGGTGAGCGTCAGCGACACGCTGAGCGCACGCAGACGTACGGCCTGGGGCACCAGCGTCAGCGCGGAGCCAGCGGGCAGGTCGGCGACCTCGCCACCGCCGGCGAGTTGGCGGATACGCAGCGATTGATCGGCGGAGATCGCGGTCAGCGACCAGCCGGCCGGAAGCTGTAGGGCGATCTCGCCCAGGTCGCCACCACGATCGGCCAGCGTGATGCTCTGCACCATGATCCACGGACGCCGACCATCGGTCAGTTCGATGCTGGCGCTGCTCTGCACGTCCATGCCCCAGCGGTTGTCGGCAGTGAGCGGCGTCACCGCGAGCCCAGGTGCGGGCACGGCGAAACGCCACCAGCCGTCGACATCCTCCAGGCGACGCCACGACGGCGGTGCCTGGAGATCGAACGGCACGCCGCCACCGATCATCAGCACGCCACCTTGATAGGCGGCACCGACCACCTGCGGCAACGCGAGCGGCGCACCGGCCGCACGCAGTCCGTCGCACGCCACCTCGCTGGTCCCTGGGGCGAGCGTCAAACGCACGTGGCCATCGGCCTGCTCGGTGATGGACAACACGCCGGGACTCGCCGCCTGGGTCAGGCGCCAACCACTCGGCAAGATCACCTCCAAGCGTTCCGGCATCAGTCCACGGCGATTGATCAGGCGCGCGACCCAGCGTAGCGAAGCGGGACCGTCAATGATCGCTGCCTGCACCACTTGCTCGACCCCGAACACCGACTGGGCGTCCGAACTCACGCGGCCGGGTTCCCAGATCAGCGGCACGTGCACCGCGGCACCACCGGTCAAACGCCAACGTCCGGCCTGCGCCGGATCGGCGACCAGGTGGCCATTGGTGAAGGAGCCCGCGGTCGCAGCGTCGATGGTCAGCGCCACCGCGCCGGCATAGGGCAACGGCAGGATCGCGGCGCGACGTTGGTCGTCGCCAGTCAGATCGATGCCCCATGACAACGTGACCTGATGCCGACCGGGGCCAGGCATCAGCAGATCAAGGGTGTTGCCGCCTACCGTCACCGCCGGCTGACCGTTACAGGTGATGGCACCAAGTCGCGTTGGTTTGACCGCAAATATGCGACAGCGCTGTGGACCTTTTCCGTGCGCATCGATGACCAAGGTGCCATGCACGGTCAGGATCCGATCGTCGATCAACGAACCACTGAGGTGCGCCGTGGCGATGCGCGCGCCCAGCAGATCGGGAACCGTGGGCTCCGTGGTGGTGATGGTGGCCATCAACGCGCGGTAATCCGCCAGCGGGACGAGCATCCATTCCTGCGACTGGTCGAGGCGTTTGAGCAATTGGTCCATCGGCAGCATGAGCGGCTGGGTGGGAGCTTCGCCGGCGAACGTGGTGAGCAGGAGCGCAAGCAACACGGTTAGACGTGAGCTCGCCAAAAGTGGCTGTCCCCTGGGAGCGCCGGCTGCCAGCCGGCCAGGGGCAATCCTGCGTTTCTCGACCGACAACCAATTGCCCCTTGCCGGCTGGCAGCCGGCGCTCCCAGGAGACAGCCCCCTGCGTTTGGCGTGCGCGGTGTTCATGGCCGCGGATCCTGCGGCTTCTCATCCATCGGCTTTTCTTCCGTCGGCTTTTCATCCACCAGCTTGCTGTCGCCCGGTGGCGCGGCTGGTGTCGCAGGCATCAGCGGTGCGAGCGGCAACGGCTTCGGCTGCTCCAGCCACGGATCCGGCGTCACCACCTGCAGCGGCACTGCCGCCACGCGGCGGGCGCGCAGCGCGGCGACCACATTGCGCAGCAAGATGATCGTGAGCACGGCGAACACACCGACAGCGAAACCACTCATCACCGTCGCCCACGGCGCCGCGATCGCGGCGACCAACACTGCTGCGGTGATGGCGAGACCGGCGATAACGTCGTTACGTCGACGCGCAAACCACACCGCCAGCGCGCCGAGCAGCAGGGCGAAGAGCGCGAGCAGGTTGAGCAAACCGGTGGCGACAAAACGCACGTCCATCCCGCCGCCATCGCCGAGGCGCGACAGGTGGTGACGTCTGCCGGTGAGCGTGACCGGAACCGTCAGGCCGTCACTACGCAGGGCGATCTCATCCAGGTCGCCGTAATGCATCGCTGGGGTGTCTTGCAGGCGGGCGAGCACTTCGCCCCACAGCGGAATGGTTTCACGCGCCGGCGTCACGTCACCGCGCCAACCCCAAGGAATGAGATGGTCCGGCAGGAAAAGATCGAACGACACTGGACCCACCGGCAACGGGCGGACGGTTACTTCGTTGGTGGCGGGTTTCGCCGCGACACCGGACGACGTGCTGGCACGTTTGTCGTTCAGGCGTGGCAGTTCCAAGGCCAAGCTGCCCCATGAACCAAGCTGGCCGTCGCTGAAACGTTGTTCATAGACAAATGCCACCACCTGCGAGCGCAGGCCAGCACCGTCGCCGAGCGGGATCACCACGCTGCCATCGGCGCGCCGGCTGGGGCGGCCCTGACGGCGATCGATGGCGACTTCGAGCAATTCGGCGCCAGCGGGCAGACGCAGTTCCAGGTACGGACGTCCACGCGTGCTCAGCAACAGTTCACCCTGCACGCGCAGCAGGCGTTCCTCGCTCATCACCGCGAGGTAGCGCGCGGCGGTGACCGCACCGTCGGCGAGTGTCACCAGGTCGTGACGCACCAGGGTCAGCGCTACCGCCACGCTGGCGGCGCCCTGGAAACCGGCGACCACACCCTGCGTACGCAGACCCGCGGGGAGATCAGCCGGCGCGACGGTTTCGAGACCGGCGGCGGTAGCGGATACTTCAACCGTGCCTTCACGCGCGACTGCAAAGATGTGGCTGACGCGGGTGGCATCGAGCACGGTGAGCGGTTCGAGCGTCAAGGGCAGCGGCGTACCGGCGGTCAGCGCCGGCACATCGCGTTGGTCTTCGACAGTGATGGTGAAGGCACCGGTGATGGGTGCTTGAAAGCGTAGTTCCCAGGTGCTGCGGCCATCGGCGCGCGACACCACCGTCTGTTCGGCGAGGGCCGAGCCCTTGAACACCAGCTTGCTGTCGAGTTCGCTCGGCGCACTCAGGCGCAGCGCCGGCGCGGCGCTGTAACGCACCTCACCACGCAGGGTCACCAGCCGGCGCAGGTGGCCTTCGGCGACGCTCACCAGTTCCTCGTGGCGGATGTTCAGTTCGCGCGCGCGGGGCGCGATGGCCAACACCGTGCTCGCGTCAGCGCCGAGGAAGGTGAAGCCGAGCGGCAGGTCTTCGTCTTCTTTCAGTTCACGCGCGAGGTTCGCCAGCAGGCCATCGCGACGCAGCGCTTCGACTTCCGTGCTGGTGAGGCCGGTGCGCGCGCTGCTGGTCAGCGACCAGCTCGACGGCGTCGCCACGGCGAGCGTGCCGCGCACCTGGCGCACATCGACGAGTTTGGCGACGGTGACCGTGGTGGTGGTGGCGACAGCGGCGGCGGTGGCTTCACGCGGGATGGATGGCGGCGCTTTGAAACGCACGACCACCTGTCCGGCACCCAGCAGGCGGCCACGCAGCGCGAGGTCCAAACGCCGGGTCGCACCGTTTGCCGCCGCCAGACGCGCGTCGTCCAGTGGCAGACCGCCGGTGTCGACCAGTTCCCAGGTCGCCGGCACATCGAGCGCGAGAGCGAAGATGCCGGCCTTGCGCACGTCGAGGTCGAGCACCACGGCGATGAGGTCTTCTTCACGGCCGAGGCGCACGAGCTGATGAATGCCGGCGCGCAGGTCACTCGCCAGACGCGTCACCAACAGGCGTGATTCCGGTGGCGCTGCATGGAAGCGGTAGGCGGCGACGGCGGCGTTGCCGGTCTGGGTTTCTCCCGGATCGACTTGGCTGAGACCGGTGGCGGACTCCATCGCCGCGACCAAGCCTTCACCCTGGACCACCGCGATACGTCCGGTGGCGCGCGCCGCGCCAACCACCGTTGGCCATGCCACCGCCACGCTGCGACTGGCACCTGGAGTCAGCGCATCGATCGCACGCTCCATGCGCACCAGCAGGGCGTAGCTGCCGCTGACCGGTTGATGGAACGATACCGTCAACACCTGCGCCTCGCCCATGGCGGTGCGTTCCCAGGTGCGCACGTCCTTGCCCTCGACCGCCAGCACCTGGGCATCGGCCGGTAGGGCGATGCGCACGTTTTCCAACGGACGACGCAGGATGGTGAGATCGAGCGTCAGATCATAGCGCAGGCTGCGTTCACCGACGGTCAGACGGATCTCGCCATCACTGAGGATGAGCGCCTCACCGGAGGCGACCTCGGCCGGCGGCTGCCAACTGATCTGCACCTGCGCGGTGCCACCGAGCACGGCGAGCAGCCGCGTGCCGTCCTTGGCCGGCGTGGTGATAGCGGCGACCGCCGGCGTCAACGTCAACGCCGCGTCGGCTTGCGGCACCAACAGGTCGAGCCTGCCCGCGCCCGCTGCCGGCAACGACAACGACAACGACCGCCGACCCGCAGCGTCACCCGTCACCGGCGCGGCGACGGTGGAGGTGAACTTGTGTTGGCCGGTACCGCGCACGTGCAGCACCAATGCCTTGTCGGTGCGCTCCAACACCAGGCGATCATCAGCGGGCGTGAAACCGCTGAGGCCAAGCGTCGCCGGCAACACCACCTGCGCCCAACCGGTGTCGAGTCCGGTGACGGTGCCAGTCATGGTCAGATCGGCGAGATCGCCCTTCACCACACCGGTAAGCACGTAGTCACCGAAGGTCGCGCCGACCGGCGGTTTCACCGGTTGATCGGGCTTGGGTTTGGCCGCTTCCCATAACGCCATGAAGCGTTCGTAGGGCAGGAACACCGCCTGTTTCTTCGGATCGATCGTCGGCGTCTGCTCGTACGGCACGTAGACCACCGGCGGCAATTCGTCGCCAGCGAAGAGCGGGGCGATGATGAACAAGGCGAGCAGGGCGAGGAGCAAATGGCGCATGATTAACCTCGATGATGAGAGTCTTCAGACCTGACGACGGGATGTGCGTAACGGGGAGGTAACGGAAGGAGGTCCGATGTCCGATGTCCGATGTCGACCTCGGACATCGGACATCGGACATCGGACATTTCATTTGACCATCTCCCGCAACTCCGCCGCGATCGGCTGGGGACAACGCGCCAATTGCGCGGCGATTTCCTGCGGGCTGATCAGGTGGACGTTGCTCCACCAGCCGCGCTGCAACCACTCGGCGGTGGCGGCGGCGCAGGCGAGCAGACGCAGACGTTCGCTCGGTTGGCTTGTCAGAATCGTGCCGGGCAGCGGGCAGGCGAGTTCGCGCACCTGGTCGCGGCGCATGTCTTTGTAGCGGACGGCAGCGGTGCCGAGTGGACCGGCGCCGCCATCGACTAGCAGGACCTCGAACAACGCGGTGACTTGCGTGTCTTGCGACAACTCGCCGGCATCAACGGTGTTGTCGCGGAAGTCCTTTGCCGCCAGCCGGCGCTGATCGTAACCGATCAGGCGCGCATGGCTGACACGTTGCGGATTCCACGTCACCTGGAGCTTGGCGTCCTTCGCTAGCACCGCGAGGCGGTCGGGCAGCAGCTTGCCGGTAAACAGCGCCTCGGCATCCGCATCGCTGCCGACATAGAAATGCTGACCATCGCCCTTGGTCGCGAGGTCCTGCAAGGGCCCAGCGCGGTAAGTCGCTCCGGTGCCGACCACCACCAGGGTGATGCCGCGGTCCTTGAAGGCGGTGACGCGCCGCAGCAGATCGTCGGCACCGGCGACCGTGCCACCGTCGGTGGCAAGCAGCACGCGGCTCTCAACGCCGACCGCGGCGGTTTCGGCGGCGAGTTGATACGCCAGACCAAGTCCTTCGGCGGCATTGGTCGCGCCACCGGTGGCGAGGTTTGCCAGGGCGTTCATCAACGCCACGCGGTCATTGCCCGGCGTCGCTGGCAGGACCACACGTGCCTGATCACCAAAGGCGACGATCGCCACGCGGTCTTCGGCACGCAGGTGTTCGACGAAGGCGAGCAGACCGCGCTGGATGCGATCGAGCCCCCCTGCCTGCGCCATCGAACCCGAACAATCGATCGCCAGCGTCAACGCCAGCGGCTTGCGTTCATCCGCCGCGGCGGGTTTGGCCACCGCACCGATCGACACCAGTGCGGTACGTGGGCCCCAGGTGGTGCCCGCACGTGCGAAGGGCGAGGGCGCCGCTTCGGCATAGAGCGAGAACGCCTCCGGACCCTGCGCCGGCGGATAGTCCATCGGCATGGCGTTGATGAAGTGCTCGGGCTTGATGGTCGTCGGATCAACCGGCTGGCCCGCAGCGACGCGCGCCTTGGCGTAGGAGTACGAGGCGGTGTCGGCGTCGATGGCGACGGTTTGGATCGCATCGACGGCGGTAACCTGCATCGGCGAGGTGCCGAAGAGGTCTTTGAAAGTCGGGAGGTCGTAGCCCTGGATGTCGCTCGGATCGAGCGGACGTGTCGCCACGTCGAGGTGGACCACGCCGCCGGTGAACTGCGCTTGGAGGCCGGCGCTGCGCACCGCACGCAGAACACCACGGGCGGCGGATTCATCGCGCATGCTCACCTTCACTTGGCGTTCGACGAAACCATGAGCACCGGTCGTCAAGGTGAAGTCGATCTTCTCGCCACCGATCAGGCGCAGCGACTGCGCCAGACCCAACGTGCCATCGAGCGTCACTGGCGCGCGCAGAGCGGCGAGGCTCTGTAATGGGTCGACGTCTGATACCAACAGCGAGTGTGCGGCGATGGTTGGGAGCGCTTCACCGCCGAGTCGGTTCTGGGCAAGATCACCTTGCTGGATCTGCAGACCACGTGAATTCCACGAATCCGAAATTATTCGACAGGCAACTAGGTCGCCCGCCGTTTTTTCCGCCCGCACTCGGACAATGTAATCGTTCCCGCGAAAGATGATGAACTCTGTCCCGTCCGCTACACGGTCGCCTTTCCCGAGCGTCAGCATCAGCAGGTCTGGCACTCCTTGCGGGTTGTTCCGCACGGCACCGACCACCGCCTGAAGGAACGAGGCGCTCTGATTCTCGTCGGTGATCTCAGTGGCGATCTTGGGATAACGATTCTTCAGTACAGCAAGCTGCGCCTCGTTCTGTGCGACTCGTTGACGGAGATCATCCTGATTCTGTTGGCTTTCCTGTAGCTGGTCGACCTCGACACCACTGGCGAAAAGTTTGGGGTAACGATCCTTGAGAATCGCCAGTTGCGTCTGCTGCTGTTGTTCCAGCCGCCGCAATCCTTCCTCCTCGCTGGCAATTCCTCGGTTGGCACCTGCAACGGGCTGGGAAGCTGACTTCTCCGCCTGCTGCGCAGCTATTTCCCGCTTGGCGATGGCACGACGCTCGGCGCTTTTCTTACCACCGGCACCAACCGCCATGAAGGCACCAGTGGAGCCGGTCTCGCTGTTGGCGACGGCATCTTCACGGCCTTCGGCATCGTCGGATGTCACCTTCTCTTCGATCGGCACATTGAGCTGATTGATCGGCGCGGCGATGTCTGCCTCCAGTACCTCGACAGGAACCTGTTCGACCGCCTTGTCCTTGTCGGTCTGTCGACCGGCACCGGGCTTCGCCGGGGCGGCGTTCTTCTCCGCGGGAACTCCAGCCTGTTCTGCCTTCTTGGCGAGTGCTTGGCCAACGGCGCCGTTGTAGGCACGGGTCTCATTTAGGCGTTGGTAATCATCGGCTGCGGGAACCTGCTCCGGTGCGCTCTTCGCCTTCGCCTGCCGTGAATCATCGAGCGCATCCGGGGCGGACCGTTTGGCGAACTCCTGCGGCTGCACCACCGGTTCTGGTAAGAGGAGCACCGATGGAGCTGACGACGTCGCCACCGGCTTGCCGTCGTACTCCTTGGTTAGCGCGCGACCTCCGCGATCGGTCCGGGCCAACGCCGCCCCACCCGGTGTCGGCGTGGTGGATGCCGGGGGAGCGGCTGCGGCAGGAGCAGCAGGGCGCATGGGGGATGCAGTTACGGTCGTCGCCTGTTTGCGTTCGCTCGCGCCCTGTCGTGGTGCCGCATCGCGTTTGCTTTTGGCCAGGAGTTCCGGCTCGGCGGCCTGGGCAGCGAACGTCGCTCCGCCATCGACACTCTGGTAGTTGAACGATTGGGCGTCGCCTGCCTCGGCGGGAGCGGCTTGCGCCAGTTGCTGAGCCACCGGTTCACCGTCGAAATGGGAGCCATCCGCCGGTACTGATGAGGCCTGAGCCCCCAATTCCCTAATATATTCATAGCGCGGCGCGGTCATCTGCATCCCGACGTACACGATCGCCATCACGCTCGCTGCCAAACCAATCCACATGGGTGCGGGAAAGCGGATCTTCTTACGCGGCGGATTCGCCGCGCTGGCGAGCAACGCATCACGTCGGGGTAGATCGAGCACGAACTCCGGCGCGCCGCCGGCGAACGCCGTACGCAAACCGGCTTGCAAGTGACGGATCTCTTTCAGTTTCGCCCGCAGATTGCCGTTGCGATCGAGTTGCTCCTCGACCCACATCACGCCTTCCGGCGCGAGTTGGCCGTCGGCGTATGCAGTGAGCAGGTAGCCGATGTCTTGTCGTTCGAATGTCGTGTTCATGGCAGCACTCCCGCGCGCAGCGCGTCGCAGTTGCGCAGGCGTCCGAGCGCCTGGTGGAGGAGCACACCCACGTGGGTGGCGGTTTTGTCGAGTCGTTCGGCGATGTCCTGGTAACTGAGACCATCGCGGTAGCGCATCACCACGGCCGCGCGTTCGAGTTGGGGCAGGGTGTCGACCGCGCGCCATAACGCTTGACCGGCATCGGCATCGGCGACCAGGGTGGCGGACGCGGCGGCGGATTCGGCCTGGAGTTCGGTCAGCGGACTCATGGGTGCCGCCTGTTTGCGTCGCAGGTGATCGATGCACCAATTGCGCACCACGGTGCACAGCCAACCGCCGAGCGACGCGCCGGCACGCCACTTGGCGACCAACGCCTCGGCATCCCGGCTGAGCCGGAGGAAACCTTCTTGGACCGCGTCTTGAGCTGCATGTCCGTCCCCCAGCAGGGCATGGGCGGTCCTGAGCAGGTCCGCCTGATGCCGGTCAATGAGCGCGCTGAACGCCGTCAGATCCTTCTGACGGCAATAACGGGACAGCAGGATGTCATCCGGCGCCTCGCCATCAGTTTGGCTCACAACCGCTCCTACGGACGGGGATGCGGTTTCTTAGTCAGCCCTTGGCTGGGGGCTATGGGGGAGGCGGAAGATGCCACCAATCACGGGGATACACGTGGCGCCCCTGGGGGCGTGGGCGGCTCGCCCGCGCGCCTTTACCACTCACGACGAACGGATGACGAGGAGTGCCAGCCCCACGGACGATCGTCGCGATGGGTCACGCCAGTGATCGAGTCTGGTAACTCAGCGCGCGGGCGGGCCGCCCACGCCCCCAGGGGGCAGCCCTGCTGCGCTTAGAACGTTCCGTCCCACTGTTCCAGGATGCGCACCTTCTCGGCATCGACCATCGCTTGCCACAATGCATCGCAGTCGCCGCTGATGTACTTGTCCAAGCTGTAGCCGGTGAAATTGATGCGGTGGTCGGTGATGCGGTTCTGCGGGAAGTTGTAGGTGCGGATGCGGTCAGAGCGGTCGCCGCTGCCGACCTGTTCCTTGCGGAAGGCGGCGCGTTCGCGTTCCAGGCGTTGGCGTTCGGCGTCGTAGAGCCGTGAACGCAGCCACTTCAGGGCTTTTTCTTTATTGGCGAGCTGGCTGCGTTCGTCCTGGCAAGCGACCACCACGCCGGTTGGTTTGTGCACGATACGCACGGCAGAATCGGTCTTGTTGACGTTCTGACCGCCAGCGCCACCAGCGCGAAAGGTGGTGATCTCCAGATCGTCCGGGCGGATGGTGACGTCGGCTTCTTCGGCCTGTGGCATCACCGCGATGGTGGCAGCGGAGGTATGCACGCGACCCTGGGCTTCGGTTTCTGGCACACGTTGCACGCGGTGGCCGCCGGATTCGTAACGCAGCAACGCGAATGGCCCGCCGAGTTTTGACGTACCACTGATGTTGAAGATGACTTCCTTGAAGCCGCCCTTCTCGCCTTCGGAGAGCGACAGCACCTCCAGGCGCAGGCCGTGGCGCGTACACCACTGGGTGTACATGCGTGCCAAGTCACCAGCAAACAACGCGGCTTCATCGCCGCCGGTGCCGGCGCGGATTTCGAGGATCGCATCACGTGCGCCGGTGGCATCGGCGCTGACCAGCAGGCCTTTGATCTCGTCGAGCAGTATCGGTTCCTGCGCGCGGGCGTTCGCAAGTTCCTCCTGCGCCATCTCCTTCATGTCGGGATCGGCGAGCATGGCCTCGGCCCCCTGCGCGTCCTTCTGCACCTTGAGCAGCCGTTCGTACGGCTCCATCAGACGCCCAAGACGTCCCTGTTCCTTCACCACGCCCTGGTAACGCGGGCCGCCAATCAGCGACGGATCTCCGAGTTGATCGGTGAGGCGCCGATACTTGGCGTGCAGAGTCGCGAGATTGCCGAGGAGGTCGGGCATGGGGTTCAGGTCTAGTGAAGGCAGGACAGCCGATCAAACCGCAGAGGACGCAGAGGACGCAGAGGACGCAGAGAACGCAGAGAAGGCAGAGGGTAAAGCCACGTGGTGTGATTCCCTATCCCGGCAGAGCCGGATCTGCTGGAAACATTCCCAGGGAGTTTGGGGTTCCCAACCTCTGCGCCCTCCGCGCCCTCTGCGGTTAGATCGGCTGTCGGTTGTCAGTTGTCGATTCACCGAAAACAGAGAACCCGCCGGCCCAGAAGGCCAGCGGGTCCCATGCGGAAGCGGTAGTCGAAACTACTTCTTCTTGAGCAGCGAGCTGACGCCGCCTTTGCCGAACTTGTTGCCGAACTTCTCGACGCGACCGGCGGTATCGAGGATACGCACCTGGCCGGTGTAGAAGGGATGGCTGCTGGCCGACACGTCGACCTTCACCAACGGGTACTCGGCCCCGTCGATGGTGGCCTTCAGCTCGGTCTTCACCGCGCTGAGGACGATGTACTGGCTGCCCGTCACGGTGTCTTGGAAGACCACCTTGCGAATTTTGGGATGGATGTCCGCTTTCATGATCAGTTCCTTTACGCCTTCTGGGTTTTCTTGGGCTTGTCCGATTTCTCGGACTTCTCGCCCTTCTCAGCTTTCTCAGCTTTGTCGCCCTTGGCGGGCTTCTCGGACTTCTCGCCCTTCTCAGCTTTGTCGCCCTTGGCGGGCTTCGCTTCGGCGTCGGCCTTGGGCGCCGCAGGGGAAGCCAGGGTCTCGGTCATGGTCGGCGCGTTGGGATCGCTGTTGACGATCTCAAGGGTGACCTCGACCGCGACGTTCTTGTGCAGACGCACATCGATCTGGTACTTGCCGAGCTTCTTCAGCTTGTCGTGCAGGTGGATCTGCTTGCCATCGACCTCGACGCCGCTCTTGGCGAGCGCAGCGACGAGTTCCTTGGTGCCGATCGAACCGAACAGTTCGTTGCCATGCGACACGCGGGCAGCGATCTGGATCGAGACGCCCTGCATGGTCTTGGCCTGGGCGCGAGCTTTGACTTCGCGTTCGGCTTCGGACTTGGCGGCCTTCTCGCGCAGAACGTCGATCTGACGTTTGTGCGCGGCGTCGGACGGGATCGCCAGGGCGTAGGGGAAGAGGTAGTTGCGGGCGTAACCTGGGGAGACGCGGACGACGTCACCCATGTTACCGAGTTTGAGCACATCCTGAACGAGCAGGACATCTTTGCGGCGTGCCATGGTGGTGCTCCTTTACTCGCCCACGAAGGGCAGCAGGGCGAGGAAGCGCGCACGCTTCACCGCCAGGTTGAGCTGGCGCTGATAGAACGCGGTGCAGCCGTTGCGCTTGCGCGAGGTGATCTTGCCCTGGGCGGAGACGTAACGGCCCAGGATGGGGATATCACGGTAGTCGACTTCGAAGACGCCGTCTTTTTCAAAGCGGCAGAACTTCGGGGCTTCGACGCGCTTGGCGCGAGCCTTCTTCTTCTTCTTGTCGCCAAACTTGCCGCGAGGGCCAGCGGACATTCTCATGGTGTGTGCTTTCGTTGGAGTTTTTTGTTGGTGTGTTGGTTAGAAGGGCGGCTCGTCATCGCCCGCCGGAGCCGGCGCGGGCCGGCTGGGCTTGGCGGATGGTGACGGTGCGGGCGCGTCGCCCGCCGGTTCGCCTTCAGCCGCTGCGCCGCCAGGAGCACCGCCGCGATTGCCGCTGTCCAGGAACTGGACGTTGTCGGCAACCACTTTGAGCTTCTGACGCTTCTGACCGTCCTTGTCGTCCCATGAGTCGAGCTTGAGTCGTCCTTCGACGAAACAGGCACGGCCCTTGGTCAGATACTGACCGACCAGTTCCGCGGTACGTCCCCAGGCCTCGACGTCGACGAAGGTGACTTCGTCTTTCATCTGGCCGTCGCTGCCCTTGAACCGGCGATTGATGGCCAAACCGAAGTTTGCCACCGCCTGTTCATTGGCGAGGAAGCGGACTTGCGGATCCCGGGTGAGATTACCACCCAGGAGCACACGGTTGATGGCGACCGCCATGTTAGGCCTCGGCCGTCGCAGCAGCAGCAGCGGCAGCAGCCAGAGCGGCAGCAGCAGCCTTGGCACGCTGGGTCTTGATGCGCTCAAGTTCCTTGCCCGGACGGGCAACGATCAGTTGGCGCAGGATGGTGCCGCCCAACTGCGCGCGACGCTCGATCTTGTCGATCGCGCTGGTATCGGCGCTGAAGTAGCCGGTGAAATAGAGGGCACTGGCTTCGCCCGCGATCGGGTAGGCGAGCTTGCGCTCCTCCCACTTGTCGAACTCGAGGAAGGTCACGCCTTCGGATTCGTAGGTTGAACGCACCGCAGCAAGGGTGCCTTCGTAGTCGGTGCGCGCCGCACTGGCGCGCACAAGGATGGTGGTCTCATAGGTGGAGACAGCCATGGAAGCTCCTGTTCATGGACCGCACGCGGTGAAGCGAGCGGGAGGCCGTGGAGACGTGGCCCCGAAACGTGCGGATCGGAGGACCCGCTAGGGAAGGTGGACCGCTGAGGCCCACCCGGAAAATTGTCAGAGATGCGGCCGTGGCGTCAGCCGCCGAGCCGCACACACATCACTTGCTGGGAGCAGCGGCTTTCGCGGCCTGGAGCTTCAGCGCGAGGCGCGACTTGGCGCGCGAAGCGGCGTTCTTGTGGATGGTCTTGTTCGAGGCGGCCTGATCGAGCGCCTTGGTCAGTTCTTTGTAGAGACCTTCAGCCTTGGTCTGCTCTTTATCATGCAACGCACGGGTGATCTGCTTGCGGATGGTCTTCAGCTCGCTCAGGCGGGCCTTGTTCCGCACACGGCGGACTTCGTTCTTACGCATGCGCTTGCTGGCGCTGATATTGTGCGGCATTTTCAGGATATCCGGTCAATCGGGTGATAAGGGGACTAACGGTGGGGCGGCGGAGTATTAGGCCCCGCGCCAGTTTTCAATGGGGGCTTCGCCCCCACCGGCCCGCTCCTGCGGGCCTGCCCCCGCGGGCTTTGTCGCGGCTCGGGATCGGCTGTTTGTTCAGGGGCTTCGCCCCCGCGGCCCGCTCCTGCGGGCCTGCCCCCGCGGGTTTTGTCGCGGCTCGGGATCGTCGGCGGGGCCTCCTCACCCGTGGGCGGATGGCTTCGCCATCTTATCCGCCCACCGCCACTCGGCGCCCGGGGTTTACCTGGGGGGCTTTGCCCCCCGCGGCCCTGAGGGGCCTGCCCCCGCGGGCTCGGCGGCCGGCGCATCGCTTGCGATGGGATCCGATTAGCCAGCTTCGCTACGCAGTTTGTCGAGGCGGGCGGCGCAGTCTTTGTAGCCGAGGTCCATCTCGACCAGGGCTGAGTAGTCGGCGATGGCTTCGTTCTTTTTGCCGCCCTGTTCGTAGATGCGGCCGCGCAGGTAACGCGTTTCCTTGGCTTCATCGGACTGCAGGTCTTCGGTGGTGGTGAGGTAGGAACTGTAGTTCTTCACCGCCAGCTCGACCATGTTCTTCTTGGCGAAGCAGAAGCCCAGGAACTTGAAGGATCTGAGGCGAAAACGCGGGTCGTTGACCGTGCGTTGAAACTCGCTGGCTGCTGCCTCGACCTGGCCAAGTTTGAGCAGTCGGCTGCCCAGGTTGAAATGGTGGCTCATCTCGGTCGGCTGGCGCTCGGCGCGTTTGCGGTATTCATCGACTTCGAGCTGGAGCAGGGTCTGGGTCGCCTCGGCGGTGTCCTGGCCGGCGGCGGTGAGCTGTTTGATGTAGTTTTTGTGCTCATCGATCATCACGTCGCCGAGCTTGATCATCAGATTGAAGTCGAAGGAATCGATCACCTGGGCTTTTTCCAGGGCTTCACGCGCCTTGGCGTATTCCTCGCCGTTGTTGTCCAGCTCGGCGAGACGGCGATGGGTTTCGGCCTTCTTGACCCACAGATCCTTCTTGCCGGGTTCTTCCTTGAGGTCCTCCTCGATGAGCCTCAGCACCTCGCGCGCATCATCGGCTGTGCGGATGATACGTGACAGGACCTCGGCACGGCGCGCCTTGTCGCCGCTCGACAACTGCGATTGGTAGTTGGCGGCATCGCCCTTGGAGTTGCGCAGTTCCATCGATTTGCGCGCATCCCAGTTCTTCGCCGTGCGGCTGGCTTCCGGGTGGTTCGGCATCGCTTGTTCGAGTTTGCCCATCATCTTGAGCGCGAGGTCCAGACTGGCGAGATCCTTCTTATCCTGGAAGCGATCGAAATAGAGGTTGCCGACATTCCACAGCACCTCGGCGCTGAACAGTCCGGTGGCGAGCATCTCCTCGTACAGGTAGATCGCCGGTTCGATCATCGCTTTGGTGCCGGCCTTGCAGGCGGCACGGGCGGCATCGCCGGCAGCGGCCAGCGCCTTGGCGTCGGGGCCGCCGCCGACTTTCTTCATCGCCGCGATCAACTGCTTGAGCGGATCCTTGCTGAACCCGGGCATGCTCATGTTGCCGAACATGCTCTTCTTGTCGCTCTCCTTGGCCTTCCGCTTGGAGGCGTCGACATAGAGCTTGTAGAGCTGGACCTCCGCCGGCGCGACATCCATGCACTCCTCACCGATCTCGAGCGCGAGCGGCCAATTGCGGCGATCAATCGCCTGCTGCATGCGGGCTAGGTGCTTGCTGATGTCGACCATGGGAGCGATCCTCGGGCGGCGTAGACGACAAACCTTGGGAAAGTGATCGTCTACGCGATTGAAATGTGTCGAAAAGACTCGAAGCGACTTGCGATGGAGTCGCGGCAGTTTAGGGTCCACCTCCACATCTCAAGCCCCGGCAAGACCTTCATGAGCACCGCCGCATCACCAACCTACCCTGCCCTCCTGTCGGTAGTGCAGTACCCCCACCCGGTCCTGCGCAAACACGCCGACGAGGTCACGGTCTTCGACGACGCCCTGCGCGACTTCTGCGAACGCATGTTCCTGTGCATGGAGCAGGCCAAGGGCATCGGCCTGGCCGCGCCACAGGTGGCGGTGTCGAAACGCATCTTCATCACCGACCACGCCCGCCGCGAAGAAGGTCAAAGCGACCGCCGGGTGTGGATCAACCCGCGCATCGTCAACGCCGAGGGCACCTCCGCCTACGAGGAAGGCTGCCTGAGCTTCCCTGGGATGTACGCGCGCGTCGAGCGCTGCGACCGTTTCACCATCATCTACCACGACGTCTATGGCGCGGAAAACCGCCTGAGCCTCGATGTCGGCGCTGGCGATTTCCTCGGCGTGGTGGTGCAACACGAACTCGACCACCTCGACGGCAAAGTCTTCGTTGATCACCTGACCGACGCGCAGTTGACGCTGATCCGCAAACGCCTGCGTGAGATGGAAAAAGATTACAAGAAAGCGACTGGCAAACCGGGCGCGATCCTGCGGCGATGACGGTCATGAACGTGCGACGTGCGAAGTGCGAAGTGCGAAGTGCCCACATGCGGAAGCCCGCTGTGTGGCAGTGCACCATCGAACCGAACAGCGCAACGTCGACCACAACACACCTCGCACCTCGCACCTCGCACCTCGCACCGTCTCCGCTCGCATGAACACCATGAGCGACAATCCAGGTTTCGGCTTCACCGTACCGGACGACCGCGATCGCCTCGCAGAGCTTGGCCGCATCGCCGGCAGCCTGGTGCATGAACTGAAAAATCCGGTCGGTGTGATCCTGCTCAATGCCGAGCTGATGCAGAAGCAGATCAGCGATGCCCTGTCACCGGCGGAACGCGAACGTGAGGAGAAGCGCCTGCGCCGCATCGTCGACGCCGCACGCAGCGTGCAGGACATCGTCCAGTCGTTCCTCGCCTTCGCCCGTCCTGGACGCCCCGATCCCGATGCGGTGGATGTGAATGCGCTCCTGCAGGAACTGCTGGCGGAACAGGCCGACGCGCTCGATGCCGCCAAGGTCCATGTGTCGTTCCATCCCGATGAACAGCTCGCCCTCCTGGCTGCCGACAAGCTGCACCTGCGCTCGGTGTTCCTGAACATCTTGACCAATGCACGCGAAGCACTCACCGCGCGCCCAGATGATCGCCGGCTGTTGGTGGTGACGCGCAGCGCACCGCGGCTCGTGCGCGTGGTCATTGCCAACAACGGCCCGCCGTTCGATGAACGCGTCGCCGCCCACCTCTTTGAACCGTTCATGAGCAGCAAGGACGACGGCACTGGCCTCGGCCTCGCCATCGTCCGTCGCCTAGTTGAACTGCATCATGGCACGGTGACCGCCAGCAGCGACCGGGCCCAGGGCGTGAGTTTTACGCTGGAATTCCCCACGGAGCTGGGACCCGCCAAGGCGCGGACGGAGCTGCCGATGCCGTCGGTGGAGGCCGAGGTGCGGAGTGATGGCGGTGTGTCCGGGGTCCGGAGTCCGGAGTCCGGAGTCACACCGACACTGAGACGACCGAGCCGTACCATGGCGAAAAAAAGCAGAAGCAGACCAACGCCCCGCAAGATATCGGACTCCGGACCCCGGACTCCGGACGCCTGAACCCGAAACGACGACCACATGGCCAACATCCTCATCATCGACGACAACGCCGGCAACCGCGACACCTACGCCGACATTCTGGAAGGCGACGGCCACGCCGTGCTCAAGGCCATCAGCGGCGAGGAAGGCCTCGCCAAGATGAGCGCCGCCGTGGTCGACGCGGTGCTGTGCGATCTCAAGCTGCCGAACCTCGACGGCCTCGCGACCATGGAATTGGCGCACGAGAAGTACGGCCCGGTGCCATGGATCCTCATCACCGGCCACGGCAATGAGGAAACCGCGGTCGCCGCGATCAAACAGGGCGCCTTCAACTACCTGACCAAGCCGGTCGATCTGTCACGCCTGAAGGCCACGGTCGAAAGCGCCGTGCGCCACTCCGCCACTACGCGCGAGAACAAGGCGCTGCGCCGCGAACTGGGCTACGACGAGGCGCTCGACCGCATCGTCGGCACCTCGGTGGCGATCCGCCACGTCAAGGCGATGATCAAGCAGGTCGCCGCCAGCGACGCCAACGTGCTGATCGAAGGCGAAAGCGGCACCGGCAAGGAACTGGTCGCCGACGCCGTCCACGCGCTGTCGAATCGTGCCGGCCGGCCGTACGTGAAGATCAACACCGCGGCGATCCCACGTGAACTGCTGGAGAGCGAACTGTTCGGCCACGAACGTGGAGCCTTCACCGGCGCCGTGAGCCAGAAGAAAGGCCGCTTTGAGTCCGCCGACACCGGCACGTTGTTCCTCGACGAGATCGGCGAGATGCCGCTCGATTCGCAGGTCAAACTGCTGCGCGTGTTGCAGGACGGCACCTTCCACCACGTCGGCGGCAACGCCCCGCTGCACGCGGACGTGCGCTTGGTGTGCGCCACCAACCGCAACCTCAAGAACGAGGTGCTCGCCAACCGCTTCCGCATGGACCTCTACTTCCGCCTCAACGTGGTGAACATCGTCGTGCCGCCGCTGCGGGAACGGCGTGAGGACATCCCCCTGCTGGCGAAGTCCTTCATCGACCGCCTCAACCGCCGCCACCACCAGAACAAGGAGCTCTCCGAGAACCTGCTCCAGGCGCTGCGGCGCCAGGATTGGCCGGGCAACGTGCGCGAGTTGGAGAACTCCATCGAGAAGCTGTACGTGCTCAGCTCCAGCCGCATTGTCGAGGCCGACGGGTTCCATCCCGAGGACATCGACTCCGTGGCAGCCACCGGTCGTGCGCAAACGCCCGCGACCTATGTCTCTGACCAAGCAACGCGCCCAGCGCCAACACCCGACGACGCCATCCGCATCCTGGTCGGCCTGCCGGTCGACGAAGTCGAGAAACGCCTGATCATCGCCACGCTCGCCCACTGCGGCGGAAACAAGTCGAAAGCCGCGCGTCAGCTCCAGATCGGCCTCAAGACGCTCTACCGCAAGCTCGAAAGCTACGGCGTGAAGATCGGCGAGGATGAGGAAGTGGCGGAGAAGGCGTGATCCTCCTGGTCAACGACGACGGCATCGACGCCCCAGGCTTACGCGCGCTCTACCATGCGCTGCGGCGAAAGACCAAGCGCCCGGTGATGGCGGTTGCCCCGTCGACGGAACGTTCGGGCCAGAGCCACGCCATCACCATCGATCGTGGTCTGGTGGTGACGCCGCGCACCGAGGACGGTTTCTTCGGCTTCGCCGTCGACGGCACACCGACCGACTGCACCAAACTCGCGTTGTCGGTGCTCTGCCATGAGGAACCCGAACTAGTGGTCAGCGGCATTAATGACGGTCCCAACGTCGGCCGCAGCCTGTTCTACTCCGGCACCGTCGGCGCGGCGCTCGAAGCCGCGGTGCTCGGCCATCCGGCGCTGGCAGTCAGTCGCAACAAAGGCGGCGAAGGCTTCGAGGACGCTGCCGAGTTCGCCGCCACCTGGGCGATGAAACTCCTCGGCCATGAGGAACTGCGCGGCCACGTGGTGAATCTCAACCTGCCGTCGATCCCGCTCGCCTCCTGGAAGGAGCCGCGCTTCGCGCCCCACGGCCACTCCGGATTCAAGGAGACCTACCAGCCGCTGCGCGATCCCAAGGACCGCATCGTCTGGCGTCTGCACGGCGAATGGATCGCCAAACCCGACGGTGAACTGAGTGATGCGACGCTGTTGTCGGCCGGCCATCCGGTGTTCACCCACCTGCGCCCCGATCTGAATGGCGACGAAGGTCCGCTGACCAAGCTGTTGGCGAAGCGGGGCGTGAAATGAAATGCCTTAGGAAAGGTACGAAGGGTACGAGGGGTACGAGGGGTACGAACGGTCCGACACCCGTCGCCCTCCGCGCATGCCTTCGTACCCCTCGTACCCCTCGTACCCTTCGTACCCTTCGTACCCTTCGTACCCCTCGTACCCTTCGTACCCTTCGTACCCTTCGTACCCTTCGTACCCTTCGTACCCCTCGTACCCTTCCTCCCCCTCGTACCCTTCGGACCTGTCCCCCATGACCGACCCCGTCGTCGTCGTCGATCAGGTGCACAAATCCTTCGGGGGCCATCGGGTGCTCACGGGCGTCACCCTGTCGGTGACCGCGGGCGAAACCGTCGCGATCCTGGGGCGATCCGGCACCGGCAAGAGCGTCCTGCTGAAAACCATCATCGCCCTGCTCGACCCTGATCGCGGCAGCGTCCAGGTGTTCGGCAAGAATCTGCACGCACTCGATGAGGACGGTCGACGCAAGGCGCGCGCCGGCATCGGCTACGTCTTCCAGGGAGCGGCGCTGTTCGACTCGCTGACGGTGTTGGAGAACGTCGGATTCGCCATGTACCAACAGCGCCGGCCCGAAGCCGAGATCCGCACCGAGGTGATGAAACGCCTGGAGATGGTCGGCCTTGCCGATGCGATCGACAAGGTGCCCTCGGAGCTCTCCGGCGGCATGCAGAAACGTGTCGGCTTGGCGCGCGCCATCATCGGTGAGCCGAAGCTGATCCTCTACGACGAACCGACCACCGGCCTCGATCCCCTCACCACCGACGTCATCAACCGCATCATACTGCGTCTGCGGCGTAAACTCGGCGTGACCTCGATCGTGGTGACGCACGACATCAAGAGCGCCTTCACCATCGCCGACCGCATCATCATGCTCGAACAGGGCCTGATCGTCGCCGAAGGAACGCCGGACGACATCCAGGCGAGCGGCAACCTGTGGGTGCGCAATTTCATCACCGGACACTCGCCGGAGATCGACACCAACGGTTCGCGCGCACGCATTCCCGCGATTCTGGTCGATCCTCCCGTGGAGTGACGCGCATGGCCTGCGGGACGCTGTCGACTGCAGACTACGCAGCACCTCCGTCCGCCCTTGAACGTCCTGCTACTTCCGCCAGCGTGCTGTGACGAGGTCCCCATGGCTGGTGAAGAAACCGTCGCCGCGTTGCGTTCCGCGCTTCAGGTATCGCCCGACAACCTGCCGCTGGTGCTGCACCTGGGCGACACGCTGTTGTCGCTCGGTCGCGGTGACGAGGCCGAACGCGAGTTCAGGGCCGCGCTCAACCGCTGGAGCGACGACGCGCACCTGAAGGTCGGGCTCGCGCGGGCATTCGAGCAACAGGGCAAGACCAGCCATGCGCAGGTGGTGTTGGAGGAGATCTGCGGCAAGCCCGACGCGCCGGCGCGCGGGCTGGTGCTCTATGCCCGTCTGCTGCTGCGGGCCGGCGAAGTCGACAAAGCCGTACGCACCTACAAACGCGGCTTGGCTGCCGATCCTACCGCCGCTGACGAGACCCTGGCTGAGCAGCTCGGCGTGCGTCCGGCGGCACCGTCAGCGGACCACGACCATGATGAGGAAATCATCGATGGCCGTGAACGTCAGCGCCTTGGCGGCGAGATCGGTCCGGCGGGCGAGATCGAACGTCCGAAGATCGCCTTCAGCGATGTCGGCGGCATGGAAACGGTGAAGGAAGAGATCCGCCTCAAGATCATCTATCCGATCCAGCACGCCGACCTCTACCGCTCCTACGGCAAGGCCATCGGCGGGGGCATCCTGCTGTATGGCCCCCCTGGGTGCGGCAAAACCCACCTGGCGCGTGCCACCGCCGGTGAGATCAAGGCCGGCTTCATGAACATCGGCATCAACGACGTGCTCGACATGTGGATCGGCCAGAGCGAGAAGAACCTCCACGCGCTGTTCGACCAGGCGCGGCGTTCGCAGCCGTGCGTGATGTTCTTCGACGAGGTCGATGCGCTGGCCGCCAGCCGTACCGATCTCCGGCAGTCCGCCGGACGTCAGGCGATCAATCAGTTCCTCGCCGAGCTCGACGGCGTGCAGGCGTCCAACGATGGCCTGCTGATCCTCGCCGCGACCAATGCGCCGTGGCATCTCGACTCGGCCTTCCGCCGGCCTGGGCGTTTCGACCGCATCCTCTTTGTACCACCACCCGATGCCCAGGCGCGTGCTGAGATCCTGCGCGTGCTGCTCAAAGGCAAGCCGGTCGACAACATTGATCATGAACAGGTGGCAAAGAAGACCGATGGCTTCAGCGGTGCCGATCTGAAGGCGGTGATCGACGTGGCGGTGGAGGGCAAGCTCAAGCAGGCGATGAAGGAAGGGATCCCACGCCCGCTGACAACCAAAGACCTGCTGAACGCCGCCGCCGGCATCAAGCCAAGCACCCGCGAATGGTTCGCCTCGGCGCGCAACTACGCGCTCTACGCCAACCAGGGCGGTGCCTATGACGATGTGCTGAAGTATCTGGACAAACGATGAGCGCGCATCAGCAGCGCGCCTGGGCTGCGCTCGAACGTTCGCGCTATGATCTGGCGGAGCAGGAATTCCGTCTGGTCCTGACTGAGGATCCCGACGACGCGCAGGCGCATGCGGGCCTCGCGTTATGCCTGAGCGAACAGAAGAAGTACGACGAGGCCGAGGCCGAGGCGAAAGCCGCGGTCGGCTTGGCACCGGATATCGACTTCTGCCATTTCGCCCTGGGGCGGGTGCTGTTTGAGCGCAACCACTTCCCTGAGGCGATCGCCGCCGCCGAGGAGGCCATCCGGCTTGATCCGCAAGACGCCAACAACCGCTACCTGCTGGCGATGTCGTTCAGCCGCCAGCGGAAGTGGAGCGGTTGTCTCGACGTCGCCGATGCCGGACTGGCGATCGACCCCGAGCATGAAGGCTGCACCAATCTGCGCGCACTGTCGCTGACGCACCTGGGACAAAAGGATCAGGCGTCCGACACCATCGCTGGCGCGCTGGAACGCTCGCCGGAAAGCAGCCTGACGCACACCAACCAGGGCTGGGCGCTGCTGCACCGCAACGATCCCAACGCCGCGCTGGAACACTTCCGCGAAGCGCTGCGCCTGGATCCCACCAACGACTGGGCGCGTGAAGGCCTGCTCACCGCACTCAAGGCCAGCAACACTTTCTACCGCGGTGTGCTGGCGTTTTTCCTCTACATGCAGCGCAAAGGCGAAGCCGCCCGCTGGATGATCATCATCGGCATCCTGGTCGGACAGCAGGTGCTGTTCCGTATCGGGGATGGCGATTCGCCGGCAGCCTGGGCGGCGTTCGTCGTGGCGATCCTCGCTACCATCTTCGTTGCGCTGACCTGGCTAGCCAATCCGTTGATGAATTTGCTGATGCGTTTCCATCCGCATGGCCGACATGCCTTGACCCAGGAGCAACGCACGCAGTCGACGCTCATCGCGTTGTGCCTGCTCAGCGCCTGTGCTTTCTTCATCGGCGAGGTTGTCACCCGCGACCGACATATGATCAGCCTGATGATGTTGCTGCTGGCGTTGCCGGTGCTGCTCATCCATCTCAGTGAAGAAGGCTGGCCGCGCCGGGTCGCAGCCCTGGTCGCCGGCGTGTTCCTGCTCGCCGCGCTCCAGGTCACCGTGGCTTGGCACCTGCTCGACATCCTCGCCCCGGTGATCGGCACCGGCCTGACGGACGGCATGGTCGCAGTCGCCAAGCAGATCCTGGGCGGTTACTTCTGGGCCATCCTCATCTGGTCGTTGGCCGGCAACCAATTGATCGCATTCATTCCGCGGCGGTGAACTCGGCCGTGCGAAGTGCCGAGTTCAGCGTGGCTGCTCACGGGACCCGCAGCCGGATGATGTGGCGATCGTCCACCGTGATGATGAGGGATTCCCCAGGGACGAACGACCAGCCGAGATCACTATCGATGCGCGCCTCGGCTCCACCGGCCAGTTCCCCGAGATCGAAGGTGTCCTGCGAGCCATCGTTGCTGCGGCAGGCGGCCGACAACGCGGTGAAGGCCGCTTCGCCCTGGTTGTGCAGGATGGCAACGATGCCGTGCCCCTGCTCGAAGACCAAACGCACGCTGAGCGGCACGACGAACGGCTGCCCCTCACGATCATGGTCGATGGTCACGCCCTCGACATAGGGACGGAACGGTTCCGGCAGCGCGCTACGGATAAGATCGGGCATCACCGCATCGCGCGAAGAGCTGAGCAGGCCAGCACCGACCAGCAGGATGGTGGCGAACCCGAGCCCAATGGCCTGAATGCGCGCGTTCATGAACGTGGTCCAGGTCGCGGCACGCTAGCGGGGCGGCGTCGACCGCCAATCCCTCACCGGTCCCACTGTTCCGCTGCTTCGCTACCGACAGTCCGTCACGCGCAGCGGGAGCGTCAGGGTCCGAGCCGCTTCTCCAACGCCTCCAGGCGCAGTTCCGTCGCCTTCTTGGCCTTCTCCAGGTCGTCGATGCGTTTGCCCAGTTCTGCTGTCGCGGTGATGACGGCGGCGGCCTTGCCGAGTTGTTCCAGCACGTCGCGGTAGACCCGCCGGACGTTGCCGAACGGTTCGCGGTCGAGGGCTTGGGTCACCGCATTGCGTGCCTGGGCGTCGCCGAGCGTGCCGAGCGCACGCGCGGCAGATGAGCGCACCGCGAGCGAGGAATGTTCCAGGCGCCGTTCGATCGCGCGCCGCACGCGATCACGCCCAGGCAGGTTGCGCGCACCCAGCTGCGCCGCCGCCGCGGCAGCAGCGCCGAGCACCGCATCCACCTGGCTGTCATCCGCCAGCACACCGAGCGCATCATCGATCGCCGGAGCTTCGCCACTGGCACCGAGACCACGGAGCACTGCCGCACGCAGACGTTGGTTCCAACTATCGCGTTTGAGCCACGCACGCAGCACGGGCGTGGCGCCCGGACGTTCGATGGCACCGCGGGCGGCCAGGAACTCACCGGCCGTGAGCTGGCTGGAATCCGTGGTCGCCAAGGCCTCCAGACGTTCGGCCACCTGGGCATCATCACGGAACGACGCCAGCGCCTTGGCTACCGCACGACGTAAACGCGGCGCGGTGGTGCTGGTGGCGAGGGCGAGCAGCGCGGCACGGGCATCGGCACCACGCACTGATCCGAGCGCGGTGATGGCCTCGCTGCGCACCAGTTCCGCTTGACCGTCGGTGGCCGCCGTCGCCAAGCCGGCAACGAGCGCAGGAGTGGGATGGCGTTTGGCCAACACCACGGCGGCACGCGCGCGACCGTACGCACCAATGCGTGTATCGTTCAGGCGCGCCACCAATTCATCGATGCCACCTTCTTCCTGCCATTCCGTCGGCAGATCGCCCTGCGGATCCACCACCACCCACGTCGGCGCGGTGGCACACGCCAGCACGATGGACTCCTTGGCACGATGCAGCTCGATGGTTTCGCGGCGGAGGTCGTCACCACTCAGGAAAGCGACTTCCGTACGCAGGTGGAAGACCTGTTCGGCATCGCTCGCAGCCTGGGTCTGTTCGATGTCGATGATGAGCTGACTACGTGCCGGATCATGTCGCCAGGCGACTTTGAGATTCGGATGGCCGGCGCGATGGACCCACTGGGCGAAGAACCAGTCCATCGGCTCGCCGGTGACGTCCTCGATCGCCTGACGCCAATCGGCAGTCTCGACCAGATCATGCGCGTGGCGTGTGGTGTAGAGTTTCAGCGCGGCGCGGAAACGTTCTTCGCCGAGCAGCCGGCAGAGATGGTGCAAGACCAGGCTGCCTTTTTCATAGGCCACGCGGTCGAACAGTTCGTAGGCGTCGGCGTAGCGGTTGGTCACCAGTGGGCGACGGTAGCGACCGCTATCTTCTTCGAGGTAGGCCTGCTTGTTGTTCCACAGTTCGAGCGCAAGCACGTCGGCTTCCGTGCCATCACTGCGCGACGCACGCCACGCCGCGGTGCCACGCGCTTCCAGGTAAGTAGCGAAACTTTCGTTGAGCCAGATGTCGGACCACGCTTTCATGGTCAGCAAATCGCCGTACCACTGGTGCACGAGTTCGTGGACGACCAAGCTGTCGATGTCGACGTCCTCGCGTTCCTGGATGGTCGCATCCATCAGGCCACGGTCGGTGATGGTGGTGAGCGTGGTGTTCTCCATCCCGCCCCACATGAAGCCGTGCACCACCACGTGGCCGTAGCGTGACCACACGTAGGGCACGCCAATGAAGTCGCCGAGCCAACGGATGGCGAAAGCGGTGGAGCGGAACATCGCCAGTGCGCCGGCCTCGTGGCCGCGTGGGACGTAGTGCGTGATCGGCACCGGACCGCTGGCGTCGTCAACCGCTACGAAATCGCCAACCGCGACATTCACCAAGTAGAGCACATGCGCTTTGCGCTGCTGGAAGACCGTGGTCGCCCAGCCGTCGCCGAGTTCCATACGCGATTCGCGCTCACCGTTCGCCGCGGCGAGCAGATTCGCGCGGTGTTTGATGGCGATGCGGTAGGTGCTGAGATTATTCGGGCTGTCGTAGCCTGGGAACCAATGCGAGTGGTCCTCCATCGCCCCCTGCGTCCACGCCATCGCCACCCGGCCGAGTGCCGCATCCGGCGCGATGAAGAACATGCCCTTCTGCGGACGCTCGGCGGCGAAGGTCACGCGCAGGACGAAGGTGCTGCCCGTGGTCGCCGGGACCGCGATGGCGACGCGGCCATCGCTGACGCTGAACTCCGCCGCTGTGCCACCGATGGCGACGGCGCTGATGGTCAGGTCGTGCTGATCCAGTTCGATGGTGCGCTTGGCCTCGCCATGCGGCAGCAGCTCGACGTGGTGCTCGATCACGCCCTCCACCCGCTGACGTTCGACATCGACCGTGACGGCGAGGTCGACGTGCGTGATGCGAAAGTGCCGCGGACGGATCCACGTGGGTGGCGTATCAGGCGGACAGAACGGGCGGGCGTCGGACATGGGTGGAAGTGTGGCCACTCACACCATGCGCATCAACCAGGGGATGCCTTCCCCTGGGAGCGCCGGCTGCCAGCCGGCCAGGGGCAATTAGTTGTCCGTTCGTCGATGTGTTCCGAACTCCCACGGGGAGGACAATCCGGATTGCCCCGGCCGGCTGGCAGCCGGCGCTCCCAGGCGACTTCAGGCGACTTCAGACGATGCGTTGGAAGATTACCATGACGCGTTCGGGGTCGCCCTCTTCGAGCACCACGCGGCGTTCACCGATGAAATTGAAACCAAGTTGATTGCACACCGACAGCGCTGCGGTTTTTTCGTCGCCGGCAAAGGCGGGACCCTTCCAGATCACCAGGAAGCCGCCCTTGTGCAGCAGGTGCACACTTTCATGCAGGACCTCGACCGCTTGGCCCATGGCGCGGCAAGTGACCAACTGGCAACCGCGACGCAGATCGGCGGAGCGGGCGATGACTTCATTGCCACGCAGGTGACGCGCGGTGGCCTGCGGATTGCCCGTCACCTTGCAGGCGGCGGAGAGGAACTCGACCTTCTTCTGCCGGGTGTCGATCATGATCCACGGGATTTTCGCATGCCAGATCGCCAGCGGCAGCCCAGGATAGCCGCCGCCGCTGCCCAGATCGACACAGGGAATGCCGTCCTTCAATTGTGCGACACTGGCATCGCCTTCGATGGTCAGGCTGTCGAGCACGTGCAGTTTCAGATAGTCGCGTGGGCTGGTCAGCTTGGTCAGGTTGAGCCAACGGTTCACGCCGACCAAGTGACCGTAGATCGCTTCCAACACCGTGCGACGTTCGTCGCCACCGGTGATGCCGAGCGCCGTGCAGCGAGCCGTGAACCACTGCCAGTCCGCGTCGGGAAACGCAATCGGCGGATGCAGGGCGGGATCGACGCTGCCAAGGGACGGATCATCGGTCGGAGCATCAGCGCGTTTGGGCATGGGGCGGGGAGCATGGTGCAGCGCGGGGTATTGCCAGCGCCGCGCCGGTGCGCCCTCTAGCGCCCGCTGCGCCCTCTTGCGGTAAATGCCATGCGTTGGAGCCTGCGCAGCCCATGACGTGCGGTGTTTTCGGTCCTGGCCTGGTCGGTTGTTTCCTCGGCGCTGCCGCGGGTGCGCCGTGGGTGGTTGCCGGATCGTCCGGCCGGCCGCGCGCGACGCGGGTGCGCCTGGGCCAACGTGTAATGACCTGGACACCACAGGTGATCCCGACACCACGCGCGGATCTACCGCTGTTGGTCACCACTCGCGTTCATCGCACACCTTGGGAATCGTTGCCGACGGAGGTGCTCGCGGCGCAGAACGGCCTCGGCCAGCCGCGTCCGGTGGCGACCTGCATGTTCGCCGTTGACCTTGATGCCGATGGCGTGCTGCATGCCACCGGTCCACGTCCGCGCGTGGTTGTCGGACCGCTCTCCGCGGTGTGGTCGCCGGTGCTGCGTGCCTGGGAAGCTGCCGGCATCCAGGTCGATCAGGTCGCTGATCCGCGTGGCGCGCAGTGGGAAAAAGCCGTGCTCAACGCCACTGTTGGTCCGCTGTGCCTCGCCACCGGCCGCACCATGGCCGCGGTGTGGGACGATCCGGTGCTGCGGCAGTTGGTGCTTGAAGCCACTGCCGAAGGCGAGGCGTTGGGACGTGCTGCAGGCTTGCCGCTCGCACCGGGCATGGTCGAACGCGCGACGGCGTTCTTCGCCGTGGTCGGTGATCACCATCCCTCCGTCATGCGCGATGCCGGCGAATTGCCGTGGGTGCTCGGGGCGTTGCTCGATGCCGCGGATCGTCAACGGGCCACGACTCCTGCCTTGCGACACATCGCGGTACTGGTCGCCAAGCGCTTGGCCGCGAGCGGTTGATCAAGGCCACATCCCGGGAGCGCCGAGCCAATGGCGCGGCAAGACCCCGCATCTGCTCTTGAGCCATCGACTCATGCCGCAGAATCCCCGCCCCCATGTCCGTCCCCCCTCTCATTCGTGAGCCCGGTCTTGCCCTGGCGATCACCGGCATCGGCTGCATCGGAGCACCTGGTCGCGGTGTGGATGCGCAACGTGCGGCACTGTCCGCCGGAACCTGTGGCCTGCGGGTGGTAGCTGACGCGCGGCTGCCGTTGACCCGGCAGGTGCCCACCGGCGTGGTCGATCTCCGCCTGCCGCCGTTGCCGAGCCGCACCTCCGCACTGGCGTACGCCGCAGCGCAGGACGCTCTGCGTTCGGCCAACCTCGCGCCGGACAAACGCGGCGAGGTCGCGGTGGTGGTCGGCACCTGCACCGGCGGCATGCCGGAAAGCGAGGCGGTGTTCCTGCGTGACGGCGATCAGGTGGTCTCGGAGATCTACCGCCGTCAGCATCCGCACCGCACGACTCAGGCCCTGGCACGGCTGCTCGGTTGTCATGGCCCACAGGGCACGCATGCGCTCGCCTGCGCCAGCGCCGCGGCGGCGATCATCGAAGCGATGGAACTGGTGCGCAGCGGAGCCTGCCCCGCCGCACTCGCGGTTGGTGCTGATGCGCTGACGCGCGTGACCATGGCGGGGTTCACCAGCCTGATGTTGGTCGATCCGCAGGGCTGCCGACCGCTGACCGCCGAACGCGGCGGCATGAGCCTGGGCGAAGGAGCCGGCGCGCTGCTGATCGAACATCCGGAGCATGCGCGCAGACGCGGTGCGCGGGTCCTCGCCAGCCTGCTTGGCTGGGGCGAACATCCGGACGCGCATCACCTCACCGCACCGGAACCCGGTGGCGTGCAACTCGAACGTGCAATCAACGACGCACTCGCGGATGCCGGCGTGGCACGCGCTGCGGTCGGTTACGTCAACGCCCACGGCACCGGCACGCGCGACAACGATCAGGTGGAAACCACCACGCTGGCGCGGCTGTTCGGTGCAGTCCCGACCGCGTCGGCGAAACGCACCTACGGCCACACCATGGGCGCAGCGGCGGCGGTGGAGGCGGTGGCGTGCTGCCTCGCCATTGGCGAGCAACAGCTCTGGGCCAGCGCCGGGGCCGCGGACGGCACGCCGCTGCCGGGCGTCGAAGTCCTGCGTCAGACCCGCGCAGGTGCGCTCAACGTGGTGCTGTCGACCACGCTCGCCTTCGGCGGCGTGAACGCGTGCCTGGCGTTCGGAAAGGGCGAACGATGCGCCTGAGCCGTTACGCCCGCGCGATTCCGGGACATGCGAGCGAAGGCGACGCGTGGCCGACCTGGGTACCCGCCGGCGCACGTCGGCGATTTGATCCGCTCACGCGTCTCGCCTGTGCCGCGGTTGATCGTCTGCTCCAACAAGGCGGCGAGCTGCCCCCAGATACCGCGGTGCTGGTGGCCACCAGTTACGGCGCGGTCGAATCGACCTTCCGCTTCGCCCAGAGCATCGCGCAGTTCGGCGACGCCGGTGGCAGCCCGACGCCGTTCACCACCTCGGTGCACAATTCCTGCGCTGCGGCGATCGGTGAACTGCTGCGCCTGCGTGGGCCGACGACGACGATCTCCCAAGGTGCCACCGGCCCGATCGCCGCGCTGCGTTTCGCTAGCCGACTGGTGGAAACTGGTCGCGCGCCAGCGGCGTTAGTGCTCGCCGGTGAACGCCATAACGAGTGGAGTCGGCGCGTGGTGGCAGAGCTCAGCGGCGCAGCCTGGCCGATCGGCGATGGCATGGTTGGGTGCTTGGTGGAGGCAGGTCAGGGACCGGGACGCGCATTGTCCTTCCGCCCTGCCGATGCCACTAACACCAGCGTGCTGACCGGCGGACATCTCAGCGAGAGCGAGCAGGCGTTGGTTGGTGGCACCCCCGCGATCATCGCCGCCCACCGCCTTGGCTGTTGGTGGCCGGGGTGCGGTCTCGCAGGCCTGGATTGGTGTGGCGATGGTCCATTGCGGCTTGCTGAAGCAGAAGGTGATCGGCAGGAAACCCTCTGGCTGGGTGAATTCCATCGGTCTTAAGCTGCTGATCTCCCAGTAAGCCGACGAACACCGCGCGAAGCTGCCCCTTTACGGCTGACACGATCCCAGGATCGTCGCTCACGGAGCCCCACCCGTGACCGCCAAAGATCCCTACGCCGCACCAGAAACTTCTGTCGATCAGGGCGACGCCGCCAATCCTTATGCCGCACCGGAAGTCGCTGCGACGGTCGAGCGCAAAGCTTATTCGCTGGGCCAAGTGGTGTGCGGGACGTTTTTCGGCTCGCTGTTCTGCACCGCCTTCATGGTGCGGAACAACTACAAGGCCTTCGGTAAGAACGCTGCCGCCACCAAAGGTTTCTGGCTCCTGTTCGTGTGCGGCATCGTGGTCACCGTGGGGTCGATGTTCATTCCAGGAAACTTCGGCGGGACCATTGTGGCCCTGGTGTCACTGTTCGTCATGAGCAACTGGTACACCAGTCACATGCAGCGTGACTTCAAAGTCTATACCCGCACCAAGGGCCGACGTGTTTCCAATTGGTGGGTGTTCGGTCTGATCCTGCTGTGCCTAGTTTGTCTGATGGGAGCGGCGATGGCCATCGCGATCGTCTTCCACATGGCGGGTGTCAACTTGGCTGACTGAACCCTCACCGGTGCATGCGTCGCCAGATGGTGTCGAGCACCCGCGCCGTGCCGATCGAATTCGCTGCCGGGATGAGCGGCTTGGTGCGACCAGCTATGACATCCGCCATGTGATCGGCCTCGATGGTAAAGATCCAGCCGCCGTTGCGGACCACGACTTCCTTCGACTTCTTCCCGGTCATCTGCACGGTGATCACCGCGCGTTTCTGCTCGGGCCACCACGGGCTGGCGACGTGGATGCGGCCTTTGGCGCCGATGACCTCGATGAAGTTGGTCGGGATGCTGTGGAAGCCGACGTCGAAGTGGGCGAGCACGCCCGAGGGGAACTTCAGCACGCCGGCACAGGCGCGGTCGACGCCAGTGGCCGGATCGATGCTCCACGCGGCGTCGATAGTCGCAGGTTCCTCGCCGGCGATCATGCGGCTAGCGTTGATGCAGTAGCCGCCGACATCGTAGAGCGAACCTCCACGCAGCGCGGGATCGATGCGCACGTTGGCGCCGGTGATCGGCAACACGCTGAGGTCGAAGGTGAACGCGGTGCGGATGCAGCGCAGGTCGCCGATGATGCCCTTGGCCAGTAGCTCCTGGAGCTTCTGCGTCTGAGGATGGACGCGGTACATGAAGGCTTCGAGTAAGACGACACCTTTGCGCTCGGCTGCGGTGACCATGCGCTCGCATTCGGCGGCAGTGATACCCATTGGTTTTTCGCACAGCACGTGTTTGCCGGCCTTGATCGCACTGAGCGTGTCGGCGCAGTGGCTCGGATGCGGCGTGGAGATGTAGACCACGTCGATAGCGGGATCGGCCAGCAGGTCGGCATAGGTGCCATAGGCCTTGGCGATGCGGTGTTTCTTGGCGAACGTCCTGGCGCGTTCACTGGTGCGACTGGCGACCGCCTGCAATCGACCGTGGCGGGACTTGGCGAGGGCTTCGGCGAAAACCCCGGCGATCCAGCCGGTACCGATGATGCCCCAACTCAGCTGCGGTTTGGTGGTCATGCCCGGACCGTAGGCGACACCCGGTGCGGCCACAACCAGCACTGCATTCCGCATGATGATGCTCCGGCTCCGAGGCATGGCACAACCGGACCTCACGCCTACCTTGTCGCCCACCATGCGCCCTCTCCTGCTGTTGTTGTTCACCTTCGCCCTGACTGCAGCCAACGCAGCGGAGCCGTTCTCCCTCGCCAAACTGACTGCCGCGGCCAAGGACGTGCAGACGCTGCGCGTGACCTTCACCCAGGTGAAGCACCTGGCGATCCTCGACGAACCGGTGACCAGCCCAGGTGTGATTGAGATCAGCCGCCCACTGCGCGCCGTGCGTTGGGAATACACCGGCAAGTCGATGCTGCTGTTCAAGAGTGGCCAACTGCGGCGCTTCGGCGCCGAGGGCAAGGAAGAGACCATCACCGCCAAGGAACAGGGCGTGAGCTCGGTGATCAAACAGATGGAGGCCTTCATCGACGGGAACTGGTCGGGCATGGAGGAGCTGTTCACCATCACGCCGGCCGCCGATGGCAGCCCGCGACTCGATTTCGCGCCGAAGACGCCGGATCTGGCGAAGTACATCACCAGCCTGCGCATTACCTGGCGCGCGGACCTCAGTGCGCCGGAACACATGGAACTGGTCGCCGCCGGTGACGATCGTACTGAGTTCCGCTTCGACGTGCCGCAGGTTGGGATCGAACTGCCAGCCGCGCGGTTCGAGAAACCGTGAACGACAACAAGGACCACAGGCCACAGGTCGTGACAAGAACATCGATGCTTCAAAGCTAATGAAACCAGAACGCAAAAAACCTAGCCACAGAGCCCACAGAGCCCACAGAGCCCACAGAGCCGACAGAGCTCAAACAAGCGAGTCTTCCTCTGTGCTCTCTGGGCTCTCTGGGCTCTCTGGGGGCTCTGGGGCTAGGTTCCTGTCTTTGCCGTTCAGTCATCGCCTCAGCGTTCCCGCAATCCCCTGGTGTCTGCGCCACGACCCGTGGCCTGTAGCCTGTAGTCCGTAGCCGCTGAAAGCCTCAATGCCGTCCCAGGTCCCTTCACCACCACAACGTCCGGCCTGGCAGGTATTCGTCCTGTGGTCCGTCATCGCCACGGTCATCGGCGTGCTGACGGCCAAGGCGACGTTCTCGCCCGACCTGCGCGGCATGTTACCGGCCAACGATCCGGCATTCGTGCGCGAAATGGATTTCTACGCCCGTCAGGGCGCGACGCGTGTCCTGGCGCTGGAGACCAGCGGCGAACTCCAGGCGAGCAAGGCGGTGCTCACGCGCGCGTTAACGGAACTGGCCACGCTCGGCCTGAAACCATTGGAAGCAGGCGGACCGGCTGCGGTGGTGCGCGCCGGCGAGATCATCCGCACCCACCTGCCGGCGCTGACCACGCCGGAACTGCTGGCGGAAATCGAACCGCACCTCGCCCCGGAGGCTCTCGACGCCTACCTCAAGGCATTCAAAGAACGTGCGCTGCGACCCGATGACAGCTTCACCGCTAGCGCTGCGCGACGGGACCTGCTCGCCCTGAGTGGTCGCCTGATGCAACCGCTGGTGCAGGGGCTCGGCGGTTCGGAACGCGATGGCCCCTTCATGCGCCACGTCGACGGACACCTGCTGATCGCACTCGAAGTGCCGTTCGACCCGCAGGTGATGTCACGCACCGCACCGCTGATGACAGTGGTCGACCGCCTGATGGCGGAAGCGAAGAGTGAGGGCGTGACGTTGGAGGCGATCGGTTCGTATCGTCACTTCCGTGACAACCTCGGCGCGGTGTATAGCGACCTGTCGAGCAGCCTGCCGCTGGCGATCCTGCTGATCTGTTTGGTGCTGTTCACGCTCATCCCCAACCTGCGCGCGTTGCTAGCGCTGCACGTCCCGGCGCTGCTCGGCATGGCCGGTGGGGTGGCGGCAGTGACCGCGCTCGGTCTGGACGTGCCGCTGCCGTTGCTTGGTTTCGCCGCCGGCATGCTTGGGGTCGCGGTAGATTACGGCCAGCACGTGATCGCCGCCATTCGCAGCGGTGAGGGCGCAACCATCTGGCGACCACTGACCATCACCTGGGTCACCACTACTTCCGCCTTCGCCGTGCTGGTCACCAGCACCGTTCCCGGCATCCGCGTGGTCGGCATCATGATCATCGTCGGGCTCGGTCTCGCCCTGCTGGCGGCGATCTTCCTACTGCCACGGTTGACGCCGAAATTGCCGGATCGCGATCGCTGGCTGGTGGTGTCGCAACCGTTGCTGGTGCAGTGCCAACGGCGGCCATGGGTGAACTGGCTGATCACCGGCGTGATCACCGCCGCGCTCGCACCCGGCTTGCTGCGCCTGAGCTTCAACGACGACCTGCGCAGCTATGACGGCAGCCGGCCGGAGACCTGGCGCGCGCTCGAACAGTTCCTCGCCCGTTGGGGCTCGTTGTCGTCATCTGATTTCCTGGTCAGTCAGCATACCGACCTGGGTACCGCGCTCGATGACGTTGCGGCGGCCCGTGCGCGCATCGGTTATCCAGCCAGCATGGTCGAACGCCTGATCCCAGGGCCGCAGGCGCAGGCGGTGAACCGCGCCGCATGGAACACCTTCTGGCAACGCCACGCGACCGGCTTTGCCGCCAACCTTGCGACCGCAGCCAAAGCCAACGGTCTGCGCGTGCAGGCCTTCGCCGAGACCTTGGCGCTCTATCAACCGGTGGACAGCGTGCCGCCGCTGAGCTTCGCCACCTGGAACGGTTCCGCGGTTGAGAAACTGGTCGGCAGCTACCTGGGCAAACTCGACGACGGCACGTGGCAGGTCGCGTCGCCGGTGATGAAACTGAAAGCTCCCGAGGTCGAACGTATCCACAACGTTCTCAATGACCGCACCGCCGACGCACCGGTGTGGCTCGCCTGCCGTGAGCACATCGGCCAAGCGCTGATCGCGGTGGTGTCCGACGACCTCACGTCACGGTCGCTCGCCATCGTGCTGGTGGTGCTGCTGGTGGTGTCACTGATCGAGCGCAACGTCAGGCGGGTGGTGGCACAACTGCTACCACCGGCCGCAGCGCTGTTATGGACCTTTGGTGTGCTTGGTTGGATGGGCGTGAAACTCGATCCGTTCGCGGTGTTGGCCGCAGCATTTATTGGCGGCATCGGCATCGACAGCGCAGTATTCCTCACCCACAGCCCACGAGCACGCACGTTGTCACCGGTGCTGGTGGCATCGGTCACCACTATTGTCGGCATGATGTCGCTGCTGTCGGCGCAGCATCCGACGATCTACACGCTCGGACGCACGCTGTTGATCGGCATGAGCTGCTGTCTGGTGGCGTGTTTGCTCATCACGCCGGCGGTGGCGAAGAAGATGAATGATGAAAGATGAAAGATGAAAGATGAATCGCCTGAGGGTGCCAGGGCATTCACCAGGCATCATTCCTACTTCTGCATTCCTCGCAGGCGCCAGCCTGCCCCGACCTGCTCAACTTGGCCGCGCATCGCCGCGCGTACCAGCCACATGTCGACCACCAGTTGGTTCAGTTCGTCGAGTGCCGTGAACGCACGCAGGTAGCCGAGCAGCTCCGCCGCGGTGAAGCCCTCGTTCGCAGATGGGGCGTCGGCGACGAAGACGCTGAAGCGCCGCCTGGGATTGGTGAAGGTGTAGCCGCCCTTGGCGGTGGCGTAGGTCCAGTCCTCGCCGGCGATCGGCATGCTGCGAGCGAGTCCTTCCGACAGATGCCGGCGGCTGGCCTCGAAACCGCTGTCGGGTTCGGCCACCTGCGCGGCGATCTCACGCTTCAGGCGCAGGTAGGCGGCGATCTGGGATACCTCGATCATGGCCCGTTTGTAGGACGCCCTGGCGGCGACGCCAATGCGACGCACGGTTCCACCTGCCGAATCCCACCCCCACCGCAGGATGGCAAGTGCCCCGCAGGCGTTATCGTGACACCATGCGCCGACTCATCACCTGGTCCTTCATCATCCTCGTCTTCGGTCTCGGACTGGTGTGGATGGTCAATGCCGCAACCGCCAATCCCCGCACCCTGCCAAAAACCGTCCAGCCATCCGGGACGACCGGCGATCAGGCCACGCCGACGGAACCCTCGCTGAGCGAACGAGCCGGCACCGCAGCGCGCGAGGCGGTCGACAAGGCCAAGGAGGTCGGGACCCAGGTGGTCGAGAAGTCGGGCGAGATCGCCACCCAGGTCAGCGAGGCGACCAAGGAGGCAGCGGCCAAGACCGGTGACGCAGCGCAGCAGGCGACCGAGAAAGCCAAGCAGGCCGCGGGCGAGTTCACCGAGGGTTTCAACAAGCCGGTGGAACCAGCGAAACCGTGATGGCGTGCACGCTGCGCGTCCACCACGAGCCGATCCCGCACGGAGATGATCGTTGTGCGTCAATGCCGCTGCCAGGCGGATGATCACCAGACCATGGGTTGAGGCGACCATGGATGGACGGCAACGCCATCCGCATGACGGTGGTATCCCACCAGCCGACACCGTGGAGTTTCCGCATGATCCGTCCTCTGCTCCTCTGCCTGCTGCTGGCCGTGGCCACCCTGCAGGCCGCCGACACCATCACCATCAAAGCCGTGAGCGGTTTGCAGTACGACGTCAAACGTTTCGCCGTCCAACCGGGCACCACGGTCGCCATCCTTTTCATCAACGACGACGCCACCGATATGCCGCACAACCTGGTGTTCACCAGGCCGGGCAAACGCATGGACGTGGTAAACGCCGCGATGGCGATGGGCGCCGACGCGATCAAAACCGGCTTCGTACCGCCGGGTCCTGATGTCATCGCCGCGATCCCGGAGGTGAAGCCGCACGCCGAGGCCAAGCTCTCCTTCACTGCGCCGACTGAAAAAGGCATCTATCCCTACGTCTGCACCTATCCAGGGCACGGCCTGATCATGTTCGGTGAGATGTACGTCGGCCTGCCAATGCCGACGGAAAAACCGCTGGTGGAAAAAGAACCCTCCAACCCGCACGCCTTCCCCCTCACGCGGCCCTACCTCTACCGCCTGTTCATGCCTGACAGCAATGCGGCCTCGGTGGCGATCATGCTGCCAGGCGATCTCAACCTCTGCTGGGACGCCGCCGCGTGCCGGCCACGGTATCTGTGGCGCGGTGCGGGCGTCGACATCAGCGCCTATTGGAAAGGCAATGGCAGCGGTCGGGTGAAGCTGGTGGGCGAGAAGGTCTGGAGCGCCGGCAGCGGCAGCCCGCTACGCCTGTCGCAGAGCACGGCACCGGTCGTCGATTTCAAAGGGTATGCGCTGGTGCAGGGGTATCCGGAGTTCCGCTACACCATCGACGGCATCGCGGTGAAAGAACTGGTGAAGGAGCACGACGGCGGCAGAGAACTCGTCAGCTCCTTCGTGGTCGACAGCGACAAGCCGCTCGTCTACGTCGTCGATGCGGCGCAGAACGCCTGGTTCAGCAGCTCCGCCGGCAGCTTCCGCGACGGCGTCCTGAACGTGCCGGCCAAGCAGGGCCGCTCGTTCTCCATCACGTTGCTGGCACCGGCCAATGCCCCCGCCGGAAAGGATGCCAAGTGATCCGCCCGCTCGCCGCTTCACTGATCGCGCTCGCGTTCGTCGCGACGCAGACCACCGCCACCGCTGCCTCGATCACCGACCACTACACCATCGAAAAGCTCCCGCTGCCCAAGGGCCTCGACCCGCAGGTCGGCGCGCTCGCAGTCGCGCCGTCGGGGAAACTCTTCGCCGCCTTCCACCGCGGCGAGGTGCTGACCTGGGACCCGGAGCACAAACACTGGCATCCGTTCGCCTTCGGCCTGCACGAACCGCTCGGCATGGTGGTCATCAGCGAGCGTGAAGTGCTGGTGATGCAGCGTCCCGAGCTGACGCGTTTGACCGACACCGACGGGGATGGCAGCGCCGATCTCTACGAGACCGTGTGCGACGACTTCGGCATCAGCGGCAACTACCACGAGTTCAACTTCGGCCCGGCGCGTGATGCCAAGGGTGATCTCTACATCGGCCTCAACGTCGCCAGCAACGGCGACAAAACCGAGAAGGAAGTGCGCGGCGAGTTCCGCCACTTCGGCGTCACGCATGAGGACGTCATCGGCAATTGGAAGGAAGCGAAAGGCAAGATCGGGCGCATGTACTCGGTGGTGCCGTACCGCGGTTGGGTGTTGAAGATCGACGGCAAAACCGGCGCGATGACGCCGTTCGCCAGCGGCCTGCGTTCACCCAACAGCCTGGGCTTCGACGCCGAGGGCCGCCTGCTGGTGTGCGACAACCAGGGCGACTGGCTCGGCAGCAGCAAACTCCACCACATCGTCGAGGGCGGTTTCCATGGCCACCCGGCAAGCCTGGTGTGGCGCGCGGACTGGAAGCTCGGCAATCCGCTCAAGCTCCCCGTGGCCGAACTCGACAAGCTGCGCACGCGCGAAGCGATGTTCTTCCCGCAATCAATCCTCGCCAATTCTCCGACACAGCCGCTGCTCGACACCACCGGCGGCAAGTTCGGCCCCTACGCCAACCAGGTGTTCGTCGGCGAGATGAACATCAGCCGCATCATGCGCGTGCTGCCCGAAACCGTCGCCGGTCAAACGCAGGCCGCCGGCATCCCGTTCTTCGACAAGAACGGCCTGACCCAGGGCATCAACCGCCTGGCTTTCGCACCCGACGGCGCGCTCTACGTCGGCCAGACCCACCTGAGTTGGGCCGGTGGTGAAGGCATCCAGAAGATCACTTGGAGGGGCACCGTGCCAATGGACGTGCACGGCTTCAGCCTGAGCAAGGACGGTTTCGACGTGCGCTTCACCAAGCCTGCCGATGCGAAAACCATCACGCCGGAGGCGTTCAAGATCCGCCGCTACTACTACGAATACCATGAGGCCTACGGCGCGGACACCGACGACTTGAGCAATCCGGTGGTGACCAAGATCACCCCAGGCAAGGACGACAAGGAATGGTCGCTGACGCTCGACAGCCTCAAACCCGGCTACGTCTACGAGTTCACCTTCAAGGGCATCAAGGGCGCGGATGGCGAGGAACTGATCAACACGCTGTTGTGTTATACCTGCAATCGGTTGCGTGATGGTTCGGCACCATCGCCGCAGATTCCGGGGACGGCACCGAAGAAGCCGGCGAAGGAATCGACCAAAGGGAAGGCGAAGGAAGAGAAGCCGGAGTGACCGATTCCCTGGTGGGCGATTTGACCTCAAATCCCTACGCCCCACCGGCTGAGCCCAGTGCGCTTCGGGACGATCAATACGTCATCTCGTTGGACCACTATACCCACATCATGACCCACAACGAGTTCGGCAGGAAAACGAAGCAGCAGGTGCTGGTTGCCGGCCTGCTGTCCTTGGCCAGCGCCGTTCTGCTCCTCCTGCTGAAACAGCACTGGATGGCGTATCTGTTTCCCACGCTGCTCGGCCTTCTGCTGCTCAAGGCCAGATTCACCAACAACGTGCCTCAGATTAAGAAAATTTACGAGCACCTGAAGCTGGCAGACAAGGTCATGTCGTTTCAGGTAAAGGACCACGGCATACTGATCCACGAGGGACGCTCCTACGCCTTTTCACCGGTGGAGGAGATTGATCGGATCGACATCATTCAGGACGTGGCGATCATAGTCAGGAATAACGTCGGGATGCAGGGCATCCACCTGCGTACGGACGCGATCCGATCAATCATCATGAAATTCAAGCACGACAACGCATTGTAGGGATGCGATCCCACATGGTCGGCAATCGAACGCCATAGCGTGCGATTGCCTCTCAGCGAATGACCTTCCCGCTCGCCGTCATCGCCAGACGTTCGACCACGGTGTAGGCGGCCGGACGTTTGAGTGGCGCCAGTCGTTCCGCACACCACGTCGACAATTCGTCATGCACTGTCGCTACATCATGACCCGGTTTGAGCTGCACCTCCGCATGAACTTGCTCGCCCAGACGCGCATCCGGCGCTGAACGCACGCGGCTGGCGACGACCCACGGATGCGCGTCGAGCACGCTTTCGACCTCCTGTGGGAAGACCTTCACGCCGCCGACGTTGATGACGTCCTTAAGACGACCGAGCAAGCGGATGCCGCCGTCTGCTGTACGCTCGGCGCGATCGCCGGTGCGGAAGAAACCGCGGTGCAGAACCGTGTCGCGTGGACGCCAGGGCGTGAGGTACGCATCAAACAGGCCGGGACCGGCGATGGCGAGTTCACCAGGGCCAGCGGTCGGTTCGCCGTGCTCGTCGAGCAGGTCGATGCGGTAATCCGGCAACGGCACACCCAGGTCGCCGGGACGCTCCCCCGCTGCACCTGGACTGAGGAACGGCAGACCGACCTCGATGATGCCAAGGCCCTGCTGCACGCCGCGTCCATGCCGTGTGCGGAAATCCGCAGCGGCGGTGGCGTCAAGTGCGGTGGTGGTCGATACCACGCGCGTGAGCGTTGCCGGCAGGTCGTGACCAACCGGCAGTTCAGCGAGACGACGGATGTGCCAGGGACTGCCGTAGGCGAACGTCACATGATGTTCGCGCGCAATGGTCGCGGTGCCGGTCGCACGCAGCGCATTACCAAACACGATCGCCGTGCCGTGGTGCAGGTAATTGAGAATCGACACCGCGAAGTGGTAGGCCATCGGCAGCAACCACAGTACGCGATCGTCGGGACCAAGCTGCAATCCACGATTGGCCGCGAGCACCCGGTCACAGAGCGACGCATGGCTGATGAGCACACCCTTGGCTGCGCCGGTGGTGCCGCTCGACAGGCGCAGGAACGCACTGACGCCGGAGCCGAGCGGATCTGGCGTGCGCGCCTGACCGGTGGCTACGAGGCTGAGTGCCACCTCCACTGACGCGCCCTTTGGCACATCGAGCCGCCACGGCGTACCGAGCGCAGTGATGAGCGCGGCGATCTCAGGCTCTGTCAACGTGTGGTCCACCGGAGCGTGGACGCCACCGGCACGTAGCACAGCGAGCGCGGCGACCAGCGTCGCTGCACCATCATGGCCATACACTGCGATCCGATCACCAACTTGGAGACCCTGCGAAGTCAGCGTGGCGGCGAGTGCATCAACTGCGGTACGCAAGTCGCCCCAGGACAGCCGCGCGGTTCCGTCAGCGACGGCGAGAGCAGTCGGGCGCTGCGCGGCGTGTTGGTCGAGGGCGTCGGTTATGCGCATGGGCGGCGAGCAGACCGTGGCCTCTTAGTCAGGCAACGGCATCGGTGATCCATCGTGGCACGGGCGTCCCGCCCGTGTGCCTTTGGTTGATCGATGGACATCAGCCATATCCGTCACAAAAAAATCTCAGTGGCATCCCTGACCAACCACGGGCGGGACGCCCGTGCCACGGCTGACAGCCCAAAACAAAACAACCCGGCCTTGCGGCCGGGTTGTTGGAGTTCGATCTTTCGATCGGCTGTTGTTTAGGACAGCTTAGTAACGGCTTCCGCCGCCGCCGCCGCCGCCGCCGCCGCCGTAGCCGCCGCGATCGCCACCGCGGCTTCCGCCGCCGTAACCACCACCGCCGCCGCCGCCGCCGCCGCCGTAGCCGCCGCCGCGACCACCAC
>JACDEI010000017.1:0-10054 GCA_013816485.1 Planctomycetota bacterium
GACCTACGCATGGTCGCCCTCATCCGCAAAAACAGCCTCTACCTCGGAGCCGCCAGCGCCGGACCACGCTTCGCCGCCTGCCTCAGCATCCTGCGCTCATGCCGACTCGCCCGCATCAATCCGGCAGGCTACCTCGCAGACATCACGCCAACCCTCATCCGCTGGCGCCAATGCCAACGCGCTGGACTGCCCACGCCGGACCTCGCCGACCTGACCCCGAAACGCTGGGCGGCCGCTCGCCGAGGCGCGATCCGCAACGCGGTTTGAGCATCACGAACTGGCGAGACAGGGCAGATACGTTCAATTTGCGTACTACACATCGGGAGCGGCTGGGGGTGAGGGCGCTTCAGCGGCAGAACGCGTCTCACGGTTGTTCCGAGCATCCTTCCATTTAGCGCGACCCTCCGCATACAATAACACAGCGAGTAGAATGTTGGCGAACATGCCCAATCGCGATGCCTCGAACATGACACTTGAGCCAGTGAGTCCGTTGTACGCCATGACCCCCACGACACCGCAGGCGCCGAGCACTTCGATCACACCAAGGATTCTGATCTGAGTAGAGTTCTGCATTTTTTACCTCAGCCAAAGATGGCATGCACCGCACCGCCAATGATGGTCCCAGCTGCGGCCAAACCGCCACAGGCGCAGATGCGAAATGGCAGCGGTTTGTTGCCACCGTGTCAGGACGTTATCCGCCTTGGTGACGCTGTCACGTTGCGGTCCGGTGCGGCGTGTGCCGTTTCAGGTGACTGGCCTTCGCGCGGATCGTTTGTGGGCCTAGCGGGTACGGATTTGCGCCACCTGCGCGGGTGTTGGGCGGGGAAGGTTGCCAGGATCGACGCATCAGCGAAAATCAACGAGCCGGAATAGCGTGCTGCTGATGAGGAATGCCCCTGTGCCTCCGCACGGGATGGGACAACCTGCCGATCACCAAGCATGCGTGGACACCCTTCCGACGACCTGCGATGGCTCCTCACCAGTCCACCCATCTGCACTGATCTCCCAGGGATAGCGCTGATGCCGCGGGCTGAGCGCGCACGCATGGCCGGTGCGTTGTATGCGGGAGCCGGTGAGAATTTCCCTGCGACGGAATCACCGCGATCGTCCCCGCGACCCATTCGCAAGGTCGCTGTCGGTCATCGTGCGGAACACCTGCTGGCGTCCGGCTTGCGTGGCTGTCCTGAGATCGACCTCATCGCCACCCGCCTGCCGATCATCGAGGGCAATCGCACGGTTGGCGAGCTCGACCTGGTCTACGACGATCACCAGCGCCAATGCCGCGTGCACTGCGAGCTTTCGGTACGCCTGCTGCTGCAACGTGGCCCCGACGCGCAGTGGTCGGCGTGGTGCGGCACCGATCCGTCGCAGGCTTTCCAAGACAAGCTTGAGCACCTGCGGAATCATCAACTGCCGTTGGGCAACCATCCGGCGGTACCGCGTCATCCTTCGTGGCCGACGATCAACGAAGCGCTGCTGCTCGGCTGGTTGCTGCAACCGGCCGGCCAGCCGTGGCCGGTTCCGGAGGGCACATCACCCGATCACCTGCGCGGCTGGTGGCTGCGGCACGGCATCGCGGCCCCCCTGCGATCGTCGCGTGCGGCGCGCTTCGCCATCATCCCCGCCGATGGCTGGCTGGGACCGCTGCGCCTGCCGTCATCGACGCCGGTGCTGGCGCCAGGAGAACTCACCCAACACCTGGATAAACATTTCGCCCGCCACGATCACGCCATCCTCGTCGCCGAGATGGTGCGCGCCGACGATGGCGGTTGGCGCGAACTCACCCGCGGCGCGATGGTGCATCGCCATTGGCCGGGCAAGCCGGCGCGGTGGCGGTGATCCGCGTAGGCGTGGCCGCCGATGGCCTGGGTCTCGCTGCGTAGGCGACCGGCCCTTTCGCCGTTCGTCGCGCGGATTCATGACCAGCCACGGCCCGGGGTCGTCTGCGCGGGCCGGGCACGGGCACGGGCTGGCAACCCGCACGACCGACCGGAAAATGGCCTCAACATACCGGTTCACTATTGGTACAATCGCGGTCCGCTACCGGTCCCATGCCTACTACCACCCTCCATCACGCGCTGCGGCCCCGCCACCGCGCCGTCCACCAGGTGCGGGAATGGATCAGCAAAGGCCGGCTCGCCGATGGGGCGGTGCTGCCGTCGGAGCGTGAACTGGCGCAGCGGCTGGGCTTGGCGCGTGGAACGATACGCGCCGCGCTGAGTGAACTCACCAACGACGGAGTGATCAGCCTCGCGGACGGCGGAGTACGTCGGGTCCAAGGCGGTGGTCGGCATGGCTTGATGGCGTCGACCATTGCGCTGCTGACCGACAGTCCGGTCCTCGCCGCGCCGGAACACGTTCCCTTGGGGCAGGACACCTTCATCCAACTCGCTGTCACTCAGGCGCTGACCGGAGTTGGCCGCCATGTGTTGAATCTCAGCCCAACGATGCTCGGCGACGACGGCCTGAAGCAGCTCATCGCCGGACGTCCACGTGGCGCCATCGCCATGTATGCGGTTGCTGCCAGTCCGCACGGCCAACGCGTCATCGCCGCGCTGAAGGCTGCTGGCGTTGCGACCACGGCCCACAGCGATGCGCATGCGCTGCGGCCGTACGATCACGTCACCAGCGATCAGCAACGCGGCGGCTACGACGTGACCCGTTGGCTGCTGGCTCACGGTCGGCGACGCATCCGTTGTTTTTGGCGCTTTCCGGCGCAACGCGATTGGGCTGACGATCGCTATGCCGGCTACGCCCAAGCGATGCGCGAGGCTGGCCTGTCGCCGTTGCCCGCACTGCGAACACCTGAACTCGACATTCCCAGCAACACCGCCGAGGGCTTCACCGCGCTCGCCAGTGCGTTGAGCGGATTCCTGCATCAACCGGCGACGCTCGACGCAAAAGGAAAACCTGGATTCGACGCACTGATCACCGCCACCGATGGTCATGCCTACCAGAGTGCCGCTGCGTGCCGACGACTTGGCTTGCTGCCTGGGCGTGAGGTCCTGGTGACGGGATATGATCACCTGTTCCCGATCTGTCCGGAGCGCGCCTTTGAACCCGACGGACTTGCCGCGACCGTCGACAAAGACAATCCGGCCATGGCCCGTGAACTAGTCCGCCTGCTCGATGCACGGCTTGCTGGCCAACTGCCAGCAGCAGCACATCGCCTCGTTGTTCCACATCGACTGATTCCACTCACCTGACTTGGAGAACTCCATGCTGCGTTCCCTGATCCCCGCGCTGTTTGCAGTCGTGGCGCCGGCTGCCGATTTGACCTACGTCACCACCTGGGTCGGCAATTCTTTTGACGGCGCGGGCGAAAACGGCCGCGGTCGGTGGATGCAGAACATCATTGATGAGATCGAGGTCGCGCCCGACGGCACCGTGCTGACCGCGTCCGGCTGGGACGAGGCCGGCCGCTGTTCCGGGTTGTACCGCGACGGCATGCCGAACGTGAAGTTGTTGCAGCAATACAACGGCAAGGGTGGCCACAAAGCCTGGGGCTGGGGCACCGGCGGCCAAGCGGTGGCGTTCGCCGGCGATCAGCTCTTCATCGTGAATGACGAAGGCGAGCTGATGCGCTTCCGTTGGACACCTGGCGATCTGGAGTCGGCGTCGTGGGTGGACGAGATCAAAATCGGCAAGACCGTCGGTCTGTCCGCGCGCGGCAGCACCTTCGTCGCGATCGGTGCCGATGGCGTGGTGTCAGTGCGCGCCATCAGCGATCTCAGCGAAAAATCCCGCTTCACGCTGCCCGGCGCACGCGATGTCGCCATCGACGCTCAGGACACCTTGTGGATTTTGTCAGGTGATCGCATCGTCCACCGCGGACGTGATGGCGCCGAACTGCCGGGCGTGATTTCGGACGCCGGCAAGCCGACGTCGGTGGCGATCGATCACCAAGGCCATCTGTTAGTCTGCGATGATGGCGCGCGGCAACAGGTGTTGTTCTACGACCTGAGCGCCACGCCCACGTTGGTCAAACGCTTTGGCGACGAAGGCGGCCTGCGCTCCGGCAACCCAGGGACCGTGACCGCGACCAAGCTGTGGGGCCTGCGCGGAGCCGGCACTGACGCCGCCGGGAATCTGTACGTCGGACTCAACATCGCCGGTTACCAGAGCTGCGGCACGGTGCTCAAGTCGTTCACGCCGGAAGGAAAACTCCGCTGGGAACTGCACAGCCACGCCTTTGTCGATTGTTACTCTTTCGATCCCGCCAGCGATGGGCGCGAGATATACGGCGCAGACGAAATCATCACATTCGATCCTGCCAAGGCTCCTGGGCAAGGTTGGTCACTCAAGGCACTCACCATCGACGCGATCACGCACCCAGATGATCCGCGCCTGAACGGCCGCCACGGCGCGACTGGCATCCTGCGCCGACCACAGGGCAAGCGCCTACTCGCCAACATAGGCCAGTATTCCGGCGGTTTCGACCTCTACACCTTCGAGAGCGAGCAGAGCCACATTGCGCGTTTCCGTCTCCACGTTGGACCGACGAAAGACGCCGGCTGGGCGTGGGAGATCGATGAGCGTGGCGACATCTGGTGTGGCGATAGCCCCAGCCATACGGTGAAGCGCTGGAAATTTGGCGGATGGAGCGCCGACGGCGCGCCGATCTACGACCTCGCCAAACCGGAATCGTGGCCGTGGCCGGAGGGCTTCAGCGAGATCGGACGCGTCAGCTACGTACCCGCCACCGATTCACTCTACGTCGCGGGCTTTACGCCAGAAAAGAAAGCGACGTCATGGGGACTGATCGGCAGCGTCGTGACGCGCTACGACGATTGGAGTACCGGCAAGCCGGTGAAGAAGTGGACCGCCGACATGCCCGTCGATGACGATAAACTGCAACCGAAATCGATGGATGTGGCCGGCGACTATCTCTTCACCGTCGCGGTGAAATCGACCGCAGGTCGACCCTCCGTCGTCAACGTATTCAAGCTCAGCGATGGCTCCGCGGTCGGCACCATCGCTCCTGGCCCTGAAGTCGGCGGCGTCAGTGGCTGGATTGACCAAAGCCACGGATTACGTGCGATGCGTTGCAAGGACGGTGAATACCGCATTTTGGTCGAGGAAGGCGCGCGCGGCAAGAACCTGCTCTACCGCTGGACGCCGAAGAAATAGCGGACTCACCTGGGCTGCTCAAGAACGGTCAGGCGCCGGTGCGCGCGGCGTTTTTCTAGCGCTGCCCGCATGACCGCCTAGGTGGCGCCACGACCTTTAGCGCGCTGCGCGTGGGCGGTTGGAAGCTGAACCATGTCTCTGCGGGTGATCCTATCGAACTCTACAACTTGGCCAAAGATTGGCCAAAGTGCTGAATCAGATCACCAAACTGGCTAGGCCGGATGAGAAACCGGGGGAAGGTCATGCGCCAGCGACTTGACCAATGGCGCGCCGCAGCGGACGTTCGATTTCCCACTGCCACGACTCCTGCCTCCTGTGATCAGGACAAGGAATCCGGGAAGAAAAGAGGGCTTATGTCACGCCAAGAATCATCCCTGCACGTGACCCGCCGGCGGACGTTGCAACTGGGCGCCGCCGGTGCGTTGGTTGGGCTGTTGCCGATATCCGCGGTCGCTGCCGACGGTCCGGCCATGGCGGTGCCACACCAAGCCACTGGACTCAAGATCGGTGAAGTCACGGAGCATAGCGCCTGTGTCTGGGTGCGACTGACGCAGTTCGCCGAACGATTGGCGGGTGATGAGGTGGCTCTCAAGGCGTTGACTGGCGATAAGACCGGTACTGCCGATGCCACCAGTCTGCCTGGCGCCTGTCCGGCGGTGGCCGGAGAGATCTGTGTCGTGTACGGGGTGCGGGAAGATCTGAGCGATGGCAATGTTGCTCTATGGACGCCGGTGACCGAGGCGGCCGATGGCGTTCTTCAGGTCATGCTGAGTAATCTCCCGGCCGATAGTGTCATCCATCTGCGGGTTGAGGCACGTAGTCCGACTGGTGTCGTCAGTCCAACGGTGATCCGTGGACGCTTTCGCACTGCGCCTGAGGCAAAGGCGAACGCGGCTATCACGGGCGTGGTGCTGGGCTGCCACCTGTACGACAAACGGGATCACGCAGATGGTTTTGCCACCTATCCGTCGGTGGCGGCATTGGCGCCTCACTTCCTGGTTCAGACCGGCGACAACGTCTATTACGACCGCGACCTGGGACCCTTTGCCACCACCGCTCCACTCGCTCGATGGCAGTGGGAACGGATGTTTTCACTGCCACGTCATCGCGCGCTGCTCTCGTCAGTGGCAAGCTACTGGGAGAAGGATGATCACGACACCCTGAAGGATGATTCGTGGCCGGGTACAACATTCGGCAAGCTGACCTTCGCTGAAGGTCAGCGGATCTTTCGCGCGCAGGTTCCAAGTGGACCGCTTCCATACCGCACCTTCCGTTGGGGCCAGCATGTCCAGGTGTGGTTGATGGAGGGGCGGGACTTCCGTTCACCCAACACGATGGCCGATGGACCGGACAAGACCATCTGGGGCGCGGAGCAACTCGCCTGGCTCCAGCGCACCATGCTCGCTAGTGACGCATCTTGGTTGATCCTGGTGTCGCCAACGCCCATCGTCGGACCTGATCGCAAGAATAAGAAAGACAACCACGCCAATGACGGCTTCCGTCATGAGGGCGACGCCATCAAGGCGTGGTTTGCGCAGCACGTCGCCAAGCGTCTGGTCATCATCAATGGTGATCGCCATTGGCAGTACCACAGTGTCCACCCGACGTTGGGCCTGCACGAGTTCAGTGCTGGCCCCACCAGCAACGGCTTGGCCGAGGGCTCGCCGGGAGAGGACCCCACCTACCATCGCTTCCATCGGATCGGTGGCGGATTCCTGTCCTTCACGGCAAGTCCTGAAGCGGCGACCCCAGTGTTGACCGTTCGGCACCACAAAGTCGATGGCACTGTCGCTTACAGCTTTCGGTTTGCGCACTGAGTGTCCGGACAAACAGGCTCGCTGGGAATATTGGGCAGCGAGAGCGGTCAGTCTGAGTCGACCGAGAGATCGATCCGTCGTCTCGGGGAGAATATTTTTCGCCGTCGAGCACAGATGACTGATACATCATCGGCAAAGCCGCTGGACGGAAGCCGAGCCATTTCACAGAGGGTTTTCGCCAAGAGTGGAAACTCGATGAAGCGCAGATTGGCCAAGACCTGCTCCATACGGACGTAGTTCCAGAACCCATCGCTACCGACCAACACCATTTCACCATTCCATGGAAAATTGAAGTCGCACGGCACCGCCTCACCGCTTCCGAGCAATGGTTTACGTTGCTGACCATCGCTAGGAAATACCACGTCATCGCCGTTCAGAATGCCGACTCGACTATCACCGACACTCGCACCACGAAGACCGTTTCCGGACAATTCGACAACACAGGCAGTCGATTGACCACTGGGCGTGGCGAAATCTGTCTGCCTGAGAACCTGCCCCCAGTCCGTTGGCGTCCTTGGATCGTATGGAACCTGACGGATGAATTCCACCACGCTCCTTGATGCCACCTCTCCGTCCTCTATTCCTCCCGCGCCATCTGCCACCACAAGAACTGCGTCCTGATCCCGCTCGAAGACACCGACCGCATCCTGGCAGACACGGCGATAGCCGATTAGGTGTCGACAGGTCTCAATCATGTGGCGGGTTCATCCACTCAGACGATCTGCCCCAATCGTTCGCGTACCAGTTCTCGCTGACCACCGGCGTTCACGACGCGCAGCAGGATGTCGCGATCGGGCACATTCAGCTTGGCGAGCACGGCGGTGAAGCTCGCCACCTGCGCTTCGGCACGCAGGTAGGTCGACAGCACCTCCCACAACCGCTCGCCGGTGAGGTAGGCGCGGCACCAAGTCAGGCCTTCCTTATAAACCATGCGGCTGGCCAGGCGTTTCGCGAGGATGGCGATGCGGTGCGGACGTGGGATGCGTTCCATCAGGCGTTCGGCGAAGTCCTCGACCATCACCGGCGGGCAGTGTTCGCGCAGGTGACGCAGCCAGGTCGCCTGGAAGCCCGGGTTCTCGAAATGTGTCTGGATGATGGTCTCCAGCATGCCGCTGACGCGGTTGATCTCCTCGCTGACCTCGGGTGAGAGGGCCGACAACGACACCGTGCGGCCACGCCTGATCCACGCGCTGACCAGGGCCTTGGCCTCGTCATCGGCGCGCGCGCGGATGATTTCGATGATTTCTTTCACGTAGCGCGGCTTGCGCGCGATGAACTCCTCGTCGCTCATCACCAGGCCGGCGAGCACTTCATAGCTGGAGCAGATCACGCCGCCCTTGTTGGCGGAGGAGTCCTTGATCGCCACCAGACCAGCCGCTTCCAGATTCGCCCGCGCCGTGGGCGTGAGGAAGATGTTGGCGCCTTCGATCATGCCCTTGGCGCTCGGCTTGCCGTCGGGTTTGAGGAACTGCTGCCAGTTGTCGTCGTTGATGGTGTAGGGGCGTCCTCCACACGGCAGGAAGAGATCCGTCACCACGGTGTTGTGCAGCGTGTTGCGGAACGCCTCACCCGCCTTGTCGGTGGCGGGCACCACCTTGGCCCCCTGACCCTTGAGCAACTTGACCGAGAACCGCGCGACCCCCTGCGCTTCGTTCACCAGGCGCAGCAGTTCCCTCCATTCGAGCCCGTTGGGGTCGTATGCCCCGCCGGTGCCGTCGCTGATCGCCACCACCTTCACGCGGGTCCCGTGTTCACGGTGCAGGATCTTGAGCAGGTTGCCGCCGACGTCGCCGTCGGGACCACCGGTCATCTTCACCGTGTAGGACGCTCCCGGCTGAATGCCGATGATCGGCAGCACGGTGTCGACCCAGCGGAAGATGCCTTCGCTGGTGACGCCGAACTCTTTGTGGTTGATGCCGGAACCAGGCTTGGACGACATCAGCGTGGCGTGGTGCGGCAGTCCGCGCAGCGCGGCGCGTTTGGCCACCCACACGATGCGGTCGGGCGTCATGTTCTCATCGGGGCCGAGGAAGATCAGGTCGTGTTCACGTTGTTCGTCGTGCGGCCCGATGACCTCCGGCACCTTGCCCTCAGGCAGGATCAGGTCGATCAGCCCATCGACGAGTTGCTTCACCGCCGCGGTCGCATCGCCGCCGGGCTCCACCAAGCAGATGCACTTGCTGCCACCTTCAGGGATGTCCTTGTTCTTAAGCTGCTGCGCCCACGCGAGGTCGTAGACCTCTTTCAGCAGGCCGTCGCGTGCGCGCGCGTACTGCCCAGGAGTGCGGGTGATCAGCACGCGCAGGCCGCCACGCGCCGAAGCACGGAAGCGCACGTGGAAACCCCGGCAGTTGGCGCCGCTGAAGTAAAACAGGCCGTAGGGTTTTTGCGGGAACCGTTCAGTCGGCAGGGCGTCGCGGTCGATCTTGAAGGCCAGACCGAAACGCCCAGGACGGAAGGTGTTGGTCAGGCGGACGGCACAGATGAACGACGCCATGCCCTCGAGCACCGCGCGATGCGCCCGGTTCTCAACCCCCTGGATGCGACCCAGCAGCACCTTGTGGCGTTTGCTCCAGGCCATGCGCGAGATCGTCGCGCCGGGACGGAAACGCGCCGCCAGCAACGCCACCAGGGCGTGGCACAGCTCGGGATAGTTACGCACCACCTCGTCGCCTTCTTCGTCCACGTCGAGGTAGCGGTTGCCCGGTCCCAGCAATTGTCCGCTGAAGGCGATGGCGGCCCGCAGCACTTCGAGTTCATCGAGGGTGTAGGTGCCGGCGGCGAACAGGTCGGCCAGCGAATCGCGGTATTGTCGCCGCAGGGCGGCGAGGTCGCCCTCCACCGCCTGGACGACGCGCGGCGACAATGAGCGGCCCTTGGGACCTACAACATAGATCGAGCTGACCAGCGCCTTCTCGCCACCCTCCACCGCCGGCACCAGATCGAGGTAGCCGCGTTGCAGTTCGACGCGGTGGCGGGCGATGGTACGCGCCAGGTGCAGCAGCAGTTGCCACGGATTGACGCCGCTGGTGGCGGCAAGGAAACGCGTCACCTGTTTGCCGTCGACCTCGCGATCGACCGCTAGGTGCAGATCGTCGGCACTGCGC
>JACDEI010000017.1:10064-23206 GCA_013816485.1 Planctomycetota bacterium
GCACTGCGCAGTGCCGACCACGCGCGCACGTGGCGCACCACCCGTTCGACCGTGCTGCGCGCCAGGTAGCCCTGGTCGACCGCATCGAGGTAGCGCACCGCTTGAATGCTGCACGTTTCGTCGTCGTCGCCCAACGCGCGTTGGATCGCCGCGCGGTGGGCCTTGAGGTCGATGCCGCTCGGCACCGCCGCCGGACCGTAGCAGAAGGCGTAGATGAACAGCCGGCGATCCTTGCTGGTGTGCAGTTCCAGACGATGGAAGGGCCGTTCGCCGACCGCGCGCACCACATCGAGCAGGGTGTGGGTCTGCGGCCGACCGAAGACCAGCAGTTTGCCCGCGACGCCATCGTCGACCATGGTCAGGCGCGACTCCTGCGCATGGCGGAAGGAGTGCAGCATCTCCAGGTGGCGTTCCTGTTCGTCCGGGTCGGTGACCTGGAAGTAGTAGGCCGGCATCTGTTGGTGGAACCACCACACGGTCTCCTGCAGATCGCCGAGCAGGCGTCGTTGCAGGCGTTGGACCGTGGCCTCGATAGGTTGCTGGCTCTGGCTGCGCGTCTTCTCGCCGGACATGCTGTCCCTCCCGGATTCGCTGGAGTATACTATCACGATCGGACACCCTTCGTCGACCACAACGCCAGGCCTCGACAGGTGCTGCACACATCGCCGCGGTTCCGCCAGGACCATCCGGCCTGCGTGAAACAGCACTCAACAGACGCAAAGGAGCACCGTTTTCACCCTCACAGGTGCGGAGGTCGCCCGTACCATCACCACGACCATGCCGATCTGGACACCAAGGATGAACGCATGCGACCTGTGATTGCCGGATGTGCTTGGCTCTCCCTGCTGGCGCTCGTCGCCGGAGCCCCACTGGCGACCGCCGCCGACAGCGACCTGGCGTTTTTCGAGACCAAGATCCGCCCCCTGCTGGTCGAACACTGCCATTCCTGCCATTCGGTGAAGGCCGGGAAAAAGAAGGGCGGCCTGCTGCTCGATTCGCACGCGGGGTTGCTGAAGGGCGGCGAGATCGGTCAAGCGATCGTGCCTGGGGAACCGGGCAAGAGCCTGCTACTGAAGGCGGTCTCCTACAGCGATCCGGAACTGGAGATGCCGCCCAAGGAACGCCTGAGCGCGGCGCAGGTCGCCGATCTGACGGCGTGGATCCAGGCAGGCGCGCCATGGCCGCAGGAGGCGGCACCGAAAGCGAGCGGCAAGGACCATGACGGACCGGTGGCGATCGATCCGAAGGTCCACTGGGCGTGGTCGCCCATCCGCACGGTGAAACCGCCGGCCGTGCGCGACAGCGCCTGGGCGCAGACGCCGATCGACCGCTTCATCCTGGCCAAGCTGGAAGAGGCCAAACTGAAACCCGCGCCGGAGGCCGAACGTCGCGCGCTCATCCGCCGTGCCGCGTTCGCGCTCACCGGCCTGCCGCCGACCACCGCCGAGGTCGACACGTTCCTGGCCGACACCTCCGCCAGCGCCTTCGAGCGCGTGGTCGATCAGTACCTCGCCTCGCCCGCATTCGGTGAACGCTGGGCGCGCCACTGGCTCGACCTGGTGCGCTACGCGGAAACGCGCGGCCACGAGTTCGATGCGCGTATCGCCAATGCGTGGCAGTACCGCGACTACGTCATCCGCGCGCTCAATGCCGATGTGCCCTACGACCGCTTCGTGCAGGAGCACATCGCCGGCGATCTGCTGCCGGAACCGCGGCTGACCAAGGACGGCGCGGACGAAAGCATCCTCGCCACCGGTTTCTGGTTCCTCGGTGAGATGATCCATTCGCCGGTCGACATCCGTCAGGACGAGGCCGAGCGCATCGACAACCAGATCGATGTGATGGGCAAGACCTTCATGGGGCTGACCATCGGCTGCGCGCGCTGCCACGACCACAAGTTCGATCCCATCACCGCCAAGGACTACCACGCGCTCGGCGGTATCGCTCAGAGCAGCAGCTACCGGCAAGTGCGGTTCGAGAACGAACGGCACAACCGTGCGGTGGCGGAGCGGCTGTGGGAACTGCGTCGCATCAACGACCACTCGCTGCGCCGCACCTGTGAAACCGCACTTACTCCTGGCATCATTGCGGTGGAGAAGATCCTGCTCGCCGCGCTTGAGGTCGATGGCTCCGCTGGCAACGGACTGCCCGAAGTCGCCCAGCGCCACGCCCTACATCTGCCGACCTTCGCCGCCTGGCTGAAACACCTGCAAGCCGTGGCCGACGATCCGCGTGATCCGTTCCATGTCTGGGCGCGGCTCATGCGAGTTTCAGCCGAAAAACGCGTTGAAGCTCTTGCGGGAGTCCAACAAGAAATGGCCGAACAGCGCCGACAGGAACAAGAACGTTGGGACAAAGCACTCGCTGATTCCACCATCCTGGTCGACTACGCCCGCGACGAACCGTTCCTGCCCGATGGCGTGGCGTTCGGACCACATGCCACACGCTCAGGCACGTTCCGCTTTGGCAGCGATCCGGCGAATCCCGCATTACGAATCGCCGATCGCAGTGCGGCGTGGTTCGATCCGCTTTGGCTGCGCCTGACACCGGGGCCCGACAGCGCCAATGATCCGGCTGATCTCGATATGCCACGCGCTGGGCGAACCCTGCGCACACGCACCATCGATCTGAAAGAAGGCCCGATTCATGTGCTGATGCGTGGCAAGGGCATGCTCTACGCCGCGGTCGGAGCGCACACGCTGGTCGACGGCCCCCTCCATCGTGCGTTGGTGCGTCGCGTCGATGGCAAGGTCGGTGAATGGCGCTGGGAACGTATGGATTTGAGTGCGTATCCAGGACATCGTTGCCACCTGGAGTTCACCGCCGACAGCGAGGACTTCGCGGTGGCGATGGTGGTGCAGCGCCGCGATGCACCACCGCTGCCGCCGACGGAAACGCCAGCGCCGTTGGAGATCGCCAGCACCGCCCTTGCCCAATTGGCGCGCAGCTACCGCTTCAGTTTCGTCGCGGCGTTCAAGGACCAGCCACAGAAACCAGCGCAGCACGCACTGCTTGCCTGGGCACTTGAACACCCCGACCTGATGGGTGCCATCGATCCAGCGCTGATCGGGGACTTCGCCAAGGATCAGGCCGCCATCAGCAAGGACATCCGCGACAGATCGCGCCAAGCACTGGGCATCATGGACGGCGACGGCGCTGACTGGCGCATCCTGATCCGCGGTAGCCCACGCAATCCCGGTCCGGTCGCACCACGCGGTCTGCCGGAATCAATCTTCGGCAAACAGCCAGCGATCACGCACGGCAGCGGCCGCCTGGAGATCGCCCAGCGGATGACGGATGCGAAATCGAACCCGTTCGTTGCTCGCGTGATGGCCAACCGCATCTGGCACCACCTGCTGGGCCGTGGGATCGTCGCCTCGGTCGACAATTTCGGCGCCCTCGGCACACCGCCGTCGCATCCCGAGCTGCTCGACCACCTCGCCACCCGTTTTGTTACCGACGGCTGGTCGGTCAAACGGCTGGCGCGCAGCATCATGTTGAGCAACACCTGGCGCATGAGCAGCGCGGCGGATCCGGTACAGGACGCCAAAGATCCAGGCAATCTGTTGTTGCACCGCGCCCACCTCCACCGCCTGGAAGGCGAAGCGATCCGCGATGCGTTGCTGGCGTTGTCGGGACGCCTCGATCCGGTGATGTATGGGCCGAGCGTCCCGATCCATCTCTCCGAGTTCATGACCGGCCGCGGACGCCCGAAAGGCGGGCCGCTCGATGGCAACGGTCGGCGCAGCGTCTACCAGACGGTATGGCGCAACTTCCTCTCACCGATGATGCTCGCCTTCGACACCCCGATCCCGTTCAACACCATGGGCAAACGCGCCAGTTCCAACGTGCCGGCGCAGGCGCTGATCCTGATGAACGATCCGTTCGTGCAGGCGCAGGCGCAACGCTGGGCGAAACGCGTCAGCGATCAGGTGCCGGGAAATCTGGAGCGGATCGCGCTGTTGTACCGCATGGCGTTCTCCCGCGAGCCATTGCCAGCGGAGTTGGCAGCGGCGACGGAGTTCCTTGGCGAGAAACCCGAAGCGAAGTCATGGTCCGATCTGGCGCACGCGCTGGTGACGACCAAGGAGTTCATCTTTGTTCAATGACCACCACAGCGATCTCAGGGGCGAGCACAGGACCACACTATGAGTCACCGCATCAACCGCCGCACCCTGCTGAAGACCGCTGCCTGTGGCTTCGGCGGCCTCGCCTTGCAGGCGCTGCTCAACGACCGCGCCTACGCCGGCGACATCGTCCCAGGCAAGGCGCGCCATCATCCGGCCAAGGCCCGCAGCGTGATCTTCTGCTACCTCGACGGCGGCCTGTCGCAGGTCGACAGCTTCGATCCCAAGCCGGCGTTGACGCGCGACAGCGGAAAACCGTTCCGCATGAAGATGGAACCGACGCAGTTCAACAACAACGGCAACACCCTGGGCAGTCCGTGGGAGTTCAAGAACTACGGCAAAAGCGGCATCCCGGTCAGCTCGTTGTTTCCGCACATCGGTGAGTGTGTCGACGACCTGTCGGTCATTCGCTCAATGACGGCGAACTTCTCCGAGCACACCAACGCGAATTATTTCCTGCACACCGGCTCGGGGCTCCAAGGCCGGCCGAGCATGGGCGCGTGGTTCAGCTACGGCCTCGGCAGCGAATGCCGCGATCTGCCGGGATTCATCGTGCTCAACGGTGGCCTGGTGCCGCCTGGGGGCCTCGATTGTTTCAACAGCGGATTCCTGCCGGCGAGCTACCAGGGGTCGATGTTCCGACCGGCCGCAGAGCCCGTGGCCAACATCAAGGCGCGCGAGAAGAACCCGGAAGAACAGCGGCGCAAACTCGACCTCATGCACCGCCTCGACGGCATGTTGGTGGAGCGTGCTGGCAAGCAGGACCCCCTCGAATCCGCCATCGCCAATTATGAGATGGCGTACTCGATGCAGACCTCGGTCCCGGATCTGATGGACCTGGGCAAAGAGACCGACGCGACCAAGGAACTTTACGGCCTCAAGTCGGACCACCAGCACACCCGCACCTATGGCATGCAGTGTCTGATCGCCCGCCGTCTGGTGGAACGTGGCGTGCGCTTCATCGAGCTGACCTGTCCCGACACCGGCAACGATCGCTGGGATCAGCACTCGCGCTTGAAGAAGGGCCATGAAGAGAACGCCCGCATGGTTGATCAACCGATCGCGGCGTTGCTCAAGGACCTCAAGTCACGTGGCCTGCTTGACAGCACGCTGGTGGTTTTCACCGGCGAATTCGGCCGCACGCCGTTCGCGCAGGGTTCTGACGGCCGCGACCACAACCCCTTCGGCTTCAGTTGCTGGATGGCCGGCGGCGGCGTGAAGGGCGGCTACGTCCACGGCGCCACCGACGAATACGGCTACAAAGCCGTCGAAGGCAAAGTCGAGATGCACGACCTGCACGCGACCATGCTGCACCTGCTCGGCGTCGACCATAAACGCCTGACCTTCCGCTGGGGCGGCCGCGACATGCGCCTGACTGACGTGCATGGCGAGCTGATCACGCCAATCCTCGCTTAGGACATCCGTACGAAGGGTACGAGCGGTACGAGCGGTACGAGCGGTACGAAGGGTGCGATCAACGCCCGTCGCTCTTCCCCGGACCTTTTGTACCCCCTCGGACCTTTCGTACCCCTCGGACCTGCCAATGCATACATTCACAACGACCCTGCTTGCCCTCTTCATCACCACGACTGCGACTGCCGCGGATGACATCACCCACTCGATGCTGATCACCGGCGGCAAGACCTACGTGATCGAAGACGCCAGTGGCTCAACCGGCAACGTCACTTGGCGCTATCCACACTCCACCCGCGAAGGTTGGGTGCTGCCGTCCGGCAATATCCTGCTCGCGGTTTCGCGCTGTGGTGCCTTCCCCAAGGGTGGCGCGGTCGAGGTCACTCGCGACCAAACCGTGGTGTGGTCGTACCAGGGCACGCAGGACGAAGTGAACAGCATCCAGAAGACCGCTGAGGGAACCTACGTCCTCACCGAGGCCGGTCCGAATCCACGCCTGCTGGAACTCGACGCGATGGGTAAGGCCGTGGTGGAGGTCGCCCTCGCCTGCCAGAAAGGCAACGCCCACATGCAGACGCGCATGGCGCGCAAACTGGCGGACGGCACCTACCTCTGCCCGCACCTGCTGGATTTCGCGGTGATCCAGTACGACCGCACGGGCAAGGTCCTTGCCCGCATCGACACCACCTCGCCTGGCGACAGCGAGCACAAGGTTCACACGTGGCCGTTCACCGCCATCCGCCTCGCCGACGGCAACACCCTGGTCGGCCTGACGCACAGCAACCGCGTCGCCGAGTTCTCACCCGATGGCACGATCGCCTGGCAAGTGACCAATCCCGAGGTCGAGAACCTGATGAAGGACGCTTGTGGCGTACAGCGCCTGCCGAACGGCAACACCATCATCAACAGCTACGCGGCGAAAGCCGGTGAAACCAGGCTGTTTGAGATCACCCGCGATAAACAGATTGTCTGGCGCTGGACCAGCAGCGATGGCGAAGGCGTGCACCACGCGTGCGTGTTCGCCACCAACGGCACCGCCCTGACGGGAACTCACTTACGTTGAGATCGCCTCACGGCTCGGCGGCGGCGATCGACGCGATCTCTGTCGACGTCAGGACTCGGCCATCGTCGAGCGAGACATACCCTCTTCGGGGCACTTACCGCGGCACATCATTCCTGACGGCGATTGCGTGTCCGGAAATCGCTTGCCGACATGCCGAGCTTTGCCCGGAACACCGCATGAAACCGTTGCGGCGAACTGAATCCCAGTTTGAGCGCGACCTTCGCCACCGGCAGATCCGTCGTCGTCAGCAAGCGACACGCGCGATCGAGTCGCGTGCGGCTGATCTCGTCCAGGATGGTGCGATCGAGTTCCTTGCGGAAACGTAGTTCGAGCGAACGGCGCGACAGGCCGCTGACCGCTACCACCTGGGGGACGTGGATGGCGTGATCGCTCTGGTGGATCAGGCGCAGCGCGGCGAGCACCGCCTCGTCCTTGGTAGCGAAGCTGTCGCTCGAACCACGGACCACCAGCGGCAGCGGCGGCACGGCGACATGACGCGCCTCGCGCACCGCTTTCATTCCCTGCTTCATCAAGTCGTCGAGCAGCCGGGCGGCCTCGTAACCCATGCGCTCGGTATCGCACGGGATGCTGCTGAGGGCCGGCATCGCCAGTTCGCACAGCACCTCTTCATTGTCGACCCCAACGATGGCGACCTCATCCGGTACGCGGATGCCGAGATCGGCGCAGGCCTGAGTCAACTTCACCCCGATCGCATCATCGCCGGCAAGGATGGCGATGGGACGTTCCAGACGTTTGACCCACTGCTTGAGCGGAAGTGGCGCCGGCCCGGCCTTGTGCCACCACGCCCGCGGACGTTGGAAGGACAGCATACGGGCCTCGGGGATGCCCACCGACTCGGCGAAACCACGCCAGCGACGCTGCGACCAGGTGCCTTCGGGAGCACCACAATAGGCGAAGCGGCGATGGCCGGCAGCGAGGAAATGCTCACCCGCCAACCGACCGGTGGCCTCATCGTCGTTGGCGGCGGAATGGATGCGTGGATGCGGCGTGGTGCGGCACACGTCCACCACCGGCACTCCAGGGGCGAGCAACGGCGGGACCTCGCCCGGCTCGTGCACGCGGGTGATGATGCCATCGCCATTCCAGGTCTTGGGATCACGCACCTGCGCCAACGTCCAACCCTGACCGAACAAGCGCCAGTTTCCGGCTTCGCGCGCGTAGCGCAGGATGCCGCGCGCGACGCCGTGGTCATACGCGGTGTGGATGTCCATCAGCAGGGCGACACGGCGACGGGGTTTCATCTGGTAGCAAGGCTACGGACTACAGGCCACAGGCCACAGGTCGCGGGAGGAACGTTCTCCTCACGACCTGTGGCCTGTAGTCTGTAGTCCGTGGCCTGTCTTAAAACGCCAACGGCACCGCCGAAGCGGTGCCGTTGGACAGATAACCAACCGTTGACGATTACTTCTTGGCGGCCGGAGCAGCAGCCTTGGCATCGCCAGGTTTGGCAGCGGCATCGCCAGACTTGGCAGCGGCATCGCCCGCAGCCGGGGTCGCACCCGTAGCCGTCGGAGCGGTGCCAGCGGCGGCGGCCTTGGCGGCATCGGCCTCGTCGGCCAGGGCCTTCATGCCGCGCGGGATGACCACGCTGAGCAGGAGCTGCTTGGCCGGGGTGACCAGGGTCACGCCCTTCGGCAGCTTGATCGCGCCGACATTCACCGACTGCTGGAGTTCGACTTCTGAGAGGTCGAAGCTGACGCTGTCGGGAATGTTGTTCGCCGGGCAACGCACGGTGATTTTGCGCGCACGCAGCTCAACGATGCCACCGGCCTTGATGCCTGGGCAGTTGCGCGCGTCGGGGATGACCGCGACGTCGACCTTGATCTCGCTCTTCTCATCGACCTCGATGAGGTCGATGTGCTTAATCTGGTCGGTCAGCACGTCCTTGGCGATCTCGCCGCGCAGGGCGGTGAAGGCCTTGCCGTCGACGTCCAGCTTGCACAGGTGGACGACGTTCGCCGCCAAGTGGTTGGCCGATTTCTCATCCACCTGCAGGTGGGCGCTGGGCTTCCCAGGACGGCTGACCGTCACCGGCACGATGCCGGCTTTGCGCAGGGTGACCGCGGCGCTGCTGCCGAGGGCGGTGCGGTTCTGGACTGGGTAAGTGTTGATGCTGCTCATGACGACTCCTGGCGCTTCAGACGCTTTTCTTGGTGGCCCGTTCAACAAACAAAGAGCTGACGGACTGGTTGGTGTGGATGTTCTTGATGGCTGCGCCCAGCAAGGGCGCGAGAGAAAGGACTTTGACCGGCAAATCAGCGAACCGCCGCTTGAGCGGGATGGTGTCGGTGATCACCAGTTCGTCGAGGCCAACGCCGCTCAGGCGCTCGTAGGCGTCGCCGCAGAGCACCGCGTGGGTGCAGACCGGGATCACGCGCTTGGCGCCGAACTGACGCGCGGTCTTGATCGCGTTGGTCATGCTGCCGGCAGTGGTAATCATGTCGTCGATGATGATCGCCTCGCGGGCACCGATCTCACCGATGACGTTGGCGACCTCGGTCTGCGAATCGCCGGTACGGCGCTTGTCGATGATCGCGAGCGGCACGCCGAGGGCTTTGGCTACGCGGTCGGCGAGTTTGATCGAGCCGGTATCAGGGCTGAGCACCACCGGGTCGGTGAGCTTGAGGCTCATGAGGTATTCGAGCTGCACCGGACGCGCCATCAGGTGGTCGACCGGCACATCGAAGAAACCCTGGATCTGCTGCGCGTGCAAGTCGACGGTCAGCACGCGGTGGATGCCGGCGGTGACCATCAGGTTGGCCACCAGCTTGGCGGTGATGGGCACGCGGCCTTCGTGTTTGCGATCCTGGCGCGCGTAACCGAAGTAAGGCACCACCGCGGTGATGCGCGACGCTGACGCACGACGCAGCGCGTCGGTGATCACCAGCAGTTCCATCAGGAAATCATTGGTCGTAGTCGGCTGGACCACGAACACGTCGGCACCACGCACGTCTTCCATGATCTGCACCTTCACTTCCCCGTCGGGGAAGCGGTTGCAGTTCAACTCACCCAGGCGCACGCCGACAGCGTCGGCGATGGCTTGGGCAAGAGGACGGTTGGCGTTGCCGGAGAAGATCCGCATGAAGGCCTAGGTACGAACGAAGAGCTCGGACGACCGGAATGGCCGCCTGGGCAAAGGGGAGCGGAGACTAAGGCGGTCCGTCCCAAGGCAAGGGTCAAGATGCCCAAGTCCCTGGCCCGCTTGGGCTAGCGCGTCGGCATCTCAGCCGTGGCGGGAGTGGGTGCTGCCGGGACCACCACCAGCCGCAGACCGACCCATTCCAACTCCGCGTCGGGCTTGGCTTTCTGCACCCGTTCGGGCCGGCAGTCGGCCCGTGAATCGACCCACGCGCCACCGCGCCAATGGGGCGACCCATCGTAGTCGTCAGCGCACCATTCGCTGACGTTGCCAAGGAGATCGGTGAGGCCCCAACGGTCGCGCCGGCCACCGCCGACCACGCCTGGAGCGCGGCCGTTCTCCTGCGCGTAGGCCAGACGCACTTGATCGCGTCCATCATACCCACGGGCAGTGCCGCGATCGATCGCGGTCAGGCCATCGATTCCGGTGGTAGCGGCGAAAAACCATTCGTTGCCGGTGGGCAGGCGCACCTGAACGGCGACCCCCTCCTTGAGCAGACGGGCGTTGCAGGCGTCGAGGAACCGTTGGCATTCGACCCGGCTGACGCGGTGCACCGGCAGATCCGGTCCGCGGTGTTTGCTCGGATTGCCGTCGGAGAAGAACGAGCGCAGCATATCGCTCCACAGCGCCTGGGTGCATTCCGTGTCCGCCATCCAGAAAGGTGTGGGATTGCTGACCTGGAGCATGCCAGTGGGCGATGAGACCTGCACCTGCCCTTCGGTGATATAACGCAGGCGCACCTGCTGCTCACCGATAGTCAGCACCGCCCAGCGCCCGTAGTCGTCGACACCGGTGCTGGAGGCCCACGGTAACGGTGCTGGCAGACGGGCACGGAAGGTCGCTGGGAGCCGGTCAAAATGTGCAGGCGGCAAGCGGATCAGATCCGCGACCGGGATGCGTTCGAGCATCGTGCGCGGCAAGTCGGTGACTCGTTTCGGATCGCTGGTGATCAGCGGCCTGGCGGTACGGGCGATCTCCTCGAAAGCGTCCTGCTGATGAACGTGTTCCCCAGGACTGGTGAGGTAGGCTTGGATTGCGGCGATGCGCGCCGCGGGATCACCAGGAGCGCGGGCACGTTCCCAGGCCGCGCGGTCGAGTTCGCGCGGCAGTTCCTCAGCCAACGCTTCGGCCTGGTCGCGATAGGCGGTGTTGGTCGCATCCGCGAGGTAAGCACGAATCGACGCCAAGCGCTCGGCGGGCTCGCTCGGAGCACTGGCGATGGCCCACACCGCAGCGGCGATGCCCTGCTGCGCTTCGCCATCGTGGGTCCGAGGGAGCGGGCCGGTGAGGTAGGCACGCAGACGGGCCAGACGTTCGTGCGCAGTGTCCTCGGCATTGGCGGTGGCCCACGCCAGGTCATCACGTTTCACCAGCAGGCGCTTCAAACGTTCGCGCGCTTCCGAGGTGTGCGCCGGATCGGGACCGGCGAGGTAGGCTTCGATCGCGCTGACACCAGCAGCGGGATCCTCGATCATGGCGACCTTGGCCCACGCGGCATTATCGGCAGCACGCTGTTCGGTGCGCTGCACCTCGCTGCGGGCCTGATCACGCAGGCGCTCGGCATCCGCCATCTTCACCGGATTGGGCAACGCCACGTACGCTGCGATCGCGTTCAGTCGGGTCGATGGTTCCTTGGCATCCAATACCGCCGCCCACATCGCCACATCGCGCTCGCGTTCGACCACCACGATGGTGTCGCGGGCGGCTTGCGCACGCGCGGCATCACCGACGCCTGCCGCGTAGGCAGTCAATGCAGCGATGCGCGCAGTCGGGTCGGCGATGCCGTTGGCGCTGGCGAAGCCGCGGTCAGCGAGTTCGAGCCGGGTGCGATCACGCAGGCCCACCAGTTCGTCGCGCCGCAGCGGTAGCTGCTCGGTGAGCATGGCCTCGATGCGTTGTAGGCGCTCCGCCGGATCCCGCACGCCAGCCAGGGCGCTCAGGCGGCCACTCATGACCTCGTCCTGCAGACGCGTGATCTCCAGTGCTGCGGCGGCGCGGTGGAAGATGTGCCATTCATCGCGGTAGCGTTCAGCCGCGGCCAAAGCGGCGGGTGGATCGCCAGCCTCGGTGATGGTGGCGAAGGCACGTTGATCGCGCACCACCAAGATGACGGCGATGAGGACCACGACGGCGCCAGCGGCGCCAGCGAGCACCTTCACCCGTCGCCGCGCGGCGATCACCCCGGCACGATGACGCAACACCGCACGGCCACGGGTGAGCACGCTGGGCGTATCGGCCAACTGCTCAGGCGAGGACGCCAGCGAATCGATCGCGCTGGTCAAGTCGTCGAGGTCGGCCTGGTCGGCATTGCCAATGGTACTCTGCCAAGCTTCCAGGGTCGCCAGCCGTTGCCGGTCGCCAGCCAGCGCTGCCGCTGCCGGACCGGCAGGATCGAGCGCCGCCAGTTCCTCCACCACCGGCACCAGCAGATCAAGGCGCGTACGATCAACCCCCACCAGTTCCCCGTGCAGGTGTTCAAGGCGGGCACGCCGTTCAGCGCGCGCGACCAGCGCACGGTCGAGCAGCCCCTGCGCATCGCTCAGACGATCGGCCGAGGCCTCGACCGCCTCGCTCGCCTCTTCTAAAGGTTGCAGCGCATGTCCGTTCAACGCGTCTTCGAGCAGGCGATGACGGTTGCGCGCCAGTTCCGCGCGCTCGGTCAACTCAGCCAGTTCAGGATCGTCCGCGGTGGTCGGGTCGAGGGTCAGCAGTTCCTGATACGCTGCCATCGCTTCGTCAAGCCGGTCGGGGATCGCCGCCATCAACCGTTCGCGCACCGTGCGTGAACGACTGATGCGCTCGCTCCATGAACGGCGGGCGGCATTGACCAGATCATCGAGCAGGGTTTGGGCTTCGCCCAGCAGGCCCGGGGTCTCAGCCAGCCGATCGGTGTTCTCGTGGAATCCGGCGAGCGCCGTGCGCAGGGTCGTCGCATCACGGGCGGTGACAGCATCGCGCAGCCCGCGCTGGGCGTCCTCGACGCGGATGATGCGTTCCTGCAACGCCTCCATGCCGGCCTTGGCCTCGGGCGCACGGGTATGACGGAACCAAGTCTGGTACCAACCAAGGGCGGCGGTGAGATCGCCGGGGTCGTTCTGTGCTGCCAGTTCCGCACAGGAGCCGCTGATGATCGCCAGAATGCGTCCGCTGTCGCTGACCCGCTCCTTGAGCAAAGCCACTGCCAACGCCACCTGCCTAGGCAGATCGCTCTGGGCCTGTGCTTCGGCCAACTGCTGACTGAGGATGGAGACGAGGCCGCTCATGGGAATGGGTGGGAGGTGTACTGCGGCCCGTACGCGGAGCACCAGGGAAAACGCGGCCATGGAAACCCTTTGCCGGCAGTGATTCATACCAACTTGTGTTTTGGGGGCTTCGCCCC
>JACDEI010000017.1:23216-85103 GCA_013816485.1 Planctomycetota bacterium
GCCCCCACGGCCTGCGGCCTGCCCCCGCGGGCTTTGTCGTGGCTCGGGTTCGTCGGCTGCGCCTCCTCACCCGTGGGCGGATGGCTTCGCCATTTTATCCGCCCACCGCCACTCGGCGCCCGCCTCCGTCGCTTCGCTCCGGAGTAACAAAAACGACGGACCCGTGGCTGATGCCACGGGTCCGGATGGAGATCTGATGAAGATGCGGTTGGTTCAACCGTCTTTCTTGTCTGCTCCGGTCACCCAGCGCCACAGCATCGTGACCGGATCGTAGTAACGATCGGCGATGCGCTCCTTGAGCGGGATGATGGCGTTGTCGGTGATGGTGATGTGCTCGGGGCAGACTTCGGTGCAGCACTTGGTGATGTTGCAGAAGCCGATGCCGCCTTCGTTTTTCAGGAACGGCTCGCGGTCGGCGACGTCGACCGGGTGCATCTCGAGCGACGCGGCGCGGGCGAAGAAGCGCGGGCCGGAGAAGACCTCGTGTTTCTCATGGTCGCGGATGACGTGGCAGGTGTCCTGGCAGAGGAAACACTCGATGCACTTGCGCATCTCCTGCGTGCGCTCGACGTCGCGCTGCTGCATGCGGAAGGTGCCGTCCTCGGCAACGAATCTGGTGCCGGGGTTTGCCGGGGTGAACTTGGTGATCTTCTTGTTCACCGTGTAGTTCCACGACACGTCAGTGACGAGGTCGCGGATGTTGGGGAAGGCCTTCATCGGCTGCACGGTGACATCGCCCTCGGGCAACGCCTCCATGCGCGTCAGGCACATCAGGCGCGGCTTGCCGTTGATCTCGGCCGAGCACGAACCGCACTTGCCGGCCTTGCAGTTCCAGCGGCAGGCGAGGTCCGAGGCCTGCGTCGCCTGGATCTGATGGATGGCGTCGAGCACCACCATACCTGGGGTGATTTCAGCGGTATAATCCACCATCTTGCCGCCGGTCTTGTCACCGCGCCAGACTTTGAAGGTGCGCTGATGCGGGGCGGCGTCGCCAACTGCAGTGCTCATGGTGTGGTCCTCACTTCGCCTGTTCGTCGATGATGGCTTTGAGTTCGTCGGTCAGCGGCGTCACCGGTTCGCGGCGGAGTTGCATCTGACCATCGATGCCCTTCTTGATGATCATGTTGCAGTTGCCGAACTCCTTGGATTTCTCCTGGTAGTCCTCGCGGAATTGTGCGCCGCGGCTTTCCTTGCGCTCGATCGCGCATTTGGTCAGCGCTTCGGAGACGATCAGCAGGTTGCTGAGGTCCATGCAAGTGTGCCAGCCGGGATTGTACTCGCGGTTGGCGGGTGCCTGCACCGCGACGGCGCGGGCCTTGAGCTTGGTGATCTCCTCAAGCGCCGTGCGCATCTCGTCCTCCTTGCGCACGATGCCGACCTGCGCCTGCATCATCTTCTGCAGGTCCTGCTGGACCTTGTAGGGATTCTCATCGCCCTTCGGCGCGTCCATGAAGTGCAGCGCCCATTCCATCGAGGCCTTCACTTCGGCCTCGTCGATCCAACCGTGTTTCTGTTCCTTGGCATATTTCGCGGCATGTTCGCCCGCACGTTTGCCGAACACCAACAGGTCGGAGAGCGAGTTGCCACCCAGGCGGTTGGCGCCGTGCAGACCAGCGCCGGCTTCACCAGCAGCGAACAGGCCTGGCACGCAGGACATCTGCGTATCGCCATCGACGCGCACGCCGCCCATGGTGTAGTGCGTCGTCGGACCGACCTCCATCGCCGTGGTGGTGATGTCGAGGCCGCCCAGTTCCATGAACTGGTGGTACATCGACGGCAGCTTTTTCTTGATGTGTTCGCGCGCGTTGGGCACGCGTTCCTTGATCCAGGCGATATCAAGGAACACGCCACCGTGGGGCGAGCCGCGACCGGCCTTCACTTCACGGTTGATGCAGCGCGCCACGTGGTCGCGCGTCAGCAGTTCGGGCGGACGCATCGCGGTCTTATCGCCCTGGGTGTAACGCCAGCCCTCTTCCGGATCCTTGGCCGTCTGGTTGCGGTAGTTCTCCGGGATGTCGTCGAACATGAAGCGCTTGCCGTCCTTGTTGCGCAGGACGCCGCCTTCACCACGCACACCTTCGGTCACCAGGATGCCGCGCACCGAAGGCGGCCACACCATGCCGGTGGGATGGAACTGGATGAATTCCATGTCGAGGAGTTCTGCACCGGCGTTGTAGGCCAGCGAGTAACCGTCGCCGGTGTACTCCCATGAGTTCGAGGTCACCTCGAAAGCGCGGCCCAGACCGCCGGTGGCGATGATCACTGACTTGGCTTTGAAGAGCACGAAGCGGCCCTTCTCACGGTAGTAGCCGAAGGCGCCGACGACGCGCTCGCCGTCCTTGATCAACTTGGTGATGCAACACTCCATGTAGACCGCGATCTGCGATTTATGGACGCTGTGATCCTGAAGCGTGCGAATGATTTCGAGGCCGGTGCGATCGCCAACGTGGGCCAGGCGCGGGTAGCGGTGACCCCCGAAATTGCGCTGGAGGATCTTGCCGTCCTTGGTGCGATCGAACACCGCGCCCCATTGCTCCAACTCACGCACGCGCGTCGGCGCTTCCTTGGCGTGCAGTTCGGCCATGCGCCAGTTGTTCACGTACTGGCCGCCACGCATGGTGTCGGCGAAGTGGACCTTCCAACCGTCGCGATCATCGACGTTGCCGAGCGACGCAGCGATGCCGCCTTCGGCCATCACGGTGTGCGCCTTGCCGAGCAGCGACTTACACACCAGGCCGACCGAGCAGCCGGCATCAGCGGCTTCGATGGCGGCGCGCATGCCGGCGCCACCAGCACCGATCACCAGGACGTCATGTTCGAAGGTCTGGATTTCCATGGGGATGTCCGTGGGATGACAGAAGGGCGAAACGGAACGCGAACGCTGCAGAATCAGAAGAAGCGGAAGTCCGAGATCTTGCCCATCGCCACCAGGCGCACGAGCACATCGGCCAGACCGACCACCACCAACGACAACATCGCCCAGGTGGCATGGTTGCGGTTGAGGAAACTGACGAAGCTCCAGGCCTTGAAGTGCAGATCGGTGCCACAGCCGGAGCCGCCAGCGAAGCAGTCCTTGCGCCCGCCGACGATGTGGCGCAGCGAGTGGCAGCCGAAGGTGTAACCAGCCAGTAGCAGCGGATTGAGGATCAGCACCAGCGACACCAAGCTCATGCCGAAGACGTGGTGATGGGCCTCGACCGGCTTGGTCTTGTCGAAGGCTGGATTCTCCGCGCCGGTGGCGAGGTACTGCACGTTGGTGAACGACGTGCCGTCGGCGTTGACCGGGAACATGTGCGCGATGATACCGTCGTAACCGAGCAGGAAGACGAAGACGATCGCCGCGTAGAGGAAGTAGCGGTGCACGTTCCACAGGATCAGCGGCAGCGCGTTCTCGCCCCAATAGCTCTTACGCGGTTCGCCAACGGCACAGGCGACGGGATCGAGCCAGATCGAACGGTAGTACGCCTTGCGGTAGTAGTAGCAGGTCAAACGGAAGCCGGCCGGCAAGCCGAGGATCAGCAGCGCGGCGGAGAACGGCGGCATCCACGATTGCCAGAACCCGGGCTGACCCAGGATGAAGGCATGCGGGCTGTGGCCCCAGATCTCCGGCGAGTAGAACGGCGACAGATAGTTGGTCCCCGGCACCCAGTAGTACGCCCCCTGAAACGCCGCCCAGGTGGAGTAGATCAGAAAGGACAACAGCAGGGCGGCGATCCCAATGGGACCGATCCACCAGTTGTCCTTGCGCATCGTGGCACCGAAACCGGAGCCCTGCGGCAGCGTTGCGGTCGTAGCGGAGGGCTGATTCATAGGCGGAGGGGTCTAACGCCGGGGCTGCATCTCTCCAGTCCCCTCCCGAGAGTTCGCATGCACCCATGTCATTTTTGCGGTCGATTCATGCAGCGAATCGACGGTCATCACAATAACAGTGTGGCCCAGGCCCGCTTGCCATCAGATAACCATCTCCTGTGCTGCTGTAATGACCGCTCAGCATGCCGTTGCCCGTAACAGGACATTCGTGGTGATGTGGTTCTGCCTGCTCGTCAGCGGACTGACCACGTCATGTGTAGATTGAGCCAATGGCGTGCTTGTCGCAGCTTTGGTGGCTCCTGGGTATGTGCTCGTCGCACCATGGGCGCTGGCCAAGTCAGCTGTCGATGCGCTCACGGAAAAAGACGCAAGGCGTCAACTGGCGCAACAACGTGCCGATCCCAACCGAATTCCCCCTGCGATAGCGCAATCCATCGCGGAACGTTCGGAATTCACCGCCGATACACTGGAACAGTTGCTCGAGACGACCGGATTGGTTTTTTACCAACAGGACGTGCCGATACTGAGTTTCGGCACTCTTGAACAGGACCTGTGGGTCTATTACCGGTCCGACGCTGCCCTGAACGCCCGTTTCGATCCGGTGGCTCGGCGCATCATCGGTCCAATCAGGAATCTCCTGGCAGACCAAAAGGACGCGGAATCCTACAAAGGACACACACTTATTGCTTGCCCCTCGTGATGCGCGGTGAATGTCCGACGCTCACGCCCCTGATGGATTCTGCTGCGGGGCCGGAGTTGATACCTCGGTCGTCGCGGAAATCTGCACCACGCGACCATCCTGCCAGACCGCCAGTGGGGTTCCTGATTGGGCAGCAATGCGTCGGGCTTGTTGGGCTGCGCGTAGAATGGCGGCGTCGGCACCCGACAGGCCGAGGACGGTTTGCATATTCGGCGTCGTCATGGGTGTTCTCCGATCTCGATCAGGTGGGCAGGCAGGACACTGGCATCGTACAGCCGCCAACACCCTGCTGAACTCGCAGACGAACACGTTCCACCGCCAAATCAGCACTGGGTAGACGCAGGAAAACCAGGCCGACCCGATAACCGACGGACTGCCAGGAGCGGATCAAACCAATGTAGCTGCGACCTGCGAGCGTGGTTTCCACCGCGAAGTCCGTGCGCTGCGCCACTGCGGTGTCGATAGCCCGGGCCATCAATTTGGCTGCCTGCACCGCCGCCTTCGTCGGGTCGAATGGAGATAGACCCGCAGCGATGAGATCGGCGTTGATGAAGGTCTGGCAGTGACCTTCCTGAGGCAGGAACTCCTTGGCGAACGTGGTCTTCCCCGCGCCGTTGGGGCCAGCGAATATGAGGGCGCGAAGTTGGGTCATGCGATCCTGCCCATCTTGATGCGTCAAACGGTCTCTTCCACCCCAAGCGACGCTTCGACCTCCGCCTTGAGCAACTGCTCCAGTTCGCCGAGCGCTAAGCGACGGGCATCGGCGTCAGTGACAAACGATCCCCCGACGCGCACCTTCACCATCCGTCCGTCAAAATCCCACAACTCGACGGTCGCGCCTTGGGCCTGCCACGCTGGCAATAATTTGGCTCCGACCAACCGCTGGATGCGCAACAAGGTCTGGATGCGCCCCGCGGGCCCTTGGCGCTGCTGACCCGGTGCTGGCGCGGCCGCTGCCTGCGGCGTGGTCGCCTCCTCGATCAATCGCGGGATGTCCGCACGGCAGGTGCCGCAGCCGGTGCCCGCGCCGGTGGCGTTGACCACCTCGTCGACGGTGGTGCAGCCACTGACGCGCACCGCCTGGCGCGCGGTCTCCTCGGCGATACCGAAGCAACGGCAGAGCAACGGATCGAGCTCGGCGTCGGCGTCGACTTCGTCGCTCTCATAGGCGGCGATGGCGGCACGCAGACCGTCGACCGCCCACAGGCGTGGCGGCAGGGCGGTGTGGTCGAGCCCACCGAGGTGCGCACAAATCGCTGACGGTCCAAGCGCCTTGGCCTCGGCGAAGGTCTTGCCAGCGACCACCTCGGTGAGCACCGATGACGCCGCCACCTGGTCGGCGCAGTTGAAGACCTGGTACTTGGCCTGAGTGATCTTCCCGCCGCTCACACCGATATAGAAGCGCAGCGCATCACCGACCACAATCGAGCCGACATCGCCGACCGCGCTGGCGTTGAGCAGCTTGCCGACATTGCGGGGTTTGCGTTGGTGGTCGTCGAGGAGTTCCGCGGGCGTCATGCGAGGTCGCAGGGTTGCCGTGCCGCTCGCCTGCGCAAGGGCCCCGGTCGCCCACCTCCCCAGGGACGCCCGCGTGCCTACACTCGCGACATGCGCCGTGCCGCCTGGTCATTCGTGTGGTTCCTCGCCGGCGTGCTCGGCGCTGGCGAAGCCGCGCCCACCGTGCGCCCACTAGCGATGTCCGGGGCGGCACTCGAAGCCGTCGATCACGCGCTCATCCGCTTGGCGCGAGGCGACACCAGCGCGGTCGAGGCCTTGCCGCTCAGCGCCTTCCTCGACCCGGTGGCACGTCCCGATCCGCACCACGACGGACTGGCCCGCCGCTGGACCACGGCGTTGCCGGCGGCGCTGGCGCGGCTTGATGCGACCGCACGGGCACACGCGCTGACCCGCCTGGATGCGCGTTACCGCACGTTGGCGGGCAACCGCAGCGGTAGCGAACGGGCGCGTCTAGCCAGTGCGTTCCTGCCCGCACCGGCGGCAATGAACGACCTGCGCCGCGCGGGTGACCGGGCGTTCGACCTGGGACGTTTCGCCGATTACCTGGGCATGGCCTACCTGCTCGCTGGCGGCGCACCCGGCGGAGACGATACGCGGCGACAGGAAGTCGCCCTGCAACTCAGCGGGCTCGGACCGCAGGTCGATGTCAGCCTCCACTTGCCCTCGCCTGGGACACCCGTGCCGAGCGCGGGCAGTGGCGTCGTGCCGCAGGGACACCTCGCGCTGCGCTGGCTGATTGTGCCTGGGTGGGTGCTCGCCTGCGATCCGTTCGGCGAAGTGGTGTGGCAGTACCGCATCGACCGCTTGGCGCAGGTCACCACCGGTCCAGGAGCGGTGATGGTGCGCGACAGCAGCGGCCTGCGTGCCTTGGCAGAGAACGGCACCGTGACCACCCTGCCGCCGTTGCCCAGCGGCGCGCGCGTGCTGACCATCGCCGGCGGTGCCGCGTGGTTCGCCACCGGCGAACGTGCGTGGCGGCTGGTGCTGGCCGATGGTGCGATCCAGGCGCTCGCACTAGCCGCGCCACCGCTGGGTGCGCCGATCGTGCGCGGTCCGCAGAGCCTGTGGCTGACGGCGCGTGAACTGCTGCTGTTCGACGGCGAGCGTCTGGTCCATCGCTTTCAGCATCGTCTGCCGGCCGCCAGCGGCTGGCGCCTGGGCGTCGATGGCGAACGGCCCGTGGTGATGGCCGACGACCAACGCGTGTGGCGTCTGGAATCCATCGCCGAACAACTCACCCACCTCGACGCTCTGGCGCAGGCCGAACTGCTGATACGGGCGCGACGCTATGACGATGCCCTGCGGGTGCTCGGTGAACCGACGAACGATGCGCGCCGCAGCTTGATCCTGCGGGCTCATCTGGCGCAAGGGCCTGCCCATATCGTGGCTCAGGGCGATGTCGCGTTCACCTGGTGCGTGAACACCCAGGACCGCGCGCTGGTCCTGTTGGCCCATCTGGCCGCGAGTGATCCGCATGGTCGGGCGCTGCACGCTGTGGATGACGCGACCCCGGCACAGCAACCACTGCTCGCCGCCCTCGATGCACTCAGCGCGCGCGACCAGGACTGGTGGCTGACCGACCGCGGCGGTGATCTGGGCGATGATTCCGCGCTGTGGGATCACGCCTGCTCCGCCCAGGCGTGGGTGGAATGGCGCGCAGCACGCGCCAATGCCGTGATGATTCCGGACATCGCGAGCGATGGCGTGCTGCTCGAAATCACCGCGCAGACCATAGCCCAGGAACAACGTCCTCCCACGGGCTCCGCTGTCCGTCAAAGCGACGGCTCCTTGCTCCTTGCTGGCCACACTTTCCGCCTGGAACGTAATCTCGACGCGATGACCGTCACCTGCCACGGGGCGGACGGCGTGCTGCGCTGGCGTCATCGTTGGCGACCGGCCTCGTTCCTGTCAGCGCCGAGCCAGACCATCAATGTACGCGATGGCGTCGTGCTGGTGGTCGAAGGCGGCCTGCGGCTCAACGCCTTCGATGCCGCTCTCGGCCAGCGGCGTGGCATGTTCATGGTCGATGATCTCGCTTCCGGCACCGCGTTCCTGTTGGCCGACACCCTGGCGCTCATCGGCCCCCTCGGCATCGACACCCAGTTGACGCTGGTGGATGGCCGGGGCGTCGTCCGTACCAGCACCATGCCCGCAGCGGCACGTTGGATGCTGCCGTTGGGTCAGGACCTGCTGGTGATGGGCCAGGACGGCAGCGCACGCCTGATGCCGGCAGGACGGATGGTGACGCTACCGCAGGCGTTGAGCCGTTCGCGCAGCGCGCCCCGCGTGGTGGCCGCTGGCCTGGTTCTTGATGACCAGTTGTGGCGCTGGAAACGCTGACGCTCACGGATCGCCAGCGATCCCCATCACTGCCCTTCGCACACCCCGATGACTTGGAGCGCACGCTCGTTGTCGAGGTACTGCTTAGCCAACGCGGACAGTTCCTGTGCGGTCATCGCCGCGTAATCGGCTTCCATGCTGTCGGCCCATTCGCGGCGGAAGGGCTGCACTGCAGCACGATCGTAGACCGAACCGAGCCAGTACTGGTTCTGCTGCCGTTGCACCGTGATGCTTTTCACGATCGGCAGACGCACACGTTCCAGAACCTCGGGGTCGACGCCTTTGGCGGCGAGTGAGGCGGCGATGTCGAGCACCGCCGCGCGCGCGATCTCGGCTTTTTCCGGTGCGACGCCGACCTGCGCCAGGAGGAAGCCATGACCGGCGTAGGTCTCGCTGGCGTAGCGGTAGGCGAACGGGCTGTAGGCGTCGCCCAATTCCTCGCGGATGCGCACACGCATGTGTTCGTCGATCACCAGCGCGAGCATGCCGAGCCGACGCGTGCGGCCGACATCGTAATAGTCGGTGGTCGGCCAGGCGATGCGGATGAGCGCACGACGGACCGTGCCCGGAACGGCGAAACGATGCACACCAGCGGGCATCGGCTGGGCCGTGGCCAACACCAGTTCCTGCGGGGAACCCAGGTGCGCCACGGCGGCGACACGCCGCGCGCCCAGTGACGCCGCATACGGACGCGCCAGCGCCAGCGCGGCATCCTCATCAATGTCACCCACCACCGTGATCTGCAACGGGGCGGTGGCGAGGATCTGGTCGAACCACGGACGCACGGCCGCGAAGGTCACGCTCTCGGCCTCCATCACGCTCGCAGGACGCCGGTGCGGTTCATCGTGCACCACCAGAGCTTGGAAACGCCGCGACACTTGCTGGTCAAGGTTGCTGACCAGGGCGTGCAATTCATCACGCCATTCCGCCTTCGCCCGCGTCTCGGCCTCAGCACGCCAACCAGGATCGGTGACCTGCGCGGTCAGACGCTGAAGGCAGAGCTCCAGGTCCTTCGGCAGGCAGGCGGCGGAAAAGACCACGGAATCCTCGTCGAAACGCGGCGGCGACATGCGCGCGGAACTGCCGGCAAGGACCTCGGCGAGATCCTCCGCTGCATGCCTGCCCAGACCGCCGGCGAGGAACGCGCGGCTCACCAGTTCACTCCAACCCGCCGGACGTGGATCCGGCGGCAGAGCGAAACGTGCCTGGACCAGCACCTCGTTGGGTTTGAAGGTGGTGCGCTTGACCACCACATCGACCGCACCGGCGACATCGAGGTGGATGCCGCGTTTGGCGAAGACCTCGATCTTGCGTTTGCGCTCGGCTTCGGCGGACGCGGGCAAGGGCGCCACCGTCGGGCGCGCCGAGTAACCCCAGGCCGCGACCTCGGCCTGCACCGGCGCAGCGACCACGACCGCCTGCGAAGCCTTGAACGCAGCGCGCACCTGACGTTCGGCATCGCTACCCAGGTCGTCCACACCGCTGACCGCCACCACCAAGTTGCCGCTGTCCCATCCGGCACGGAAGGCCGCCAGCACCTCCGCGGTGGTGGCCTGCTTCAACACCGGCACCAACAGGTCGCGTTCCTGGGCCGGTGTGAGCACCGCGAGATCGAACTTCACCGCGCGGTAGAGCGCGGTGGTCAACGTCGCGTTGGTCCGGTTGCCAGCCTTGGCCGCTGCCTCCTCATGATTGCTGACGAAGATCGCCACCGTCGAGGCCAATTCAGCGGCGGTCGGACCGTGCTCACGCATACGCCGGACCTCCTGCTCGATCACCGCGAGCGCTGCCAGCGATTGTCCTGGGCGCGCCTTGCCCTGGGCCCCGACATGGAACACGTCGAGCCATTGGTAGTTCTCCGCACCGGCTTCCAGCAACGCGCCAGCGGGATGGGCAGCGATGAATTTGCGCAGACGCTGGGTCAGCACGTGATCGGCGACATCGCCGAGCAGATCCTGTGTTCGAGTGGCCAGGCTGTCGCGTGGACGCGGGCGCTCGGTCAGGCGCATGAGCGACACGGTGGTGCCTTCGGCCTCGGCCTCATGATGGGCGCTCACCGTGAGTTCGGCGGGAGTCAGCGTGCCATAGTCGGGCTCTGGACGCGCCGGGGTATCGGCGGTGAGCATAGAGAACGCTTCGCGGATCTGCACCGCCACCGGTTCGGCGGTAACCGCGCCGACCGCCACCACCACCAGACGTTCGGGGCGGTACCAGTTGGTGTAGAACTCCATCAGGTGTTTGCGCTCGGCCGCGTTGATGGTCTCCGGTACGCCGATGGGGAAACGTTTGCCGATGCGTTTGCCCAGGTACATGGCGCGGTAGAGCGCCTGGATTTCACGAAACGAGGGCGTGTTGCGGTCGCGCATCTCGGCCAGGATGATGCCACGTTCACGTTCGATTTCGGCTGGTACCAGCAGCATGCCACCGGCGTAGTCGCTAAGCACACGCAGACCGGTGGCGATGGTCGCCGGCTTGCCGTCGGGCAGATCGAGTTTGTAGACCGTCTCGTCGAACGAGGTGTGGGCGTTGGTGTCGGCACCGAAGGACATGCCGAGCGCCTGGAGCTGCGCCACCAGCGTGCCCGGGGGATAGTGCGTGGTGCCGTTGAAGGCGAGGTGCTCGAGGTAGTGCGCCAGACCGAGCTGCACATCGTCTTCGACCAGGCTACCGGCGGTCACCAGCAGGCGCAGCGAGACCTTGTCCTTCGGCTGGTCGTTGGGCATCAGCGCATAGCGCACCCCGTTGTCGAGCTTGCCCCACACCACCGCGCCATCGCGCGGCAGACCGGAGGCCGCACCTGGGACAACCTCGGCGGCAGGCATCGCCACCACGATGACCAAACAGAACAACAACCACGGGAAACGGACCATCATGGCTCCAGGACGTCAGTGGGACACGACCTTTACCGCCCTGGCGCTAGCTGGGACGGCCGGTTGCAGTAGAAGCGGCATCCCATGCGCACGGCCGGCATTGTCCATACAGTCAGCTACTCCCCTCGGCAGGACCGGTCCCGGTGGGCCTGACCGCCAATCGCGCGTGGCTGTGCCGCCAGCCACCCGACGACGTGGTCGCCGAGTTGGAGAACGACCTGCGTGTCGGTCGCCTGACCGCCCGACTGCTCGCCTTGCGTGGCATCCAGGGCGCGGATGAGGCCCAGCAGTGGCTCGCCCACCGCCTGAGCGACCTGCACAAGCCAGAGACCATGCTGGGCATGGAACGCGCCGCCGCACGTCTGGCGCAGGCGATCAACCAGCGTGAACGCATCCTCATCCACGGCGACTACGATGTCGATGGCTCGACCAGCGCGTCGCTGCTGGCGTTGTTCGTGCGCGCCTGCGGTTGGGAGGCGACCGCGTGGATCCCGCACCGCCGCATCGATGGTTATGGTCTGAGCGACGCAAGCCTAGCAGCAGTGCAGGAGTACCAGGCGCAGGTGATGGTCACCGTCGACTGCGGCATCGCCGACCACGGTTACGCCGCGCGGATCGAACGTGAGACCGGTTGTGCGGTGATCATTACCGACCACCACCTGCCACAGGGATCGCTGCCGCAGTGCACCGCGGTGTGCAATCCCAACCAACCCGGCTGTCCCTATCCAGACAAGCACCTCGCTGGCGTCGGCGTGGCGTGGAAACTGGCATGGGCGACGGCCAAGGTGCTCAGCGGCGGGGACAAGGTCACTGATCGTCTGCGCGCGTTTTTGCTCGACAGCCTGTCGTTGGTCGCGGTCGGCACGGTGGCGGATTGCGCGGCGCTCACCGGCGAGAACCGCATCCTGGTCCATCACGGGTTGCTAGCGCTGGCCAAGAGCACCAACCCTGGGCTGGTCTGCCTGCGCGAACAAGCGCGGCTGGAGCTACCGATCAACGCTGGCGACATCGGTTGGAAGATCGGCCCCTTGCTGAACGCCGCTGGTCGCGTCGGCAGCGCGATGGCCAATATCCGCCTGCTGACCGCCACCACCACCGCCGAAGCGAGTGCCGAGTTGGCGAAGATCGTGGTCGAGAACGACGAACGCCGGCGCCTGACGCAAATGCTCAGCGAGCAGCTCATGGCCGACATCGCCGCCGATCCCAGCCTGCGCAACCGCGCTGGCCTGGTCTTCGCCGGCGAAGGCTGGCACGCCGGGGTAGTCGGCATCGTCGCCAGCCGCCTAGTGGAGAGCTTCGCCCGTCCGGTCGCGGTGATCGCCATCCAGGATGGCGTCGGCAAAGGCAGCCTGCGCAGCGTGGCCGCCGTCCACTTGGGTGATGTACTCGACGCCTGCCGTCCGCTACTGATCAAGGGCGGTGGTCACGCGATGGCTGCGGGATTGTCGATTGATCCGGCGAAGATCGACGAGTTCCGCGAGGCCTTCGACCGTCAGGTCGCCAACCGGGTGCCGCGTGGTGATCTCCAACCGCGCACCGATTACGATGGCGACGCGGCGATCGCCGAACTCGACGCCGACTTCTTTGCCGCACTCGAACGCATGGCCCCCTTCGGCATCGGCAATCCCGAACCGGTGCTGCGGGTAACAACCGCCAGCTTCGTCTCGCGCCCGCGTCTGTTCGGCAAGACCGGTGATCACCTGCGTGGTGCTCTCACCGACGCCGGCGGCGGCATGCGCGAATTCCTCGCCTGGCGCGCCAAGGAACACGTCGAGTCGTTCTGTTCCGCGGGATCGCGCTTCGACCTGCTGGTCAAACCGCAGGCCGGCCGTTGGCGCGGGGAACTACAACCGCGACTGGTGTTCATCGACGGGAAGACGTTGTGAGCGGAGTAATGTTTGGTGCGGGTCCAGGGGCGGCAGAGCCCCTGGCGGGCGTAGCGGGCAGCGCCCTCGAACAACAATCCCCCGAGCGCGCCTGCGCGCGCGAGCGGGGACCAGCCCGGTTTTGCGCAGCAAAACACCTCGGCAACGCCGAGGTCGCCACCAGTCGATCGCCACTACGTGGCGACCTGCGCAGCAGGCGAGCCGCGCAGCGGCGATGTCGAACTGTGGCGCGGGCGCAGCCGCAATGAGCCGCGACGTCCTCGCCAAGACGCCCAGGCTCCGGCAATGGATCTTCAAGACCGCGCTGTTTCTCGCCCATGCGCTGCCGTTGCCCGCCGGACGGCTGCTGGCCTATGTGATCGGCAATCTTGTCTGGCTGTGCGATCCCCGCGGACGCAAGGTGGTGGAGCGCAACCTCGCGCATTTCATCCCAGGGCAATGCCGCGACGCGCTGACACGCGCCGTGCGCCGCAACTACGTCACCTTCTGCATCTACCTCTACGAATCGTTCCGCATCGACAGCCTGCCGGCGCGTTACTTCAGCGCACCGCGCCTAACGGTATCCGATCCTTTCGGCGTGTTCGCCACCAAGCCGCACCCAGGACCGGCGATGCTGGTGACGGTGCATTGCAACTGGGAGCTGATCGCCGCGATGTGTGATCGCCTGGGTTGGACCACCGCAATCGATGTGGTGGCGCTCACCAGTGGCGATCCAGTGATCGATGGCATTTTCGCCGGCCTACGCCGCAGTTCGCGGGCGGAGAGCCTGGCGCTCGACCGTGCTCCGCTCGGATCGTTGCGCGCGCTGAAAGCAGGACGCATCCTGGGGTTGGTCGCCGACCGTGATTATACCGGCCACGGCATGCGTCTTCCATTCGCCGGCGAGACCATGTCGGTGCCACTCGGCCCTGCCGCACTCGCGGTGCAGACCGGTGCGATGATCATTCCGCTCTACCTCGCCCGCCGTGGTTTCACCCGCCTGCACCTCCAGGTCGGACGACCGCTGCGAGCAGACACCAGCGCACCGAAGCAGCAGGAGGTCGAGCGCCTGATGCGCGAACTGGTCGCCACCATGACGCGCTTCATCGCCACCGCGCCAGCGCAGTGGGTTTCATTCCATGACGGCTGGCAAGACGCCACCCGCTGAGACAGTGGAGCCGCTCAGCGTGCCGCGGAGCGGACGTGCTCAGTTGGCTTTGCGATTGGCCTTCGACGCTTCGACATAGGCGGCGGGGCTGGCCTTCACCTTGTCGGCTGCCGCACGATCGGCGACACCGATGGCGATGCGCTTGGCGCGTTCGCCTTTGCCGACGGTGACGATCACAGCGGGAATGGTGCCATCGACCGGCTTACCGGTCACCGGGCAGATGGTGTTCACCGATGGCTCATCCGCCGCCGTCAGCGCCATCGGCGCGAACAGGAAGACCATCAGAAGAAGAATGCACCGGCACTTCATAAATGTGATCTTAGCTTATGCCCTGGTCGGCGGCCAGTTCAGAATTCCAGGGGGCGTTCCACCGGGGTGATGAAGATCTTGCCGTCACCGATGCGGCCGGTGCGGCAAGTCGAACACACCAGGTCCACCAGTTCAGCGAGGCGCTCGTCCGGCAGGCAGCCGGTGACCTTCACCTTGGGCAGGAAGTCGATGGCGTACTCGGCGCCTTCGTACTGCTCCAGATGGCCCTTCTGGCGGCCGTAGCCGCGGCATTCGACCGCTTCGAGTTCTTCGATCCAACCGGCCGCAAGCAAACGCTGGCACAGCACCTCCGCACGTTGCGGGCGGACGATCATGGTGGCTTTGATCATGGGCGGACCACAGACCACAGGCTCCAGGCTACAGGTTCTGATGAACACGTCATGGCCGACACCCGTGGTCTGTAGCCTGTGGTCTGTGGCCTTGTCTCAAACCGCAGCAGCCTCGACGACCTGGCCGATAGCGCGGTACTTCTGGTAACGCGCGTCCAGCAACGCCTCGGTGCTGAGCTTCTTGAGTTCGACGAGCTGACGCGTCACGGCATCGCGCATGAGGTGCGCGGTCGCCACCGGTTGGCGATGTGCGCCGCCAGCGGGCTCCTCGATGATCTCATCGACGATACCGAACTTCTTCAGCGGGCCGGCCGTGAGCGACAGTCGCTCGGCGGCGAGGTCCTTCTTGTTGCCGTCCTTCCACAAGATGGCGGCACAACCTTCGGGCGAGATGACCGAGAAGTAGCTGTTCTCCAGCATCAACATGCGATCGCCGATGCCGATGCCGAGTGCGCCGCCGGAGCCGCCCTCGCCGATGACCGCGATCACGATCGGCGTACGCAGCATGGCCATGTCGCGGATGTTCTCGGCGATGGCGATCGACTGGCCGCGTTCCTCGGCGTCGACGCCCGGGAATGCCCCAGGAGTGTTGACTAGGCAGACCACCGAGAGACCGAACTTCTCGGCCAAGCGCATCTTGCTCATCGCCTTGCGGTACCCTTCCGGGTGCGGCATGCCGAAATTGCAGCGCCGGCGTTCGTGGACGTCCTTGCCCTTCTGCTGACCGACCACCAGGCAGCGGTGATCACCGATGGTGCCCAGGCCGCAGATGATCGCCTCGTCGTCGCCGAAGGCGCGGTCACCGGCGAGCGGGACGAAATCCTCGACCATGTGGTCGATGTAATCGGTGGTCTGTGGACGCTGCGGATGGCGAGAGAGCTGCACGCGTTGCCACGGCGTCAGGCTGGCGAACAGGCGGCGGGTCTCCTGCACCAGCTTGTCGCGCAGGGAACGCACCTCACGGCTGACATCGAGTTGACTGTTGACGCTGCGGTTCTCCAACTCGGAGATGGTGGTCTCCAGTTCAACCAGGGGCGCGAGGAAGTCGAAGGGGTTGCTCACGTGGGCTCCATTGACCGCGGCGGAGCCTAGGGGTGAGGCGACGGAAGGAAATGGCACCTGGATCCGGGCGCACCGCCTGTCGAGGGCCGCAGGCACCAACCGGACGTCTGACGCCGCCACAGCCGACGAGGGCCGGGAGCACCGCAGTGGAGGGTTGTGAAACCACTCCTAAGGTCCGGCACATGGGTGAGCACCTGGAGATCGAACTGAAGTGGGGACTGGACGCCGCCGGACATGCACGGTTGGCGAACGAACTGGAGCGTCTGCTCGGCGCACCCCGGCACCTACAGCAGGACAACCGCTTCTTCGACAGCGCGGATCGCCGCTTGCGCCGCGCGCTGCTGAACCTGCGTCTGCGCCGGGAAAACGACCGGCTGCTAATGACCTGCAAGGGCCGAGCCGGCATCGGCAACGCTGGTGAACACCGCCATACCGAATGGGAAGAATGGCTCGACCCAGCAAGCTGGACGGACGTCGAAGCCGGCCAACTCGATCCGGCGCACCTGCCGCTGCCCGAACCGGTACGTCAGGCGTTGGGCCAGGCGCCGCTCCAAGCGCTCGGTGGGTTCACCAATCTGCGACTGGAATTCCATCACCTGGATGGACCGGGGGCGCTGTTGTGCCTCGATCGCACCGACTTCCTGGGACAGCGCACCGACTATGAATTGGAGATCGAGACCTCCACGCCGGAACGCCACGCGGAAGAATGGCGCAATCGTCTGTCGTCGTGGGGTGTGGCGATCACGCCGCAGATGATGACCAAGTTCGCGCGTTTCCTCGCCCTGAGCGGAAGCTGATCCCGCTCAGTGCATCCTGGTCACGGCAGCGGCGGCAGATGGTAGGCGACCAGATTGCCGTCGCGGTCGGCGACCACGATCCGGCCATCGGCGAACACCGGGAAACTCAGCAGTGGAACCGGATGCACCACGCGCCGTTGCAGCGTGCCGTCCTGCCGTGAAAGCAGGTACACCGTACCGCGATCATCAGCGATCAACGCCAAGTCGGGAGCCAACGCCACCCACATCGGCACGCCGCCATCCGAGGGCACGGTCGCGCTCCAGGTCTTGGTAAAGGCGCTGCCGTTCCACGTCATCAGGCTGACGCTCCGGTCCTGGGCCACGCCCAGAACACTTGCGCCGTCCTGGGCCAGCAGACGCGCACGGCTGTCGCTGAGCACCTTGTCCTCGACCTCGTTGATCATGCCTGCACCAGCCGCAACCACCCGCAGCAGGACCGGTCCGGCCGCGGTCGGAACCGCCAGCAGCGCGCTGCCGGGGATACGCAGCGGCGCACCAGTGCGCACGCCAGGCAACGCCCGCTGCGCCACCACGTGGCCGTCTGCTTCGTCGAAGGCTTGGATCTGACGGTCATCCAACGCCAGGATGCGATCGTCCTGCGCCCACAGGGCCGGGCGTTGGAAACCAGCGAGACCACGCACGATCCACAGATCCTTGTCTGGGGTGTGGGCACTCAGCGCCAAACCCTGATCGACCGCGGTGATGACATAGACCGCGCGTTTTGCCTGGAAGGTGAGGTCCTTGTCGATGCACGCCAACACCGGGGATGAGGTCCGATGCACCAGCGCACCCAGCCGGATCGCGGCCTCATCGACCAGCAGTTCGAGCGCCAGACCGTCGGTGGTGCCGACCGTGAATCCGCCCATGCGGGGATCCAGGCAATCGGTCCAGAACGCGCCGTCGCTGCCGACAGGGACTCCCGCCTGCGAGCGGGTGATGGGGGAACGCAGTTCGCCAGTCGTAAGACGTACAAGCGCCAGGTGCTCCGGCGTCCGCACCAGGGCGAACGGCGTACCGCTCAACGGCACAAGCGACATCCACCGCGGCGTGCGGGCGGCCTGCGCGCGCCAGGCTTCGCCCGGATGCAGACGGACACGCACGAGTTTTTCTGCTGGATCAGGATCCGCTGCCACCACCACCCGTTCGGTGCGGTAGCCCGCAGCGCTGATCTCAAGGGTCACCGGACTGCGTGGATAGCGGCAGAACACCGATTCGCCGACTGCCAGACGGGACTCACCCGCCAACACGCCACGGTCCCCGCCATCGACGAGCTGCACGCGGGTGATGACCTGCAGATTGGCTGGCACCCGGCCATTGTCACCGTCGACGATTTCGAGACGGCCGGGCAGCGCGGCCGGTGCGGCGGCGCCGGCACGCTGATGCTTGGCGCGGAATGCGGCAGCCAACGTCGCCACCTGGCTCTGGCGTCCCGCCGCCCAATGGCCGCGAATGACCTCGAAGTCCGCCGACATCTCGGCCAACTGGGTCTCCGCCTGTAGCAGGATCTCACGCGCACGTTCCTTGGCCTCGCCTTCGGTCGCGGCCTGACGTGCTGCGCCCGCCACGTTCAGCCACGGCACCGACGGATCGTTGCGCAGCGCCTCAAGGCGTGCCATCTCCTGGTCGGCCTTGCTCGGCTTGGGCGGTTCCGCTTTGGGCGGCGGCGGCGCGAGCTGCTGCTTCAACGTGGCGATCTCGTTGACCGCCTGCTCGCTGGCGAGCACCGGATATTCCTGCTTGAACGCCGTGACGTAGAGCGCCACGGGTTTGCCGTAGGTCTCGACGAAGGTCTGCATCGCCGCAAGCCGCGCCGGCGGTGCACTGATCGCGCGCACGGAGGTGAGTTCGCGATTGGCGAGCAGATTGTGACCGACCGGGACGCCGTAGAACACCGCTGCGATCAGGCCACCAAACACTACGACCAGCACCAGGAACAATTTCACCAGACGGCCGAACCCACGTCCACTCCGCACCCGTGCGGCACGTTGCAGCAGGCTCTGGGCTTCAGCGGAATTCGGCGTCATCGTCGCCGCACGGGTCCAGCGCTCCGCCGCCTGGGCGTATTGGCCATTGGCCGCCAAGCGATCACCTTCTCCGGCCATCTGATGGGCCTCGTCCTGAAGGTTGCGGTGGCGGGCTTCGGTCAGCTTGCTGCGCAGATCCTTCATCTCGCGTTGCGAGGTGGTGCCGGCTTGCGGCGTCGGACGCGGCGTTGGCATCGCATGGAGACTCGAGGTGGTCTTGCGCGGTTTGGCCTCCTCCACCGGCTTGAGCCAATCAGGCACCACCCCGGATCCGACCGGCGCCGGGGTGGTGGCGACCTTCGCTGGCGGCGCGGACGACGATCTCACCGACGGTGACCTGGCTTCCGGCAGGCGATCGCTGGCTCTTACCGGACCGCGGATACCGGTGCTGGTCATACGTGCGTGTTCGACCGCCTCCATCTCGCTCATCGCGCGGAACGGTCCACGGGTCTTGCGCAGGACCGTGGAGGTGCCCGCCAGTTTGACTTCGAGGTCTTCCAGCAACTCCACCAACTCGCGCAGGGTGTCGAATCGATCCGCTGGCCGCTTGGCGATCATGCGCATGACCAGCGCCTCGACGCGCGCATCGAGATTCGGATTGAACGAACGCGGGCTGGGCACCGGATCGTTCTTGTGCTTGAGCATGATCGCGAACGGGGTGTCCGCGTCGTACGGCAGTTGACCAGTGAGGGCAAGGAAGGCGGTGCAGCCCAGGTTGTAGATGTCGCTGCGGAAATCGACGTCATCGCCGTCGCATTGTTCCGGGCTCATGAAGGCCGGCGTACCGACGCGTACGCCGATGGTGGTGACGTCCTTCTCGGCGGTGGTGGCCTTGGCCAGACCGAAGTCGCTGACCTTGCAGATGCCTTCCTTGGTCATCATCAGGTTGTCGGGTTTGATGTCGCGGTGGATGACGCCTTTTTCCGCCGCCTGTTCCAAACCCAACGATGCTTGGCGCAGGATGTCGAGCACTTCGACCTGCCCGAGGGTGTAGCTTTCATGCAGCATGTCACCGAGGTCGCGGCCCTCGACGAACTCGATGATCATGAAGTAGATGCCGAGCTGCTGATCCTCGCCGAAATCGTAGATGTGCAGGATGTTCGGATGGTTGATGCGAGCGAGGCTCTTGGCTTCGCGTTCGAAACGCGTAATGAAGTTGCGGTTGCGCGCCAGTTCCGGCGGCAGGACCTTGATCGCGACGCTGCGTTCCAGGCTGAGCTGACGTGCGTGGTAGACCGAACCCATGCCGCCTTCACCGACCTTGCGATCGATCAGGCAACCACGCAGCACGGCTCCTAGCAGTACATCACCGGTCGCGGACTTCGCACCACCACTGACGACATGTCCTTTGGCCAGATTGAAGGAGGTGCGGCACTGCGGACAGACCTGCGGTTGATCGTCTGCACGATCGGAAGGGAAACCGTGACCACACACCGGACAACTGATCTGACGGCTGGCAACCGTGCGCTCTTTGGTCCCGCCCACAGCACTGAGCGGCGTGGTCACTGGCATCGCGGGCGGGGCCACCGGCATCACTGGCGGAGCGGATGCCGCCTCCGCCGGATTACGGGTGCGTTCGACCTGGGCATTGCGCGCCATGCGCTCGAACAGATCGGGATCGAAGGGATCGGTGCCGGCAGCGATCGGCGTCGCGGCCGGTACCCCAGCGGGATCCATTGACGCCGCCGGTGTCTGGCGGTTGGTCAGCGCAGCCGTGCGCGCCTTCAATGCGGCGGTTTCGTTCGGCGCGTACTCATCGCTCTCAAGGATGCTGGATCTGCCTCCCGCCACTGGGGCGGCTGGCACGGGCGGGAGCACGACCGGCACGGGCGGGAGCACGGTTGGCATCGCCGGCAGCTCCGGTGTCGCCGGGACCGCGATCGCCGACGGAATCGCCGCCGCTGACGACACCTGAGATGCACTGGGCAACCAGCGATGCTGGCAACGCTGGCAGGTCAGCCAACTGTTGCCGACCGCGCCGGCATAGGATTCACGGCACCGAGGGCAGACCACCGCAGGCATGGTCAGGATCCGCCCTCGCCAGTGGCGGGACCGGTGGCAGGAGCTGGCGCAGCTGGCGCAGCTGGCGCAGGTTTGATGAGGCTGGCCAGACCATTTGGTGCGATGACGAACAGCGCGGCGGCGGCCAACAACGCAACGACGATGACGACGATGATGGTGCGTCGCTGCCGACGCTGACGCAGGCGCTGACGCAGGGCATTGATGTCTTCTCTGATCCGGTTTTCAGCCCCGGTCGAGGACGCGCTAGCATCGCGCACATTCGCCAATCCGCGTTCGAGCACCTCGATGCCGCCCTTGATGTCGCCGCGAGTGACCATGTTCTGCGACCGCGATTGGATCTCCTGGAGCTGGCTCTGGTTCTCCAGCGTACGGGCTTCGCGTTCCTTGGAGCGCAGGATCGCACGCGCGCGCTTGTCCTGCTCCTTGTCCGCCAACCGGGCATACAGCGCGGCCGCATCCTTGTGCTGACCGATCTGCATCAGGCGTTGGGCTTCGGCCTCCTGGCCACGCATCGATTCAGGATCATCAGTCAATTGACGCAGGCTGTTGCCGCACCGAGTGCAGGTCATCACGTCGCCACGATTGAGCATCCCGCACTTCGCACAGGTGCTGGCCTCGCCACCGGTCGCCGCGCGCTGTGCCGCCAAGCGGCGTTCGGTGACGCTGCGTCCTTGCCGTTCGCTGACGGGACGGCTCGCCGGCTCCCCGCCATCGCCTGGCAGTGGAGCGCTGAATTCACCGCTGATGCGTGAGCGTCGACCGGGATCCGTACGGTTGGAAGCGGGTTCCACTCCCATCAGTCCGGGCAACGGCACCGGACCGGGCGCCGGAGCGGCTCCAGCACCGCCTACCGGTTGCGCCATCGTCACCGGCATGGCGGGCAAAGGAGCCGACGCACCGCCACGGGGTTTGGTCAGGTCGCTGGCCATCCGCACCGAGTCGTTCATGCCGCCCTGGGAGCGCATGAAGCCCAGGCGATTGCCGAGCTCGAGCCAGGATTGGCGACAATCCTCGGAATCCTTGAAGCGGTCCTGCGGGTTCTTGGCCAGCATGCGCATGACCAGATCGCTGACCTCCTTGGGAATCGCGGGATTGAGCTGACGCGGCGGCGGCGGGGTGAACTCGCGCTGCTTGGTCATGATCTCGAAGGAGGACTGGCCGACGAACGGTTTCTCGCCGGTGAGCGCCAGGTAGGCGGTGACGCCGAGCGCGTAGATGTCGGAACGGCTATCGAGCTTGCGCCCCATGCACTGTTCCGGACTCATGTAGGCTGGCGTGCCCATCGCCAGGCCAACCGCCGTGAGATCGGTGGCGTCGTTGCGCGTGACGTCCTTGGCCAAGCCGAAGTCGGCGATCTTGGCGATGCCGTCGAGCGTGATGAGGATGTTGTCCGGCTTGATGTCGCGGTGGACGATGCCGGTGGTGCCGACGTGCGCGAGACCGGCGAGGCATTGCACCAGCAACGGCCCCAGGCTGTCCGGGGTCAACATCACCCGATCGGAGATCTGCTTCGACAGGCTGAAGCCCTCGATGAACTCCGTGACCATGTAGTAGAGCCCGTCGGTCTGGCCGAAATCGTACACCGCCATGATGTTGGGGTGGTTGATGCGGGCGATCGACTTGGCTTCGCGCTCGAAGCGTTTGATGAATTCGGCGTTGTCGCACAGCGATTTGTTGAGGATCTTGACCGCCACGACGCGATCGAGGCTGACCTGGCGGCCCTTGTAGACCAAGCCCATGCCGCCTTGGCCGACCTTCTGCACCAGTTCATAATTGCCGAACATGCGCCCCAGGTAGGGGTCATCGTCCTCAATCGGCTCGTCACTGTCGGAGGCGAGCTTGGCCGAGGGCAGATCGACAACCACCGACTGGTCGCGCTCAGCGCCGGGATCCTTCGCGCGGAACTCGGGCGTGAGATTCGGCACTGCCGCCTTGCCACCCAACCCCTCTGCCGATCCCTTTTTGAGATCGGACAGACCAGGGAGGTCCGGCAAGCTCGGTAGCTCGTCGGACGGACGACTGTCTTTGTCGAGCACCATGCGGGCGAGGTCTTTCGGCTGGGAGTCTAGAACCGGCCCGGAGCCAAAACAAGGGTGCGGAAGAGACTTACGCAGGTTGTGAGCAAGCTGTGCCGTGCACTGCTACCGGTCTGCGACAGGGGCGGGCCTGGCCATGCGTCAGCTTGGCACGCGGCACGACGCCGCGTGCGGCAAAGCTGGAATCACCCGAGCGCGGTGAGGTAGTGCTCGGCTTCGAGCGCCGCCATGCAGCCCATGCCCGCGGCGGTGATCGCCTGGCGGTAGCGGTGGTCGCGCACGTCACCGGCGGCGAACAGCCCAGGGATGTTGGTGGTGCAGCCGTTCTCGACCTCAATGTAGCCGTTCTCGTCGAACGTTAGGCCGGTGTCTTTAAGGAACGCCGTGTTCGGGGTGTGGCCGATGGCCATGAACACCCCCTTCACGTCGAGCTTGGCCTGTTTGCCATCGCGGGTGTCGACCAGGGTCACGGCCTCCATCTTGTTCTTGGCATCGGTGAAATATCCGCCCAGGGTCTGATGCCAGACCGGTTCGATCTTGGGGTTCTTCAGCGCACGCTCGGCCATGATCTTCGACGCGCGTAGTTCGCCACGGCGGTGGATCAGGTAGACCTTGCTGGCGAACTTGGTGAGGAAGTTGGCCTCCTCGCACGCCGTATCGCCACCGCCGACGACGGCGACCGGGACGTTCTTGTAGAACGCGCCGTCGCAGGTCGCACAGGCGGTCAGGCCGTGTTTGCGGTTGGGGCCGTCGGTGAGGAACTCCTTGTCCTGCGGCAGTCCCAGGTAACGCGCGCTCGCACCGGTGGCGATGATGACGGTCTTGAACTCGGCCTGCTCGTTCTTGTCCTGGTACAGGTCGTACCAGTGCAGGGTGAAGTGACTGCCGGTCTTCTCGACCTTGGTCACGATGCAGCCTTGTTTCACCTCCGTTCCGAAGCGGGTGGCTTGCTGCTCGAAACGGACCATCAATTCGGGACCCATGATGCCCTCGGGGAAGCCTGGGAAATTCTCCACGTCGGTAGTGGTGGTCAGTTGTCCGCCAGCCTCCTTGCCGGTGAACAACACCGGCACCAGATTGGCGCGGGCCGCATAGATGGCGGCGGTATAGCCGGCAGGACCGGAACCGATGATGGCGACTTGGTGCATGGGACGTTCTCGTGAGGTTGAGGGGCGGAGCACACCGGACGCCCCTGGCGGGTCAAGCGTCCGGACCGCCGCCTGCCGCGCGGAGCGTCACCTCAACGTGCGGCGCGTGATCCCAGGATCCGCTCGCCATGGTCGTGGATCGCGGCAATGAGTGCCGGGACTTCCACCCCAACGGTCGCCAGGTGGGTGCAGAACGCTCCGTGCCCGCGACCACTGCGATAGTCCGGCTGACGGCTGGGTGCAGCCAAGTACCGCTCCATCAAGCCCACCGCATCGTGGACCAGGAAGACGCCCAGGTAGAACACCAGCCGCGAGGTCTGCCTGAGCGACGCGCCGAGCACTTTGCGTTCAACACCGTCTGCATCCGCCAGCGCCAAATCACCGTGCCCGCGACACACCGGCGCGAGCCCGCAGAGCGAACGCACCGCCGGTGCCAAGGCGGTGTTCATCCGGTCGAGATAACAGGTGGTGCCAAACTCGCTGTTCACCAGCCGCGCCGCGACCACCACCATCCCAGGCGCAAGCACCACTGCCCCCCCACCGGAAACACGCCGGTGCATGGGCACCTGATCTGCGCGAGCGTGATCGATCAGCAGTTCCCGCGTCGGATCCTGATGGCGACCAATAATCAGACGTACATCGCGCGGTTCGTAGACCCGCAGCCACGGCTGCGCCGGATCGAGGATCGATTCACCGAGCGGATCGTCGGGGCCGCCAGGATTGGGCGTGATCAGGTTCGGATGCGGTTCGATGAAGCCACTCATGACCACCGTCCGAGGTCCGGGGTCCGGGGTCCGGGGTCTCGTGGATCACGGCCCAGCGTGGAACCAAGTGACGAGCGAGCGCCAGCGAGCGACCGGACTCCGGACCCCGGACTCCGGACGACTGTCATTGATGCACGCACACCCCTAATGCATCCGCCGCCGCTTCCATCACCGCTTCCGACAGCGTCGGATGCGCGTGGATAGTCTCCATGATCTCTTTCGCGGTGCTTTCCAAACGCATCGCCAGGCTCAGTTCCGCAAGGTTCTCGGTGGCGTCGTAACCCACCAGGTGCGCGCCGATGAGCTGGTCGAACTCGGCGTCGAAGATCAGCTTCACGAAGCCCTCGGAGTGACCGATGGCTTTGGCCTTGCCCGAGGCGGCGTACTGGAAGCGACCAATCTTGATCTTCTTGCCGGCGGCGACGGCCTTCTTCTCGGTCAGACCGAGCGAAGCGACCTGCGGCTGGCAATAAGTGCAGCCAGGAATCTGCGCGTAGTCAACCGGTGCCGGGTGGCCGACGATGTGGCCGACGGCGGCTTCGCCTTCGAAGCTGGCCTTGTGTGCGAGGAGCTGTTTGCCAGCCACGTCACCGATGGCGTACACGCCAGCGACGTTGGTGAGCTGGTTGGCGTCAACGGCGATGAAACCACGCTCATCGAGTTTGACGCCGGCCTTCTCCAGACCGAGGCCCTCGGTGTTGGCGAGGAAGCCGACGGCGACCAGGACCTTCTCGACCTCGATGACCTCGGCCTTGCCGTCCTTCTCGATGTGCACGGCAACAACACCGGGCTTCTGCTCCAGCTTCACCACCTTGGTGGAGGTGCGGATGCTGATGCCCTTCTTGATGAACTCGCGCTCGACCACCTTGGCGATCTCGTGGTCCTCGACCGGCAGCACCTGATCCAACACTTCGACGACCGTGACCTTGGTGCCCATGGTCGAGAGGAAGTAGCCGAACTCCATGCCGATGGCGCCGGCGCCGATGGCGAGCAGCGACTTGGGCATCTCGGTGGTGGCGAGCAGGTGTTTGTAGTTCAGCACCTGTTTGCCGTCGACCGGCAGGTGTGGAAAGGTGCGCGGCTTGTGGCCGGTGGCGATGATGACGTTGTCGGCGGTGACGTTCTGGCTGGTGCCGTCCGCCTTGGCAATGGCGACAGTCTTGGCATCGACGAACGAAGCAGAACCGTTCAGCACGGTGATCTTGTTCTTCTTCATCAGGAAGGCGATGCCCTTGGACATGCCATCGGCGACATCGCGCGAGCGCTTGATCACCGCCGGGAAATCGGCGCGCACGTTGTCCGCCGCCAGACCGAAGTCCTTCGCGTGCTTCATGCTCTCGAAGATCTCCGCACTTTTCAGCAGCGCCTTAGTTGGGATGCAGCCCCAGTTGAGGCAGATGCCGCCCAGGTGCTCGCGCTCGACGATGGCGGTCTTCTTGCCGTTCTGTGCGGCTTTGATCGCCGCGACATAACCGCCGGGACCGGCACCGATGACGAGGACGTCGTAGTCAGCCATTTGGAATCCTTGTTATGTCCGGAGTCCGGAGTCCGGAGTCCGGAGTCTTTGTGACACCGGACTCCGGACCCCGGACCCTGGACCGTTCGCGGTTCAGACCAGCAGCGTCGCTGGAGCTTCGAGCAGTTCGCGCAGCGTCTTCATGAACGCCGCGGCGTCGGCGCCGTCGACCGCGCGGTGATCGGCGCTGAGCGTCAGGCGCATGACCTTGCCTGGGACGACGGTGCCGTTCTTCACCACTGGCTCATCCTTAATGCCGGCGACGGCGAGGATGGCGACCTGCGGCGGGTTGATGATCGCGACGAACTCGCTGATGCCGAACATGCCGAGGTTGCTGATGGTGAAGCTGCCGCCCTGGAACTCGGCGGGCTGGAGTTTGCCGTCGACCGCCTTCTTGGCGAGGACGCGCACCTCGTCACCGATCTGCTTGAGGTTCTTGGTGTGGGCCTTGGCGACGATCGGGGTGATCAAGCCATCAGGGATGGCCACCGCGACACTGATGTCAGCGCTGTCGTAGTAACGGATCGAGTTGCCCTGGAACGTGGCATTGAGCTTGGGATGAGCGCGCAGGGCGAGCGCCGAGGCGCGCACGATCAGGTCGTTGACCGTGACCTTGAAGCCATCGAGCAAGTTCACCTGCTCACGCAGCGCGACCAGCGCACCGGCGTCCACCGATTCGCTGACATAGAAGTGTGGGATGGTGGTCTTCGCTTCGAGCAGGCGCTTGCCGATGATCAGGCGCATCGGCGTCATGGCGACGTCGCTGTCGGTCTTGTCCGCACGCAGGACCTTGAGCTTGGGCTTCTCCGGCTTGGCGGCGGCACCAGCCGCGCCGAGCTTGGCGGTGCCGGCCTTGGCGGCGGCTTCGACGTCACGACGGACGATGCGCCCATCCGGGCCGGTGCCCTTCACTGCACGCAGGTCGACGCCGAGCGACGAAGCAATCTTGGCGGCGACTGGCGAGACGCGCACGCCCTTGGCCAACGCGGCGGGAGTACTCGCGACTGGAGCGGCTGTCGGTGCAGCGACGGGTGTCGGCACTGGTGTCGCAGCGACCGGAGCGGGCGCAGGAGCAGCGCCACCTGGGGCGAGCTTGGCGTTGGTCGCCTTGGCCTTGGCCACCGCCTCCTTCACATCCTCACCCTTGGTGGTGAAGATCGCGGCGACCTGATTGACCTGGGCCATGGTGCCAGCGGGGATCAGGATCTCGGCCACCGTGCCGCCATCGAGGACCTCCCACTCGACCACCGCCTTGTCGCTCTGGATCTCGGCGATGACATCGCCGCTCTTCACCTTGTCGCCGGGCTTCACGCGCCACGAGACGATGGTGCCCTCGGTCATGGTCGGGGATTTGGCGGGGACGAGCTGTTCGATGATCATGGGTGATGTCCGAAAGTTCCGAAAGGTTCGAGGCGTCAGCGCGAAACGTCAGCGGTAGCAGGCCTTCTTCACCGCCGCGACGATGCGGTGCGGTTTGGGCAGCGTCTCGTGTTCGAGGTTCGCTGCGTACGGCATGGGATTTTCAGTGGTGGTCACGCGACCGACGGGCGCGTCGAGGTCGTCGAACACGAGCTCCATCAGCTGGGTGGCGATCTCGGCACCGATGCCACCGGTCTTATAACATTCCTCGACCACTACGCAGCGGTTGGTCTTGCGCACCGAGTTGGCGATCAGTTCGATGTCGAGCGGCTTCACCGTGCGCGGGTCGACGACCTCGCAGGAGATGCCTTCTTTCGCCAGTTCGTCCGCGGCTTCGAGCGCCCAGTGCACACTTCGGCTGATTGCGACGATCGTGCAGTCCGTGCCTTCGCGTTTGATGTCGCCCTTGCCGAACGGGATCAAGTATTCCGAGGTCGGGATGTCCTGCTCGAAGTTGTAGAGCATCTCGTTTTCGAGGAAGCACACCGGATTGTTCTGCCGCAACGCGGTCTTCATCAGACCTTTCGCTTCGTACGGCGTCGACGGGCTGACCACGATCAGGCCGGGAAAATGCGAATACAGCGCTTCGACGGCGTGGCTGTGCTGCGAGCTGACGCGCGGGCCGGCACCGTTGGGACCCCGCATCACAAGCGGGATGGGGAACATGCCGCCGGTCATGTAGCACATCTTCGAGGCGTTGGAGATGATCTGGTCGAAGGCCGGGAAACTGAAGTTCCACGACATGAACTCGATCACTGGACGCAGGCCAGTCATCGCCGCGCCGATTGCGAGACCAGCGAAGCCCGACTCAGTGATTGGCGTATCGATCACCCGGTCGGCTCCGAACTCGTCGAGCAGACCCTTGGTCACCTTGTAAGCACCGTTGTACTGCGCGACCTCTTCGCCCATGATGAAGATGCTCGGGTCGCGCTTCATCTCCTCGTACAGCGCCTGGCACAACGCGATGCGCATGCTGACCAGTTGGGTACCGTCGGAGAGCAGGATGCCCTTGTGGCCGTTGATCGGCTCGGTCTTGGGATCGATCGGGCGCGAGGCCTTGAGCGGAGGAGCAGTGAGCGCGGACATCGGATAGACCTCGGAAGGGACTGGGGTGTCGGGCGACGTCGCGCTCACTCGGCGTAAACGTGGCGCGTCAGCTCGGTGAGTGGCGGCTCCGGGCTCTCTTCCGAGAACTTCACCGCCTCCATGATCTGGGCCAGGACCTGCTCCCTGGCCTGTTCCTCGCCAGCCTCGGTCAGCCAGCCGGCGGCAAGGAGATCGACCTTGATGCGCTCGATCGGGTCAAGCGCCTTGTAGCGGTCGACCTCCTCCGCGGAGCGGTAGGTGGCGGCGTCCGACACCGAGTGGCCACGATAGCGGTAGGTCTTGGCCTCGATCAGCACCGGCTTGCCGCTGCGCGCCAGGGCGATCGCCTGCTGGGCGGTCTTCCACGAGGCATACAGATCCAGGCCGTCGAAGGTGAACGACGCCATGTTGTAGCCCGGCGCTTTTGCCGCGGCAATATCCTGCACCGACGAGGCACGCGTGCAGGCGGTGCCCATGCCGTACATGTTGTTTTCAATCACGTAGATCGCCGGCAGATTCCACAGCGACGCCATGTTGAGCGACTCATGGAAGGTGCCTTGGGGCGAGGCGCCGTCACCGAGGTAGGTGACGCTGACGCCGCCGGTCTTCTTGTACTTGGCGCTGAATGCCGCGCCGGTGCCGACCGGGATCTGGCCGCCAACGATGCCGTGACCGCCGAGCATGTTCCTCTCCTTGGAGAAGAAGTGCATCGAGCCGCCCTTGCCGCGCACGTTGCCGGTGACCTTGCCGAACAGCTCGGCCATCAGCTCCTTGGGGTCGAGTCCGCAGAGCAGGCCGAGGGCGTGGCAGCGGTAGCTGGTGACGGTGGCGTCGCGCTTGGGATCGAGGTGGTCGTAGAAGCCGGTCTGCACCGCCTCCTGGCCGATGTAGGCGTGGAGGAAGCCGGCGATCTTGCGCTGCTGGTAGCACTCGCTGGCGCGCTCCTCGAAGAAGCGGATCAGCAGCATCTGCCGATACATCTTGAGCAGGCGGTCTTTGCCGATCTCGGCACGGACGGCATTGGTGTCGATGACGGCCTTGGCGCCGGAAGCGGTCTGGGCGGTGCTGGTCATGGTGTGCCTCGCGTCACAGGTGGTGGGCGCGAGCGGCAGCCGCCGTCGCGCACGGCAGGCTGGTTACTTGGCGGGTTCGTCGAGCGTGATGCCCGAGCGTGGCGCGGCAGGAGCCACGGCGGGCTGCTCGGCGGGTTTCTCCGTCACAGGTGCTGCGGGAGTGGGAGCCGGAGCGGCTGGCTGCTCGCTGGGATTCTCAACCGCCGGTGCCGGCGCAGCGGGAACCGGCTGGACGGCAGCAGGCGCAGGAACCGGAGCAGCGGCTGGTGCCGGTGGCTGCTCGACCGGAGTGGTCGCGGCGGGAGCGGGCGTGGTGGCGGGAGCCGCGTCGGGCGCGGGAGCCGTAGCCGCCTGCGGCACGACCGCCGGTGCCGTTGGCGCATCGCTCGGCGGAGTTGGCGGCACGGCAATCGTCCCATCACCCACCGGCAACACTGCGGGCGCGGTGCTTGGGCCCGCCGCCTTGCCGAAGTCGCCAGCATGTTGGATCGACAGCAGCAAAACGATCAACATGAACGCGCCCGACAGCCAGCCGGTGATCTTGCTCATCTTGCGTCCAGCGCCGACACCAAGAGTGCTGTCGAGCTGACCACCGCCGCCGAAGGCGGAGGAGATATCGCCCGCACCGCCCTGAAGCAGGATCAGGCCGATGAGGAACAGGCACAATGGCAGCAGCAGGATGAAGAGCACCAGGGTGAGAGTCGTCACGGCAGGATCTTTCAGTACAGGTTCAGTGAATCGGCGATTCAGGCGGCAGCGATGATGGCGGTGAAATCAGCGGCTTTGAGGCTCGCGCCTCCGACCAGCGCGCCATCGACGTCGGGCTGGGACAGCAGTTCCTTGGCGTTGTCGGCCTTCACCGAACCGCCGTACTGGATGCGGACCGCATCAGCGAGTCCGCCGACGATGCCACGCAGCACGCTGCGCACGAACGCATGCGCGTCCTGCGCTTGCTGGGTGCTGGCGGTGCGGCCGGTGCCGATCGCCCACACCGGTTCGTAGGCGATCACCAGGGTCGACAACTGCGCGGCGGTGAAACCCGCGAGCGCGCCCTTCACCTGACGGCTGAGGATTTCTTCGAGTTTGCCGCCGTCACGTTCGGCGAGGGTCTCGCCGATGCACACCAGCGGGATAAGGCCCTGGGCGAGCACGGCCTTGAGGCGCTTGTTCACCGTCTCATCGGTCTCAGCAAAAAACTGACGGCGCTCGCTGTGACCCAGGATCACGTACTTGGCGCCCGCGGCCTTCAGCAGGCTGGCGGAGATCTCACCAGTGAACGCGCCTTTTTCTTCCCAGTGGCAGTTCTGCCCGCCCACACCAATGGCGGTGCCGGCGGCAGCCTTGGCCACGGCATGCACACCGAGCGCGGTCGGACACACCACCACTTCAGCCTTGCTGGCTGCGGCGGGCGCGGCCAGGGCTTGGACCAGGGCGACACCCTCATCGACGGTCAGATTGAGTTTCCAGTTGCCGGCGATGATGGGCTTGCGGGACATGGGGCGTTTTTTCCTCTAGAGGCGGTCGGCCAGCGGAGTTGTGGGGCCTGCGCGGCACCCGGCTGGCGACGGGGCAGGGACCATAGAGGGGTGCCCCCATCGGTCAATGGTCCTGGAAGCGTCTTTTTCACGTCCAATGCGCCGAATGGGGTCTTCGACCCCACCCGCGGAATAGGTGTTTGCCCACCAAGCGACGATTTAGCCCTCGACCTGGGCGTGCACTTCGGGGCCATCTGCCGACCTGACCCGCCAAATGACCATTTCCGCGGATTTCACTGCCGCTCCAATGCACGTCGACGCCGCGCAGGACGGCCGCCTTGCGCCATCCAGTGCCCCCAGGAAGGTGCCCGCATGTCCGCTCCGACCGTCCTCATCAGCAGCCTGGGACTCATGGGCGGCAGCCTCGCCGCAGCGCTGACCCGCGTCGGCTGGCCGGTCCTGCTGCATCACCGTCGACCCGAGGTCGCCCTGCGCGGTGAGGAACTGGGCTACGGCAAGGCGGTCAGCGATCTCGCCCAGAGTCTGGCCCACGCTGATCTCGTGGTGGTCTGCACCCCGGTAAGCGCCATCGCACCCACCATCCGAGCCATGGCGGCGCTGCATGCGCGGCCGGTGTTCACCGATGTCGGTAGCGTGAAGGGCGCGATCTGCGCCGATCTGGACGATCTCGCGCGCAGCGGTCGTTTCGTCGGCAGCCATCCGATGGCCGGCAGCCACCTACAAGGCATCGACCATGCGCAAGCCAACCTCTATCACGACTGCATGACCATCCTCACGCCGCTGGCCGAGACCCCGGCAGCGCCGGTCACCCTGGTTGAGAAGATGTGGCGCGCAGTCGGCAGCCGCCTGTGCCGTTTCTCACCCGCCGATCACGATCGCGCAGTGGCCGAAGCCTCGCACCTACCGCACGTGCTAGCCGCCGCAGCAGCCAGCCAGTTGGGCGCGACCGCAGCACCGTTGGCCGCCACCGGCTTCCGCGACACCACGCGTGTCGCCGGTGGCAGCATCGACATGTGGAGCGACATCCTGCTGCACAACCGTCAGGCGGTCGGCAGCGGACTCGTCGCCATGCGTGAACACCTGGCCCAGCTCGCACGGGCGCTGGCAGCCGGTGATGAAACCGCGGTGCGCGCGTGGTTGGAGGCAGGCCGCGAAGGCCGCCAGCGTTTCGAACACCATGCGGTGATGGACGTGCCCATACTGGGAGAGGAAGCGTGAATCCCCCCTGCCACGCCGCACTGCGCGTGGTCGCCGCCCTCTGCGCCGTGATCACCGGTGCGCGGGCAGAGGAGTTCAGCAACAGCTTCGCCGTCGACCTTGGTCAGAAGCACTACCGTATCTCGGTCACCGGCAATGATCAGGTGGTCGACCTCGATGGCTCCTATGAAACCTCGGTACACGCCACCTGGATGCTGCGCTTCTGGGATCCAGGCTTCGAATCACCTGGTTTCCTCGGCGGCCTGGGACTGGCCTATGGCTTCTACGAAGAGGACGACCTGCTGCTCCAGGTGTTCGAGGTGCGTGGTGAATTCGGACCAGCGATGGAACCGGTCTCGTGGCTGCGTTTCGGCATGCAGCTTTTCGGCGGCATCGGTTACCACGACCTGCATGTGCCGCGGGCGATCTACGACCTGACCGGCGTGAGCGGCATTGGCAATCTCGGTTTCAGTTATGGCGCCAATGCCTTCCTGACCTTCAAGCTGCACCACAACCTGCACCTCAGTGGCCAAGCTGGTTTCCGCGGCCTGTATGTCAGTTACGGCGTGTTCGAAGACGGCAATCTGAATCGTGGGATCGAATCATCGACCATCGGCCTACTCGCCGGGGCGAGCATCGACTTCGCGTTCTGAATTCTCAGCCCAGACTGGCCATTTCACCCGTGCGGATGGCTTCGAGCAGATCGCTCGGCGTCGCCGCACCGTCGATGCGTTCCTCGACGTAATCGCTGCTGTCCATCAGTTGTGCGATGCGTGCTTGCAGACGTTGGTGCGTACGCGGCTGACCAGCAGGAGTCAGCAGGATGAACAACAGCTTGGCACGTTCACTGCCGCTACCGACGGGGATGCCTTTGCTGGAACGAGCCACCACCACCACCGGTTTGGTGATGCCATTCAGACGTGCGTGCGGCATGCCAAGGCCACGTCCCAGGTAGGTACTGGCCAGACGTTCACGTTCGAGCACTGCCGGCACGATGGTATCCTTGGACACCGGCAGTTCGCCGCCGGGCACCGCGGCAAACACGGCACGGATGGCGTCGGTCATCGACTCGGCATTGATGTCGAGGATGATCCGTCCTGGCGAGATGGTTTCGGCGAGCGACAGCGGTTCTTCGGTCTCGAACTCATCACGCACCGTGCCGATGATCTCCTCGATGATGTCTTCCATCGAAATCAGCCCGACCCATTTGCCGTCGGCGTTGTGCACCAGTGCGACATGGATGAAACGACGCTGCATCTCGACCAGCAGCGACTCCAACGGCGTGGTGTCGGTGGTGGTGAGGTACGGGCGTGCCAGCTTCATCAGATCGGGCGGTTCATCCTCGTCGCGACGGTCGAGGAACAGGTCCTTCACATGGATGATACCGGCAGGTTTTTCCGGATCCTTGTCGATCAGCGGATAACGCGAGAAGCGCCACGTGCGGATGAACTGCGCGGTGTCGATCCAGTGCAGGTCGGTGGTGATGAAACGCACCTGCGAACGCGGACGCATGGCGTCTTTGACTTTCAAGTCGCCCAGGTCGAAGACGTTCTCCAAGAACAGCAGCCGACGGAAGGACAGCAGGCCACGGGTCTGCGATTGTTCGAGCAGGATGCGTAATTCGTCTTCGCTGTGATGGTCCTCTGTGGCCGGCCCCGGCATGCCGAGCATTCTCAGGATCAAGCTTGCGATACGGTTGAGCACCCACAGCGGCACAAAAAAGAGCACATGGAAAAAACGCAGTGGCCGCGCAGCAAAGAGTGCCGCCCGATCAGCCACACGGATGGCAATCGATTTGGGCACCAGTTCGCCGATGACGATATGTGAGCCCGATACCAGGATGTAGGACACCGCCATGGCGATGACGTAACGCGTCATGTCGCCGCCTGGACCGGCAGCATCGCCCATGATCGCATCGGTGGCCTTCTTGCCGACCATACCGAGCGCGACGCTGGCAAAGGTGATGCCGACCTGGCAGACGCTGAGGTACTCGTCGAGCTTCGACTGGATCTCCTGCACCAGCTTGGCGCGTTTATTGCCCTGATCGATCATCTCGGTGACGCGGCTGGAGCGCACCTTGATGACGGCGAACTCAGCCAACACGAAGAACCCATTGAGGATCAGCAGAACGACGACGGCCAGCAGGTAGAGCGCGATTTCCATAAGCGGGTCGGCAGTGTCGGGGGAAAGTGCACTTGGCAAGCCCATCGGGCGTGACGCCTAACGCAGCAGAGACTTACCGGTGGAACCCCGATAACGACAGCCAATAGAACAGGAGGACGCAGAGCCGCAGAGCCGCAGAGCCGCAGAGCCGCAGAGCCGCAGAGCCGCAGAGCCGCAGAGCCGCAGAGGATGTACCACCAGGGTTCTCCGCTACGGCTCTGCGCCCTCCTGTTCAATCAACTCGACTCAGTTCGCCATCACCGACAACGGCGCCTGCCACGATTCCTTTAGCAGCGCGAGGTCGGTGGCGACCTGCGACCCCAGGCCGGTGATCGACAGCACCGGCGCAGCGACCACCGAACCGATGACCGCGTGCGGGATGCCGGCGAGACGCTGGTGCACCTCGTGCACCGCGCCCTTGGGCACGGTCAGGACGATGCGGCTCTGCGATTCGCTGAAGAGTGCGCGGTCGAGCGTGCTGACACCTTCACGGGGAATGGCGTTGGCGTCGATCTCCATGCCGTAGCCGCCGGAGAAAGCCATCTCCGCCAGGGAAACGCCCAGGCCACCTTCCGAACAGTCGTGCGCTGCGCTGACCAGTCCGGCGGCGGTGAGGCCGGCGACCGCGGTGAGCACCGGCTTCGACAGGGCGCGATCTACCTTGGGGATGATGCCGCCGGTCTTACCGAGCAGCGCGAGGTATTCGCTGCCGCCCAGTTCGTTGCGCGTCAGACCGACGATCACCACCGCGTCACCCGGACGCTTCACGTCCATGGTGATGCTCTTCCGCACATCCGGCACCACCGTCATGGCGGTGATCAGCAGGGTATGCGGGATCTTGATGACTTTTTTGCCGTAGGTGAATTCGTTGGAGAGGCTGTCCTTGCCCGAGATGAACGGCGTGCCGTAGTAGAGCGCGAAGTCGTAACACGCCTGACAAGCGCGCACGAGGGCGCCGAATACCGCGGGATCCGTGCATTTCGCCCAACTAAAGTTGTCGAGGATGGCGACCTTCTCGATCGGTGCGCCGACGCAGACGAGGTTGCGAAGCGCCTCTTCGATGTTCGCTGCCGTGCTGTGGTAAGCATCCACATCGCAGTACGTCGTGTTGAGACCACACGCGACCGCCACACCACGATCTTCGCCTGGCCGTGGCGCGACGACGGCCGCGTCGCTGGGACCATCGTGGGTGACGCCGACCAGTGGTTTGACGATCGAACCGGCCTGGACCTCGTGGTCGTACTGGCGGATGACCCATTCCTTGCTCGCGATGTTCGGGCGACCCATCAGCGCGATGAGTGTGCGCGAAAGATCCTTCTCCGGCTTCAGCGCGACGTCAGTTTCCTTCGGTGCCTTGAACACCGCCGGACGCTTCAAGCGCGGCACGCCATCGTGCAGGAAGTGCATTTCGACATCGGCAACCTGTTCGCCGTGGATGAACAGTTCGAGTTTACCGGTGTCGGTGACTTCACCGAGGTCGACCGCCTCCACGCCTTCGGCAGCGAAGATCGCCAAGCACTTCGTGACGTTCTGCGGTGCGACGCTGGCGACCATGCGCTCCTGCGATTCGCTGATCCAGATCTCGGTGTAGCTCAGCCCGGCGTATTTGAGCGGCACGCGGTCGAGGTGGATGCGGCAGCCGTTCTCGGCCGCCATCTCACCACAAGCCGACGACAGACCACCAGCGCCGCAGTCGGTGAGCGCGGTGAAACAGCCGGCGTCGCGCGCCTGCAGCGTGGTGTCGAGGACCTTCTTCTCCTCGATGGCGTTGCCGATCTGGACGGCGCCACTGCTGACGGTCTCGGACTTGTCGTGCAGTTCGACCGACGAGAACGTCGCGCCGTGGATGCCATCGCGTCCGGTGCGACCACCGATGACGATGATGTGGTCGCCGGGACGCGAGGCTTTCTCAATATCCTTCTTGGCGATCAGTCCGCCGGTACCGCAGAACACTAGGGGATTGCCGACGTAGCGATGATCGAAGCGGATTGCGCCATTGACCGTCGGGATGCCCATGCGGTTGCCGTAGTCGCGCACGCCGCTGACCACGCCACGCATCAGACGACGCGGATGGATGGTGCCCGGCGGCAGATCCTTCGGGTGGGCGTCGAGCGGACCGAAGCAAAACACGTCGGTGTTGAAGATCGGCTTGGCACCCAGGCCGGTGCCGATGACATCGCGCACCACGCCGCCAAGGCCGGTATTGGCACCGCCGTACGGCTCGATCGCGGACGGACGATTATGCGTCTCGACCTTGATGCACACGCCGGTGGTGTCGTCGTACTCAATGACGCCGCTGTTGTCTTTGAATACCGACAGGCACCAGGGCATCGCCAGATCGAAGGTCGCGCGCGCAATGGTCTGCTTGAGCAGGTTGTCGATCACCATGGTCTGCACCGGACCGCTGCTGTCAGCGCCGACCGGACCGGTGTACTCGACCAGACCTTTGAGGGTCTTATGCACGCAGTGTTCCGACCAAGTCTGCGCCAGGGTCTCCAGTTCCACGTCGGTCGGATTGCGGCCGAGCGCGCGAAAGTGGCCTTGGATCGTACGCATCTCGTCGAGCGTCAGGCTGAGCGTGCCGTCCTTGGAAATTTTCATCAGCGCGTCGTCGCCGAGTCCATCGAGCACGACCTCGGCGCGTTCGTGGCGCTGATCGCCACCGGGTGCCCGCAGGCGCACGGCCTCTGCCGGATCGATCACCGCTTCTTCGATGGCTTGGTTGGCGAGGGCCTTCCAGGCGAGGGTCTTGAGTTCCGCATCGCTGCCGCCGACCACTTCGACGTGGGTGCCGATGCGCACGAGTTCCAGGGCGATGCCCAGGTCCTTGGCACCCTTGATGATCGACGCCTCGACCGGATCCATCACGCCGGTCTTGCGCTGCACTTCGATGACGCGGCGTTTGCCGGCGGCGGGCGCCTTCAGGCTCGCGACCTCGATCACCGGATCGCACAACAAGGTATCGCCCAGACGCTGCGCGCCCTTGGCATCGAGTTCACCGCGCACGAGGTAGTAGCGACTGCGTCGCAGTTCCTTCATGCCCTTGAGCCCCAGCAGCTTGGCCTCATGGGCCAGGTGCGGATCAGCGCCAGGGTTGCGGGGGAGGATGTCGATGCGGAAGGTCGCGGGCATGGTGGCGCGGAGGGTAGGACACACGCGCGGGGCACAAGTGCCTCCCCTGCCACTGCTTTGTCGGGCTTTTCGCCGCCTTATTTGCCTGTCGGCGTGAAGCGCTCGACCTTGTTGCTCACCTTGGGCAACGCGCGCAGGTGGTCGTAGATCGCGCCCAGGTCGGCATCCGTCATGCCGCCATACGACGCCCACGGCATCGGCGTGTTCGAATGACCCGGTTGCACCGGGAGCTTGGCCTGTTCGACGCCGGCATGGAAGCGCGCGATGAACGCATCCTTCGTCCATTTGCCCAGGCCGGTTTCATCATCGGGCGTCAGATTGGACGAGCGCACCACACTGCCGTCCGGCATGGGGAAGACCACGCCGCCACTAAATTCGTTCCCGGGTTTGACCTTGCCATGATTCGACGGCGAGTGGCAGTGCAGACAGGCGGCGGAGTTCACCACGTAGGCGGGATACTCCGCTGCGTCCGGCTTCGGTGCCTGGGCTGGCGGCTCGGCCGCTTTCGGGATCAGGCGCACGATGATGTTCATTGGAAACTTCAACTCGCGCGGCGGCGTGGTGCCCTCGACCGCCCGCAGCGTGCGCATGTACGCGATGATCGCATGCAGATCCGGTGTCGCCAGTTTGGCGTAGTGACCATAGGGCATCAGCGGGAACAGGGCATCGCCGCGTTTATTCACACCACTCACCAATGCGCGCAGGATCTCGCCGTCACTCCACTCCTTCAGCGCTGCCGGGGTCACGTTCGGCGCATGGATCATTCCCGGCACACCGGATTCAGCCCCGAAGGTCGGCCCACCCGCGCCGTCCTTGCCGGCGATGGATGGAAACGAGTACTTGCTGGTGTCCCACGGCGTATGGCAGGCGACGCAGGCCGCCTGGTGGTTGAAGAGGTAACGTCCGCGCTCGACCAGTTCCGGCGTCGCCGAGACGGTGAGCGTGGGAGCCGGGCCGACATCCGGTTTGGTCAACACCACGAAGGTCAACGCGCCGACCGGCAGCAGGATCAGGATGAGCAGGATGATGAGGGTGATGAGGAGCCACTTGCGCATGGGGCGTTCCAGGGACGTTTTAGAGCTGTGCGAAGGCTATTCGCGCGTCCGAATGCGACAACCCGGATTGGGCGATGAGGAATGCAAAATGCGGAATGATGAATGATGAATGATGAATAGGCCCGCACCAGCACACACGGCACACACGTTCCTACCCGCGCAAGCGAACACATTCTGCACTCTGCACTCTGCATTTTGCATTGCCCCCTCCCCTTCCCACGCCCTCAACCGCACCTAGCCTCCGCTGCCACTGACCAAGCGCTCAGCCGAGGAACACATGCCCGATCCCTTCAAAGCCTACGACATCCGCGGTCTCTATCCCCAGGAACTGAACGAGGCGCTCGCCTATCAGACCGGCAACGCCACCGCCGTGCACCTGAAGCTCGCGGGCAAACGCTACACCGTCGGCCGCGACATGCGCGTCAGCGGACCCGCGCTGAAAGAAGCCTTCATCAAAGGCTTGGTCGACGCCGGCGTGCACGTGGTGGATGTCGGCATGCTCTCGACGCCCGCGGTGACTTTCGCGATGCATATGCTCGACACCGCCGGCGGCGCGCAGATCACCGCCAGTCACAACCCCGCCCCCTACGGCGGCATCAAGATCACCGCGCCCGGTTTCAAACCCGTCGGCGCCGGCACCGGCATGGAGGAGATCGAAGCCCTCGCGCGCTCGGCGAAGATCACCAAGGTAGCCGGCGGTCGCATCGACGAAGCGGTCACCATCGACGCCTACGCCGTATACCTCGCCAAGCTCTACCAGCCCAAGCGTCCGCTGAAGGTCGTGATCGATGGCGGCAACGGCATCATCGGCACGATGCTCCAGCACCTGCTGCCGAAGATTCCGAACCTCACGGTCATCGCCATGTACTTCGATCCCGACGGCCGTTTCCCGGTGCACGAGGCCAACCCACTCAAGGCCGAGAATCTGAAATGGCTGTGCGCCCGCGTGAAAGCCGAAAAAGCCGACTTCGGCGCCGCGTTCGACGGTGACGGCGACCGTTGTGCGCTGGTCGATGAAAACGGCGGCATCGTCACCTGCGATCTTACCACCGCACTGCTGGCGAAATACTACCTGGCGCGCGAACCTGGCGCGACCATCGCCTACGACCTGCGCTCATCGAAAGTCGTCCCCGAGTTCATCACCCAACTCGGCGGCACGCCGGTCGAAACCCGCGTCGGCCACAGCTTCATCAAAGCGACGATGAAGGAACACCACGCGGCCTTCGCTGGCGAGTTGTCGGGCCACTACTATTTCCGCGACTTCTACGGCGCCGACTCCGGCCTCTACGCCTTCCTGCTGCTGGCCAACATCGTGTCCGAAGCGCCGAACCTCAGCAGCCTGATCAAGCCGTTGGAAAAGTACTTCCACACCGGCGAGATCAACTTCAAGGTCGCCGATCCGGACGCGGTGATGGACAAGCTGCGCAAACTCCCAGGCGCCAAGGTCGCCGAACTCGACGGCGTGACCGTGCGTTTCGCCGATTGGTGGTGCAACCTGCGCGCCTCCAACACCGAACCAGTGGTGCGCCTGAACCTGGAGGCCGACAACGCCGCGCTGCGCGACGCGAAGCTGGCGGAGATTAAAAAGCTGATCAGCGGTTGAACACCGCCACCTGCGGACCTGTACATCTGCGCATCGTGGACGCCATCACCCTGGCGCGCCACGATGCGTGGCAATTCTCACCTCATCTCCTGCGGGATCTGCCATGAACGCCAGGGTCACCGGGCTGCAACGTTCTAACGGTGGCGTGCCCAAGCTCCCGGTCACCACGGCAGAGGTGACGGCCGCCGGGCTCGTCGGCGACCGTCAGCACAACCTCAAGTTCCACGGTGGCCCTGATCGCGCGGTGTGCCTGTTGGCGCAGGAGATCATCGACGACCTCGCCGCGCAGGGACATCCCATCCGTCCTGGTTCGACCGGTGAGAACATCACCATTGCCGGACTCGACTGGTCGACGCTGGTTCCCGGCGTGCGCCTGACGCTCGCAAGCTCGGTGGTACTGGAAATCACCAGCTACACCGCCCCCTGCCGCAAAATCGCCCATTCGTTTCGCGGAGGCGTGATCGCGTGCCTCGATCAGCAAAAGAACCCTGGCCGTGCGCGGTTGTATGCCCGGGTGCAGACGCCGGGTAGCGTCCGTGTCGGTGATCAGGTGACGATCACCTGAACGTTACTTCGCCGGAACGAACGACTTGGCGAAAGCGACGAAGGCCGCTTCCTGCGCATCAATGGCCGCGGGCGTACCGGTGAGCTTGATGAACCAGGTGCGCTCGGCTTTCACCTCTTTAATCGCCGCACCAAGCATGTGCTGGGCTTCGCCTTTCAGACGCATGGTGTGGCCGGCGAAACCAGGAACCTCGAACGGCGTGACGTTGGCAGCGAGTTGATCCTGCGTGATCGGGCCCAGGCCGACCTGACCGCGCCAACGATTGACGTTGCCGAGCAAGCCACCGACATCGCCTGGGAAGACTGAGATGGCGACTTCGACCGCGTTGGCGCCATCGCCGGCATTAAAGGTGGCAACGCGCATCGGCTTTTCGCCATCGAGTTTGGTCCAACCAGCGGGGACAGTCCAGGCTGCCTCGTCCTGGGCTGGCGCGGTCGTGGCCACGGTGAAGGCCAGCACGACCGCGAGCATCCAGCGGGACAGACGGCGGGTGGGGATGGTGGGCATGGTGGTATTCCTGCACGTGAGCGGAGTATCGGGCGACAATGTCAGGCGCAGGTTGTCTGACGTGAGCGTTGGTTCAACGCGCATCATCGCCCGTGCAACCGCCCTGATGGATGCACCGGTCCTGCAGGGACTGGGCATGGAGAGTGCCGGGTGGAGAGTGCGGGCTTGCCGTTGCACTTCTACTGAATCCAGACTGATCGACATGGAGGACCGGAGCACCGGAGGAAGACGGGAGAAAACTTCGATGCAGTCGTCCGGTTCTCCATGTCCTCTCCTATTTCCCCTACGCGCTCACTTGGTCGGCGCGTCGGCGTAGACCAGGTAGCCGATGAACATCTCATCCCAGCTCTGGTCGCCGAAGCGGACGCGTTTATTCGGATCCGGATTGTCGGGATTGCTCGGCGAGTTGTCGAATGCGCCGTCGACGCGGATGCGGGTGCCGGCGGGGACGGTCTTCGGTTCGGCGAACAGGTAAGTGCGCTGCCAGTCGAGGTCGTAACGCGGCACTGACAGCAGGATCTCTTCCTTGCCGTCGGGGAAGATGGCGGTGAAGCGCATCGATTTGCCGCGGTAGTGCATGTGCGGCGACACAGCGAAGAGGACGCTGTCCTTGACCAGCTTGCGCTCGGCACTGGCCGGGCTGTGGCGTTCCAGCGGCGGAATGTCGAGACGCAGTTGGAAGGCGCTGGTGACCTTCAGTTCGCGTTCCGGCTGGTCTTTCTTGGTCTTCGCGAAGTAGAGCCCGAACTTCGGCTTGTCGGTACCGGCGGTGCCGTTGGTGGTGTAGTGGAACTGGAATGACAGCGTGGTGCCCTTCTTCAGCAGCTTGCCGGTGCCTTCCGGGAACGGTGCCGGATCCAGGCCTGGGACGTAGCTGGCGAAGAACGAGGTCAGACCGCGCGGACCTTTGTCGAGGCGGGCTTTCAACTCGGGCGGCAACGGCTGGCCCTTGAAGCGTTCCAGCAGGCGCTGCACGCGCGGATCGGCGGCGATGTCCTCGGGGATCTCCAGGTCATCATCACCAACGAAGGCAAAGGCGTGGTGCAACCACTCTGGATGGTCGGGTTTGATCTGCACCGCGCGCACCCATACGTCCTTGGGGATGTCCACCGGGACCTCGACCGTGCGGTAGGGCAGCTTGCCGGTCGCGGGGATGTTCTGCGGCGGGATGGAGATGATGAGATCCGGTTTTCCCAGCGGCCACTCCGGGATCGGCTTGGGTTTCTTCAATGCAAGCGGATCGCTCACTGACGGCGCGGCGCCGTTTTCGATCCAGTGCACGATGGTGCGCGCCTCGGCCACGGTGATGCCGCATTCGTTGCTGAACTTCCCGTACGACGGATCCGCGTCCCACGGCGGCATCAATTTGGTGCGCACAACTTCGCGGATCATGTCGCCACGGCCAGCGACCTGCTTGTGACTATCCATCGCCCACGGTGCGACGCCGCCCTTCTGATGGCAGGTGCGGCAGTTGGCTTCGATGATCGGTGCGACCTCTTTGGCGTAGTCGGGTTTGTGGGTCGCGCGCGGCTGAGCAAAGGTCAGCAGGCAGCCCTTCACCGCCGGCGCATCGGTCGGCACTGGCGTTCCTGCCAGCGCGGCGTCGAGCGCTTCGCGCAGGTAACGACGCGTGGCCTCCGGCTTCTGGGCGCCGTAGCCGACGCGGTCATCGACCGGACCACGCCAGACGAGCTTCATGTCCTTCGGATTGATGACGATGGCCTCGGCGGTGCGGGTGATGCCCAGGGCCTCGGCCACCAGTTGGGTATCGTCCATCATCACCGGCAAGGTCACTTGGAGCGAGGCGGCCTCGTCCTTGACCGCTTTCAGATCATCCGCCGATGACGAGGCGAGGCAGGCCACGCGCACGTTCTTTGCCAGATAATCGCCAGCGATCGCCTGCACCTCCGCGATGTTCTGACGCACGATCGGGCAACCGGTGCCAAAGCTGAACAACACGATGAACGCGGCATCATGGTGGCGGGTGAGCTGCTGAAACTCCCCGCGATGGTCGAGCAGGGCGAAGTCGTCGACCTTCGATCCGGCTGCGGCAGTGACGGCGGCCTCTCCGGCGGACAGGCCCTGGGCAAGACAACAGGCAAGCAGCACCGGCAATAGACGCATGAGATGGTCTCCGTGAGGTGTCATCCGACCAGGATACCGCCAGCTTGCAGCCGGGTTTCAGCCCGACGGTTGCCGGCGTCCAACAGCACGGAACCATCCCACCATGGCCATCACCTACCGCCGCGGCAATGACGTAGATCTGGATCAGGTCATCGAGTTGTACCGCTCCTGCACACTCGCTACCCGCCGACCGCTGGATGATCGCACCATCGCGCAGCAGATGCTGACGCACGGCAACCTAGTGATCACCGCGTGGGACGGCGAGTTGCTGGTGGCGATCAGCCGCTCGCTGACCGACTTCGGCTACGTCTGCTACCTGGCTGACCTGGCGGTACGTGACAGCCACCAGCGCCTCGGCCTTGGCTTGGACCTGATCAAGCGCACCCGCGCCGAGTTGGGACCACGCGCGATGATCGTGCTGATCGCCGCGCCGCAGGCGGTGGACTATTACCCGAAGATCGGCTTCACGCGCCATGACTCGGCGTGGATTTTGAAGGCGGGAGAGCCGTTGGCGGAGTGAGTCCGTATCGCACGTGGCACGGGCGTCTCGCCCATGGTCGGAATCGTCACCTCACGGGCGAGACGCCCGTGCCACGGGAAGAACCGCTCACGGCTTCCACGACCGCGGGACCGGCTTGGGAAGCGACACCTTGCCGTCGATCTGTGCCAGCAACCAGTCGAGTCCCTCCTGGTTGTCGCGCAGGCGTTCCTCGGCGTCTTCATCGGTGTGGTTGAGCAGGCCGATGGGGCCGCGCCAGCCGCTGGCGCGGATGATGCGCAGCAGCTCGGCGTCGAGCGGGCCTTGGGCGATCGGGGGGATTTTCTTGCCGACCTTATCGCCGTCGGGGAACATGCCGTTGAGGTTGAGCGCGTAGAGGTGTGGATTCATGCGTTCGAGCAGCGCGGCGAACTCCTTCACCTGACCATGGCCGTGGTGCTGGTTGTAGACGATGCCGACGTTGGTGACGCCCTGGGTCTTCAGCGCCTCAATAATTGCGATCTGGTTGTCGGGTTCACCGAACCAAGCGCCGTGGTTGTAGAGCGCGACGCGGCAACCGATGGCGGTGGCAGCTTCAGCGATGGGCTTGATGCGCGCTGCTTCGTTCGCCACGCGTTGCTGCTGTTCCTCAGGCGTTTTCGTCGGCGCACCACCACCCGTGACCCAGAGTTGGGTCTTCACGCCGTGTTTCTCCAGCGTGGCGAGGATGGTTTTCGCCGAGGCATCGAGTGATCTTGGGAACCACCACGCGGTGATACTGATGCCGTGCGCTTTGCAGGCGGCGATCTCGGCATCGAAGGTCGGGATGTGCTCGGCCCTCCAGTCGTAGGCTAGGCCTTTGATGCCGAGCTGCGCCAGCATCGCCGCGCGCTGCTCCGGCGTGCGCTTGGCCTTATCGAACGGCACGATGCACCAAGCGAAGCGGTTAGCGGGCGCGAAGACGTCCTCCGCCGTCCAACCAGGAAGCGCGGCCAACAGGGCGAACAGGAGCAGGGCGGCGGTTCTCATGGTCAGCGTACTACCGCGGCGGTGCCTGGCCGTTCACCTCCTGACGGGCACCATCTCCCGCTGGACAGGCACACCGGTCTGGACCACAGTCCGGCCCATTCCTGTGAGGTTCCCTATGGCGATGCGGACGTTTCTGCCCCTGCTCTCCTGCTCGCTGGCGCTGGTCGCCTGCACGCAACGCACCGCTGACCAGGCACCGACACAACCTACGTCACCGAACGCGCCAGGCGCCCAGGCAGGTAAAGCCGCGCCGGTCGCCGCTTCCACCAAGAAGGACAAGGACGCCCCCAAAGTGCTCTCGCGTCCGTTCGCTTGGCCGTTGGAACAGGCGTACCTGGCGTCGCGTGGCGGGACCTCCACCGGTGCGCCGGTGACGTTGTCCCCCTCGCCCTCGCCCGCATGGAAGGAACTCGCTGGTGTGCCGCTCGGCATCGAACGCGATCGCGCGGCGATCAAGGCCATGGCAGGCGAGTACCGCACGTCGTTCGATTTCCAGGAGACCATCCCGCTGCGTCCTGGGTATCAACTCTCCGCACCGTATTTCTCGTGGGCGACCGAACGCATCGCGGTGATCGAGGACACGCCCACGCGCATCGTGCTCCAGCACCAACTCGTCATGCGCTTCGCCGGCCAAGATGAGGCGATGGTGGTCAAGCACTGGCGTCAGGACTGGACCTGGCAGGACAACGACCTGCTGCGCTATCGTGGTCGCGCCAAGTGGCGTCATGAACGTCTCGAACCCAACGAGGCCGCCGGCACCTGGTCGCAAGCGGTCTACGGCGTGGGCGATGAACCGCGGTACGAAACCTTCGGCCGTTGGAGTCACGACGGTGAAGTCAGTTCGTGGACCAGCGATCGTCACTGGCGTCCGCGCCCACGGCGCGAAAAAACCGTGCGCCAGGATTACGATGTCATGGAAGGCGTGCACCGCCTCACCATCACGCCGGACGGTTGGGTGCTGTGGCAGGACAACCGCAAACTGAAACTCGCCGAGGACGGCACCGTGCCGCTCGATGGTTACCTCGCGTCAGAGATCGGCCTGGAACGTTACCAGCGCCTCGACAGCTTCGACTGGAAGCCGGGCGTCGATCTGTGGGAGCAGGAAAAAGCGGAATGGGCGGTGGTGCGCGAGACCTGGCACGAAGTGCTGGCCGCGGACAACGTCCACCTCACCGGCGAGGAGACCGTCGGCGTCGCGCTGCTCGAAGCGGTGGGCGGCGAAGATCCGCTTGCTGGCCCAAAGACCGTGCGCGACGCGATGGTCAAACCCTGATCACGATGTCCGATGTCCGATGTCCGATGTCCGATGTCATGCATCCGACATCGGACATCGGACATCAAATCGACATTCAAGTCAACAATACACAGCGGTCATGCACTCGTTTGCGTGCACGCTTGATCATTTCCGCTTCCAGGCCCGCAATGGTCTGGGCGATGTCGCGGTTCACTTTGCCGGTCAGATAATAGCTGTGCTCGACCAGTCCACCGATGAGCGGCGTGCAGTCGACCTGTAACACCTTGGTATGCACCTGCTGCGGACGTGCCGGCCGGCACTGCCCAGACGATCGGGATTACCCTTGGTGAAATCGCTGATGCGCAGCGCGTTGTCCCCACGATTGGTGTAGACGTTGATCGCTTGCGTCAGTTCATCGAGACGACCGAGCGGTTCGCCAGGTTCCAGCACGTCGTCATCGACATCGGCAGCGCACAGGAAGACATTGGTGAGCATACGCGGTAAGGTCCCTGGGCTGAACTCGGCGATGCGTGCGAGCGCATTCTGCAGCACGTAGTTGCCCATCGAATGGCAGAGCAGGTGGATCTCCTGATTGCACGGCTTGGCCTCGCTGTTCGCGACCTGTGAGCGGAGCAGCATCAGGAAGTCGCGGAACTTCAGCAGCGCACGTCCGACGGCGTAACCACTGGCCTTGGCATCGGTGCGATCACTGCGGTACGAGGTGAACGGCATCGACTTGCCATCCGAGGGCCAACTGAACAGCACCACCACCACCGGTTGCTCGCCGTGATGGTTCAGTTGTTCTTGCAGTGCCAAAGCGGCGCCGACCGCTTCGTTCCACGCGACGTTGAAACCGTGGATGTAGATCAGTACATCCGCCCCTTTGTCCATGTGGCCTTTGAGCGCAGCGAACAACGCGGCGGAACCGAATACCGCGTTCGGCTGATGGGCATCCGCCACCGTCGGGTCAATGCTCTCACGATAGGCGGCGATCGACATCGGTTGCTGCGCCAGCCAATCGCCGAGACCTTCACCATCGCCCTCGCCAAGGACCTTCCGCTTCTTGGTCAGGTAGCTCGTAAGTTTCTTGCTGTCCGCCGACATGCCAATGCGACCGAATCGCAGGTTCTCGGCACCGTCGCTGCTAAAACGCGCACCGTAGCCGGTGGGATTCCAGCGATCGCTGCCTGTATGGGCGCGGTTGGTGCCGTAATAAAGCGTGAGTGTGGCCATGGGATCGCCTCCGTGCGAGTTGGTGGAATCGGATGAACAGGTGGCGGCGCAGGGTGATGGAGTCCGCTGCAGAGTCCACCGTGGTTCCGGTGCTGCGTAGGGCTGCGAAAGACCACCAAACGCGCCTGTCGCGGTGACCGCACCCTGACACACCCGCCACTCCATCGACACTAGCGCGCCTTGCCCCTGGGGCATCGCGACGATGGTCCCACCATCGAGGATCCCATGCTGAAACCGCTGCTACTCGTCTCTGCGTTGTCTGCCGCCGCCCACGCTTTGGACGTAGTCGGGGAGGCGCCGTACCTGGAGAACCGCTACCGCGCCGCCTGGCATGCCGCCCCATTATCCACGGTGCTGAAAGATGTGGAGAAACAGTGCGCTCCGCTGAGCACCACCCACACCATCGATAATCTCGCCGACCGGCTTGAGATCACCTTGATCGATCGCGCGCGAGTGCGGATGCGCGACACGCTGGAACTGCTCGAACGCACCCAGGAGCTCCGCTTCACCGCGGAACCACTCAAGCTGACCGTCGAAACCTGGACGGATTATCGCGACCGTAAACGCCGGCTGGTCAACCTAGCGCTGCGTGACTACGGCCTGTTCCTGAATCCGCCTGATTTTTTCGCCCCGAACCTGGGATACGACAACGCCTCCAGCAGCGGTGGCGGAGGTGGGTTCTCGCTGTTCGCCGCCGACACCGGCGACCACCACGCCGGCCGGGGTCCGGATCCCAGCGAAGTGGTCGACTGGCTGCGCGGTCTGGCGGGCAATGCCGACGCCACTCTGCGCGGCAACGGCAATCTGCATGTGATGATCACCGCCGAAGAAGAGACCGCCATCCGCGCGGCGCTGACCGAACAGCAACAACGCCTGCTGCAACGCACTGCCTGGAGCGTGTCGTACGGCACGCTCCCCGCGGGTCAGGCACTCAGCACCACCGGGATGTGTACGCCAGCCGAGGCACAGGCGCTCCGACCGCGACTGCAATCCCTGCGCCGTCTGACGGTGTCTGCGATGAATGGGCAACGTGTCCATGCCATCGATGGACATCAGCAGGCACTCATCGATGACCTGGATGTGGTGAACTACCAGTTCGATCCGGCAACCAGCGTGCTGACGACCGGCGTCGCGATGGAGCTGCGGCCAGTCATCGGGACCGAGTTCGTCTACCTCTCCTACCTCCTGTCCTGGGTCGATCCCTTGCCCAGCAGCACCACCGAGTTGACCAACCCGGCACGGGTGAAAGCCGGATCGAGTTCCACGACCACCACCACGACTACCACCGACCTTCCGCCCGAAGCTGGCAAAGTGCCCAAGCCAGGCGATCCACCACGACGAGAGGACAAGACCACCACCAGCACCACCAGCAGCGAGGGTGGCGACCTGCGTCCAGGAGTCACCGTGTCGCTGAGCAAACCGGTGTTGTGGACCTGGAAACCGCGCGGCGAAACCATGCTGCCCAAGGACCGCGCGCTCATCTTCGCCAGCGAGCATCCCGCTGGCACTGCCATCATGATCCTGGAGGCCCTGCCATGAGCCGCTGCTCCCCTGCTCTCACTGCGCTGCTTTTTGGCACCGTCATCAGCCTGTATGCGGTCGAACAACCGACGGAGCTCGATCTGCGGGCAAAAAACCAGCCGCTCAGCACCGTACTGGAAACGATCGCGGACCAATGCAGCGCCGGACTGGTGGTGCAACGCAATGTGCACGAGCGGCTTGATGAGAAGGTCACCCTGATCGGACGCAAGGTGACCTGGGCCGAGGCCGCGCGTTGGCTGGCGGACGAATACCGACTGACCATGAAAATCGTTGGTGAACATCTGGAGATCAGTGATGCCGACCTCGAATTCCGCGCCCGTCTGGTCAGCCACACCTACGACATCCGGACGCTGACCTTGGCGATGGGCAGCTTTCCGGGTCCCGACCTGGACATCCCGGAACCTGGCGGAGTCGGATCACGTCTGCTACCGCCGATCGAACCTGATTCGGTCCAGCCGATCAACGACTTCGTCGAATTGATTCAGCGTTACATCGCCCCGACGACCTGGACTATCGAAGGGGTCGGCATCAAGGAGTTCCAGACCTCCCTGATCATCATTCAGGTTCCTGAGATCCATCAGCGCATCGCTGAGTTCATCGCCCAACTCGAACGCACTGCCGCTCGTCAGGTGGTGGTGCGTTGCTACCGCCTGCCTGCCGCCGCACCGCTGCCCAGCGTCCTGGATGCCAACGCGTGGACTGCCGTGCTGAAAACCGTGGCCGCACCGGTGGGTGTGGTGTTGTCGTCGGACGAACAGCGCAACCACCACTTCAGCGGCACGCAACGTCTGATCATCGCCGACGCCGACGTGAACCAGGAGGCCTTTGATCCTATAGTCTCGCTGATCTCCGAGGGATTGGCCGTCGACGTCGACACCCACGTCACCAACGCCGGGGTGGTCACCACCACCCGCCTGACCACCGCCAGCAAACTCAATACCACGCTGTCGGTACTGAAAAACCAGCAAGGACAGCCGCTCACGCCGCTTGATCTGGTCGACCTGCACCAGGATCGCATTCGCGATACTCGCGTGATCCCCTCCGGCGGTGCGGCGATCTATCCCTTCGCGGGACAGTTCTACGCCCTCAGCGTCGAGGTGCTGGATTTCACCAAGAAGCCGTGAGCGCTCCCACGTTCATTTCTCCAGCAACTTCTTCGCGGTCTGTCCGTACGAACAGCAGGCATCGGGCATCTTTCTGAGGTCCACGCCATGACCACGCGTCTGCTGCTGCTATTGTCATTCCCTCTCGCCCTTCCCGCGCTGGAGGTGGTCGGCGAACCGGCATGGCTCACCAAAACCATGACGGCCACATGGCGGCAAGTGAAACTCGGCGAGGTATTGGATGCCATCGGTACTGCCGCTGGTTGTCCGGTTAAGCGCGGCGAGGACTTGGCTGACATCGCTCAGGGGCACGAGGTGACCATCGCGCTCACTGCTCCGGTCAGCCTGCGACGGGTGCTGGAGCTGCTCGAACAGACGCAAGAGCTGGTCATCACCGCCGAAACGCAGCAGATGACGGTGGCACGCTTCGCCACGTGGCGCGTCGCTGCACGGCGGATCATCACGATCGATCTGCGCGATTATGGTGCGCTCGCAATCTTCCCGGAACCGGATCGAGCCGATGTCGAACGACACGTACCGCGTTCGATCAATCCCACTGGGAACCAAGTCCTGCCAGCGATCGAAACTGTGTATGTGCCTGACGCCCAAGCGACGGTCGAATACCTGCGCAACTGCCTGGAGCAGGACGACGACGAGGTGAAGCTGGACCTGCATGCCGGGCATGAATTAGTCGCCACGGTCAACCCGCAGGAAGAACGCCTGCTGCGGCGCGAACTGGCGCACCTGGTCAAACACGCCACGGCCGCCAGCACCTGGAGCGTGACCTTTGGCGTCCTGGCGGGGGATCAGCCGATCACGCCCGGAATCGTCCCACACACAACCGCCGACGCGCTGTGCAAACGCCTGACCACCCGCAAACGGTTCCAACTCCATGCCACCGACCAGCGAGATGTCCACGCCGCCGATCAGCGCAATCAAGAGATCATGGCCAGCACGGAGCGGATGCGTGACAGCCTGCTCCCGATCGCCGAACTCCTCACCACCGGCTGGTCGTGCGAACTGCGTCCAATCGCCGGACGCGGACGCCAACGCCTGACCTTCCGGTTGTCATGGAGCGAAGCGCGTCCGGGTTCGACAGCCACGCTGGTCGTCCCACCGATTCCGGCGGATCCCGCCAACGATCGTCCTGCTAGCGGCGATCAGACGCTCATCCTGGCCAAGCCCGTCGTCTGGTCGTGGGAACCGGCTGGCGACGTATTCCTTCCCGACCACCACGCACTGGTGCTGGTCGCACCGCATGGTGATGGCAGAGCGGTAATCGTGGTGGAAAGCGCTGGGCCGTCACCGTTACCGATGGCCACCACGGCACCGACTCCGGCGTTTACTATGCCAGCCTCCACGTCTCTCGACATCACCAACCAACCAGTGATGACCGCACTTGAACGCCTCGCGTCCCTCACCCAGACCGGACTGGTCATCCACCATGATGCCCAGCAACTGGTACGTGAGGAAGCAGACATCCATCTGATGGATCAATCCTGGGAGGCTGTCACCAAGTCGCTGTGGTTGCATCGGGCTGCCGTCCATTGCGAAGACGGGCTGCTTCTGGTGGAGCAGTGGAACGCGAACAGCGAACGTCGAATGGAACGTGTACTCACGTCCACTGCCACCATGACCACAGAGATCAGACCATCGCCCGGACCACGCCTCGGCGTACAACGCCTACCGGATGGTGCCCTTGATCCCCAACCGCTGTTCGCCGGTCACCACCAGAATCACCAGACGCCAGAGATGATCGAGGAGATCCAACCACACGTCGGGCCAGACTCCTGGTCGAACGCCGGGGTCTTCATTGCAGACTACAACGGCTCCATCATCGTTCGCCACACACCCGAGATCCATCTCCAGATTGCAAAGTTCCTTGCCGATCGCGAACGACGCATGGCCCGGCAGGTGATGGTCCGATTCCATCACCTCGCTAAACCACCAACCGCACCCGAACTCATCCTCGACGCCGCGACCTGGACCACGCTGGCCAAGAATCTGACTCCGGATGCTGCCTTCACCGTGATCGACGGCCAACGCAACCATCACTTCAGCGGCATGCGTCGCGCCTACATCGCCGCGGACTTGTTCGAAAATGGTTTGGGTTCGCCAGTTATGGGCATGACCACCAGCGGTCTGATGATCGAGGTCGAGCTGCACATCACCGTCGAAGGCATCTCCACCCGCATCCGTCTGCAAGCGACCGTCAGCGATTCCATGACCACCTCGCCGGTGAAGGACGCCGCCGGTCGTCTACTGTTCGACATCGACCTGCCGGATCAGCGCATCGACAAAGCCGATGATGTCCGCCTGATCCCACCCGGTGGCGCTGCGCTCTACCGTTTTGATGACCGCACCTATGCGGTAAGTGTCGAAACGCTCACGCCCTAATCAGAACCCGACGCAGATGTACCCGGCGAGTGCCCAGGCACACCACGCCGCGGTGATCGCCGCCAGCACATCCATGGTGTAGTGCGCGCGCAGGATCAGCACGGTGACGGCCTCGCCGAGCGCCATGACCCCGGCGATGATCGCTGCCCACCACGGCAGCACCGCCGCTGCCCACAATGCGCCGAGCACGGCGATCGCGGTGTGGCCGCTGATGAAGAAGTCGTTGGCCACGCCGTAGGTCACCAGCACGGTCGGCGCGCCAGGATGCCGCCAGATGATCCCAGGTGGCGCCGGCAGCGCACAGCAGGCCTGACACACCTGACGGAAGAAGAACAGCAGCAGCAGCGCCATGAATGGGCGCAGCGTTTCGCCCAACAGACCGGCACCGATGAGCGTCAGGCCGAACACGTCGATGCCGAACGAACTGCCGATTAGCAGACGGTCCGCGGCCTTGGGATGCGAATGCAACCAACGGTTTACCGGTGCGGTAAGGTCGTGTACCAGATCGCCGATGGTGCCCGCGGCGAGTGGGGCGCGTGAACCGATGAGCGCCTGGGTGATGAACCACGCACCGAGCGCGGCGGCGACCAGAGCGACGCGGCCGCCGTAACGCACCCACGGTCCCGCCAGCGCATCGTCCGGTCCCGCTTTGCCGGCAAGGGCGAGCAACCAACACAGCCCGACCAGCGCGGTGATCAAAACCACCAGCAGGATCCACCGCACGGTGCTGTTCACGATTTCCTCCGGCTGGTCGCCAACATCGCCTCGATGGCGGTGCGCACGGTTTCCATCAATGGATCACCGCCCGGAGCACGTTCACGCTGGGCCGAGACCGGGATGGCCTCACCGACCTCGACCACCGCGCGCATCGGACGATGGATGCGCGCGTCGTCGGTCAGGTCCTCGTCGAAACGCTCGACGGTTTCCAGCAGGCGCTCCGGCGTCGATTCGTCGAGGTAACCGCGCGGATAGAGCGAGAGCTGCTGGGCGAGGTAGCAGTCCTCCAGGTGTTTCCAGCGTTTCACGCGCTCAACCTCGTCGAGTTCGCCCCCAGCAAGTTCCGGCACGATGGCGATGCGCAGCGACTTGACGCGGGCGACCACCCCGACTTCACGTTTGCCCTTGAGCCATTGTTGTTCGAGCGGCACCAGCAGGTGATCGATCAAGCGGTCAAGGCGATCGGCGATCAGGCCGGTCTGTGGTGCTCCCAGATGTTCCAGTTCCTTGAGCGCGAGCAGCGCCTCGCCGACCTTGGCAAGGCGGTCGCCAATCGACAGGTCCGGGCGTGGACGCCAACTCAGCCGGTGTTCGATGTCAGTGAGCACCGCCGTTATCGACGCGGTGGTATCACCCTCGTGCAGGTAACGGATGGCTACGGGATGGACCACCACCTGGCCTTTGTCACCACGCAGCTTGGCGGCGTTGCGCGCGATGAACGAGGTCCCCTCCATCAGGTTGACCAGCCGGTCATTGGCACGCGTGATCACACCTTCAGGAAAAAGCACCAACGGACGCTTCGCCTCGGCGAGTAGTTCGAAGGCCAAGCGCAGCGAATCGCGGTCGAGCCCTTCACGATAGATACTGAACACGCCGGCGTGCCGCAGGAACCACGTCTGCATCCAGCTCTGTTTGAAGAGGTGCCAACTCGCCATCGAGTAGGCGCTGCGGCCTTCGCCAGCAAGCAGCGCCAGAATCACAAACGGATCACACGGCCGGCAGTGATTGGGCGTCAGCATCACGCCATGACCGGCGGCGAAGGAGGCCTGCAGACGCTCCAGTCCCTTGAACTCGACCTGCTCGACGCCGAAGTCGCGCAGCTTGCGCCGCACCAGCAATTTCCCGAACAACCACGGCCAGAACCCACCACGATGCGGCGGGACGAAACGGTATGGTTCAGCGACGACGACGTTCTGCATCCGCACCATGATGGCAGGCGCGTGCTCGTCGCCAAGGACCTCGCGGTTCCGCGCGGAGGGCGCAGAACCAGCGCATCACTCGCGGCTGAGTTTCCCTGCGGCGAAGGCCATCTGCAGTTCCTTCGGGCCGTGCGCGTCGAACTCGATGAGGATGCTGCGACGATCCGTAGGACCCTTCATGCCGGCGACGGTGCCGCGGCCGAAGATGCTGTGGATGATGCGATCGCCCGGCTGGTAGGGATCGTCGGCGCGCACTTCCGGGCTGTTGTAATAGGCCTTCTTCTCGCGCTGGGTCGCACCCTTCAGATCGAGGCCGGTGGTGATGCCCATTGCCAGCGCTGCGTCGAGCGCCGCCTTGCCAACCAGACCAGCGACGGTGGCGCCGGCTTCTTTGTCCCGATTGACCATCGTCGTCCCGCGAACGTCATCGCCCTCCGGCAATACACGACGCCCGGTCGCGTCGCGTGATTCGAAACAGTCCTCCGGGATCTCTTGCAGGAACTGGCTCGGCTCGTTGCGGAAGGTCTGACCGTACTGCATGCGGCAGCGTGCGCGCGACAGGTAGAGTTCCTGCTTCGCGCGGGTGATGCCGACGTACATCAGGCGGCGTTCTTCTTCCAGGTCGGCGATGTTGCCCTGACGTTCCAGTGGGAACACGCCCTGCTCGCAACCGGTGATGAAGACGTAGGCGAACTCCAGGCCCTTGGCGGCGTGCAGCGTCATCAGCGTCACCTGATCGACGTCGTGGTTGACCTCGTTCGGATTCGCATCGGTCACCAGCGCGACCTGTTCGAGGAAGCCGGGCAAGCCCCCGGTGGGATTGGGCAGATGGTACTGCTCCGCGCCGGTGATCAGTTCGCGCACGTTGGCCACGCGTTCCTGACCTTCGGCGGGTTCCTCGGTAACGCGGTAGTGTTCTTCGATGCCCGTCATGTCGAGCACGCCGCGCACGCAGGTTTCCGGGCTGCCCTGCGGCAGGTTGCGCAGCATGCGCCAGACGCGTGCCAGATCGTTCATCGCTTTCGCCGCACGGCCAACTGCGACACGTTCCAGCAGATCGTCGCGCTCCAACACTTCGTGGAAGGCGACGCCAAGGTCCGCTGCCAAGCTGAAGAACTGTTCGAGCGTCGCCTCGCCCAGGCCACGCTTGGGGATGTTGGCGATGCGTTCCAGGCTGATGCGGTCGCGTGGATTGACGATCCACTTGAGGTACGCGAGTACATCCTTCACTTCACGACGGTCATAGAAGCGCGTGCCGCCGACGATGCGATAGGGCACGCCGCGTCGGCGCAGGCCGTCTTCGAGCGCGCGCGATTGAGCGTTGGTGCGGTAGAACACCGCGATGTCGCTGAGCTTGCGGCCCTTCTGATGCATGCGATCGATCGCTGCCGACACCGCCAGGCTTTCGTCCATCTCATCGTCGACGGCGAGCAATTGGAGCGGCTTGCCCTCCGGATTCTCGGTGCGGATGGTCTTGTCTTTGCGCTTGGTATTGTTCGCCACCACGCCCTGGGCGGCGCGTAGGATGGTCTTCGACGAGCGGTAGTTCTCCTCCAGCAACACGGTTTTGCAGCCGACGTAGTCGCGTTCGAAGTTAAGGATGTTCTCGATGTCCGCGCCGCGCCAGCCGTAGATCGCCTGATCTGGATCGCCGGTGGCGCAGATGTTGCCGTGATCCGACAGCAGGCGGATCAGGCGGTACTGCACCTGATTGGTATCCTGGAACTCGTCGATCAGGATGTAGGGGAAACGCGCGACGTACTTCTTGCGCAGTTCCTCATGCTGTTCGAACAGCCGCACTGGTTTCACCAGCAGGTCATCGAAATCGACCAGGCATTCCTCCTGGCAGATCGTGGCGTAGAGCGCGTGGTACTTCTGCGTCCACAGATCGAGGTCGTCGTTGGGTTCGACCTTGGCGATGTCGACCAGTTGGTTCTTCCACTGGCTCATGCGCCAGATGATCTTGCGCGGATCGATCATCTTGGGATCGATCTTGAGCTCCTTGCAGATGCGCTTGCCCAGGCGTTTCTGATCGTCCTCATCCATCACGCTGAAGGGATGCGAGAATCCGGTGTAGGCCTGCTCCAACTTCAGGATGCGCAGGCCGGCGCTATGGAACGTGGTGATCCACGGCGTTTTCACGTTGATGAGTCGCTCGACGCGCTCCTTCATCTCGCCCGCGGCCTTGTTGGTGAAGGTGATCGCCAAGATGCGGTCGGCGCGCACGTCCTGCTGGATGATGTTGGCGATACGGTGGGTGATGACGCGGGTCTTGCCCGAGCCAGCACCGGCGACGACCAGTAATGGACCTTCCAGCGAGGCGATGGCCTCGCGTTGGAAGTCGTTCATACCTTTGTAGACGTCGACTTTCATGGCGCGTCCGGAGTCCGGAGTCCGGAGTCCGGAGTCGCATAGTACCGCGAGCGCAGTTGATCACTGCGACACCAAGCCGAAGGACTCCGGACTCCGGACCCCGGACCCCGGACCCTACTCATCAATCGCCACCGGAATCGCCGGGCCCGCGAGATGCACATGATCAATCAAGCGCACGCCATCGACAAACGCCGCCGCCGCGATGAAGCAGGTATCGTCGGCGATGTCCTTCTCCTCGAAGCCACGCAGGCTGACGACGTCGCAGTAGTCGACCTCGACGCCTTCGTGGATCAGCAGTTCGTTGTAGACGAATTCGCAGAGCTTGAGCGAGGTGCTCTCGCCCTGCTTGTAGGCACGGCGCGCGAGTTCCAGGCCCTTCGTCAGGTCGAGCGCCTTCTGACGTGATGCTGGCGACAGGCGACGGTTGCGGCTGGACATCGCCAGACCATCGGGCTCGCGCAGGGTGTCGCCGACGATGATCTCGACCGGGATGTCGAGGTCCTTGGCCAGGCGGTTAATGATCAGGACCTGCTGGAGGTCCTTTTCGCCGAACACCGCCACGTCGGGCTGGACGATGTTGAACAACTTGGTCACCACCGTGGCGACACCGCGGAAGTGCCCTGGGCGCGCAGCGCCGCACATTTTGTCGGTCAGCGGTCCCACCAACTCAACGAAGGTGCAGTAGCCGTCGGGGAACATCGCCTCCTTGGTCGGCAGGAACACCGCGTCGACACCTGCGGCCTTCAGCTTGGCCAAGTCGTCCTCAAGAGTGATCGGGTACTTGGCGAAGTCCTCGGGATTGTCGAACTGGGTCGGGTTGACGAACACCGAGGCCACCACCACGTCGCTCTTGGCCCGGGCCTTAGCGATCAGGCTGATGTGGCCCTCGTGCAGGGCACCCATGGTGGGGACGAAACCGATGCGTTTGCCGGCCATATGCGCGGCGCGGCTCCAGGCACGCTGGTCGTCGATGGTCTGAAGCTGGTCCATGCTGTGCTCTGACATGATAAAGGTTGCTGACGATGCCCGGTGGGAGTGGATGACTCAGGGCGAAACGGCGGGAAATCCGCGTCGCCTTGTCTTGAACGCTGCGGGGATACCGGTATCTGAAGGACAGGAGAACCCATGGCCTTCGTCACCATCCGCATCAAGGGCGCCGAAGGCTATACGCGCACCGCGCTGGGCAAGGATCGCATGGTCCTGGGCCGCGCCTCCGAAACCGACATCCCGATCAAGCACACCTCGATCTCGCGCGAACACGCGGCCTTCACCAAAGAAGGTGATGACTGGTTCGTCGAGGATCTCGGCAGTTCCAACGGTTCTTACCTCGGCAAGGACAAGCTCACCGGCAAGGTCAAGCTGGCAGAGAAGGACATCGTCAAGTGCGGCAAGGCCCGCCTGACCTTCCACCTGGGCGAGATGGGCGCGGCCGATGCGGCGGTCGACATCTCTGCCGATGACGACGACCTGGACTTGGATGATGGTGACGCGCCAGCCGCGGCGAAGGTCGACGGCGTGCCGGATGCCATGATGTGCAAGGATTGTGGAACCTGGATGAGCGTCGCGCACCGTTCCAAGGGCGAGAACATGAACTGCCCGCGTTGCGGCCACGCCAACGCCGTGCTCGCCCACTGACCACGCGCATCGGCTCCCCCGCTTCCCCGCTTCCCCACCTGAACCCGCTGGACCGCCATGACCGAGACGTCCCCTGACGCCGCTGCTGCTGCTCCTGCTCCTGCGGCAGCGCCAGCAAAAGCTCCTGGCTTCCTCCGCAAATCCGCGGTGATCGCCCTGCTGGTGGTCGGCTTGATCGGCGTTCTGATCTTCCCGCTGGTGGTTGAGCCGTGGATCGTCGGCAAGGTCAAGAGCACCCTCGCCGCGCAGGGTATGGAATTGGTCGACGGCAGTGAACTGTCGGTCAGCATGTTCGGCGGTGCGGTCACCGGCAAGGATCTGAAGGTGCGCGAGACCGGTCAGACCGCTGAGGTCTTCACCGCCACCGCGCTGAACGCCGACGTCGCCTTGCTGGACAGCCTCAGCTCCGGCGACGTGGTGATCGAGAGCCTGGTGATCGAAGGCCTGAGCGGCAGCCTGCGCCGCACCAACGGCCACATCCCAGGGACACCGCCCGAAGAACCTGGCAAACCGACGGATTGGCTGGGCATGGGGAAACAGTTGCTGGAGTGGTACAAAAAGTACGCCCCCCAGGACGACGGCACCAGTGAACCGACGGAACCCGGCAAGGAACCCGCGCCGACCAAACCCGGCGAGAAGATTCCGGCAGAGCCCAAGCCCGCCTTCGACTGGCCCGACGCCACGCGCTACGAACCGCAGCCGCAACCCGGCAAGCCATGGCCGCGCGTCCTGATCCGCCACCTGTCGATCACCGGCACCAGCATGGGGCTGCCGGATGAATCACCTTTCGACATCACCGGCTTCTCCGTCACTGGCACCAACGTCGCGATGCGCTTGAAGAGTGATGAGGTGATGGACCTGAAAGGCGATCTCACCACCAAGGGCAGCGGCCCGATGGCGCTGGTGATGAACCGCCAGGGCGGCAAGGCCGGCACCATGCAGCTGACAGCCAAGCAGGTACCGATTGAGGCCCTGTCATCCAAGCAGATCTCCGGCGACGCGCTCGCCCCCTACGGCGCGAAGGGCCTTGCGGATTTGCTGATCGATACGCAGTGGACCGGCTGGAAGCAGACCAGCGCGGTGACCAGCACGTTGAGCAAGATGTCGATGCAGCCGGACAAGGATGCCGGTGATCTCGCGCGCCAGTTCGCCTCGGCGGTCAATGCCTTCGACGGCAAGCCGGTGACCTGGGCGCCGAAGCTCGGCGGCACGCTGCTGACACCGGTGTTCACCGACACCGGCATGGACTCACTCACAGCGAGCGCCGTCGGCGCTGCCAAAGACAAGGCAATCGACGAAGGGAAGAAACAGCTCGACCAGCAGCTCGACAAGAATCCCGAGCTCAAGGGCGCGACCGACAAGGCCAAGGACCTCTTCAAGGGGCTCGGTAAATAATGCTTACGCTGCTCAAACTCATCCGCGGCCTGCTCAAGGGCCTCACTTCTGCCGCTGCCCCATGGCAGCTCGCCCTCGGCACGTGGTTCGGCGCGATGCTCGGCTTCCTGCCGATCTTCCCGTCTGATGGTCCGTCACCGTTGGCCTTCGTCCTGCTGTTTCTGGCGTTGGTAATCAACTGCCACCTGGCGTCGATGCTGCTGTTCCTGGGCGTGACCAAGTTGTTGGCCCTCGCCCTCATGGATGTCGGTCTGGCGATCGGCACCGGCATGAGCGGATTTGCCCAGACCTGTGCCGACATCCCGTTGCTGCACGCCAGCCACTGGTCGCACACCGGCTGGTTGGGCATGACCATCCTGGGCCTGATCGCCGCGCCGATTGCGGCTCTGAAGATGTACCTCTTCACCAAATGGTTCCGCACCAAGGTGCAGCCGAAGCTGATGGAGAAGCGGAAGCTGATGCTGGCGGGGAAAGTCGCCGGCAACGGCATCATGTTCAAATTGGGCTGTTGGTTCATGGGGCTCTAGCATCGGTTTGCGCCCCAGCGAACTGGGGCGACACCGGCTCTGCCGGCGTGTCCTGCTTCGCAGGACCAAACCTCGTCCCCGCTCGCGCGCGCAGGCGCACTCGGGGGATTGTTGTTCGCGGACTCTGTCCGCTACGCCTGCCAGGGCCTCTGCCGGCCCTGGACCCGCGACGTGACGTGCCTGTGCCAGTGCCCCAATCGTTCATCTGGCGATGATGACTTTCGGAAACCGGCTCACAGAAACGGAAGATTTGCCGTGCTGGTGGTCGTTTTCACCGGCTGAACCACGGCTTCGCCCACATTCCTCCTGTCCGCTGACATGCGCACCCGCTGTGCAGCATGTTGTCCCAGGAGTCTCCCATGCGTGCCGTCGCCATGCTGCTGGTCCCGTGGTCGTTCCTCGCCGCCGAGGTCTATCAGGCCCCCTCGCCGGAGCCGACACCGGCAGAGACGCTGATCCTTGAACTGATGAACCGTTTCCGCGCTGATTCCAGGGCTGAGACGGAGTGGATCATCAAGACCTACGCCAATGGTGGCGACAAGGTCATGGGCGCGGACGCCAAGATGTTCCACGATGAATGCAGTCAGTTGAAGCCGATGCCGCCGCTGGTGTTCAACCTCAACCTACTCGACTCCGCGCGTAAACATTCGTTCTACATGATCCACAACGGCCTTGGCAACGTCGAAGAACGAGGCAAGCGCAGCTTCGTCGCTGAAGGTTTGACCTTCCCCCCGTTCAGTTGACACCCTGACAAGAGCGCAGGCTCAGCAAGGCTATCATCATGCGTACGAAATCCAACAAACCCACCCCACCCCAGGGAACGCCGGTTTCCAGTCGCAAGCGGCGTCGATTTGATGCGTCGTTCAAGCAGGAGGCGGTTGCTTTGGCGAAGCGCGTTGGCTTCAGCCAGGCTGCCAGCGAGCTCGGCGTGACGGAATCGAATCTACGGAACTGGTCTCACGCAGTGGCGTCACGCGGTACGCAGGCTTTCGCTCCGCTGTCGCAGCGCACCGATGTCGAGGCGGAATTGCGCAAGCTGCGCGAGGAGAACCGTCGCCTCAAGATCGAGCATGAGATCCTAAAAAAGCGGCGGCCTTCTTCGCGAAGGAAAGCGAATGAGGTATCAGTTCATCGCTGCGCACAGCGATCAGTGGCCGGTGTCGATCCAGTGCGCTGTGCAAAGTTTCTTCCACTCGTTGAAAGTCGAATGGCTCCACGGACACGACCTGCGTGATCGCGACACCGTGCGCAGCGAGGTGTTCCGCTACATCGAAGGCTACTACAACCGCACGCGTCGGCATTCCAG
>JACDEI010000080.1 GCA_013816485.1 Planctomycetota bacterium
GCCCACGCCCCCAGGGAAAGCCTCGCGCGCTCGTCGGGCTTGCTGGATCGCCCGTCGATTCCACGCTCGTGGCGATGCCCGCCTTCGTCTACCTCCTGCGCTGCCGTGACGGTTCGCTCTACTGCGGTTGGACCGACGACCTCGAACGCCGGGTAACAACGCATAATGCCGGCAAAGGCGCGCGTTATACGCGGTCGCGCAAACCCGTGCGGCTGGTGTGGTCGGAGGAACTCGCCGACCGCAGCGCGGCGCTTAAGCGCGAGCTCGCGGTCAAACGTCTGACGCGGGCGCAGAAACTCGCACTCGCCGGGCTGACGCGGGCACGGACGGCAACCGGCTTGGCGAAACGCCAACGCACGCGACCATCACGCGCATGAGCATCCTGCAGGACATGGCGCGGTTGGTGGACGAGTTCCAGGAACTCCCCGACTGGGAGAGCCGCTACAAGCGCATCATTGCGCTGGCGAAAGAGCTCACGCCGATGCCGGAGGAACTGAAGAACGACACCAACAAAGTGCGCGGCTGTTCGTCGACGGTGTGGCTGCACGCCGAGGTCAAAGACGGCAACGTGGTGTACCTCGCCGACAGCGACGCGGTGCTGGTGCGTGGGTTGGTGGCGCTGCTGGTGAAGGTCTACTCCGGCCACCCGGCCACGGAGATCCTCAAGGCACCGCCGGATTTCATCGAAGAACTCGGACTGAACGTGAACCTCTCACCCAACCGTGCGAACGGTCTGACGGCGATGGTGAAGCAAATCATGATCTATGCGGCGGCGTTCACGGCGAAGAGCGGGTGACTACCGCTGACGGGGTGGTTGGAACACCATGATCACCGAGGTTCCCATCGCCAGGATCCCAATGGCGATCTGACCAAAGATGACCACGTACATCCGCAGGCCATTGGGGAAATCGTACCGACCGATCTCGTAATGGATCTCCTCCAGATTGTGGATCGAAGCCCCAGGGACATCGTGCCACTTCCACCAAAAGGAAGCGATCTCACCTAATTTCGCGACTGGTGCGATGCAAAACGCGAGGCCGAGCGACACCCCGACCAACGCGATGAGGATGCGCGCAACCATGCTGCCTACCTCAGGCCTGACCACTCATCGCCTGACGATAGACCTCCACCCACGGCGTCCCCTGTGGCCACACATCCTTCGGTTGGTAGCCAGTGACGGCCGTGGCTTCGCCCACGTCGACCGCGCTCTTCTCCATCGGCTTGCTGGTCACGAACATCGCACTGAAACGATGCGCGGTGCGGAACTTCAAATCGTTCTCGCTGCAGGCGACGAGGTAGCGACCAACGTCGTCCTGCGTCAGCAGGATGCCGCTGTGCCAGGCGTTCTTGGTCAGGGCCTTCACTTCATCCGGGCTGCGCACCACCCAGCCCAGACGCGCGCACAGCACCGTCATGCCATGGACGCGGGCGTACATCTCACCCAACACCTCACCAGCGGCCTTGGTGAAAGAATAGAGGTCGTGCGGCGCCATCCCGTCGCCCACCTGAACGACCTTCTTGGTCCAATCGTGCATGTAGCCGACCCGAATGGTGCTGGCCAGGACCACGCGTTCGACCGCGGCCTCGCGCGCTGCCTCCAGCACATGGTAGGGTCCCACCAGGTTGTTCGGCACCAAGTCGCTGACAAAGTCCGCGTGATCGGGAGTCGCGGCCATATGGATCACCACCTGGCACCCCGCCACCGCCTGACGCACGGCAGCGGCGTCGGTCAGCGAGGCGACCACCTGATCCGTGAGTTCGGGGTTGGCGACACGGTCGAACCCGCGCACGCGATGTCCGCGAGCACTGAGCGCGCGCACTGCTACCTTGCCGATGGTGCCGGCGGAACCGGTCACCAATACCTGTTTGCTGGTCATGGCCGACGGTTCTAGATTCACTCCCCAGCCTTGTCACGGAGAAGCCATCCATGTCTGAGAACGCCCACCTGACGCGCGGAACTCTGGCGAGCAGAACCTTGGCCAACGGATCCCTGGTCCTCGGCCTGTCGCTGCTGTTCGCCGGGTGCGGTGTGCGCAGCGTGGCCGAACTGCGACCCGCGGCGGACTCCGGTGACGCGGTGGCGCAAAGTGAGCTCGGCCTGCGTTACGCCAACGGCGACGGCGTGCCGCGCGATGCGACGCTCGCCGCGCAGTGGTTCCGCAAAGCCGCCGACCAAGGCGATACCGAAGGGCGTTACCGCTACGGCATCGCGCTGCTGTACGGTAACGGTGCGCCGGAGGACGAACCCGCCGCCGCCACGCTGCTGCGGCAGGCCGCCGAGGCCGGACACCTGCGGGCACAGCACCACCTTGGTCGCTGTTATGCCCAGGGCTGGGGCGTCAAAGCCGATCCGGTTGAGGCGGTGGCGTGGTACGAACGTGCGGCCAAACGTGGCCTTGCCGCCAGCCAGCACCGGCTCGGGCTCGCCTACTATGACGGTCTCGGCGTCGCCGCCGACCGCGCCATGGCAGTGACGTGGTTCCGCAAGGCGGCGGACCAGGATTATGCCGATGGCCTGTTCGCCCTCGGCTACTGCATGGTGACCGGCACCGGCATGCCGGCCGAAGTCCCGGCCGGCATGAAGCTCTACGAACGTGCGGCGGATCTCGGCGTCACCGCCGCGATGACCAACCTCGGTTACATCTACTTCGACGGCAAGGGCGTGCCACAGGACCAAGCGATGGCCATCCGCTGGTTCCTGCGCGCCGCCAAGGAGGGGAATGCCCTCGGCCAATACCGGATGGGCCTGTGCTACTGGTACGGCGAAGGAATCGAGCAGGACGACGTCCAGGCGGCCTACTGGTTCGCTGCTGCTGCCGCACGCGATGAAGAAGCGCAGCGCATGCTCGGTGTATGCCAGATCAACGGCCGGGGCGTGGCCAAGGACATCACCGCGGCGATGGCGTCCTACCGCTCGGCGGCGGAACGTGGCGATCCCACGGCGATGTTCTACCTGGCGGTGCGCTTGCGCGGGAGCGACGGCGTACCCGAAGACCTCGACGCCAGCCTGGAATGGATGCGCAAGGCCGCCGATGCTGAACACGCCGATGCAGCCAACGAGCTCGGTCGCGCCTATGAATATGGGTGGGGCATCGCCGCCGATCCCGTGGCGGCAGCAAAGTCGTACCAACTTTCCGCCACCCGCGACAGCAATTGGGGACGAGTGAATTACGCGCGCTGCCTGCGCAACGGGGTGGGCGTGGCAAAGGATCCGGCGGCCGCCGTGCCCTTCCTGCTGGCCGCTGCGGAACAGGACCATGCCGAAGCGTTGTGCGATCTCGGCTGGATGCATCAATCCGGCGAAGGTGTGGCCAAGGATCCCAAGCTGGCCCTACAGTGGTACGAACGCGCGGCGAAAATCGACCATCCACGCGCGCTCTACAACCTCGCCTGGTGCCACGCCAAAGGCATCGGCGTGGACAAGAATCCGACCACCGCCATCGCCACCTACCGCCGTGCGGCCGATCTCGGTTACGCGTGGGCCGCTTATCGGCTGGGTGAATGTTACGAGGACGCCACCGGGGTGGAGAAGGATCCGGTCGCCGCCTTCACCTGGTACCGCACGGCCGCGGAAGGCGGGCTGATGCGTGGCCAATGGGCCACCGGCATGTGCCTGCGCAACGGCTTCGGCGTCGCGCAGGATTTCTCCGCGGCGCTGACGTGGTTCCGCCAAGCTGCCGACGCCGGCTTCGCCGACGCGCAGTTCCAGGTCGCCATCGCCTACGTCAACGGTCGCGGCGTCGAGAAGGACATGGCACAGGCGCTGGCGTGGTGGCGCAAGGCTGGCGAGCAAGATCATCCGCGCTCGGCCTACCTCGTCGGCCTCTGCCATCAGAACGGCGAAGGTGGTGCAGAGAAGAATCAGGAGCTCGCCCTGCGTTGGCTCAAACGCGCTGCCACCCTCGGCGAAGCCGACGCCCAATGCGAACTGGCGGAGTGTTTCCACTTCGGACGCGGGGTGGAGAAAGCCCTGCCCACCGCTGCGGTATGGTACCGCAAGGCTGCCGAGCAGGAGCAGAGCGAAGCCGCGTACCGGCTGGCGAGTTTGCTCAAGGCGGGCGAGGGCATGGACAAAAACGTGGCGGAGGCGGTGACGTACATGCGCCTCGCGGCGGAACAGGGCTACACCGCCGCCGAGAACGATTACGGCGCGTGGCTGCTCAACGGCGACGGCGTGGACAAGGATGTGGTGGCGGCAACGCAGTGGTTCCGCAAGGCAGCGGACAAGGAGCAGGCCAACGGCCTGTTCAACCTCGCCCGCTCGCTGGAGAACGGCTGGGGCACGGCGAGCGACCCGCTGGCCGCGGTGGCGCTGTACCGCCGTGCCGACGCTGCGGGCAGTAAACCGGCGGGACCATCGTTGCAGGAACTGCTCAAGAAGCTCGGCGAGGATTGGGTGCCGTGATGCAATGCAGAATTCAGAGTGCCGAATGCAGAATGGCTCGCGAGCGACATTCTGCATTCTGCATTCTGCATTCTGCGTTCTGCACTATTACTAGCCCATGCTGCAGCACGACCTGATCCCACCGACCCGTCCAACCGCCGAGCCGTTCTATTGTCTGGTGCTGCACGGCCTCGGCGACAGCAAGGCCGGTTGGAAACCGGTCGCGAATGAACTCGACCTGCCGGAGCTCGGTTGGTGTTTCGCCCAGGCACCGATTCCCTATTACGGCGGTTGGAGCTGGTTCGACATCTACACCGACCACAGCATCGACCACGCGCAGCAGCATGAGAGCCGTGATGAGCTCGAACGCTTGGTCGATCATCTGCTGAGCAGCCTGAAAATTCCCAGCGAACGGCTGTTCATCATGGGTTTTTCGCAAGGCTGCCTGATGACCCTCGACCTGGGACTACGCGCCAGCCGCCGCTTCGCCGGCCTGATCGGCATCAGCGGCTTCCTCACCAACCTGGACGAGTACCCCGCGGCCTTCGGGAGCGCGGTCAAACAACAGCACCTGCTACTGACCCACGGTCTCTACGACAGCGTCCTGCCGATCGCGCCGACCCGGCGGGTGAAGGATCGGCTGTTGGCGATGAGCGTGCCGCTCGATTGGCGCGAGTACGCCAAGGACCACGGCCTGGATCCAAATCGCGAACTGGGCGATCTGCGAGCGTTCCTCGCCCGTCGCAGTGCCGCCGGGGTCGGGACTTGACCCACCCCAGGGTGCAACGCATCGTCCCGCCCCATTACAACACACCCACCACCGGAGTCACCATGAGCAAGCAGTACAACAAGGTCGAGAAGAAGGTCCGACGCGAGCGCCGCATCAAGCGCCTCAAGGCCAAGGCCCGCGAAGCCAAAGCCGCCGGCAAGAAGAAGCCCGCCAAGGCCTGAGCACGACGCCCGGTCACTGACCGCAGGCCTTCACTGCTGCACCCCGGTCGCTCGACCGGGGTGTTATCGTTAAGTATCTGCTCAGGGGCTTCGCCCCCGCGGCCCTGCGAGCCTGCCCCCACGGGCTTGGTCGTGGCTCGGCTTCGTCGGCTTCGCCTCCTCAGCCGTGGGCGGATGCGCTTCGCGCCTATATCGGACAACAGGATCCGCCCACCGCCACTCGGGCACCCGCCCCATCGCGGAGCGACGAGGCCCCAGCCTGATAGTTACGTCGTTAGGTCTTGGCCTCGCGCCGGAGTTCGACCACCGCCAAGTACAATCGCCGCAGCTCGGTCAGCGGCAGGGCGCGCAGGCCGGGCAGACGTTCGCGCAAGACGCGTTGCAGCAGCGCGAGGACCTGCTCGTGCGTCAACATGGTGATGTCGATGGTGACGGTGCGGGAGCCGGGGTTCTTATCCTCGCGCGGAGCGATCTTCTCCATCCGTACGGTGACCGCGCGCCCAGGCGCTGGTGGTGGCGCGGTGGTGACCTTCGCCGGCACGCGTTTGAACAAGAGCAGTGCGATGGTCTTCTGACTGCGGCCTTTTTCCTTCAGCTCATTGTAGCGCACGAAGTGACGTGGACTGAGCCGCACCAGCTTCGGACGACACGGCTCGGCAAAGCGCTTCTGCCAGTTGGTAACGTAGTAGACCCAGCCTTCACGTTCGACGAAAATGGACTGTTGGGGAATGGCGCGTTGGCTCATGGGTCCGTCCCCGGATCGGAGGTTGGACATCCGTTGCCGGGCGTCATCCGATCACGTCAGTGGATACGGACGGATCCCCACTTCATTGCCAGCCGAACCTGCCACCAATTGGTCGGTGGCGGCGATCGGCGTCCTCATCCAAACGGTTGGAAACGTTCTCCGCCGGTGGGCCCTAAGAAGGGATTGTTCTCCTGCCGCTGCGTACAGCCGGAGAGCACCAGCACCAGCGCACCAACGAACAGCAGCCACCCCAGCCGACGTGTGATCATCCCCGCGATGGCCATGGGTGCGCTCCTCATGGCGCGGACGCTAGGAAGCCAGCACACGGGCGGCAACCGTGCCGGAGTACGTCGGACTGCCAGTGTGTGGCGGCGCGACTGAGGTTGTCAGACCGCGTTTCCAAGTCCGTGGGGGCAGGCCCACAAGGGCCGCGGGGGCAAAGCCCCTGAACAACAGCCCTTGGAATGGCCACCGTGCTGTCCACCCTGCCGCCATGCTGCGTGGATTACGAACCGCTGATGCCCCGCTCCTGCAACGCCTGTGCGCTGGCGACACGCGCCTGTACCTGCGTCTGGGAGCACTGCTCCAGGCGCAACTGGCGTTCACCGAGGCCGCCCTCCAGAGCACCATCGAATCACCTGCCGGCAAACACCTGCTGAACGACCGCCGGCTGAAGGATGTCGCCACCCAGGGCTTCGACGCGCTGGTGGCCGAACATAGCTGCGCCGCGATGGGCCTGATCCTGACTGAGGGCGAGGGCGAGGGCGAGGGCAAGGTCGAGGGCAAGGAATCCTGGCGCGTCATCGCGCTCGACGACGAACTCAACAACCCCCTGAACGTTACGGAATCCGTCACCGCCATGGTCGAGGTGATGCCCGACACCCAGGCGCTGGGCGAATTGGTGGCGACCCTGACTCCGTCTTTGCGGGGACCAGTCGAAGGCCTGCTTCAGGCCCGCGCCGACGATCAACGCGCTGCGGCGCTCGAACAGCTGCGTTACGCCGCGCCGCCGCTCTCGGTGGTGTGCGAACTGATGCCGATGTTGTTGGCCGACGCGGCGGAACTGGTGCGTGAACGCGCGATCGGTCTGCTGATGGCCAGCGGCGCGAGCATCACCGTGATCGACTTGGTGCGCGCCCTGCACCGGCGTGACGATCACGCGCTCGGTCGCTTGGGCGAAACCATCGCCAGCCTGCCGGCGATGCAGCTCGATCTGGTGGTCGCAGCACTGATGGCCACCGCCACGCGCGGTCAGACGACCCAGGCGGTGATGGTGTTGTGCCAACGTCTGGCGCAGCACTTGGCGCAGCACCGTGCGCTCGATCGTCTGATCGAACTGCTGCTGCCGACCCGGCTCAGTCTGCTGACCTGGGTGCGCGCCTTGCAGGAATACGACACGGCGCGGGTCGAAGAAATCCTGCGCAGCCACCTGGGCCGCGGCCTGGAGCAGGACGCTACCATCCTCATCCTGCTCGCGGTGCCCGGCCACGCCGGCGACGCGGCGCTGGTTGACCTGGGAGTCGACCTGCTGCTGCAGCGTGGCGAGGACCCCAAGGAGCGTATGGCGCTCGCCGCCGCGCTGCGGCGGCTCGACCACAGCAAACGCCTTGGCGCATTGATCAACGCCCGCGGCTTGGCCATCGGCGAGGCCCACGACACCAGCGTGCATTGGCTGATCGCCGAACTGTGCCGTGACCGCGCGATCGACAGCGAGACCGCGGAATCGCTCGCCCACATCCTGCGCAAGCTGCTGCGTGATGCTCCTGGTCCACATCTGGTGGCGATCCTCGAACAGCAGTTGCCCGCCTTGCTGCCGGCAAGCGACGCCGCGCGTGGTGCGCTGGTCGAACCGTTGGTCGAGGTCATCGCCCGCTTCCGTGACGAACGCACCATGGACTTGGTGTCGGCCTGCCTGAGCGGCATCGGTACGGCCGCCACCGCGGCGATGTGGAACCTGCTGGAAGATCATCCGCACGATAACGTGCGCCTACTTGCCGCCGATCTGCTGCCACACCTGATCGTCAGCGGTGAACGCACCCATGGACCGGCCGCCGTCACCCGGCTGCTGCGTGGCCTGGAGCGTGCCCAGCAGGCACGTGAACGTGGCGCGCTGGTCACCGCCGCCGCACGGTTGACGCGCCAGCTCGATCTCGACAGCGCCACCTGCGAGCGCATCGACAGCGCCACCGTCGGCCTGGGCGAATGGGCGATCGAAGCCATCGGCCATCTGACGGCCGCGCAGCACTGCCCGCCCGCGCGGCGCGACAGCCTACTCGACCAGTTGCTCGACCTGCTCACCGAGGAGCTGCCGGACCGTCCGGTGGAGCAGGTGCGCGATCCTGCCACCGACGATGTGACCTTCGTGCTCGACGCTTCGCTCGGCGCACACACCCAGAACATCCCCAAGGTGCTCGCTGCGTTGTACCTCGCGGGCAGCACCACGTACCTGCCGGCGGAATCGCTGGCGCGCATGGTGGGCCGCATGTGCGAGCAATGGCGCGCGGTGTCGAGCTGGCAAACCATTTGGGGTCCAGGCAACATCCAGGATCTCGGGCGGGTGCTCGGGCTGATGGCCGGTCGCTTGGATTTCCCAGGTCCGCTGCGCGTGCGCATCTGCGAGGCGCTGCTGCCCAAGCTCAACCAGCTCACCATCGCACGGGTGCTGACGCGGGTGTTCGTCGCTGGCGATGGCCCGTACCTCAGCGGTCTGGCGGGCAAGGCGGCTGAACGGCTGGTGCAGTTGGCCTCCGACAAATATTACGCCGAGGACGAGTGGCCGGAGTTGGTCGAGACCCTGGTCGACTTCCTGGTCATCCCGCACCTGGGACCGCAGGCGGAATCCACCCGCCGCCGGTTGGTCAATCTGCTTCAGGCTTATCGCGCCCAATGCAGCAGCCGCGCACGCGCCAAGCTGCGCGCGCTGCTGCCGGATCTCAGCAGCGATCTACGGGATCGGTTGGACTGGGTTTGACGGCACCGGTGTCGCTGGCGCGGTCGGCGCAGGCCACAGCCACAACAACGCCAAGCCGCCCGCCAGCGCCAGCCCGAAGAGCAGCAGCACGCGTCGTCCGAGCGCTTTCCCGCCGAGCACATACGCGGTGCCACCCTTGAATACCAGGTTGGCAAGCGCCGCCACCAGGATCACGCGCCAAGTGATGTCGGCCGCCAGTTGGCCCTGCGCGAGCATCCGCGTGCTCGACAGCGTCACTGCATCCATGTCGGTCAGCCCGGAGATCACCGCCACCACATAGAGACCGCTGTTACCGAACCAGTCCTGCGCCGCCGCAATCCCAATGGTCACCAACGCATACAGTCCGCCGAAAAACAGCGCGGGCTTAAGTTCCGCCGGATTGTCCGTCGGGGGTAACTGCACCGGCGCACGACCAACCAACGCAAACTGGGCGAGCGACAACACCACCAACACGGCGAGCATGACGCCGAGCGGTAGGCCGATAGCACCAACTGCCATCGGCGCGACCAGCGCCGCCACCACCATCACGCGCACCAGCGACACCGTCGACGCCAACATGATCACGGTCGCCGCCAACGGCGCAGCCGGTGGGCTGCCATGCGCCTGGCGGGCATAGGCGACGGTGGTCGCCGTCGATGACACCAATCCGCCCAGCACACCACCGAGCAACGTGCCTGCCCCTTGTCCGACCAGACGATAAAGCACGTAGCCAGCCAACTGCACGCCGACGATCAACACTACCATCCACCAGATGTTCCGCGGATTCAGCACGCCATACGGGCCATAGGTCTGATCCGGCAACAGCGGCAGGATCACCAGGCTGATGAGCACGAACTGCATCACCGCCTTGATGTCCTTGGCTTCGATGCGTTTGACGAAGCTGTGCAGTTGCAGTTTGAGCTGCAGCAGCACCGCCAGCGCACCGGCCACCACCACCGCGACCTCCATCATGCCCTGGATGAGGTAAGCACCCAGCGCATACATCACCAGCGCCGCGACCTCGGTAGTGATGCCGGCGCCATCGCGCGCTTCGCTCTCCGTTTCACTGCGCTGCATCAGGTTGCCCGCGACCAAGATCGCACCAATCGCAATTAAGCCGGCACCAACCAGCCAGCCACCGTACGTCATGCCGAGCAACGCACACAATCCACCCAGCAGGGTGACCAACGGAAATGTGCGAATGCCAGCCAGTCTGGTGCCCGCGTGTTCGCGTTGCAGGCCGACCAACAGGCCAAGTGCGGCGGCCAAGCCGAGCCGCTGAAAAATATCCAACACGTCCATACCATGACGCTGACCCGCTGATGCTGGGAGTCAACGTTGGTGGCTCACCCGTTGCGCAGTCCTGCCACGTGCAGGGCGCTCCACGATGGACAGTGCAACCCGCAGCGGCAGCGTACCTACATGCGTGTTTGCCCTTCACCTCTGCTCATCGCCAGGCTCATCGCCAGGCTCATCGCCAGGCTCATCGCCAGGCTCATCGCCATGCTCATCGCCATGGTCGCGTCCGTCGGGCCTTCGCTCCACGCTGAGGACAATGGCGGCCAGCTCAAACGCGCCCGTGACGAAGTTCGGCCCGCGGGCTCATCGTCGAGCCGCCCCGACCACGGCTCATCCCATCACCATCACCATGACGATGACGGCGGTGGTCTGTTTGGTTTTTTCTTCGGCAGCACTTCGTCGAACTCACCACCGACGCCAGTCACCTATTCATCGTCCAATGGCGCTTCAGACCACGAGATGTTGCCCTATCCCTACGCTGATGGCCAAAGCGGGTTCCTCATCCGTAAGCCCCCAGCAATGCTGCCGGATCCCGCAGATCCCACCAAGCTGGTCCCCAACACCAAACGGACGTATCCCGTGGGTGCAGTACTACGGGCGGAGTACACGGACGGTGGCGATGGCTTGAACCGCTATGCCGTCGCGGGACAGGCGACGTTCGTCCTCCTGCGCATTGAAGCCGAAGGACATCGCTACATCGAACACCTCGACTCGGGTGCCACCGACACGTTGACCCTCGGCACCCTGGGTATCGCCGTCGCCCTGCCCGCCCATGACAGCATTACCATGCTCATCGGCGGTGGCGGCAGCTGGTACCACGACCATTACGGCAATGAAAACGGCTGGTACCTTAAGCTCGGTACTGAAATCTTTCCCATTCGTCCCCTGGTCGTGAGCGCAGATGTGTGGGGCGGTTTCATCCGCGACGACGAATTCGACGACTATTCATTCCTCGGTGGCGGACGTGCAACCTTGGGAGTGATCTGGAATCGCTTCGAACTGTACGGCGGCTGGCAGGCGACCTGGATCGAATCCGTCACCCTGGACGGACCCACCGGCGGCATCCGCGTGTGGTTCTGAAATCCTGCTCAGAAAATTGAACGGAGCACAGACGTTGTGACCGCGCGGGTCCCTGGGACGGCCGAGCGGTGTCGCGGCAGAATACCGCGCAAGACCCGCCAACTCAGCTTGGGACCGTCGCTGCGCGTTCGGCCACCAGGCGTTCAACGAAGGCATGGATCTCCCCCAGCGTGCGCAACCTGCGCGCCTCCTGCTCGGGACACTTGACCCTGAAGGTTTTTTCCATCGCCGCGATCAGGTCGACACTGTCGAGGCTGTCGAGTTCCAGATCCTTCATCAAGTCGGCTTCTGGCACCATGCGCTCGGGCTCGATCTCGAACTCCTTGGCGATGGCGGCGTTGACCTTGGCGATGAGTTCGGCTGACATGCTGGTCCTCGGGGGCTGATCGTCGCTCCGGGGGGTTTGCTCCACCCGGCGACGCTTATCCACGAAGGTTTAGCCCGGCCGCCGCACCCGACAAGCACTGACTCCACTGGCTGTGACTGCCGAGGAAGGTTGCTTGCCTGGATACCCTTGGAGCGACCGCTAGGGTCCGGCGCGTGATTACTGAACAGCAGTCCGGAGCTCCGCAGGCTTCACATGCCCGCCGGAAGTCCGGAAGTCTTCCCGGCGATATCGCTGGCCCGACTGCTGGATCGTGGCCTTCCCACCTGGTCGCCGTGGTGCCGGTGTTCAACCATGTGGCTACCGTCGGCGCAGTAGTCGCAGGTTTGAAGGGCCTCGGCGCCCACGTGCTGGTGGTGGATGATGGTTCCAGCGACGGCAGTGGCGACGCTGCACGCGCGGCCGGCGGCGAGGTCGTGGTCCAGGTGGTGAACCAGGGCAAGGGTGTGGCGCTGCGCACCGCCTTCACCCACGCCGCCGCTGCCGGCTACCGACAGGCGCTCACCGTCGACGCCGATGGCCAGCATCCCATCGCCGAGGCCGCACGGCTGGCGTACGCGGCGAGCGACCTCAGCACCATCTATGTCGGCGAACGGCGCATGGCACATGCGCCCTTCATCAGCCGCTTCGGCCGCTGGTGGTCGAACATCTGGTCGTGGATCGCCTGCGGTGCGTGGGTCGGCGACAGCCAGAGCGGGCTGCGCGTCTATCCGCTGCCCGCGACCAGTTCGCTGGCCGGCAATGCGCGACGGTATTCCTACGAAGTCGAAGTGCTGGTGCGTGGCGTGTGGGCCGGCCTGCTGGTGCAGCCGCTCAGCGTGGCGGTGGAATACCCGCCAGACCGCGTCAGCCATTTCCACAAGCTGAAGGACAACTGGCGTACGGCCTGCACCTTCACCCGCCTGGTGATGCGACGCCTGTGGCCCAAGCGTCATCGCATCCTGGTCGAACGGCCGAAGCTGACGCTCAAGCAGCGTCTGCACGCGATCCTCACCAGCGGCCTGGAACCCTGGCCAGCTGCGTTCGCCTGTGCGCTTGGTGCCGCCATCGGCGTCGCGCCGATCCCTGGACTGCAATTCGCGATGGCGGCGTTCCTCTCGTGGCGGCTCGGGCTCAACATCCCGTTGGTGATGATGTGCTCGAACCTGAGCTTCGGCCCCCTGCTGTTCGTGTGGGGCGCGATCGCGTCATCGCTCGGCGTGTGGATGCGTACCGGCGCACCGGTGTGGGACAGCTACCACGCGATCTTCGCCGAGTTCCAGGCCAAGGGCACCACCTTCGATGGCATCAATCAATTGATGTGGACCTTCCTCGGGGATTGGGTGCTGGGCAGCCTGATCGTGGTGCCGGCGATCGCGCTGGTGTTCGGGGCGATCGGGTACGGCGTCTTCCGGGCGGTGGGGAGGAAATGAATATCCGTCCGATGTCCGATGTCCGATGTCCGATGTCCCGTCGTACGGGAGCGACATCGGACATCGGACATCGGACATCGGACCAGTGGTATACCCATGCCCGGTGAGGCCGCGAACAAAAGATGGTCCGGCCGTTCCCACGGCGGCTCCTTCGGCCATCGCCTAGTACACCTCATCGCACGGCTCGGTGGACCGACGCTGTGCTACCTCTTCATCATCCCGCCAACCATCGTGTTGTTCCTGCGCCTGCACGAACGCCGGCGCATCTGCATGCGCTACTGGCAGCGCCTGCGTCCGGGCCTGGGCCGCTGGGGCCAGACGTTCATGGCCTTCCGCCATTTCTATTCCTTCGCACGGCAGCTGGCAGATCGCTTCCTGATCAGCGCTGCGCCTGGGGCGTTGCAACATCGCAGCCTTGGCTTTGAAACCTTGAAACGCGGCTCGGCACATACGCAAGGCTGCGTGATGGTCTCGGCCCACCTGGGCAACTGGGAGTTGTCCGGACGTTTCCTCGACAGCTACCACCTGGGCACCACCCACCTGGTGATGCTCCAGGCCGAGGATCCCGCCGTCGCCAACCAGGTGCGTGCGGCGATCGGCGCGCAGGGGCTGGGCATCATCGATCTGAAGGATCCGTTCGCTGCCAGCCTTGCGATCGCCGCCGCCCTGCGCCGGGGCGAGATCTGCGCCATGCTCGGCGATCGCACCGTCGGGTCGGATGACGGCACCGTGTGCGTGCCCTTCTGCGGTGGCATCGCACGATTTCCCAGTGGACCGTTCATCGCCGCCTCGGTCACCGGCGCAGTGGTGGTGCCGACCTTCTGTGTGAAGACCGGCTGGACCTCCTACGCCACCTTTGCGCCGACGGTCTGGCCGATCGCACTTGGCAACCGGCGCGAGCGCCAGCAGCAGTTGGCTGGCGTGGTCGCCCGCTGGGCGCGCTGTCTGGAAGCGATGGTGCGGCGTTACCCGCTGCAATGGCACAATTTCTATGACTTCTGGGAGGTTCGGGACGCCGGGGATGCGGTTGCACCTAGGTCCGGCGGACGGAGTCTGTCGCGTTCTGGAGGAGCGCATGCTGCATACGGGCGCGAATCGACGGCGAGTGGTGATCACCGGCATGGACGCCCTGTCCTGCCTCGGTGACAGCCTCGACGAGATCAGCCAATCGCTGCGCATCGGCCGTTCCGGCATCGTCATCAGCAAGGAGCGCGAAGAACTCGGCTTCCGCTCGGCGCTGACCGGCGCAATCAAACCCGTCGACCCAGCCGCTCATTTCCCGCGCAAGGTGCGCAAGTCGATGGGTGAAACTGCGCTCTACGCCGCCATCACCGCGACCAAGGCAGTGGCGATGTCGGGCTGCGCCGAGCAGCTCAAAAGTGATCGCGCCGGACTGCTGATCGGCAACGACTCGTGCGCCGATCCGATCGAAGAGATCCTCGCCACCGTGAGGACTGAAAAGGGCACCGGATCGCTCGGCAGCGACAAGGTCATCAAAGCGCTCAACAGCACGGCGACCATCCACCTCGGCCCGATGTTCGGCACCCGCGGCATCAGCATGTCGCTCAGCGGCGCGTGTGCGTCTGGTGCCCATGCCATCGGCTGGGGCTGGATGCTGATCACCAGCGGCATGCACGACCTGTGCATCACCGGCGGCTCGCAGGAGCTGTGCTGGCAGAGCATGGCGGCGTTCGACGGCCTGCGGGTGTTTTCGATGAAGCTCGACAATCCAGCTGGTGCGGTGCGCCCCTTTGATCGTGATCGCGACGGCCTGGTGCCCGGCGGTGGTGCGGCAACCCTCATCCTGGAAGACTACGAACACGCCAAACGCCGCGGCGCGAAGATCATCGCCGAGGTCGCGAGCTACGCCTTCAGCAGCGATGGCGACCACATGACCACCGGCGACGGCAAAGGTGCGGCGCGTTGTATGCAGCAGGCGCTCGACAGCGCCGGGCTTAAGCCATCGGACATCGACTACATCAACGCCCATGCCACCGGCACCGAGGCCGGCGACACCGCCGAAGCCCACGCCATTCACAGCGTCTTCGGCGAGAACGGTCCGCCGGTGTCATCGACCAAATCGATGACCGGGCACGAATGCTGGATGGCCGGCGCCAGCGAAGCGCTCTACAGCCTGCTGATGATGCAGGGCGGCTTCATAGCGCCGAACAAGAACTTCGAGAACCACGATCCGAAACTGCCGAAGCTGAACATCGCGGCCAAGCCGGTCGAAGGGGTGAAGCTGAAGCACGTGTTGTCGAACAGCTTCGGCTTCGGTGGGACGAATGCGTGTCTGGTGTTGAAGGCCGTCGAATGATCAGCACGTCCGGAGTCCGGGGTCCGGAGTTCGGAGTCCTGAATGCTTCGGCTTGCCCATACACCCACCATCTCCTGATGGCACGCCGTGTTTGTAAGACTCCGGACTCCGGACTCCGGACTCCGGACCAATGAAGGCCCTGATCATCGGCGCCGGCCCCTCCGGCCTGACCAGCGCGGTGCTGCTCGCCGAACAGGGCTGGCAGGTGACCGTGCTCGAACAGCACGCCATCCCGGGCGGGTTGCTCCAACGCTTCCGTCGTGGGCCTTACTGGTTCGACACCGGGTTCCATTTCATCACCGGCGGCGGTCCTGGGGGACCGTTCCGTCCGTTGGCGGAACGGCTCGGCATTCTCGACCGCATCCAATTCCTGCCGCACGACCTGGAGCGCCAGTTTCGCATCCACCTGCCGGATGGTGGCGCGGTCGATCTGCCGGCGGGACTCACGGAATGCGAAGCCGCCTGTTGCCGATACTGGCCGGAGTTGGCCGCCGGCATCGCGCGCTTCTTCGCTGAACTGCGGGCGGGTCTGAAGGCCAAGCCGTGGCTCGCGATGCTGGTGCCGGACGACACGCCACCGGCCACCATCGATCCCGACCTGCCGGTATCCGAGGTGCTCGACCGCTGCGGGGTGAACGGTCTGGCCAAAGAAGTCATCGGCTGCCTCGCGGGCATTCTGGCGATGAAACCTGAACGCACGCCGATGGGGCTGTACGCGACCTTCGCTGGCACCTCGATCGCCGGATCGTGTCGCGCGGAAAACGGCGGCGAAGCGATCATCACGCCGCTGGTTGAACGCCTGAAGGAACTCGGCGGTACGCTGCTGCTGAACCGTGGCGTCGCCAGCATCGAGTTCACCGAACGCGAGGTCACCGCGGTCGTCGACGTGAAAGGCAGCCGCCACACCGCCGACCTGTACCTTGCCACCTGCCATCCGGCGGAGGTGCTGCGTCTCACCGGCCCAGGCGGCATGCGCCCGTCGCTCGAAGAAAAGATCGCCACCACGCCCGACAGCGCGAGCGTGGTGCTGGTCTACGCCGGCCTGACGCAGCCCCCAGAGGCGCTCGGTCGCAGCCATCACTTTGCCCGCATCCACGGCGATGAGGACCTCTACTACCTCGCGCCCAGCAACTTTGAGACCGCCTGCGATCATCCGTATCTGGAAGCGATGGTGTGGGTCCCAGGCGAAGCGGTCGCCCACTGGCGTGATACCAAGAAGGGCAAACGCCCCGACGACTACGAAGCGTGGAAACGTCGCTGGGAACAGGACATCCTCAATGAGATCACCACCCGTCACCCGACAATCGCGGGCACCATCGGCCGCGTGTGGTCGTCAACGCCGTTGTCGGTGCATGACTACGTGCGCTCCCGCAATGGCGGCGCGATGGGCCTGTCGCACGATGTTGGCCACATTGGCACCGACCCCATGCCACGACGTAGCCGGCTGAAGAACCTGTTCTTTGCCGGCCAGAGTATCGGCCATCCCGGAGTTCTCGGCGCGATGATCGATGGGTTTGTGATGGCGGGGGCGATTGTGGGGAAGGATTTGGCGAATCTGGACAGCCGTCCGGAAGTCCGGAAGTCCGGAAGTTTCGGGATGCCGCCGAAAGTCTCCTAGATCAACGCGATTCCAGAAGTTTTCGGATCGCTGTCTCGTCAGCAGGATAAGCCGGCTGCAAGGCCAACGCCTGTTCAAGATGGTGACGCTTCTGCGCCGGATCGCTGGTGGCACGGGCAAGCAACACGTGGGCATTGAAGAACCGAGGATTGAGCGACACCAGTCGTTCGGCGAGCGGCAGCGCCTCCCTCTGACGGTTCGACGCCAACAGTTCGCTCACTTGTCGTTCCAGACGCAGGGACTCACCCGCATCACGATCGTGCTGCACTAGGTCGGGTGAGGCGGGGAACGCCGCGTCTGCCACCGGGCCATCGATACCAAAGGCGATAGCGCGTCCCAGACCGTGCCACGGTTCGCCGACCCACAGGACCTTGCGCGAGACATCCGCGACCACCAGGTGCGCGCCGATCCAACCGTTGATGGTGCCGCGATTGCCGAAGCCGACATCGGCGTCATCCACACCACGTCGGTCGCGCAGGAGTTCCAGCAATGATTCCGGGGAATGCTGGTCCTGCCGGGCGAGCAGCGCCTCTGCCCGCAGCATGCGTTTGGTGGTGGTTCCCGTCTTTATGCGTTTCGCATTGGTGCGATCAGCAGCCCACACCTCGCTAAGGAAATGGTTGGTCAGCACCAGCGCGTCATCACGCATCTCGCGCACGCCGAAGCCACGCGGACCGACCTCAGCCACCACCACGCGTTTTTCCGGTCCGCTGGCCAACAACACGCCATTGCTGACGAACACCGGGTTGTCGCGCACTTCGGCGAGTGCCTCATCGATGGTGTGACAGCGTTCGAGGATGCGTCGCACGGTCATCACGATCGGCCTGCCGACGAAGGCTTGGCCATCAGTCGCCGCTGCGTTTATCGATACCCACAGACCCGCGTCGTTGAGGCCGGTGACCGCGCCGGCCATGCCGCCCCACGCCACCGACACGAATGGGATGCCGCCATCGACGCGGACGGTGTAGACCACCTTGTCGCGGTCGAAACAGGACCCGCCCTCGAAATCGAACAGGCGCCCGACCAGTACGTGGCCATCCTGTGACCGCTTGCCCATGGTCGCCACCGCGGTGCAGCCCACCTGCGGCGGATGGATCAGTGGATTGTCGATCAGGTACTGGCTGATGTCGTGCAGCGCGTGGTATTGTAGGCCACGGGTGAACGACGGACTGACGGCCGAGAATGGATCGTGATAACGGCGATGGCCTTCGGTGATGGCAGCGATCTCGGTGAGTTCCTCGGGACGGAAATACGAATCGAGTGCGCGGTTGTTCCAGTTCACAAAGCCCAGTACCAGGTGGCGGAGCCAAAAGCTCGGCACGCGTTCGACGAACACGCCCATCATCTCGGTCTCGATGCGCGCGATCGAATCGCCGACCAGCGCGCCCTGATAGAAACCGATTTCCGCCGGAGAACCTTCCAGGTGGATGTGCGTGATGGCACCGATGCGTTCGCGGTAACACTTGCCGAGGGTCACGCGGCCGTCGTTGTTCGCGAGCAACGCTTCCTGGTCAGGGGTCAGCGTCGGCAAGGTGATCGCCGGCATCGCCCGCGTGGCCAGCACCATGCCGATGCCGGGGATGCCGAGCACGGTCCAGGCAGTGCCGAGCACGAACAACGCAATGGACCAGCGCAGGATCGGCATGTGGTCACCTGACCACCGGACGCGTCATGGGCAAGGTCTGCTCCTGGGGGCGTGGGCGGCCCGCCCGCGCTGACGCCAAGCGCGGGCG
>JACDEI010000081.1 GCA_013816485.1 Planctomycetota bacterium
CATCAGCAAAGACCCCAGCGGCATCTTCATTCCTAAAAGGCCAAGCCAATCACAACGCAAAGCAGCGAGAAAACAGGGGGATCGGCTGAAAAAACACTAAGTTTACAGGCATTGCCCTCCGGGACTCTGGGGGTTCTTCGTCCGGATTCCCAGCACTGAAGTGCTGGGCTATTTTCATAGCATCCCCCCGGGATGCTGAAGCCATACCACCAATCGATTGGCGAAAACATCCACCCCGAACGACAAAGAGCCTCCGATTCTCACCCTGTAGCCCGTAGCCTGTAGCCTGTAGCCTGTAGCCTGTAGTCTGCCGATCACTTCCGCTCCACCGCGTGGCCACCAGGTCCGTACTTGGTGAAGTATCGTTCGAGCACGCGTTTCACCACCGGCGTGCAGGCTTGGCCGCCGAAGGTGCCGCTGTGGATGAAGATGGCGAAGGCGACCGTGGGATTCTTCGCTGGCGCATACCCCGTCATCCAGGCGTGGTCGGGGGTGCGACCGGCAGCGCGCGATTCGCTGCTGCCCCATTCGGCGGTGCCAGTCTTGGCCGCGACCTTGATGCCAGCGGCGGGACCTTCGAGCACCAGCAGCTTGGCGGTCGAACCTGGGGTGTTGTCGGTGACCATCTCCATGCCGCGGCGGAGTTCGTCGAGGTGCGCCTGTTTGATGTGCAGGTCCTGCACCACCGGCTGGGTCGCGGGTTTGACTAGGTAGGGTTGCACGATGTGGCCGCCGTTGGCCACCGCTGCGGCGAGTCCGGCGATCTGCAGTGGAGAGGCGGTGAGGAACTGGCCGATGCCCATGCGCCAGTCGTCGCTCGGCAACCAGTGTGGTTCGCGTGGTCGCAGGCGCGCGATGGTGGACGGCCGCGGCAGAATGCCTGGACGTTGATCGCTGACATCAAGCGAGTTTTTGCGCCCGAGACCGAAGCGGCTGGCGACTTCGGCGAGTTTTTCGCCACCCAGGCGCTGGGCGATGGTGGCGAAATAGACGTTCGACGACACCTGGATGGCGCGCGACAGGTCATAGTCACCCGCGGGCGCGTGATCGCGCAGGACCTTCTGTCCGCGCACCATGGTCATGTAACCTTGCGAGTGGATGTGCTCACCCGGCGTCAGCACGCCGTGCTCCAGGCCGGCCAGCGCAGTACACAGTTTCATCGCCGAACCGGGCGGTTGATCTGGCATGGTCGCGTGGTTGAGCAGCGGATCGCCGGGTGCCTTGAGCAACTCATCGAAGCGCGTGCGCAGATCATCGAGCTGGTACCCTGGGCTGCTGGCGAGTGCGATGATCGCGCCGGTGTGGCAATCGATCAGCGCGAATCCGGCGCGGCCTTTGCCCACCGGCAGTGCGGCCTTCATCTTGTCGGACGCGGTGCCGAGCTCCTCCGCCAGCGTGAACCAGTGGTTCAGGCTGTCCTCGGCAAGGGTCTGCAATTCCATGTCAAGTTCGGTGGTGAGATCGTTGCCGGCCTGCGGCGGATCATCGCGCACCACCCGTGGGCCGTCAGGCGTACGCGCGCGGATCAGCGTCCCAGGGACACCGCGCAGAATCGAATCGTAGCGTTTCTCCAGCCCACTGGTGCCCTGCCAGTTGAACGAACCGGGCTCCTCCGGGTCTTCGCTGCGGCGGATGCTGCCGATCAGGTGGCTCGCAGAGGCGGTGAACGGATACGAGCGTCCAAGATCGACCTGCAATCCCAGTCCCGGCAGCGCGGCGCCGGTGTCCTCGTAACGCGTGGCGAGATCCGCCGGCGGCAACACGCTGATGCCGGCCAGACGCACGGCGATGGCATGTGGTACCCGTTCGATCAGTGGGATGAGGTCGAGGCGCGTCTGTCCGGCCCACGCACGGTCGGCGATGGTGCGCGCCTGGGACAACGCCGCTTCGACTTCCAGGCGTGTGATCGGATGACCGAGCCGCGTGAGCTCCGTCGCCAGACCGGCGCACAGGCGGTCGTAACGTTGCGGATCGAAGACCACGTGACGGACCTGGAACTCGCGCTCGGCCGACACCGGCCGCTGGCGTTCGGCATGGCGTTGGATCAGCGATTCGATGAGCGTGGCCTCGACGCCCAGCGTTGCCGCCAGTCGGCGCGTCACCTGCGCGAACAGACCGTCGCTTTCCGGTGCATCGCCCTGGATCAGCAGGATGCGTTCGCGCAGTCCGGGCACGCCGGTGATCGGCAGTTCGTGCAGGCCCTGGTCGACCGGTAGCAGTGGCGCGATGCTTTCCGCGCGCGCGGAATGAGCGAAGTAGTAGAGCGTTGCCGGTGGGGGTTCACGCACCGATGCCAATGCGCGATCGAAGCGTTCATGCACCAGGCCCGGGGTTTCGCCGAGCAGGCGCGCGAGCACTTCCTCGGCCTGCGCGCGACGGGCGGGATCGACCAGGCGCAGATCGAGCACCAGGGTGGTGCCGTCCTCCAGTGGCAGATCGACGCGGAATTGCGGCAGGAAGGGTTCGAGCGCCGGGGCACATTGCGGGATATCCTGCGAGAAGTCCTGGTCGAGCACGGCGGTGGCAGCGCGAAACTCGCGCTCGGTGATGAGACCCATCGGCTGCTGCCAGCGTGCGGTCAGTTCGCGGCTGAGCGCTTCGCGCGGATCCTCGGTGACCAGATCGCCTTCCACCAGATGGCCGACCTCGGCATCGCGTTCGGTCCCGGTGGGCACCAGCGAGCGGCGTGGCACCGCCACCAGCTTGAGGTTGTCATCGCGCACGCGCGCACCGCGCCGCACCGCCACCGCTGGATGGTTGATCAGGTCACGGGTCAACGCCTCACGCACGGTGAGCGGCGGCCGGCGCAGACGAACCGCCAGTTCCGCCACCAACGCATCGGTGTGCTGTTCGTCGAGTCGCCAGAGCGGCACCAGCCGGCGTTCGCGCCCGGACAGTTCCAGATCGGCCAGCACCACCCCCAGGTGGTAGACCGCGCGGTTGTCGACCAGGGCGGTGCCGGTGCGATCGAGGATGCGTCCGCGCCTGGGCGGAACGATCTCGGTCACATGGCGTGAATCGTCGACCACCTGCGCCAGCCGCTCGCCCTGCACCAGTTGCAGATCGATCAGGCGGATGAGGAAAACCCCCATCAGCAGCGCGAACAACACGGCGATGAGCCAGATGCGGTCGGTCATTGGGACGCAGGCTACCGGCTACCGGCTACAGGCTACAGGCCATCGGCCTGCGGTCTCATGGCGTAAAGCTATGCGGGGAAAAAAAGCAAAAGGCAGAAAGCAGAAAGCCTAGCCACAGAGGCCACAGAGGCCACGGAGGGCACAGCGGTGGGAAAGTTTGTTCCTCTCTGTGGCCTCTGTGGCCTCTGTGGCCTCTGTGGCCTCTGTGGCTGGCAGTCTAGCCTTTCAGATCGGCGCTGGTCCAAAGCCGGCTTGAGGACAGGCACGACTCCGTGACCTGTAGCCTGTAGCCCGTCACCCGTCACCCGTCACCCAGAGTTCAGACAAACAGGCTCATGAGCAGCACCATGGCGAAGCCAATCAGGCCGACGAGGGTGAGCGAGACCGTCCACGATTTCAGGGTGTCTTTGACGCTCATGCCAAAGAAGCGGTTCACCAGCCAGAAGCCGGAGTCGTTGACATGCGACAGCACTGTCGCGCCAGCGGCGATGGCGATGACCATCAAGTCGAGCGTGCGTCCACCCACTCCCAGCGCTTCATTGATGGGGAACATCAGGCCACAGGTGGTGACCATGGCGACGGTGGCCGAACCCTGCGCCACCCGGATGAAGGAGGCGATCAGGAAGGCGGCGATCAGCGGCGACATCGCCGAGGTCTTCATCATGTCACCGATCATGGTGCCGATGCCGGTATCGCTCAGAATGCTCTTGAACACCCCACCGGCGCCGGTCACCAGGATGATGATACCAACCGGTTCCAGCGACTTGGTGGCGATCTCCTGCACCTCATCGCGGGTGTAGCCCTTGAACTTTCCAAGCAGACGGAAGGCCACCAGCGACACAATGATGAGCGCCGAGAACGGGTGGCAGATGAAGCGGATGATGTCGCCGATGGTGGCACGATCGAACATCACGGCGGTGAAATAATTGCCGATCGCGGGGATCGCGATCAGGGTGCCGATCAAGATCATCAGCAGCGGCAGCAGGATCAGGAACAGCACCATGCCGAAGCCGGGCAGATCCTTGTCGTCTGCTTCCGTGCCTTCCACGGGAAAGACGATGTTGCACGTCACCTTGTCGGCGATGTAGCGACCGAACAGCGGACCGGCGATGATCGCTGCGGGAATGCCGGCGATCACCCCGAAGAGGATGACCCAACCCAGGTCGGCTTGGAGCATCACCGCCGCGGTCATCGGTCCCGGCGTCGGCGGAATGAAGCTGTGCGACACCGCCAAGCCGGCCAACAACGGGATGCCGTAATACAGCAGCGGCTTGCCGGCCTTCTTGCACAGGCTGTAGATGATCGGGATGAGGATGACCAAGCCGACATCGAGGAAGATCGGGATCGAAATCAAGAAACCGGTCAGGGTCATCGCCCACTGCGTGTTTTTTTCACCGAAGGCGCGCACGATCGAACGCGCCAAACGCTCCGCTCCGCCCGAGACCTCCAACATCCGTCCGAACATCGCGCCCAGGCCGACGACGATGGCGATGAAGCCGAGCGCCTTGCCCATGCCGGTCTCGACCGACTTGAGGGTCTCCAGCGGAGCCAAACCGGAACCGATGCCGACACCCATGCTGACCACCAGCAGGGTGATGAAGGGGTGCATCTTGAAACGGATGATCAGCACCAGCAGCGCGGTGATGCCGATAACGATCGCGGAGATCAGGCGGAAGGGGCCGACCTCAGGTTTGCCGGGACTAACAGGCGCGCTGGCGGCCGGTGTCGTAGTCGCGGCCGCATCGGCTGCAGCCAGCACCTGATCGCTGCTGCTGATCAGCACATCGGTGATGGTGGACAGCAGGGAATCGATCATCGGTGACATCCCACGAACGCGGTAGTGTTCACGTGACCAGAACGTCAGCCAACCGTGAACAGGAAGCGAGGGACGGTGCCCAGCACCCCTGGGAGTCAAGGCGCGGCGCAAGAGGAGCGGGGACCACGTATGAGGCACGCATGAGCTGCGCGCAGCGAGCTACGAGCTACGAGCTGCGCGCAGCGAGCTACGAGCTACGAGCTACGAGCTACGAGCTACGAGCTAAAAAAGCAAAAAGCCTTGGCCGTAGCCAGGGCATTTTTGGTTCTGTTAGTGAACTCGCAGCTCGCAGCTCGTAGCTCGGTGCGCAGTTACGGGCTGTCGAGTTCCGCCGCCCAGCGCAGCGCCGCGCTCAGCACCTGCTCACCAGCCGGTGTCAGCTTCGGCAACGCATCAGTGGTGGCGAAAAACGCCACTCGGCGGTGCGGGCTGATGCTGCCGTTGGGCAGGCGTTCACCGGGATCGCGCACTGCCAGCAGGGCATGCCCGCCGTCCGTCTGGCTCAGCAGGGTGGCGCTGGACGGCAGGCCGCGGCCGATGCGGCTGCCGGCCTCGGCCAGGATCAGCGTTGCATCCAGGCCGGTCGTCAGTGCATGCGCGCGCGCGACGCGCGCTCTCAGCGGCTCTGCCAGCGTGACCGTCAGGAGGTTGTCGACCGGGAAACCGTAGAGTGGCCATGCGCCCTGTTCCATGATCACCAGTGGACAGCGCGGATGGCGTAGGCGTTTTTCCAGATCGGGCAGCGCGATGCGGTTGCACAGCACGGCCAAGCGCGCCTGTGCGACGTCGCGCTCTTCGAGCGCGCCCGCCAGCACCACGCGCGGTTTCAGCCCCATTCCGCTGAGCAGAACCAGCAGGCGGCGCTCGCCGGCATCAAGGTCGGGCTGCCCGGTGATCAGCAGCGCCTCGCGCTGGTCCGCGCGCCATTGCGGCAGCGTCACCGGCAGACGATCGGCGCGCAGCACTGCGCGCTGGCCGGCTGCGGCGGCGGTGCTCGTGCCGTCGTCGCGCTCGACCTGCACGCGGCCATGCGCCACCTGGACGAGAGTTTCCTCGGCGGTGACGCTCAGGCTGAAGCTGGTGCCGAGTACACGAGTGGTGCCGTGCGGCGTGCTGACGCGAAACGATGGTGCACCGCTCGGGCGAGGCGTGATCTCCAGGTCGGCGTGGCCACGTTCCAGCATCAGGTGCTGCGCATCGGGCAGGCGCAGGTCCGCCTGCTGGCTGATGGTGACTTCGCTGCCGTTCGCCAACCGCAGTCGCACGCGCGCGCCGGCTGGCAGCGAGAGCGACGAACCCGGAGCGAGGGCGCTGCCCGCTGGCGGACCGCCGCCTTCGGCCATCAGCACGGTCGCGACGGCGTCAGGGCCGCGCGTGATCCACCAGCCAGCGACGATCACCAGCAACGCGGCGGCAGCAGCGACCGGCCACCAGGCTAGAACTCGATGCCGCGTGGGTCGCGGCCGACGCGCAGCGAGGTGCCGTGCAGTGTGTCGACGCCAGCCATCCTTCCCAGGACTCGCACGCTGGCTAAGCAACTGCCCCAGCGCGCAGGACAGCGACCATTCACCCACCAGCAGACGGCGGGCGGCGGGATCGTGCTCCAACGCGGCGATCAGCTCCTGCTCCTCGGCCTCGCTGAGGATGTCCTCCTCGTAGCGCATCAGCAGCTCGCGCACGCGGCTCATCGTCTGCCCTCCGCCTGCACCCGCGACTCGATGCACTGCCGCAGGCGATCGCGCAGACGCACCAGCAGCATGCGGATTCCGCCGGCACCTTTGCCCAGGCCAGCAGCGATGTCCTCGCAGGTGCGGCCGGCAACGTAGCGCGCTTCCAGCACGTCGCGCCCCAGGCCATCGATCTGCTCCAGGCAGCCGCTGAGCGCCAAGCGGTGCGCCGGGTCGAGCACCGGATCGTCAGCGCTGTCGGCATGGGCCTCGGCCTCGGTGAAGGCGAGGTCGGCCAGTTCGGCGATGCGTTCATGCACGTGGATGCGGCTGCGACCACGAGCGCGCCAATAATGCAGCACGTGATTGCGCGCCACGCCACGGCACCACGCGGCGAACACCGCCGGATCGGTCGGCACCGTCGGATCGTCTTCCTTGCCGAGGATGACCAAGCTGACCTCCTGGAAGAGGTCATCCGCATCGTGCACCTGGCGCACCAGCCCGCCGATGTAATCCATCAGGCGGAACTGTTGGCTGAGGAACAGCCGGCGGCGTTGGTCGGCAGCGGACATGGTGGGAACCCTATGCGCCTAACGTCCGGCTGCACGGTAGTGGTGCACCAGCGGCATCGCAGCGAACGGCGCGCAGGTGGCCGAGCAGTCCGAGCACTCCGAGCAGCAGCAGCGTCGCCATGCCGGCTCCCAAGCCGCAGGTCGAGGAACCACCGCCGCTGCTACTACTCGCCGGTGGTGTGCCGCCGCCGCTGACGGGCACGGTGATGGTCGTCGTCGGTGACGTGGTGCTGGCGTTGCCTGCCGCATCCGCTGCCACCACGCTGAGCTGATGCTCGCCGGCCGGCAGCGTCACCGTGATACTCCATCGTCCGTTGCCATCCGCCGTGGTGGTGGCGATCTGCACGCCGTGATTACGGATGCTGATGGTCGCACCGGGTTCACTCATGCCGCTGAGCATCACGTTGCTACCGCTGAGACTGGCGGTGGGTGCCGTCGGGGTGGCTGGTGGTGTGGTATCCGCCGTGGTGGTGCTGACGTCGTCGACATCGAACACCGCCTCGCTCACCGGATCGTCGGCACCTGGGAGCATGTCCTTCGGGTAGTCGTTATAACCCTTCACCCGCGTCCAGTCGTCGAGCCGCCACGCGCCGGTACGCAACTCCAGGCGTTCGACCGTCGGCACGGCTTGGTACAGCGGCACGTTGGTCGCCACCGCGGCACCGTTTAGCGTCGCCGACCAGCGCGTCTGCGGCAGGTCGAGATCGATCACCAGGCGGTACGCGATGTTGGCTTGGTAAGTTCCGAGGTCGGTCCAGCCACCAGCGTGGCGGCGCTTGAGCTTGCCATCGCTGTCGAACTTCAGCACCACCGGCCGCAGGCCAGTACGGTTGACCAGTTCGACCTCGCACGATCCGTGGGTGTGCTGGGCAGGGATCAGCGTCAGCGCCACGCGCGGTTTCGCCATCTCGGGGAACACGCGGAAGGCCTTGGCGTAGTCGTATGGATCGCGGTCGGCCAGCCGCAGGCGACGGTTGCCCGCGACCTCGACCACGCGCACCGGACACCAGCCGGCATCGCGGATGTTCCAGTCGCGCACGCGGCCACCCACAGCCATGTCCTGGAAATCGTCAGCGACCTGCGTGTCGACGGTGAAACGCACCGGTGTCGGCACCTCGGCAACATAGACCGGTTCCTTGGTCACCGAGTAGGTGACCCAGATGGAATCGTTCGACGGCCGGCGGTCCCATGCCTCCAGCCCGCGCACATACGATGGGCCGCCGTCTTTGTTGTCTTCGTGCGGGCGAGGCGAGAGCGTGCCGGGATTGGGATACCACTGCGGATGCACGTCGCCGCAGATGATGCCGCGTTCGGAGAAGTTGATGCCATCGGGCGCGGTCAGCACCGCCAGCGGCGTACGCGCGCTGTACATCCCTGCGGCGGGCACATGCACGCTCATGGTCAGGAACATCGCGTACTGGCTGGCGTTTGGCGCCGGCTCGCACCATTGTTTGGCGGTGTTGTAGAAGTTGCCGAAACGCGCGGCGTCCTTCACCGGCGCCGGCACCTGGCCGGCGCTCCATGACGTGCCATTGCTGACTGTCAGCCAGCCGCCTTTCCACATGCCGACGATGCGGTTGTCGGGCAGGCGGTACGACGCGAAGGCCTTGCCCTCGAAGGCGGTGTTGTTGGTCCCTGGGAAGAGATAGAGGTCCTTGGCCGAGTCCTCCTCGTTCCAATCTTCGCGCCACAACACATCGCCGACCGCCTCGGCGATGGCGTTCTTCAGCCCCACATCGCTGGAGGTGGTGTACGACTGCCACGGCGTGTTGGCACCGCTGAAGCTGCTGTTGTAGCGCACGGCGTAGATCGGTCCGTAGTCCGCAGGACCCTTGATCTCGCGCACCAGGCGGGCGAAGCCGCCGACCGCGTCGTTGGGTTTGCGGTCGCCCATGAAGGTGAAGGCCAGCAGGCGTCCGCTGCTCGCGCGGTAGAAACCGTTGCGGTGATGCGAGTATGCATTGATCGAACCAATGTGCGGCGCGGGGAACAACACGTCGGCTTTGCTCCAGTCACGGCCATCGCCCGACCAGCAGAGGTAGACGGGTACCGGCACCTCGGTGCCTTCACTGGGCGAGCCGTGGTAGCTGACCCAGAACCGGTTGTTCCAGAACGCCAGCATCATCGCGTGGTTGAAGGTTGCGCCTGGGCTGCCGTCGGCGTGCTGGGTGTGCGTGACGTTGCGTGTCGGACGGAACAGCGCGTGCTCCTGTACGCCCACCGCCCAGCGCTGACCGGCGTCGTGACGACTGACCAGCGTGGCGTCGGAGCCGGTGAAGCGCGGCCAGCCCGTCGTGCTGCCGCTGCCCCCGACGATCACGAAGTAGCACGAACTGGCGGCGGTGGTGCTGCGCTCGTTGCCACCCAGCGCCACCTGCCCGGCGGCGAAGTTCTTGCGGTAGAGCCGGAACGAGCCACCTCCGCCAGCCGACACCGTGACGCCGGTGTTGGTCCAGCCGCCCATCCAGCTCGCCGTCGCGGTCGCCGCCGTTGACCACGCCACGTGCACGTCGGCGGTAGTGTTCAGCGTGAAGCGCAGGTGCGGATTGGCGGTGGCGGTGTCGTCATCGTTGCGCGTGCGGATCAGCGTCGCACCGCTGAATCCTCCCGGCAGGCCGCTGAGGGTGTAGGTGCGGTCGATGTAAATCGTCACCCCGTCGGCCGCGGCGGTGCGCGTGTAGGCCGCACCGCTGGAGACGAAGTCGATCGATTGTACCGCATCGGCCGCCGCCAGCGGTACCAGCAGCAGTGCGAGGAACAGGCCGGCGGGGGACAGGACGCGGTGGGACATGGGGCCTCCGCAGCATCTGTTCCCGCGCTCCGCGAAGTGTCACCGGGTTTTTTGTAAGCACCAATTCGGCAAAGAGTTGGGAACGCTCCGGCGTGCAGCGGTTCGCTGCGCTCACGCGTGTGGCGTTGGCTTGGGTCGCGGTACGCGGTTGCTTTTGCTGAGCCAGGAGCGGATGAGCGGCATGGCCGGCTCAGTGGTAGTGATGCGTTCAGCGAGTCGACGCATAAATCACCGCTTCCGCCGGTACCGCCCTTTTTGCGGTTTCTTCGCCTTCGGCTTGTCATCCCCACTGACGACTTCCCCGGCCTCCAGCGCCTTGATGCGATCACGGATGCGGGCGGCCTCTTCGAAGCGCAGGTTCTCCGCCGCGTCGATCATCTGACGGGTCAGCTCGGGGATGTCGGCGGGCGTCAGCACGGTGCCGCCAGCGACGTAGCCGCCACCGGCCTCAGCCGCGCGTCGGGCGGCCATCTGATCTTTGAACGCGCCGGTGTTGATCTGCTTCACCGCGGTGCGCGGGACGATGCCGTGCTCGGTGTTGTAGGTGACCTGATGGGCGCGGCGGCGGTCGGTCTCGCGGATCGCAGCGGCCATGGCGGCGGAAGTGCGGTCGGCGTAGAGGATCACCTGTCCATCGACGTGGCGCGCGGCGCGGCCGATGGTCTGGATCAGCGCGCCTTCACTGCGCAGGAAACCTTCCTTGTCGGCGTCGAAGATGACGACCAGAGAGACCTCCGGCAGATCGAGGCCTTCGCGCAGCAGGTTGACGCCGACCAGGCATTCGGTCTCGCCCGCGCGCAGGGCATTGAGGATGTCGATGCGTTCCAGCGCGTCGATGTCGCTGTGCAGGAACGTCGTGCGCACGCCGGCCTCGGCGAGGTACTCGCTCAGGTCCTCCGCCAAGCGCTTGGTCAGCGTCGTCACCAGCGTGCGTTCACTGCGGGCGCAGCGTTCCTTCACTTCCTTGATCAGGTCTTCGACCTGACCGCTGGTCGGGCGCACACTGATCGGCGGATCGATGACGCCGGTCGGGCGGATGAGCTGTTCCGTGCGCATCTGCTCGTGCGCCGCCTCGTATTTCGACGGTGTCGCGCTGACGAATATCATCTGCTTCACCTGCTGTTCCCACTCGGCGAAGGTCAGCGGGCGGTTGTCGAGCGCGCTCGGCAGGCGGAAACCGTGGTTGACCAGGTTCTCCTTCCGGTTGCGGTCGCCAGCGTACATGCCGCCGATCTGCGGAATGGTGACGTGGCTTTCATCGATGACGCAGAGGAAGTCGGGCGGGAAGAAGTCGTAGAGACAGTACGGACGTTCGCCCGCCTTGCGGCCAGTCAGGTGGCGCGAGTAGTTCTCGATGCCTGGGCAGGTGCCGACCTCGCGCAGCATTTCGATGTCGTACTTGGTGCGTGATTGGATCCGTTGCGCTTCGACCAGCGCGCCGACTGCCAGCAGTTCGCGGTGGCGGACTTCCAGTTCCGCTTCGATGTCGTAGACCGCTTTTTGCAGGGTCTGTTCCTCGACGACGAAATGTTTCGCCGGGTAGATGTTGAGCTTGTCGTGACGACCGAGCACCTCACCCGTGAGCGTGTTCACCGTAGCGATCTCCTCGATCTCATCACCGAAGAACGACAGACGGATCGCCGCGTCGTCGTAGGCCGGCCACAGTTCGACCACGTCGCCGCGCACGCGGAACTTGCCGCGTTGGAAGTTGAGGTCGCCGCGGCTGTACTGGATCTTGATGATCTCGCGCAGCAGGTCGTCGCGGCTGACCTTCATCCCCACATGGGTTTCGACCGTCAGGTCCTGGTAGCTGTTGGGCGAACCGAGGCCGTAGATCGATGACACCGAGGCGACGATGATCACGTCGCGGCGCGACAGCAGACTGCGGGTTGCGGACAGCCGCAGCTTGTCGATCTCCTCGTTGATCGACGACTCCTTCTCGATGTAGAGGTCCTTGCCTGGGACGTAGGCCTCTGGCTGGTAGTAGTCGTAATAACTGACGAAGTACTCGACCGCGTTGTTGGGGAAGAAGCCCTTGAACTCGCTGTACAGCTGGGCCGCGAGCGTCTTGTTGTGCGACAGCACCAGCGTCGGCTTCTTCACCTGCTGGATGACGTTGGCGATGGTGAAGGTCTTGCCGCTGCCGGTGACGCCCAGCAGGGTCGACGCTCGTTTGCCATCGTTCACCGCCTGCACCAAGTCGGCGATGGCAGTCGGCTGGTCGCCGGTGGGCTGGTAGGGGGCTTTGAGGTCGAACATCTGAAGGGTGACGATCCCGGCGGCCACAGCGGCAACAAGGCCGCAAGGTCCCGCCCACCACGACGTCGAAGGAGATGTCCCCCAGGGGACGGCCCGCTTCGCTCTCCATCTCACACATCTACCCAGGTTCTTCACCGGTTGCACCGCTCATCTCTTTAGTTTGCGAAAAAGTCACCAACACTCGCGCGCTGAGACACGTCATGCAGAACGCAACAGTTACCACGACCGTCCATCGCAACGAAGTTGATGTTTCCGTCGATTGGGCGGCGGAGGCCGAGGCCCTCGCCCAACGCGTGAACCGCAAGATTCGTCAGGTAACCCCGACCGTTGCCCAGCCGGTGGTGGACGACGAGTACGAGCCGCAGGTGTTGACCGAGGTCAAGCCCTCTGGTCGTCTGCCGCGCTGCTGAACGGAGCTGAGTTGCCGTCGTCGCGCTGCCGTCATGCCGAAAAGCAGCAGCCTTGCCGCCCCCGCCGAGGGGGCCAAGGTGCCACCCATGCATCCAAACCCCTATGCCGCCGTCGTCCTGCTGTCCGGCGGCCAGGACAGCGCCACCTGCTTGGCTTGGTCGCAGAAACGTTTCCAGCGCCTGCACGCCATCACCATCGATTACGGCCAGCGCCATCACATCGAACTGGGCGCCGCGGTAGAGATCGCCAAACGCGCTGGCGTGCCCCAGAGCGTGATCCCGTGTGACAGTTTCCGCGCGCTCGGCGGAAACTCACTGACCGGCAGCGAAGCCGTTCTCGGCGGCGTGCGTGACGACAACCACCTGCCCAACACCTTCGTCCCTGGGCGCAACCTGGTGTTCATCACCCTCGCTGCGGCCTTCGCCTACCAACGCGGCATCACCGAAATCGTCACCGGCGTCTGCCAGACCGATTACAGCGGCTACCCCGACTGCCGCGCCGACACCATGGTCGCGCTGCAGGAATCGTTGCGCAAAGGCATGGAGTTTCCGGTCACCGTCCATACGCCGCTGATGCACCTCTCAAAGGCCGAGACGGTGAAGATGATGATCGAGTACGGTAAACTGGATCTGCTGGCGTGGAGTCACACCTGCTACAACGGCGCGGTGCCACCGTGTGGGACGTGCCCGGCGTGTGAACTGCGGGCGAAGGGGTTTCGCGAGGCGGGAGTGATTGATCCGTTGGTGGCGCGGGTGGGTGGCTGAACGCACGGATTAGGGCGTTCCAGCACGCAACGTCAGCGTACGCAGGTGGTCATAACGCAGCGTTGAGTTCGCGCTTTTCGTCGGGCGTGAGCGGGAGTTTCATCGCGAGCACCTTTCGCTTCGACGGAATGGCGCTCTCAGGCAGAGCGGAAAAGCAAGCGCGATCGGAAATTATCGTGGCACGGGCGTCTCGCCCGTGGTCGGTGACGCTCAACCACGGGCGGGACGCCCGGTGCCACGGCAGATCATCCCCGGTCGGTCGTCGGCGTTCCCATGCATGCCACGACCAGTGGCCAGACCACATGCCGCCCAGGCCATGGAAGCCCCGGTAAACACCCAGATTTACCGCACCGTGCCTGCCCTCTTCCCTTTCCCACGACCCGCCATGAGATGCCCGCCCCTTCTTTTGCAGGTGACGCCCATGGATATGCAACGCTCCCTCGGTCTCGATCAGAACGGCCATGCCATCAGCGGCACGCGCAAGCAGATCGTGCGCTACATCAACCTGCGCCTGGCGGCACTCGGCTTCACCGTCGACACCGACGAGTCCAACCGTGAGTTTCTCAGTGTCGCCCACGATCTGTTGGCGAATCACCGCGAGCAGGCGCGTCTGCTGTCAGGCCATCTGTGCGCCGCCGACCAGCGCATCCAAGCATTCCTCGATCAGCAGTTCGTCGGCTTGAAACTCGTCGGTCCCGTGCGCCTGCCGTCGCGCACCTTCGTGCTCGACAGCCATGGCCTGGCGCGTGAACTGTCGCTGCCGGTGGACAAGGATCTGCACCAGTCGGAGATCCTCAGCAGCTACCGCACCGCCCAGGGCGTGCTGCACAATCCCAAGAACGATCGTCGCACGACCAAGGGCGTCTTCCACGTCGCCGCTGGCGGTCTGCCGGTGCCGGATGACAAGAAGGAGGTCCCGCTCGCGACCTACGGCAATCTGCTGCACTTCGCGCTGCGGCCGCCGCAGTCGTTGCTCAAGCTGCCGTTCACTGCTGGCTCATCGAGCGAAGTGGAGCTGTTCACCTCGCTGCTGCTGCGTCCGGTGGTGTGCCCCGAGGTCCCCGGCTTCGCGCCGGAAAAGACCATGGAGATCCGCTTTTTCGCGCCGGGCTGCCTGGTGTCGAATCTCGACTTCGTCGAATCGATCTTCGGCAACGCCGGTGATCCGTTCCTGGCGCAGAACGACGCGGGCTTGGATGTAGAGCACTGGACCGGCCACACCGGCTGCGTGATCCTCGCGCCGCACCTGACCGAGCTGAAGAAGAAGGACCTCGGTCTGCCGCACCACGATCAGGCGACGGCACGTCAGCGCCGCGATGGCATGTGCTGGAAGCAGGATGACGAGCGCTACAACGACGGCTCGGCCTTCAAGATCACCTGCCGCACCGCGGCCGGTGTCATGGTCACCATCCTGGCCGACAATTATTACGGCTACTGCAAGAAGGAGGTGAAGACCCAGATCGGCTTCAGCGCCAACCTCTTCGGCTTGGCGGAAGAAGAACACGCCGGCGGTGCGCTGGCGTTCGCCTCCTACAACCTCGGTGAAGAGTTCCGCGGCGACGAAACCATCGTCGGTTCACTCGGTCAGACCTTCGCCGAGGTGATCAAGCGCAACGGCGATCTGATGGAGGTCCAGCCTGAGGGCTACGGCATCGATAAGCGCTACGCCGACGTGCTCTACGTGCCGGAAGCGGTGCGCATCAATCTGCCGAAACAGACCGTGTCGTGGAAACAGGGTGATATGGAGCAGAGCATCCCGCTGACCGCCGGCGTGACCTACGTCCACCCGAGCGGCTACCGCGTGCATCTGGAAAAACACCCAGGCGCACCGTCGTGGCGCTTGGTTGGTTCGGTCGCCGAAGGCACCTTCTGCCACAAGCCCTGCACGGTTTCCGGCGGCGGCAAGTCGGAGATCAGCAAGTCGATCATCGACGCGGTGATCTACGGTCCGATATTCGTGAAGAACCTGGTGGAGGATCTCAACCAGGTCGAAGCGTTGTTCAAACGCGACTACAGCGACCGCATGCTGCCGCACCTGCGCCATGACTACACCCAGCGTCCGACGCGTCCGCTGTTGTCACCCAAACGCTCACTCGGCTCCGTCATCAAGCTACTGACGCCGTCGCCTGGGGAGTTCACTGACGCCTACAATGTATGGGTGGTCACCATCCCGCAGCACATCCGCGCGCTGGTGTTCATCATCAAACGTTTCTACCGCCCGGAGTGGGGCGACGCTTGGCGTCACCACTTCAGCGTTGATGTGGTCAATGGTTGGCCCGGTCACGAGCTGAAACGCGGCGAGCGTAAACTGGTCGGCAGTTACCTGCGCGTCGGTCTGACCGAGGACGGCAACTGGCGGACCTTCAAGCTGCGTCAGGATTTCATCGCCGCGCAAAAGGTGCAAATGGAAGACGACATCACCGCCTCAGTGGTGGTGCCGTCGTCGGTGCTCGGCCACCTCGGCGACCACAGCTCACCGAGTGTCAAGCTGGTGAAGAACTGCGAATACCGTTTGTTCCAGCGTCCGGACGACGCGATCCACCGTGGTTACGATAAACAGACCGAAGTCGACATGGCGGCCATGGGGTTGTTCTGTTCCAACTTCGCCCCGCTCGATCAGCCGGCGGTGAAGCACATCGTCGAGGACGCCATCGGCCTCGACCAGTTCACCACGCCGATGCGCGAGCGCATGGTTTCTGCGGCCACCAGTGGCGCGACCTACGTGGTGTCTTCTGCCCATCCGCGCATCGTCGACGGCAAACCGACCAAGAATCCGCGTTATCTGCAGGTGCGTCCGGATCTGACCGGCCATCGCAACCGCTACCTCGCCGAGATCGGCACGCGCTTGTACCGCCGGCTGAAGACCACCGAGGCGGTGCTGCGTCCAGTCAACGCGGTGCTGCCCGGCCGGCGCAACAATCCGCCGGAGCCCAAGGCCGGCATCCGTCAACTCGCGGTCTACAACCCGATCCATTATCAGGAGCTGCCCGAGCTGTTCATGGACTTCGTGGCGAGCCTCTCCGGCAAATCGCCGTCCACCACCGGTGCTGGCAGCGAAGGTGCATTGACCAAGGGCCCGTTCAACGCGGTGCGCGCGACGGCGGACCTCAACAATGCGTTGGTATCCTACATCCTCTGTGGCTTCGACGGCTTCACCTCCGCCACCGGTCACATTGGACCGAAGGTGCAGATTGATCACGACGTCAGCCTGCTGATTCCTGAGATGTGGTGCCGCCTGCCGGTGCAGGATCGCGATCCGGCGATGTACATCCGCGAGGGCCACCTGGAACTGGTGAAGGACTACGAATATCAGGGCCGCAAGATCCTCGCCGGTCGCCTGGGCTACCGCATCACCAGCAAGTTCATCCACACCTACTTCGGCAAGATCTTCGACACCCCGGAAGCGGTGTTCAGCGAAGAGATCCTGCGTCCTGAACTGCAAGACGCCGACGCCTTCGCCGCCGGCATCGAGTACATCGTCGAGTCCCAGCGCCAGGCGGCACAGGCGTACTTCGACGACGGCTCGATCGAGGAAGCCTGCCCGCCGCTCGCCGCGGTGCTGCACGGCATGGTCCACGGCCACTGGAACGGCAAGTCGCTCAGCGATCCATCGGTGCGCGTGTTGTTCACCCGCGAATCGCTGCTCGCCAGCGACTGGTACAAACGCCGCCTGACGGTGAAGCAGGAGCGCGATGTCGCGCTGTGGACGCGGCACACGACGTATTTGAAGGAGTTCCTCGCGCGTCCAAGCCACGCCGACGAAGCGGCGCGCCTGGACGTGGCGAAGCGTTTGCGCTGGGTCGAGGAACGCTTGGTGGAGGCCTCTGCCGCGTCGTACCTCGACCGTTTGCACGGTACCATCGGCGCGGATCCGATGGGGCAGGGTGCGGCGAAGAAGACGTTGGTCGCCAAGGGCTGACGCGTTGGTTCGATTTTCACATGGAGGACCGGAGCACCGGAGGTTGAAGGCATTGCCAGGTTTCCTCCGGTCCTCCGGTGCTCCATGTCAGTCCGTTCTCGGTTGAGGGGAGATCCCCGCCTGCTCACTTCCCGATGCAGAAGCGGCTGAAGATCGCCTCAAGCACATCATCGGTGGTAGTGATGCCGAGCAGATCGCCGAGCAGGTCGCTGGTGCGGCGCAGGTCGTCGGCCAGGAGTTCGTCGCCGGGCAGGTGCGTCGTCAGCCGTGCGAGCAGCACGTCGACCTCGGCCAGCAATCGTTGCTGACGCGGCTCGCCAGCACCGACGGCGGCTAGGCGATCAGCGACCAGGCCAGTGAGTTGAACGAGCCCGGTGCCATCGTTGGCGCTGACCGCGAGCACGGCGCGGGGATCAGGCCTCGCCACGAGATCCGCCTTGGTGGCGATCACCACCGCAGTGGCTGGGAGATCGTGTTGCTGCATCAGGGGTGCATCCGGCGCACTGCACGCCAACACCAGCGCGGCACCGGCGATGGTGCGGCGTCCGGCAGCGATGCCGTCTGCGTCCAGACCACGGGCGGCGTCGAGCCAGCCAGCGGTATCGATCAGCCGCACCGTCCGCCCGCCGACCTCCCACCGTGCATCGAGCCAGTCGCGCGTGGTGCCAGCCACCGGACTGACCAGGGCGTTGGCCCCGGCGAGACGGTTGAACAGCGCGGATTTCCCGGCGTTTGCTGGACCGACCAAGCATACCACCGGCTCGCCTTCAAGGGCATCGGCGGTCACGCGCCAGCGGGCGAGCACGCTGCGCACCTCGCTCAGCAGGCTGCGCAGCCGCGCCGGGTCGTAGGCACGTACGTCGGCCTCATCGATGAAGTCGAGACCGGCTTCGACTAACGCGCGGACATCGATCACCTGACGCCGGACGGTGGCCACATCGTCAGCGAGCGCGCCGCGTAGACGGGCGATCGCTTGGCGCGCCGCTGCGGCATCGCCGGCCTGTGCCACCGCCAGGATCGCCTCAGCACGGTCGAGCGTGAGTCGTCCGTTGGCGAGCGCCTGCCGCGCGAACGCGCCCGGTGACGCCGGTTCAGCGCCAGCGGCGATAAGCGCGTCGAGCGCGAGCGCGACCAGGTCCGCTGATCCGGGCAGCATGATCTCCACCAGATCGAAACCGGTGAAGCTGCGCGGGCCGGAGGCGAGCACCGTGCGACAGGGGCAACGGCCCCCGGCGAGCGGCCAGTCGTGTGTCGTGACCTCCCACGCCGGAGCGAGGCGCACTCCGGCGCGTTGCGCGATGGAGGCCGCCGATGATCCGCTTAAGCGGATGAGCGCTGAATCACCACCGACGGCAGTGGCACACGCGACGATGGTTGGTTCGGGCCGCGTCATGGGCAGCGTCGCCCCTGGGACCGCGGGCCACTGGCCCGCAGTTGGAGGACGTGGGTATCTCGGCAATCCGGCATCACGGCTATGGACTCACGGTGCATCGTGCGCTCATGTTCCAGGAGAAGTCTTCCAACTGCGGGC
>JACDEI010000018.1 GCA_013816485.1 Planctomycetota bacterium
TACCACCGCGCGCTGAGCGGCAGCGACTTGGCTGCCCTCGCCCAGGGCGGTCTCAATCAGCAGGCTCCGGGCGTCAACGCCGGTACGGATCAGATCGTCAGCATGGCCTCGCCCACCATCACGTTGGCAGGCGGTGCCAGTGATGACGGTTCCACTGGCAACCCCCTGTACTCGACCTGGACCCAGGTTGCCGGCCCCGCGGTCGCTACGTTCAGCGATGTGCACAGCCTGACCTCATCGGTCACGCTGCCGGCGGTTGGCTCCTACGAATTCGAACTGGCAGTGAGCGATGGCTTGCTGATCGCACGCGATCGTATGCGGGTCGAGGCCAGCTCCGACACCGTCGATCTCGCCAGCGGCCTGATCCTGCACTACCGCTTGGACGAGGTCAGCGGCAACCTGGTGGCTGACTCCAGCCCCGTCGCTCTGAATGCGACATTCTACGGCACCCCGCTATGGAGTGACGAAGGGAAGTTCATGGGGGCTGCGCAGTTGAACGGTCAGAGCCAGATCATCGCTCCGATGCCGAATCATCTGAGCTCCCTCACCACCATGACCCTGTCGGTGTGGATGCGCGGTGATCGTTCGATCCTCGATATGGCACATTCCTGGCCGAGTGCGCTCGGTCATTCGGACTACGCCACCAACCGCGGGTTCGCCCTCATGACCACCCAGACCAACACCAATACCTTCGGCTTCCGCCTGCACACCGGCACCGGCCGTCGCGAGGTAACCATGGACGGCGTGCCGGCCGGGGCCTGGGTCCATGTGGTGGCCACCTTCGACGGCAGCACCATGCGGCTCTACCGTGATGGGGCGCTGGTCGGCATCAATGCCACCGGAGCGATCCCGGTGCCGGCGTTCGATGCCCGCCTGCACATCGGTATTGGCTACGAAGGCATGTTCGACGACATCCGCATCTATGACCGCGCGCTCTCGCCCACCGAAGTGCAGTCGCTGAACATCGTGCCGCCGCTAGGCGGCAGCGGCTGAGCTGGGGTGCCCAACTCACGGCCTAGGTCTTGCGCCACCCCATAGCCGTTTGAACATGTCAGCGTGAGCGTCGGCGCCTGCGCATCCGTGATATCTTCGAGCACCGCATGCGTCTGGTGATCCTGGGCGTAGGTGGCCATGGTCGGGTGGTGGCCGAGACCGCACGCGTGGCCGGGCTTGATCTGCTCGGCTTCATCGACGAAGATCGCGCCTTGCACACGGCTACGCCGCTGGGGTTGCCAGTGCTCGGCAGTACCACAGCGGTCGAGCACCGGCAAATCGACTGCGATGGCGTGCTGCTGGGCGTCGGCCGCAACTCCGTCCGCATCGCGCTCCTGCGTCGCTTCCTGGTCACCGGCCATGCCTTGCCCGCGCTCATCCACCCCCGTGCCTGGGTCAGCCCCAATTCATTCCTTGGACCCGGCACAGTAGTCATGGCCAATGCGACGGTACAGACCGGCTGCCGGCTGGGTGCTGCGGTGATCATCAATACCAATGCTTCGATCGACCATGACGGCGTGCTGGCCGATGGCGTGCACATCTCGCCCGGAGCACACCTCGCTGGCAATGTGGCCGTCGGCGAGGGTACCCACATCGGTATCGGCGCCACCGTCATCGAAGGGATCCGCATCGGCGCTGGTTGCCTGGTCGCCGCGGGAGCCGTGGTCATCCGCGATGTGCTGGATGGTCAACGCGTAGCAGGGGTACCAGCACGCCCGATGCGATCCCAGGAGCGGGTATGAACGCGACACGCGTCTACCTCTCTCCACCGCACCTGGGCGGCGACGAACTGTCCCTGGTACAGGAGGCGTTCGCCACCAACTGGGTGGCGCCCATCGGCCCGCACGTGGATGCGTTCGAGCGTGAGATGGCGGCGCGGCTCGGCGTCGCTGGCGCCGTGGCGTTGTCGAGCGGCACCGCGGCGCTGCACCTGGCGCTGGTCATCAATGGGGTCGGGCCCGGCGACCAAGTGTGGTGCGCCTCGTTGACCTTCTGCGGCAGCGCCAACCCCATCGCCTATGTAGGCGCGACACCGGTGTTCATCGATAGCGAGCGGCGCAGCTGGAACCTCGACCCGGCGCTGGTGGCGCAAGGACTCGATGATGCCGCACGTGCCGGTCGCCTGCCCAAGGCGATCATCAGCGTCGATCTGTATGGCCAGAGTGCGGACTACGAGCCCCTCGTCGCCGCCTGTGAACGCCACGGTGTGGCATTGATCGAAGACGCGGCCGAGGCCCTGGGGGCGACCTACCGCGGCAAACCAGCAGGGGCTTTTGGTCGTTGCGCCATCCTGTCGTTCAACGGCAACAAGATCATCACCACTTCCGGTGGTGGGATGCTGCTGTCGAATGACCAGCGACTGTGCGATGAAGCACGCTTCCTTGCCACCCAGGCGCGGGATCCGGCGCCGTGGTACCAACACAGTCGCATCGGGTACAATTTCCGTCTGAGCAATGTCTGCGCTGCCATCGGTCGCGGCCAGCTCCGCGTGCTTGATGAGCGGGTGAATGCACGGCGACGATTAAATGCGCGGTACCGCGACCTGCTCTCTGGACTACCGGGGCTGACTTTCGCTCCGGACCTGGATCACTTGCCTGGAACCCGTTGCACCCGCTGGCTGACGGTGATCCAGCTGGATCCGAAGAATGCCCGTGCAACCCCTGAAGAGCTCCGTTTGGCATTGGAGGCCGAGAACATTGAATCTCGCCCCGTGTGGAAACCGATGCATCTTCAACCGGTGTTCGCTGGCTGCGCCTTCATTGGTGGCGGTGTGGCTGAGGAACTCTTCATGCGCGGACTCTGTCTGCCGTCCGGTTCATCCTTGAGCGAGAGCGACCAGGATCGCGTGGTGACGATACTGCGACATCACCTGGATGGCGGAGCGTGATCGATTCACCTGACGTCTTCCACGGTACCAGCCGTTATGCGCGGCCGCGCACGCAACGCGAACGGGTCCTGCTGCATTGGCTGTGGGTGGCGACCGACCTGTTGTTGATCGCGCTGTCGGCGATCCTGGTGTCTTTCATCACCGAACGCAGTCTCGGCTGGGTGTCGTGGGCGGTGCTCGGCGGCATTGCCGCGGTGCAGATGGCGGTGCACTTCCAGCGCGGACTCTACCAAGCGGTCCTGCGCTATGTCGGCATCCATGAATTGACCACCATCGGTGCTGGCATGGTGCTCGGCGTCATCTGCGCCGTGGTCGCCTGCTATTTCCTCAACCTGCCGAACACCGGCGATCTGGGGCGCGTCTTCCTGGTGCTGCACGCCTTCACCTCCATCGCCGCCCTGACCGGCGCGCGGCTGACTCATCGCTTGGTTTTCGAGCACACGACTCCGCGTGCCGGCAAACGGGTGCTGATCTACGGCTCGGGCTCGCTCGGCGAGATCGTCATGCGTGAGTTAAGGAACCAGCCGGGATTCCAGGTCGTCGGGTTTCTCGACGTCAATGTTGCACGACACGGCCAGCAGGTGCGTGGCTGCAAGGTTCTGGGCGACCTGTCGCTGCTGGCAGGACTGCACCGCGACAAGCCGCTCGACCTGCTGGTCATCGCCGAGCGCATGTTGTCACAGCAGGCGCTCAAGCAGGCCTTCCAATTGAGCATGGAACTGGGCATCCAGGTCAAACGCGTGCAAGGCGTAGCCATGGGACGTGGGCAACAGGTGCAGCTCCAGGATCTGGCACTGGAAGAGTTGCTCGCCAGACCGCAGCGCAACCTCGACCGCAGCATGGTACGTGGATTGCTCGAAAAACGCACAGTGCTGGTGACCGGCGCGGGTGGTTCGATCGGAAGTGAATTGTGTCGGCAGATCGCTTCTGCGGGTGCCGCCCACTTGGTGCTGATCGATCATAGCGAATTCAACCTCTATCAGATCGATGGTGACCTGAATGCCCATCATCCCGAATGCCAGATTTTACCGGTGCTCGCGACCCTTTCCGACCGCGCGACTCTTGATGTCATCATCGCCAATCATAAACCTGACATCGTCTTCCACGCCGCTGCCTATAAACATGTGCCGATGGTGGAAGAGAATCCCTTCCTGGGGATGGCCAACAACCTCGGCGGTTTCCGCAACCTGCTGGAATCCTGCATCGCGCATCGTGTTCCTCACTTGGTGGCAATATCCACTGATAAGGCCGTGCGCCCGACCAATGTCATGGGCGCAAGCAAACGTGCCTGTGAGGTACTGCTGCAGAATGTCGAAGCCGGAGCCACACGCCTGTGCTCGGTGCGCTTCGGCAACGTGTTGGGCTCCTCTGGCAGCGTGATCCCGCGTTTCCTCGAACAGATCCGTCGTGGCGGTCCGGTGACGGTGACCGATCCAGAGGTCACCCGTTATTTCATGTTGCTGCATGAGGCGGTTGAATTGGTCCTGCAGGCCGCCGTCGTCGCCAAACATGGTGAGATCCTCATCCTCGACATGGGCGAACCCGTGAAGATCGTCAACCTTGCGCGCCAACTTATCTTCATGACTGGCCACCGCCCGGATGTCGACATTCGCATCGCCTTCACCGGATTAAGGCCGGGAGAGAAATTGACCGAAGAATTGTTGCTCAGCGACAGTGAAGCCTCGACCATCGTCGATGGAATCACCATCGCCACACCAGTTCATCGCGATCGGTGTGAGGTCATGGATCTGGTACAAAAACTTCTCGCCGCCTGTCAACGCCGTGATCTGGATATGTTCGTCCGCTTGACCCGTCAACTAGTACCGGAGTGGAAAGCCAGCAGAGAGTTCTCTTCGTTCCTTGAGGGACATACCGATCTGTTCCCGACACTCGCAGCGACAACTCACGGAAAACCATCGACGCAGAGCGGGGAGTGATATGATCAGCGAACTCGCTATTCGAGACGACAATGCCAAACAAGTCTGCTCACAGCTATGCGAGCAATGGAAGCGTGACGACCTCAAGGTATTCGTCCTGCGCGGCGAGTCGAAACGCACTCAGGTCCGTGATTGGCATGAAAGTCTTTTCCCTTTGATCGGAACGCCGGCCCATCTAGCGGAGGATGTCCGTATCGGCGATCGCGACCAGCAACGCACCGGCGGCATTTGGATGGAGGTTCGTTATGATTCCCGTTTTCCTGACGCTTATCGACACTCCGCCAATGCTCAGCCGTTGCATACCGATGGTTCGTATATCCCATCATTTCCCAATGCCTCCCTCATGACCTGTATCGCCAACACGGCAGAAGGTGGAGAAACCACCTTCATCGACTCGCTGGTGCTGTTACAGATTTTGCGTCGAGAAGCGCCAGAGTTGCTTGATGAGTTGCTGTCCACCATCGTCCCGCATGCACGTTCGGGCGATCGACGCGATGAGCAGATAATCCGCCAAGCAGGGGATCGCATTTGGGTGAACTGGAATTACTACTGTGTCGCAAAGGACACCACCCCTGCGGCCCGTGTTCTGGCCGAATCCTTCCACCGCTTGCTCCAGAATTCCCCGGGCGTGAAGGCTGGTATTCGACCGGTGAAGTTGCTGCCGGGTGATGCCGTAGTTTGGAAGGACGCGGAGGTTCTCCACGGACGCAATGCCTTCGTTCCAACTCGTGAATCGGACCGCTTCATCTGGAAATGCGCAATCGATGTAGGCATATTCCGTGGCTGATCGCGCAGGACGGGTGGTGTTGGGCACCATGCGTATGCTTGAATGCCAACGCACGACCAATGAGTGGGCAAGGTTCTTCGGTTCCGCACATGACCAGGGTGTGCGTTGGCTGCATTGCTCTGACGAATACGAAAGTTTCCCCCTACTCTGCCAATGCCTTGCTGAACTGCGGGCAACGAGGCCTGGAGTCACCTTCCGGTTCGTGGTCAAACTGGCAAATCCTGGATTCGATGATTCCCGATTCGACGAATCGCGATTCGTTGCACGTTTGTCGAGTTACAGCGAACACCTAGGAACAGACCATTTTGATCTGGTGCAATGGATGTGGCGAACCAAAGATGGGGGTGACGCGCATCGGGTCTCGCGTTTCCTCGCGGAATCCGCACGCCTGGACCAATCCTTCAGCACCTCCGTTGCACGGGGTCTGGTAGGTCAAGTCTTGTGCTTCCCGTATTCACCCACTTTTGCCCATGCCGCGCTGACACTCCCCTCCATCAACGGACTGGTGATTTACCGGAATGTGTTGGAAACCGAATACGAATCTGCGTTGGACGACTGTATGCGGCTCGGGAAACACGCGTTGGCTATTCGTCCATTCGCAGCTGGGAAAGCGCTCGCCTCGGCCGAGGCGACACCGGAAACGCTGCTCCGCTACTCCTTTTCGCATCCGGCGATCAGTGGCATAATCGTTGGTACATCTTCCTTGAAGCACCTGTCGGAGTTGCTTGCCGCCAGTGCGCAAGCGGAATGATCCTTATTCGGGATCATAGTTCCCTTGGGCTGCTTCCTGCGAACCCGTAAGCCTTTCTCGTAAGCTGGCCATAAGTCGGATTGCCTAGCACAGCCAACTACACATCGACCTTCCTGCACCGGCGATGGCCCTCAAAGACAAGCCGCATCACCACCGGCTAAACAGTATCACAGCACCGCGCGTGCGCGCGACATGATCGAGCTGAAGAAGGTCTTGCGCTTCTTGCCGCCGATATTCGCGTATTCGGGTTCATTGCCATCAAGCACCGCACGGCAGTCGTGTTCGATCTCCGAGGCGTCCTTGTAGCGCTTGTCGGGTTCGCGGGCCATGGCGCGGCGGACGATGGTGGCGAGGTGCTTGTTGACGTTGGGGCGCAGGTAGCGCGCGGTCGGTTGTTTGGTCGCGTCGCGGACCAACTGGATGGTATCTTCCGGCGTGCTGCCAACGAACGGCGGCTGACCGGTGATGGCGTAGAATATCGTCGCGCCGAGCGCATAGATGTCGGTGCGTTCGTCGAGCTGCCCACCGACGATCTGCTCGGGGGCGAGGTAGGACGGCGTGCCGGCGATCGCCGTGCTGGTCGGCAGTTCGCCGCGCGTCATGGCCAGACCGAAGTCGGTCAGACGCGGGGTGCCGTTGGTCTCCAGCAGGACGTTGGCGGGTTTGATGTCGCGGTTAACGTACCCGGCGAGGTGGACCGCCTGCAGACCGGCAGCGCAGTCGCGCATGATGCGCAGGGCCAGTTCATCACCCAGGGGGCCATAATTCGCGACGCGGGAACCGAGGTCACCGCCAGCCACCAAGCGCATCGCCATGTACGGGCACTGACCGACCTGGCCGGCATCGTAGAGCGTGATGACGTTGGGATGGTCGATGGCGCCGAGCACGCGCGCCTCGTGCATGAAGGTGTCGACCAGTTCCGGGCTGTAACCGTTACGCGCCGCATATTTCGGGCTGACAATCTTGAGCGCGACCTTGCGGCGCACGACCTTGTGCTCCGCTTCGAGGATGATCCCCATGCCGCCTTCGGCGAGGATGTGATAGAACGTGTATTCGCCGAACGACTGGCCGATGCGCTGGATGGCCTGCCTGGTGTTGGAAGAATCGTTCATGCGCCGTGCATCCCGAAAGTTCGTGTAGCTCGTCCCAGTCGGCGGAGTGCCAGTAGATTGTGGCTCCCGACTCGTCCGCGGTCAAGGCATGCTGGGACAATCGCCCGGTGGTGCAAGCGATGCGCTCACGCACTTGGAATCCTACCGCATCGCTTGCACCGGTTCTGTCAGCGCTTGGCGTTGGATTTCTGCTTCGCGCTACGCGTGCCGCTGTCAGCCGACGGGACGGCCAATGCGAAATCGAAGTACCCCGCCGCATTGCGGTAGCACACGTCCTCGACCAGTCCGCCGATGAGTTTCACGTCACGCGGCAGTAGGCCGGCCTCCATCTCGTCGCCGAGCAGGTTGCAGAGGATGCGGCGGAAGTACTCGTGGCGGGTGTACGACAGGAACGACCGCGAGTCGGTGAGCATGCCGACAAAACGCGACAACAGGCCCAGATTGGAGAGCGCATCGAGCTGCTGCTCCATGCCATCCTTCTGGTCGAGGAACCACCAGCCGCTGCCGAACTGCACTTTCCCAGGAACGCTGCCGTCCTGGAAGTTGCCGATCATGGTGCCAAGGACGGCGTTCTCCTTCGGGTTGATGTTGTAGAGGATGGTCTTGGCCAAGCGGTTGTCGGTGTCGAGACGGTCGAGGAACTTCGCCAGCGGCTTGGCGTAGTTCGCATCACCGATCGAGTCGAAGCCAGTGTCGGGTCCGAGCGTGCGGAACATCCGCGTGCTGTTGTTGCGGAGCGGTCCGAGGTGAAACTGCTGGACCCAACCAGAGGCGTGGTCCATCAGCGCGCCTTCGTGGAGCATGAAGGACTTGAAGCGTTCCTGATCGTCGGCGTCGAGCTGCGCCCCACCACGGATGCGGGTGAAGGCCGAGCGGATCTGCTTCTCGGTGTAATCGGCGGCGGGCACGGTTTCCAGGCCATGGTCGGACAGACGGCAACCGACCTCGTGGAAGAAGTCGTGACGTTGGCGTAGCGCGGTCAGGTAGCTGTCGACATCGGTGATGTCGGTATTGCTGACCGCCGCGAGCTTGTCGACCCAGACGTTGAAACGCTCCGGTGACTCCACCGCCATGCCCTTGTCCGGGCGCCAGGTCGGACGCATCTGGATCTCGAAGCCGGATTTCGCCGTGGCGATGTGGTGTTCGAGCGAGTCGATCGGATCGTCGGTGGTGCATACCACCGCGACCTTCATTTGGCGCATGATGCCACGCGCGGAAAATTCCGGCTTCTTCAACTGGGCGTTGGCGTCGTCCCAGATCGATTTCGCGGTGTCGGGGTTCAGCAGGCGATCGCTGATGCCGAACGGCCGTTTCAGCTCGAGATGAGTCCAGTGGTAAAGCGGATTGCGCAAGCACTTCGGCACCGTGGCGGCCCAGGCTTGGTACTTCTCCCAATCGCTGGCATCGCCGGTGATGAAGCGTTCGTTGACGCCGTTGGAGCGCATGCCCCGCCACTTGTAGTGGTCACCCTTGAGCCAGATGTGCGTCAGGTTGGTGAAGCGGGTGTCCGCCGCGACGTCCTCCGGCGGCAGGTGGCAATGGTAGTCGACGATCGGCTGATGCGCCGCGTAGTCGTGGTAGAGCGCCTGCGCCCATGTGGTCCGCAGCAGGAAGTCGCGGGTGATGAAAACGTCTTTGGCAGAGCGGTTGGAAGCCGTGCGACGCTTGACAGCCATGGGAAATTCCTCGCGTGAGCCATCAGCATCCACACGTGGGGTCGCCAGCAAGCCGCCGGGATCGGCAAAAACCTGCTCGCTGAACGAGCGGTTTTCCCGTCCTGGACCCGCTTGGCCCTTCCCAGGCACGCCCCCTCCGTGCGGTTGCGTGCCTCGGATGCCCCCCCTAGAGTCCCGCCCACCCTGGAGAGCCGGCCATGCCCGACCCGACCCCCGCCAAAGGCGCTGCTGTAGATGCCAAGGCTGACAAGCCGAAGGCCGATCAGACCGCCGCTCCCGGGACCCAGTCGCCCGAGGAGTGGAAGCCGGAGCCGCGCCAGTGGACCTGGAAGGACTTGTTCACCGCGCCGATGCTGGCGTTCAAGCCCAAGTGCATGTTGATCTCGGCGGTGACGCTGGTCGCCATGACCACCTGGATGTGGCTGTGCGATTCCCACATCAAACCGCACGTCGAGGGCCTAGTGGCCCTGAGCGTGCTGGAGTGGATCATCACCACCGTCGCCTTGGTGATCTTCAGCCTGGGTGCCAGCCTGGTCGCGGTGTTCCTCAAGGCTGACCTGCTCGATGATGAGTTCCTCTCGTTCGGCGAAGCGTTGGCGCAGTACAAGACCCGCATCCTGCCGGCGGTGATGGTGCCTTTGTTCCTCATGGGCATGCTCGCCGGCGTCTACGTCGTGCTGGTGTACCTGCCGGTGCTGGGCGGTTCGATCCCTTATGTCGGCCCGGCGCTCTATGCGCTGCTCTACCCGCTGGTGTTCCTGTTCTCGTTGTTCCTGGTGCTCCTGACCATCGCCGTCTGGCTGAGCGTGTTCGTCTTCCCGGCGATCATCGCGATCCGCAAACACGGCTGGTTCGACAACGTGGTCGACACCATCGAAGCGGTCGGCACCAAGCCGCACGTGCTGTTCGGCAGCCTCCTGCTGACCGGTGCGATGATCTTCGTCGCCAGCAGCATCGGCATGCAGGGCATCAGCCAGCTCAAAGGCCAGGTGAAGTACCTGCCGAACAGCTCGATGGAGGCGATGCGCGACACTGAAGGCCGTGCCAGCGAATTCGCCGCCGACGGCATGATGCGTCTGTTCGGTCGTCACCTGGTGAGCAAATCGCCGGGGTTCGTCCAGGGCGTGGTCAGCGGCCCGTCGGCCTACAACGTCAACTCGCGCAAAACCGGGTTCTATGAATACGTCACCGGCCCAGTGACCGGCATTTGGCAGGTGCTGATCCAGGCGTTGATCCTGGGTTACCTCGCCAACCTCTTCGTCGCCGGCGGCATGCTCACCTACCTGGTGGTGCGTGAAGACGACTACTGGGATGACGAGAACCTCGAAGATCTCGACAAGCTGGCGAAGGAACTGGAAGAAGAGGCCAAGCGTGATCAGGGTGTGGCGAGCGAAGCGCCCAAGCCCGCGGAAGTCGCCAAGGCTCCGGAGCCCGCAAAGCCGGCGGAACCTGCCGCGCCCGCAGCCGAGGCGCCCAAACCGCCTGAGCCACCAAAGCCGGCGGATCCACCCAAGGCCTGAACCACCCGCCCACCGCATCTGCGGTGGGCGCGGTATTTCATCAGTCCACGCTGCCAACGCGTGGCTGGCTACGTGCAACAACGACGCACCCTGGGCACATTGCCCAGGGTGCATCCCTTCATCGACATCACTGACGACGAGCTCTCACTCGCGCGGTGACGTACCCTGGATCGCCGCGGCGCGCTCCACCAGGTTCACGAACTCTTTGCGGTAGCCCTGCGGATCGCTGCCGAGCGCGCGGCGCGCTTCGCTGGCGATGGCGGGGAAGTCCATGCCCATCGCTTGGTTGCCGCGCAGGCGCAGGGCGAAGGCCGCCACCGCACCGGCGAAGCGCTGGTCGACGCTCGGCGATTGGCGCACCTGTTCATCGGTGACCACGCCCTGGACCAGCTTGCTGACGCTGCCGGTGGGTTCCTTGTAACGCAGCTTCACCGTCAGCAGTTCGTTGGCGTGGCCTTCCGCCACCACCACCGGAGCGGGCGGACGTTGCGGCTGGTAGCGCAGACCGTCCTCAATCACCGGCGTGCGGTTGGCGAACTCGACCGGCACCAGTTCGTAGAGCACCGTCACCACATGATCAGCACCGATCTCGCCAGCGTCCTTGCGGTCGTTGGCGAAATCCTGCGCTGCGAGCTGGCGTTTCTCGTAACCGAGCTGCCGCCAGGCGGCGATGCGCGCCGGGTTGAACTCGACCTGGGCCTTGGCGTCCTTGGCCACGGTCACCAGCGTGCCGCTGAGCTGTTCGATCAGCACCTTGCGCGCCTCGGCGATGGTATCGAGGTAGTGGTAGTGCCCATTGGCCTTGTCGGCGAGCAGCTCCATGGTCGCGTCTTTGAGGTTGTCCTGACCGACACCGAGCACGGTGAGGAACACGCCCTCGGTCGCCCGCGCCTGCACCATCCGCACCAGCTCGTCGCGGTTGGTCACCCCGACGTTGAAGTCACCGTCGGTGCAAAGGATCACGCGGTTGACGCCACCGCGGACGAAGCCGGCGCGTGCCGCATCGTACGCCATCTGGATGCCAGAGCCGCCGTTGGTGCCGCCATCGGCGGTCAGGCGATCCACCGCCTTAAGGATGGCGCGCTGATCATTGCCCCGCGTGGTCGGTAGCGCGACGCCCGCGGAACCCGCATAGGTGACGATGGTCACCTGATCGTGCTCGTTCAGGGTGTTCGCCAGCAGACTGAGCCCGGTCTTCACCAGCGGCAGCCGATTGTCGGGTTTCATCGAGCCCGAGACATCGACCAGGAACACCAAGTTGAGCGCCGGGCGCGTGACCACTGCCTTCGCCTTCACCGCGATGCGCGCCAACTTGTGTGCCGGTTGCCACGGACACGGCGAGATCTCGACCATGACACCGAAGGCCTCGCCGTTGGCTGGTGCCGGGACATCGCCGTAGGGGAAATAGTTCACCAACTCCTCGACCCGCACCGCATCGCGTGGCGGTAGCGCGCCACCTTCGATCATGCGCCGCACATTGCCGTACGACGCGGTATCGACATCGAGGCCGAAGGTCGACAACGATGCGTCGAGCGCGGGTTGGAAGCCGTGGTCGGCGCGTTGATTGTAGGCTTCGCCGCCGGGAGTGACCGCTGGCGTGGTGGGTTCCGTCGGCGACGGAGCGAGGCGGAAACCCTCGGTCTTGGCCGCCGGACGTGCGCCTGGAGTCCGCTCGGCAGGCGGGCCGCCAGAACGGCGACCGTACATGCCGACCGTAGCGGCATCAGCAGCAGGTTCCGCGACTGGCGCTGCAGACGGTTGCGACGGTGGCAGCGCATCGGTCCGCGAGCGGGCGATCCGGACTCTGGTGCCGCCGCCTTCACCGATCGCCATGAACGCTCCGGTCGAGCCGGTCTCGCTGCTGGTGACCGCCTCATCGCGGCCTTTAGCGAAGTCAGCTTCGCGACCATCGGAAGTGGTGACCTGCGCATCCAACAACACGTCGAACTGGTTGACCGGTGCTGCGACAGCGGCTTCAGAGATGTTGATCTCCACCGGCACGTGGTTGACCACGCGTACGGTCTCCTGCTGCGGCGCTGCTGTGGAAGGCTGGTCGATGCTGGTGATCCGCATCGGAGTCATGGCCAGGGCTTCGGGCGAGCGCTCGCCCACCAGTCCGATACTCGGCATGATGAAAAAAACGATGGTCGCGGCGGCGGCCGTGGTGAAGACGCTCCAGCCGACTGCCGCGCGCCAACGACGTGGCTGTGCCGCGACCGCGATGGAGGTGCGTTGCGGCAGTGTCAGCGACGGTGTCTCGGCCAGATCGGTTGCCAGTTCACGCACCAGATCACCAGACAATGCGCGGATCTGATCGACCTCGGCACGCAGCGCAGGATTGCGGGCCAGGAGCTGCTCGATCGCCGCGCGCTCCGCCACCGGCAGCTCCCCCAGCGCATAGGCGGTCAGACGGGGATCTTCGTGGGTGAGGGTGTTCATGGCTGGGGTCCTGACGAGGCGGAGGTAGTGGACGCGGTCAGCGGAGCGAGGCGGGCGCGCAATGTCTTGATGCCGGTGTGGATGAGGAACCCGACGTTGCCCACCGACAGACCAGTGACGCCGCTGATCTGCTGATAGGACATGCCCTGCTGGAACTTCAGACGGATGCAGTCCTGTTGGTTGCGCGGCAGGGTGGCGAGCGCACCGAGCAGGCCGGAGCTTTCCTCCTGCTGCTCCATCCGCGCGGATGGTGCTGGTGCGGCCTCGGTGAGGTCATGGTCAGCGATGGTGCTCATGGGGCGCTCCTTGCGCAGGCGATCGATGGCGACGTGTCGTAGGACAGTGAACAACCATTCGACGAGGCGATGCTCGACCTCCCCGCGGGGTTGTCGGCACAGGCGCAGGAAGGTGTCCTGCACCACATCACGGGCTTCGTCGTCATCGCCGAGAATCCGCCGCGCATACGCGATCAGCGGTCGTTCGAAGCGTGCGACGCTGGCCTCGATCCAGGCGGCGTCAGTGGTCATGGGTGTGCTTTCAGCAGATACACGCACGAGCCGGAGGTTTCTTAGGAGCTATTTTCCCCGCGCCGGTGGCGGTATCCGCTCCGGCTGAACGCTCGAACAGGTCTTCCGTTCATCTTGCTCTGCTGCGGTTCGCTCCGCGCGAAGCGGCGCTCACCTCACAGCGGCAATCACCGGTCACGGCAAGCACTCGTGCCGGGTCCAGGGGCGGCAGAGCCCCTGGCGGGCGTAGCGGGCAGCGCCCGCGAACAACAATCCCCCGAGCGCGCCTGCGCGCGCGAGCGGGGACGAGGCTTGGTTTCGCAACGCGAAACACACCGGCAAAGCCGGTGTCGCCTAGCCGCTCCGGCTAGGCGCAAGCCGCAGCTACGGCTTGATTCCTTCGACCACACCGCAATGCACCAGCGTCGGGATGACTTCGGCGAGCGGCGTCAGACCGGCGGTGCGCAGCATCGCGCGGTATTCCGCCGTGCTGTAGTTGCGACCCTCGGTCAGGATGAACAACATGGTCGAGAACAACGCCACCGGCAGCGGACCGTCGAGGGCATCGGTCAGCAGCGCGTCGTGGATCAGCAGACGACCACCCTGCGGCAACGAGGCGGACAGGCGGCCGAGCAGCGCGTGGCATTCCGGCACGTCCCAATCGTGCAGCACGTTCGACACCAACATCGCGTCAGCCTGCGGCACAGCATCTTTGAACATGTCGCCAGCTACCAGCGTGGTGCGCTCGGCGACGCCGTAGGCATCGGCCATCTCCTGCGCGATCTTCAACACTTCTGGACGATCCCACACGATGAGCTTGAGCCGCAGGTTGCGTTGCAAGCAGGCCATGCCGTAGATGCCGGTTCCGCCACCGACATCGAGCAGCGTGTCGACACCGTCGAGACGCACGCGGGCGGCGAGCACCGGCGCGACGTTCTTCGCACGACCTGACAGCGCGAGCGTCAACCGGCGCGCGGACGCCTCCTGATCCATCGCCGAGGTCATGCCGTCCTTGTAGATGTAGGCCGCACCACCGCCGTCCTGGGCGAAGCCCTTGGGTTTGTTGGAGCGCAGGCATTCCACGGTGGCGAGCACACCGGCATGGTCGGCGGTCAGTCCCAGGTAATCGTCGACCGCGAACGGCCCACCCGACACCAAGTGCTCACGCGCGAGTTCACTCAGCGAGATGCGACCCTGACGTTCGACCAGCAGACCCATCGCCTTGAGCGCGGTGAACAGCACCAGCGCCGGACGTTCGCCAAGGCCGATCTCGGCGCGCAGCGTGGTGACGTCCTTTGCGCCCTGGGCCAGACGATCGAAGACCTTGAAGTGCGCACTCGCACCAACCATCAGTTCGGTGGCGAGATGTCCCCGATGCAGGTCGAAGATCGCGGTCGGGTCGGTGATGGGGGGGACGAGTGGGATGGTCATGATGGCGTTCTTCTACGCGACCCGCCGGCCGGATGAAACCCTCGGCACCGGCGAGCCGCAGAGGATCTGCCGGCTTTACCGCCACGCTGCAGCGATCTACGTTGCGCTGCATGTCCGAACCCACCCCCTGTTCCTGTCGCCTGCCGTGGATCGTGGCGCTCATCGCCCTGAGCGTGGTGGTCGCCGACCGCTTCATCGTCGCCGCCATGTCGCGCACCACTGCTGTGCCACCAGCCTCCGCGGTCGCCACCCCCATGGCGACACCAGCCAGCACTCCACACCCCGCCACCCTGCAACAGGAATTGGACGACACCCGGCGGGTGCTCGATGACGCCCAGTCGGCCCTCGCCCAACGTGATCGGGAGATTGCGACCGCGAATGATGACTTGCGGGTCCTGCGCCTGGAGCTCGACGCCCTGCGCCCAAAGAACGCGACGCCTGCCCCGTAAATGGTCCGCAGGACCTTCTACACGCTGGCATGATTCCCCGCTGCAACACTCCAGCGACGGGGTGGAGGTCGGCGGCAGGTTTCAACACGGCCCACCCGCTGCCGGGCTTGCGCCTTGCGCAGGACGCCAATTCCAGAGCATCTGCGCCCTTCCGACATGGCTCCGATTTCTGTCTCCGCTGCCGCCAAACTCCTTTCGTCGCGCCCTGTCTGCGCCTGTCCCCGGCTGCTCCTGAGACCTAATCTTTCCCACGCGCAGACACTTACGGTACACCATCCATGAACGCACCGCTTTCGCCCGTGGCTCCGCCTGAAGAGACCACCGTCCCCGCCGTCGAGGTCGCCCTGGCACCCCAACCGTCGGTGGTCCGTCGCGTGTTGCGCACCATGCGCCTGTGGGTCGACAGCCATTCGAGCCTGCAGAGCGAGGAGGACGGACGCACGCCGCTGAAGGTCGACTGGTTGCGCCTGATGCCCTTCCTCGGCGTCCACTTCGCCTGTCTCGCCGTCATCTGGGTCGGCTGGAGCTGGCCGGCGGTGATCGTCGCGGGCGCGCTCTACTTCGTGCGCATGTTCGCCATCACCGGCTTCTACCACCGCTACTTCTCGCACCGCAGCTACAGTACCAGCCGTTTCTTCCAGTTTGTGATGGCCGCCGTCGGCAACAGTTCGGTCCAGCGTGGTCCGCTGTGGTGGGCGGCTCATCATCGCCATCACCACCGCACCAGCGATCAGCCGGAAGACCGCCACAGCCCGAAACAACAGGGCTTCCTGTGGGCGCACATGGGTTGGATCAGCGCGAAGGCCAATTTCCGCACCGATATGAAGCTGGTGCCCGACCTCGCGAAGTTCCCCGAACTCGTGTTCCTCGACCGCTTCGACACCATGATCCCGTTTGCGCTGGCGATGAGCTGCCTGGGACTCGGCTGGGGCCTGAGCGTGTTCTACCCTGAGCTTGGCACCAGTGCGTTGCAGATGTTCATCTGGGGTTTCTGCATCTCGACCGTCGCGGTCGCACACGGCACCTTCACGGTGAACTCGCTGACCCACCTCATCGGTCGGCAGGTCTATCCCTCGAAGGATACCAGCAAGAACAGCCTGATCATCGCGCTCATCACCCTGGGCGAAGGCTGGCACAACAACCACCACTACTACCAGTCGAGCGTGCGTCAGGGCTTCCGCTGGTGGCAGATCGATATCACCTATTACCTGCTGTGGATGATGTCGTGCGTCGGCTTGGTGTGGGACCTGAAACCGGTGCCGCAGAAGGTCATCGATGCGGCGGGCAAACTGAACGCACCCGCGACGGATGCCACGCCTGCCGCCGCGACCTGATCGTCAGTCGCCCGATTTTGGGGCCGTTCGTTCTGGCCACGATCACTGACATCAACCACGGACTCGTGGGGTGATCGACCCGCGACTCCGGTAGCATCATCATCAAGCATCAACCAAGCATCAGCGTGCGCGCCTGACGGACCTGATCTTCGGTGCCGAATAAGGTGACGATGTCGTCCGCCGCCAGGATCTCGTCCGCCGCGGGATTGACGATACGCGTGCCGTTACGCTCGATGGCGATGATGCTGGCGCCGCAGGCTTTGCGGATCTCCAAGTCACGGATGGCTTTCCCGACGGCAGCAATGCCGAGTGGCAGTTCGATCGGCAGCATCACCGCCTCATCGAGCAACGCGGGCGCGGGCGCGTGGTGCGTGGCGTCCGCGGGATTGCCGGCGAAGGTCTCCATCACCGAGACCTGTGCCCGGTAATAGAGCGTGATGAAGCGGCTCCAACCCAAGAGCAGGATGAGTGCGAGCACACCGAGCAGAACGAGCAACACCGGCCACGGCGGCAACAACGTCAGCGAAATCGCCGTCAGCAGGGCCGCCACCGCTGCGAGCGCGATGGCCTGAAACGCCAACGTCGCGATCACGCGGATGTGATCCGCGCGCGCGGTGCCACCGCGCGGGATCGCCAGTTCCGCCAGCACCATCGCCAGCGCACGCTGCTTGTACCACAGGTGCACCAGCAGCGGCAAGGCGATGATCATCACCGCCATCCACCACACCGTCGGCATGCCGCCACTCCACTCCGGCAACCACGCCGGTGCGGCGAACTCGGCCTTGGCCAAGCGCCATGCCAACACCATGGCACCGGTGATCAACGCCAGATCGATGGCGATTTGCATCAGCCATTTGCGAATCAGACCACGGATGCGCGTGCGCTGCACGTCGTCGCCCGGCAGACGCAGGTTCTCGACCCAACGGGTGTACCAATCCATCGCCGAACGCAGCGGCGCGGGCGTACGATCAACCAACACCGTAGCGATGCCGTCAGAAGAACGGATCAGGTACGGTGTCAGCAAGGTAGTGAGCGCGGAGACCGACACTGCCACCGGGTAAAGAAAGTCGCTGGTGACCTTGAGCGTCAGCCCGAGTTGCGCGATGATGAAGGAGAACTCACCGATCTGCGCCAGGCTTGCACCGACCTTGACCGAACCCTTCACCGGCGTGCCGGCCAGGAACGTCCCCAGACCACAGGCGACGATCTTGCCCAGCACCACCGCCACGGTGATCACCGCGATGGGCACCGCGTATTGGATCAGCAGATCGAGATCGATGAGCATGCCGATGGCAACGAAGAACACCGCACTGAACATGTCGCGTACCGGCTCCACCAGCAGGCGGATCTTGGGCGCCTCCTTCACCTCGGCCATCACCGCACCGATGAGGAACGCTCCCAGCACCACACTGTAGCCCGCCTTGACCGCCAATAACGACACGCCGAAGCACATGCCGAGCACCGACACCAGCAGTACCTCGTCGCTGCGGAAACGCGCGACGTAGGTGATGATCTTGGGCACCACCAGCAGGCCGACGATCAGCACGCCGATGAGGAACAGCGCCAACATGCCGAGCGTGATGGCGACCTCACCCACCGCCACCTGGCCGCTGGTGGCGATGCCCGACAACAACGCAATCAGCGCGATGGCGAGGATGTCTTCGACGATGAGGATGCCGAACACCACCTTGGCGAAGCCCTCGTTCACTAGGCGCAGCTCTTCCAAGGCCTTGACGATGATGGTAGTCGAGGAGATCGACAGCAGCGCACCAAGGAAAATGCTGTCCATCTGCGACCAGCCGAAAGCTTGGCCGATCTCGTAGCCGACCCAGATCATCACGGTGATCTCCAGCACCGCCGCGATCAGCGCCGCCGCCCCGACCTTGAACAATTGCCGTAGGCTGAAGTGCAGACCAAGGCCGAACATCAGCATGACCACGCCGAGTTCGGCCATGGTCTTGATGGCGTCCTCGTCGTGGATCAGCGGAAAGGGCGGGGTGTGCGGGCCGATGATGAAACCCGCCAGCAGATACCCGAGCACCACCGGCTGTTTGATGCGATGGAACAACACCGTGGTCGCGCCCGCGACCAGCAGGACCACCGCCAAATCTTGAAGAAACTGGATTCCATGCATGACCGTGTCGTTGTGCATAGCCGCCGCGGATGGCGCAAGTTTGAATTCCGCTGAGCCCGGCAACTCGCGATGAAACCGTCCCGATGACGCGCTGGTACAGACCTTCAGGGAGCCGCGGGCGCTACCCCGGACTGAGCCAGCTTCGCCGCCACCACGATCCGTTCCGGTTCCGGCAGGCTGGCGATCATGGTGGTGATCACTGGCAGACTCGGCTGGTCACGCAAGTGCAGGAGCGCCAGAGCAGCGGCGGCCGGGAGCGAGCACTCGTCGGGAATCTCGACCTTGCGCGGCAGGTAGCTGACCTAGCCACCTGGTGTGGCAATCGCCTCCGATGACAGCGGGCGCGGAACCTGGGCGACCAGCGCCTCTCGCAGGACCTGCCGGCACCACGGTGCGCCCACCTCGGCGAGCACATGGATGACATCGATGCGGTTCTCTGGACGGGGATCGCCCAGGCCATGCCGCGCCAATGCCGGCCCATCGCGGTGGCCGTGACCGGCAACGTGGCCGGCGTGTGCAGCAAACGCATGCCTACATTAATGGTTCGGAGAGAACCTCCCTGCGAGTCGTCACCTGGCTACGACCGCGGACGTCACCGAGAGGAGCGCAGGCCTGCCGGCACGAACTCCGGATCCGACGCCTCGGCGATCGCGAGCCCGATTTGGTATTCCATCGTCGCCTTGGGCACCGGACTTTGGTAACCGGTCAGGCAATCGCGCATGGCTTCGATCGCAGTGCGGTTGGCGGTCTTCGAAATGCGGTAGGCCTTCACCGCCAGGGCCTCGGCCGCGCCCGGCGTCAGCAGGTCGGGAACCAGTGGCAGCAGCGTGGTGCCTTCTTCGTCGGTCAGGACCAGGCCACGACGTTTGCCCAGCGCGCGTAGCAGTTTCAGGCCCTGCTCGGCGGTGGTGGTGGGGAAGATCGGGATGCGCACGTCGATGCGGCCTGGGCGCTTGAGGTCGATCTCGATCAGGTCCGGGCGGCTGCTGGCGAGGATCCACACGATTTTGCCGCGATTCTTGCCGTTCGACATCTCCTCGGCCATCATCGCGTAGACGCGTCCGCCGATGCCGCCGGAATCGCCCGCGCCCTGGTCGCGTTTGCCCAGCGCCTGATCGGCCTCGTCGACGAAGACGAAACAGCGGCCGAGAGCGTGGATCAGGCGGAAGATCTTCTCCAGGTTCGCCTCGGTGGAGCCGACCCATTTGTCGCGGAAGTTCTTGAGCTTCACCACTGGCACACCGGCCTCGCCGGCGAGGCATTCGACCAGGTAGGTCTTGCCGGTGCCGACCGGACCGCACAGCAGGTAACCCATCGGCATCGCTTGCAGGTCGCCCTGTTTCCACAACTGCACGTCCTGGCGCAGCCAGGTTTTGATCGCCTCGCCGGCTTCGTAGTCGTTGAGCGTACGGCTCGACTCAATGAACTCGATGAGCCCTCCGCACTCGCGTTCGACCATGCTCTTCTTGATCGACAGCAGGTCGGCTTCGACGAGTGGCTTGTTCTGGTGTTCACGGGTCTTGAGCAATCCCTCGACCGCTGCGAGGGTGGTGCCGGCCAGCAGACCCGCAGGTGTTGCGAGTTTGCCGACGAACGCGCTCAGCGCCTTGGGATACTTCGGCGCGAGCACCGTCAGCGCCGCTTCCAATTCCTTGGCCGTCGGCAACGGGATGCGCACGGCGGTGGCGCGCGGATTGGCCGCCACCAACGGATGCAGATCTGTGAGATTGTCCGCCGTCAGGAAGGTCGCCACCGCATGATCGGCGATCGCACCATCGCTCGCCCAGTCACGGATCAGGCTGGCGATCGCACTGGGTTCCGCCTGACCATAGGACTCCGCCGGCACGATCAGGTCCGCTGAGCGGATGAGCACGCCGACCTGCACCCGGCCCTGACCCAGGCGTTCGAGGTTGGCGACATAACGCAGATAATGTGTCACCGTGTCGACCGCCTCGCGCGCACCACGCGGCATCGACGGGTTCTCTTTCATACGCGGCCACTTGGCGATGATCTCGCCGCCACGTTCGACACGCAGACCGTTGCCAAGGTCGTAGCTGAACACCACGTCGAAACGCGGCAGCATGACCTTGATCAGGAAGTCGTTGAGCGAGCCCATCTCGCCCGCGCCTTTGTCACCGACTTGCGGCAGGACCATGCGATCATGGACGTTGCCAGCGAGGATGAACTGCGCGGTGGCGCCACTTTCGTAGGCGGTGATGAGATCAGATGCCCAGGTTGGCAGTGGCGTGCTCATGGATTGCTCCGTCCGGAGTCCGGAGTCCGGAGTCCGGAGTCATCACCACACCAACCGACAACCTGCAACCAGCGCATTCCGGTGTGCGCCTTGGCCACCGGACCCCGGACGATCATGTTCATCCCGCCTGCGGCCCCATGCTCTTCGGCGCTGCCTGGGTGGCAGCGGGCGTCGAGGCCGCCGGAGCAGCGCCATCCAGCGCGATGCCTTCCTTCGCCGCGAAGTCAGCAAGCGCCATGTCGGCGAGCGCTTTGCTCTCGGCTTCCTTCACATTGACCTGGCTCATGTCGAGCGAATCGCGGGCGATGCGTGCACGGCCGGCAGCTTTGTTGCGCTCGTCCTCGACCATCTCGTGGAGGCGGTTCAAGGTGTCGCCGGCGCCGCCGATCTCGCTGATCATGCCGCTCGCCATTTCGGTCATCTCGGCCATGGCCTTCTTCATCTTCATGTCCTCGATGGCACCCTTGAGCGATTGCATCTTGGCCTTGGCCGCGCTGATAGCGACATCGCGCGACTTCATCAGGTTTTTGTAGGTCTCTTCTGCCTGCTGGGCCTGCGTGCGGTTCTCTTCCAGCTCGCGCGTCACGGTCTGCAAGCGCATGGCGTACTGGGCAGCGGCATCGCGGCTGCCGGCACGCAGGTGCGCGGTGGTCTTGGCGCGCAGGTCGCGCTCCTCGGTTTCCAGCTTCTTCACCTGGCTCATCAAGCGTTCGCAGAGTCCGGCATGCGACGCCAGGCCCTGGTTGTACTGCGCGATCTGTTTGCGCAGGTTCTCCTTTTCGACTTCCAGCAACGCCTCCGGATTCCGGCGCTCAATGCCAGAAACGAAGAGGCTCAGGAAGCCTTTGAAGAGGTTGGCGATACGACTGAACATGGGCTTTCTCCCAGGGCCGGAGAATGTCCGACGAAACGCTGGGAGCAAGGACAGGCACCGCCGACGGACGATCCCGCCGATCGATCACGAAATAGGGAAACGTGCACAGCTGGAACAACTTGGTGGCAGGTCCAGGGGCACCAGAGCCCCTGGCAGGCGTAGCGGACAGAGTCCGCGAACAACAATCCCCCGAGTGCGCCTGCGCGCACGAGCGGGGACCAGGTTTGGTTTCGCGATAGCGAAACACACCGGCAAAGCCGGTGTCGCCTCGGCGCTTCGACGAGGCGCAAACCGCAGCCAGTCAGTACGACATCGACCTGTCCGCAGCGTGGCCTACCGGTTGGTAGTTCCTGGCGGAATCATCAAGCACCAGCACCCAGTCATCCCCACCCGGTGGCGTGAAGGTGCGCAAGCCACGCACCGGGAACTGCCCGAGCCAGATACTGCGACCCGTGCGCGGATCGAACCACGCGGCTTCCACCAGTGACCCGGTCAAGCGCGTCAGATCGACGGTCACCGGCTGTTGCACCGGCGTATAGATGAAGGCGTAGCTGCCGCGATCACCGCCGAAATCATCGTCGTCACCGCGGGTCGCCCGCTGGTGCCGGGCCGGATCCGTCGGTGCTTGCGCCACCAAGCTCTGGTCCGGTATGCGGCAGTGGTAGGGACGGGACTCCAGCAGTTGCCGCAGGTAGTGCATCTGTTCGGCTGCCGGATCATGCAGGGCGTCCTGCCAGGCGTTGCGCGTCTGCTCGTCCACGCTCGTGCCGCCATGGAAGCTGCAGACGCTGTGATTGGCGTAGGTATGGCCGCAGGCGCCGGCAAACACCGACCAGTACGCCACCATGCGTTCTTGATGCGCGCTCAACCGGCCATCACGCTCGCCACCGGGTGCCGGTTGGTCTTCGCGTCCGGGGTCGCCGTCCAGCAGTGGCCGCGTCGGTTCGGTCGCGTACCCGGTGGCGATGCTGCTCCAGGGTTCGGATGAGAGACCGCTGCGATGCAGTGCCAGATCCATCCACGGCTGCGCCTGCGACCACGGCGCTCCGTAGGTCGGGACGACAGCCGGCAGGTAGGCGATCATCTGCCGCGCACGCGTCTCGCTGCGCAGGACGGTACCCATGGTGGTCCACAGGGCGCGCTGCTCCTGGCCCTCCGCGCCATCGCCGCTGCCGACCACCCACATCACCGCCTGATCACGGTAACGCTGCGCGAGGAAGGTGGTGTAGGCGGTGACCGCCGTCAGCGAGAAACCACGCAGCGCGAAGCCGGCACCGATCGGCTGGATCGCCACCGCCAGGCCCAGGGCATTGGCGCGCAGCACCACGTGGTCGAGGTGGGCGAAATAACCCTCGTTCGGACGCGTGGGATCGCCGTCCTCGAACGGCGCCAGTCCATAGGCGTTGGGGTGACGCAAGGCGTCGGAACCACCGAAGGCCGCGGTCTGGATGATGGTGAAACGCTGTGCCGCCCGCGTGCGCAGGTAGAGATCGGTACCCGCACGGTCAAGCCGCCGCACCAGCGCATCGGCACTGTCGGCGAGCCAGAAGAACGGGGTTCCGCTGCCGGTGATCAGGTGCCGCCCGTTGGGGGCAGCGCGGAAATGCGAACGATGGAAGGCGATGGTCGGCATGAGGGCACCCACCTGCCGATGGTGGACCACGGAGCGATGGTGTCCACGCACAGCCCTGCAAGCCACGCCGTGCTGCTGGGCGGTGTGTGGTGCGATGTGAGCCCGCCCCTTCACCGACCGGCCCGGACGCCGATCGACTGACCGACGGATGCTGATAGATCCTGCAGCATGCGCCTCGCCATCCTGTGCCTGCTGCTACCGAGCCTGCTCACCGCCGCCGATGCCCTCGCCGATCTGCCCAACAGCCCTGGGATCGTGCGTGACGACATGGGCAGCCGCTGGCGCACGCTGACGATCAGCGGCCTGGATGCTCTACGCGACGTGCTGGTGGAGATCGACGGACGACGACTCGCCGTGAGCCGCACACTGGTGGCGCAGGATGATGCGCAGGCTGCGGCCGCCCTGCCCGCCTTGATCGCGCGCGCGCTCACCGCTGGACTCGACCCCGCCACCCTGCGCCTCGATCGCGGTCTGCTGACCGGCATCCACCTGCGTGGCACCGACGTGTTGGTGCTGGACCACGCGGTGCTGCGCCGTGCAAGCCTGCCGGCGACCGGCACCGAGCAACGGACGGCCGTGACCGACGCCGCCGTCGCGCTGGTTGCCGCGCTGAAACGCAGCGACAATGGGCCACCCGTCCAGGCCGCGTTGCAACAACTGCTGAGTACGCTCGACCGCACGACGGTGGAGAACGAGGAATACCGTCCAGCGCTGGTGCGCCGCCTGATCGCGCAGGGCTGGCTCGATGACGTGCTCGGCACCATGCCGGAGCTCGCCCCGCTGTGCGACGCGGTGAAAGCCGCCGACACGCTGCACGTGGTTCAGCGCTGGAGCGGCGATGATCACCAGTTGGATGACCTGCGCGATGCCTTCGGCCGCCGGGTGCTGACGCTGCGTTCGCCCAGCACCTGTGCGCGCCTGCAGGAGCACGCCGCGTCGTCCTACGACGACACCCCGACGCGCATGGTAGTGCAACGTTTTCCCGTCGGCAGCGATCCGTTGGACAGCGCGCTGCCGCTCGCCGCCGAATGCTGGTGGGGCCGCGTGCGTCTGGCCGAGTGGAACGCCAGCGATGGCCTGCGTGCTGACACCGACACTTGGCGCACGACCCTCGCGGACGAGGGCCCGGGCGTCGACGACGACACGGTGGTCGATTGGCGTCCGCCGCATCTGGTGCTGAGTGACGCCAGCGGTGCGGTCACCGCCCTCTGCACTGCGCACGGCCTGCTGCGGCCGGCCGCCGCCGCCAGCAGCGAGGAGCGCGAACGCTTCCTCGCCGATGCCGCCAAGCTGTGCCCGGACGCGGCGCACCTCGACCTCATCGGGCAGTACCTCTTCGCCTACGTCCACGACAGCCCCGATCCGAAGAAGCCCGATCTGATCGGTGTGCGCGGCACCACCGGTGATATCCACCAGACCATCGGCCAGACCATCGCCACGGTGTGCGCCGGGGTCATGCGCGGCGACTGCGACGACCTGTCGGAGATCTATCACACGCTGCTCACCAGACAGGGCCACCTGCCGCAGGTCTTCAACCTGCCGCGCCACGCCGCCTGCGGCTGGTCGCACCGACAGGGCGATCGCTGGACCACGCAGGTCCTGCACACCGGACAGCCGTTGGCCTTCCACGGTGACACCCTGGAGGAATCACTGGCGCAGGTCTTCGGCCACTTCGACCAGGAGAACACCGACAACGGAACATTGGTGCATGTGCTGCTGCGTTTCGCCGGCGAGAACACCCGTTCCGCCTGGCGTCTGGGCAGCCGCATCATGCGCGACGTCGACTACGCCCAGACCATGATCGCGGTGCAACGCGACTGGCACTTCCACACCTTCGCCCAGGGCATCGCGACCATGCGCCGGATGATTGCCGACGGCGACGCCGCCAGCGCCAACTGGAGCGAACTCGCCGGCCTCTACCGCCGAACCGGTCAATGGCACGCGGCGGTCGCCGCCGAACGCGCCAGTCTGGCGCTGATCGATGACCCCACGGCGCAACTCGATGCGCGTTTGACGCTGATCAGCCTGATGGTGCGTGGCGACCAACATGCCGCGGCGGAACAGGAGGCGCGTGCGCTGCTGACGACGGTGGAACAGCAGTTCGCCAAAGAGCAACCCGCTCTCCACCTGCGCATGATCCACAACGTCTATCAACGTCTGGATCCCGCCAAGAACCGCACGTTGACGGCAGACCTGCTGAGCCGGCATCTGTTGCCGGCCATGGAAGCCCAGCGTCCGAACCTGACAAACTGGGCCCGCACCCGTTTCGACGCCCGCGCCTGGATGACGCAGGGCAGCGAACTGCGCAGCCAAGCCGGCTCCTTGATCGCGGCGACCCTCGAACGGCTGGAACAACCACATCACGATCTCGCCAGCGATGCTGAGCTGCAACGCCTGACGGCTTTCAGCGAGGGTTGGCTGAACGATCTCTCCTTCCTCGATAACAACGAACGCGACGACATCATGGCCAGCTACGGCATCGTCGGTCGGCTGACGGCGACCTTGCTGGACGATGCGGTGTTCGACGGACTGCTCAGCACGGCGCAAGAACCCAGCGCATGGCACGATGAACACCACCAGCGCGGTGCCGGACTGCCACAACTGGTCCGCGATCTGCCGTGGATCCGCATCAGCGTGCCCTACTGGTCGGGTCGCCTCAGCACCATGCTCGGCGACGATGAGGCCCCGTGGAATGACGCGCTGGTGCTCGACCTCATCCGCCACCTGCGCGCCGCGATCGCAGCGAATAAGCGCCTCGGCATCGATCCGAACGGCCAGGACCACACCCTGCGCTGGGCTGCCTTGATCGAGGCCCTGGTGCAGCGCAACGAGGACGCGCTGCGCGCAGCCTTGCGTGCCTATGCTGAACGCCGCGATCGTCGCAGCGACGAGATGGTGACCAACAATATAGAAGCCATGGCAGGGCACCTGCCGCCCACGTGGTTCCGTCGAGTGCTGGCCTTGTGGGATGAGCACGCTGCGACCAAGCCGGGCTACTTCGCCATCGCCTGGGGCTGCGCCATCCGCGGCGACATCACGCAGGCATTGGAGGCGGGCAGCCTAGCCGCCAAGCGTTTCGCCGACGATCCAGCGTTCCTTGCCGAATACGCCTATCTGCAACAGGTGCTTGCCGGTGGTGCAGAGCCCTGACGGACAGCACGCAGCATGCACCGCAGAGACCGATGCTCCCTCAACGGATGTTCAGCAAGTGGTCGAGTCGCAGTTGGCTGAGCTGGGCCGTCGCCTGCCGTCCGACCTGCACCAGTCGGCAACGTCCAGGACCGGCACTCTGGTTCAGTTGCAGCAGCCACGCGACCAGCAGAGAGTTGAGGTGTTCGATGTGGACCAGGTCGACCTCCACCGCGCTCGCATCCAGACCGCGGATCCAGTCGTAGGACGCTGGCTCGGTCAGGTGCGGGTGTTGGCCGATACCTTTGCCCAGCGCCACGCGCAGGCTGCCGTCCGCGCTGAGCGACACGAGGTACGGACGTTCGCCGAACGGGGCCACCCGACCGGGATCATCCACCGCCAAACGCCGCTCGGGATCGATCACCTGGAGCGCCTTGAGTGCGTGGCTGGACAACCCCTCCAGGCGCAGGAAGCCACCCGTGGTGGCGGCGAGATCAAGGGCGATGGCGAGCATGGCGACGGGCAGGCGCTCGGCGTCATGACATGAGATCGTCACGGTGGCACGCGCCGCCAGCAATCCTGCAAGCCGCGTACGAATGTCGCCACTGAGCAGTTCGGTCAGGGTGATGCTGGTGATGGTCATGCGTATCCGAGGACCTGCCTGAGGATTAATGCGCGGGACGAGAGGCGGCGGTCTACGAGAGGACACCACCCGCTCAAGGTGTTTTCCCGTCGTCGTCCAGCGCTTGGCGTTGCAGCAGGTGGAAATAACGCCGGCAGAAACGGTGCGCCTCGTCGCGGACGTATTGCAGGAGCTTGAGCGCCGGATCGCGCCGCGTCAGGCGCAGTTCGCCGCCATCGGCACGGATGATGGTCTCTTCGCGTTTCGCCAGACCGATCAGGCACGGCACCACGACCCCCTCCTGCTCCAGCGCCTGACGGGCAGAGGCGACCTGTCCATGACCGCCGTCGATCAGCACCACATCGGGCAACACCGCGCCCTCATCGCGCAGCCGGCGGTAGCGGCGACCGACGACCTCGCGCATGGCGGCGAAGTCGTCGTTGCGCGCGACCCCGTCATCACCACGCACCTTGAAACGCCGATACCCATCCTTGTTCGGCACACCGCCGACAAACTGCACCAGGCTGGCGACCACGAAACCGCCTTGCAGGTGCGCGATGTCGAAACCTTCAATGACCTTCAGCGGTTGGACGAGGCCGAGGTGCTTCTGCAAGCCGGCGATTCCGCTGGCGAGATCGATCACCGGTGCCTCGGGTTCGTCGTAGTCCTTGAGCCGACCGCGTTCCTTCAGGCGGTCGAGCGCGTGGATCTGATCGCGGCAGCGTGCCGCGTCCTCGAAGCGCAATTCTCCCGCCGCCTGCTTCATGCGCTGGCGCAAACCGGACAACACCTCGCCTTTGGCGCGTCCACCCAGGAACGCGCGCAAGGCGCGGATGTCCTCACCATATTCCGCGCGCGTCACCTTGGTGGTGCAGGGTGCCGAGCAGCGTTTGATGTGGTAGTTCAGGCACGGGGCGAAGCTGCGGCGTTTGGGATCGTCCTCATGGAGGTCGAGATCGCAGACGCGGAAACGAAACACCCGCATGAGGAAGTGGTAGGCGCGGTAGAGTTCCTTCGCCGAACCGAACGGGCCGAGATAATCGACGTCCGCATGGTCGCGTTCGCGCGTGCAGTAGACGCGCGGAAACTCCTCACGGGTGATCGCCAGCAGTGGGTAGCTCTTGTCGTCCTTGAGCTTCACGTTGAAACGCGGCTGGAGATCCTTGATCAGGACGTTCTCCAGCAGCAACGCCTCGACCTCGCTGTCGGTCTCGATCACCTGGATGTCGACGACCTCCTGCACCAACCGCAGTGTGCGTGCGGGATGACCGTCACGTTCCTGGAAATAACTCGCCACGCGACGCCGCAAGTTCTTGGCCTTGCCGACGTAGATCTCGATGCCGGCGGCGTTCTTGTAGACGTAACACCCAGGTCCAGTGGGCAACGCGGCGATCTTGCCGACCAGAGCGTCCAACATGGCCGATACGCTACCGCGTCAGTCGATTTTCACCGTGGCGCGATTGGCATCCCACCACGTCCGCCACACCCGGTGCAGGTTGGCGTGGTGTTCGCGGTGCCAGGCCGCCCACAGTTTTTCATCCGCATCCAATGCCAGTTCGCCCGCCGGACGTTGTGGCACCGGCGGCAGGTCGTCGCGCGCCGCTTCGCCTGCCGCGGGGATGACCGAGTGTTTGAGCATTTCGCGCAGCAGGTAGTCGGCGTTGAGCGCCACCAGTGGCTGCCGATCTTCGAGTGCCCCCATCAGCGGTTCGATGCTGCGCCGGGTGCCGACGGCCTTCAGCACTTCGACCACACCCAGACGCACGCCCCAGTCGTCGTTGCCACCCAGAGCCTCGATCAACATCGGTTCGATGCGCGCACCACGACCGATGAGGGCATCGACCGCTTGGTGGTAGGGCGCTGCGTGATCGGGATCCGACAACTTCTTGGCATGGGCCAGACGCGTGATGTCCGCCAGGATCGCCGGCCGATCGTCAGCGGATGGCGGCGTGTCGGTGGAGAACACCACCTCGCGCCCGTCACTGCCGCAGCCGCCGAGCAATCCGACGACCAGCAGCATGGCGCCGCCAAGGAGCAGCCCACTGAAGCAGACGGATGACCGGTGGCTGGGACTGGCGGTGGGCATGGAAACTCCAGGACGCATGGACCTACCTCCGCCGCCGGGACTGTCGAGCCACAGCGGGCTCAACTCGCGCACGGCGCGCCATCCGCGACCAGCACAGTGATGCTGCGGTCGCGCACCACGCGGTAATGCCCTGCGCCGACACTGAAGGGCTCACCATCGACCTGCATCGCCAGCGTGCCGCCTAGGTCGAACTCCAAGTGGTCGGTCCGCGCCACCAGACGCGGCCGACGCAGGCGCGCGGTCACCAGGCCCAGGCTGAGGCCATGCCCGAGCGCGACCAGCTCCAGCCGCCCGTCGTCGCAGCGCATGCCGCGCGCCAACGTCGCCCCGCCCGCATAACTCGGGATGTTGCCCAGCACCAGGACGCCTGCCCAGTGCGGCAGGACCGGACCCCGCGTCAGCCGAACCAGGCGCGCCAGATCGATGCTGCGCTGCTGGGCCCCCAGGATGCCATAGAGGCTGCGATTGATGGCTGGTCCGCGCGCCAGCCCTGGATGGCGTAGGCGCAGGTGGTGGAAGCGTTGGGCCACGCGCGCATCGACCCCCAGGCTGAGGTAGTTGCACCAACCACGGCGCAGCGCAGGCCCCTCGATCCGCCAGCGGTCGAGCTGCCGCCGGGCGGAGACAGGCACTATTTTCAGCAAGCCTGCGAGATCCCTGCGCGCTCCCGACCATCCGAGCACCCGCGCCAAGTCGTTGCCGGTGCCCAACGGCAGGACACCAAGGGCCGGCACCGCGTCCCCCTGCCCGGCGATGACCTCGGCCACGGCGCTGGCGGTGCCATCGCCACCACAGGCGATTACCACATCTGCCGGGCCCAAGGCGGCGATAACCGCGGAAAGATCGCAGCGCCCCAGCAGGGAGACGTGGGCCGCCCCGACCAACGCAGTCAGTTCCTGCGCCAGACACGCGCCGGCACCGGCACCACTGGCGGGGTTGATGATGAAGTGCGTCTGGGGCACCTGCGCTCCGCAATCTGGACAGTCAAAGACCGACAACCAACAGGCCGCAGCCTCTGATCAGCGCTGCCGCACTCAAGCCGACAGGTTGCAAGGCCGTGCGGCACAGCCGGTGGGGCCACTCCGCAAGTTTCCCCTGCGTGGTTGACTGGCCAGACCCCCACGACTATGAATCCGAACGTCTAACTCGTTTCCCGAAGCGATCCAAGACGATGTGAGCCAACTGTGGCGAAGCATCGCTGCGGTGAGATGCGGGAGACCTCAACCGCGACGAGAGGATCCCTGGTGGAATCCGAACTGGAACGCCTGCGTAAGAAGGTGGATAATTTCCCGTCAGCCTCCGCCTACAACCGGCTGGCCGAACTGGTGCGTTTGGGGGGTGACATCGCCGGGGCCGAAGCGGTCTGCCGGCGCTGCATCAAGGAGTTCCCTCGCAATGGTCAGGCCTACGTCATCCTTGCCGAGATCGAAATGGTCAACGGGCGCAAGGACGAGGCGGTGAAGAACTTGCTGACCGCGGTCGAGCGCGACAGCCGCAGCTACGCGGCCCATCGTATGCTGGCGGACCACTACATCGAAACCGCCCGTGCACCGCAGGCGCTCCAGCACCTGCGTCAGATCCTGACCTTCAAGCCGAGCGATCCGGCGGTGCTGCAGAAGATCGAACAGGTCACCGGCAAGCCGCCGACCGCATCGGTGATCCGCCAGGTCGCTGGCGGTCCCAACCAGGCCGCTCCCGGTCGTCCCGCGGAACCAACGCCGCTGGCGAACAAGATCCTGCCGGCCAGCGACGGCCTTGGTGGCCTCTGTTCCGAAGCCGGCGTGCGCGGTGCCTTGATCGCTGATGACAAAGGTCGCGTGGTGTCGAGCCAGCGTCTGAGCACTCAGCATGAAGAACTGCTTGCCGCCCTGGCGGCCGAGATCAGCAAGGCCGCGCAACAGGCAGTAACCGCCGTCGGCCAGGATCACCTGACCATGTGGACGATGGTCGCCGATCAGGGCCAGGTGCTGGCCTTCCGGCGCGGGCTGACCTTCACCGTGGTGATCCTCGCCGAAGCCGGCGTCCGCCCGGCGATGTTGGAGATCCGCGCGCGTCAGGCCCTCATCGAACTGGGAGCCGGCTGAGCCATGCAGGAGATCCTCATCCAACTCAACCGCGTACGCGGTGTCGGCGGTTCCCTGCTGGTGTCGGCCGACGGCCTGCCGATGGCCAGCGCCCTGCGCGAAGGCCTCGATGAAAACCAGCTCGCGGCCACTGTCGGCTCATTGATCGAGCACAGCCAGAGCTTGGCGCAACACCTGGGACTCGGCACTCCGCGGCATCTCCATACCGCCAGCGAGCAGGGCAGCCTGCTGCTGATGGTGGCCGGCAATGGGTATCTGGTGGTGGTGATCGACGCGCAGGCGAACCTCACCCTGCTCCAGCTAGAGACCAAGCCGTTCCTCGAACGCATCGCGCAACGTCTCTCCCTCTGATGTCCTGACACCCGATCCTGATACAGCCGCACCAGCCCGCTTCCCCGAACGAGCCTACCCGCCATGGTCCAGATTAATTTCGGTCAACGCGAAGTCAGTTGCAAAGTGGTGTTCTACGGCCCGGGCATGTCCGGCAAGACCACCAATCTGGAAATCATCCATAAGAAGGCGCCAAAGGATGCCGTCGGCGAGATGGTGTCCATCGCGACGGAAACCGACCGCACGCTGTACTTCGACTTCCTGCCGCTCGACCTCGGCCAAGTCGCCGGCATGCGAACCAAGTTCCAACTCTACACCGTACCTGGCCAGATTTATTATAACGCCACGCGCAAGCTGGTGCTCCAGGGTGTCGACGGGGTGATCTTCGTCGCCGACTCGAACCCGGACAAGATGGCGGAGAATCTCGAATCGCTGCAGAATCTGCGCGACAACCTCGCCGAGATGAATCTGACCATCGAGGACGTGCCGTTGGTCATCCAGTACAACAAGCGCGACCTGCCCAACGCGCTGTCGGTTGCCGACCTGAATGCCCAGTTGAATCCGACCGGCGTTCCGACCCACGAAGGGGTCGCACGCGAAGGCAAAGGCGTGTTCGCCACGCTCAAGGAAATCTCACGGCTGGTAATCGAGAAGCTCAACAAGGAGCACGCTCCCGCCGCCAATCGTCGCCGCACCAACACCGCGCTGGGTGCTGCTCCCTCGGCCACTCCCACAGCGGCGCCGGCGGCCGTGCCGCCGTCAGCGGCGCCGGCCCACACGCCCATGGCGCAGCAGCGTCTGCCCCAATCGCAGCGCCCGGCCGGAACTCAATCGCCGCCGATGGCTATGCCGCAGTCGCGGCCACCCATGCCGGCACAACCGACCCCTGCGCGTGGCATGCCGCAATTGCAAGCTCCCGCACAACAACACGCGCAGCACGCACAGTCGCAGGCCGATCCGCGCGACAAACATTTGGCCAAGGCCAAGCCGCCATCGCTCGACAACCTCAAGCAGCAGCCGGCCGCGGGTAAGGTCAACCTGGGTGCCACCGATCCGAGCCTCAAACGCTACCAGGAAGCCTCGCGCCCAGGTGGCGGCGGGGTGAAGACCCTGCTGATCGTGCTCATCGGCCTGATCGTGCTGATGATCATGGCGGTGGTGGCGGTGATCTATGTGCCCGCAGTGCGCAGCCTGCTGCCGCAGGACATGCAGCGGGCATTGATCGGCCCCTCGACGACCGAGCCGGCCAAGCCGGCACCCGCGCCAGCTCCGGCTCCAGCAGGGGAGAAACCGGCTCCGCCGGACGAGACACCAGCGCCAGCCGAAAAACCGGCGGAACCGGCCGCTGAGAAACCGGCGGAAAAACCCGGCGAAAAGCCCGCGGAACCGGCGGCCGAAAAACCAGCTGAAACCACTCCCGCCCCAGCTCCGGCGGACAAGCCGGCGGAGGGTGCCAATGGTCAGTGATAATGATGCCCTGCGCCTACGGCGCCTGGTCTTCTACGCTGCCGACATCGACCGCATCAATGCGGTGCTGCTCGCCTTCGTGAAGAAGGCAAATGCCCAGAGCGCGCTCGTGATCGACAAGGAGGGCCACATGGTGGCCCGCCAAGGATTCTTCAAACAAGACACCTCGGCGTTGTCCGCCCTGGTCTCCGGGTCGTTTGCCAGCACGCGTGAAGTCGCGCGGCTCCTTGGTGAACCCGAGTTCCGCGTCCTTTTCCATCAGGGCCAAGGGCAGAGCATCCACATCACCCTGTTGGGTGAGCGCACGCTCTGCGTCACGGTCTTCAGTTCCGCGATCAAAGCCGGGATGATCCAGGTACTGTGCAAGGAACTCGCGGTCCAGCTCGAAGCCATCCTCAACGAGGCGGCGAAGCGCAAGCCCGAGGACCAGGAAAAGATCAACGAAGGCCTGGGAAAGAACTTCTCCGACGAGATGAAGAACCAACTCGACGCGCTGTTCGGCAACCTCTAGCACTCCTTCGTCAGGCAGGCCCCCATGGGTTTCCAAGGCCAACTCAGCTCCGTCAGCCTCACTGACCTGTTCCAGACTCTGCAGATGAACCGGCAGACCGGCACGCTGTCGGTCAGTGGACCGGATGGGCAACGGCACATCTATTTCGATGCCGGTCAGGTGGCGATGTGCGATGCCCCGCCGGTCGACAATCGCGCGTTCTTGCTCAATGCGTTGTTGCGCAAATCGCTGCTGTCGCCTGAGCAGGTCGATGACCTCAATCAACGGCTCTATTCGCTCGGTCATCCGCTGCGTGACCTGATCTTGGCCAGCGGCTACGTGCAGGAGGGCGAGCTCGACGAAGCCTCTGCCTGGTGCATCGAAGAGCTGGTGTGCCCGATCTTCGAATGGCAGGAAGGCGACTTCACCTTCTCCGATGGCGCACCGATCCAACAGCTCCAGGTCCACGATGTGGTGGCGATGGGGGCGGTCGGACTGCAGACCACCCAACTGCTGCTCGAAGCCACCCGACGCAAAGACGAATGGCGCCGCATCCGCGAGGTCATCACCGACCCGTCGGCGCTCTACGTGGTCGACAACGATGGGCGCAACAACCTGCGCAACATCCAGACCGATCCCGAGATGCTCAAGGTGTTGCGCTACCTCGACGGTCGCCACACCCTTGATCAGGTCGCCAGCGCAGTCGGCGTCACGCGTTTCGACACCTATGCCATCGCCGCGCAGCTGGTGCTCGCCGGTGTCGCCCGTGCGCGCACGCCGGATGAGGTGGTGGTCGACGCGCAGGCGCTGCGTCAAAGCGGTGAAATCGAAAGCGCGTTGTCGTTGCTCGAAGCGGTGCACAAGCTCAACCCCGTGCCCGAGGTCATCCGCCCACTAGCGGAATGTTACGGCCAGCTCAAACAGGCGCCGCGTGCGGTCGAGTTGTACCTCGAACTCATCCAGATGGCGCAGGACCAGGGCGACCTGGAGCAGGCACGACGCGATCTCGACACCGTCCTGGCGCTCTCGCCGGATGATCCCGACCTACAGTTCGACCGCGCCAAGGTGCTGGCCGAACTCGGTGCGATCGAGGACGCCGCGCTCGCCTATGTCGCAGCGGCGCAGGCCTACATCGCCACACGCGACACCAACCGCGCGATCGACGCCTGCCACCGCGCCAAGAACCTCCTGCCGCGTTCACCCGATCCACATCGCTTCCTGGCCAAGGCCTACCTGATGGATGGCCAGACCGAGAACGCGCTGGTCGAATACAAATCGCTGTGGCATGCGTTGCTGACCTCGGTGCGTCCGCGCCAGGCGCTGGAGACTCTTAAGCAGGTCTTGGAGAACGATTGCCGTTTCTCCAACATCAAGGAACAGGTCCTCAACCACGCGCAGAACTCCGAGGCGATCAAGACTAGCAAGGCTGCGCGCGTGCTGGTGTACCTGATGATGTGCGTGGTGGTCGCCGCCGCCGGCGTGGCGGGCTACCAGTGGTACCTTACGGTGGTGCGCGAGGACAAGGCGCGTCAGGCGTTCGACGCGGTCAAGGCCAGCGCCTCGCAGAAACAGCGCGACGGTCAGTACCAGGGCCTGTTCACCCAGCTGAACGCGCTCCGCACCGATTACGGTGGCACCCAGATCATTCCTGATGTCGACACCTTCGATTTGCAGGTGAAGCAGGATTACGAAGCCCGCGCCGCCGAACAGGTGCAGACTGCCATGGTCTTCCAGGCCAATGGCCAGCACCCACGGGCGCTTGAAACGCTCAAAGGGATCCGTCTCAACTTCCCAGGCACCAAGGCTGCCGAACAGGCGAACGCCTTGCTCGCCTCGGTGAGCGACGACCAGATCACCATCCAGGTCGGCGCTGACATGGAGAAGGCCAACCGTGCCTGGGCTTCCCTCGACTGGGATGGCGCACTGGCGATCCTCCAGACCATCCTCGAGCGTAAGGATCTGCCGACCAAACTGCGCAATGAACTCGCCGACACGCAGAGCCGCTGGGTAAGCAGCAACGAGACCGCCAAGGATCTCCATGAACGGGCGGAGAAGTTCGAACAGGCTGGCCGCAAGAAGGAGGCCCTCAGCGCGTACAAGCGTGCGAGCAAGGGCAAAGGCGAGTTGTACGCCGCCAAGGCCGCCGAACGCCTGACCGTGTTGGAGGTCGAATTCGCCAAGGAGATCGGCCAGGCCGCGCTCGCGGCGTTCGCTCGCGGCGACGAGAAGGACGCCTTCGCAGCACTCGACGAGTTGGCGCTGCAAGTGAAACAGGCCACCAGCAAGAGTGTGGCCGAGTACGCCGCCAAGCTGGCGTTGCCCTTCACCGTCGGACTCGACAGCCACTTGGCGATCCTGGTGGTCAAACGCAGTGGCGCGGAACAGGTGATCAAGGCCCCGCCGGGCACACGTGGTCCGTGGCAGCACCGCCTGACCTATCTGGCGTCGGAGACCGTCACGGTCGAAGCGCGTCGCCCAGGATTCAATCCGGCTTCGTTCCTGGTTTCCTATGCGACGAAAAAAGGGCAGGTGCAGCTCGCGCTCGCCCGCGGTCCGCTGTGGCAGACCGCGCTGGGCGGCGCTGCCGGCGTCACGCCGCCGATCGCGCTGGGCAAGTTCATCCTGGTCGGCACCAACAAGGCCACCATTGAGGTGGTCGACGCCAACCTCGGCGCAACCAAGGCCATCACCTTCCCGCAATCGGTCGATGAGTTCCGCCACTCCCCGGTGATCTTCCAGAACCAGATCTACTCCATCCTGGAGAACCGCCTGACGGTGGTCGACTCGACCACGCGCACGACGCAGTGGACCTACCCGTCCGGCCAGGGCGAAAGCCCGTTGCGTTTGACCGGCAGCCTGCTGGTGCAGGAGCATCAGCTCATTCCGGGACAGCTCCTGCACTTCATCGGCAGCGCAGGCGGCGTGGTGCTGTGTTTCGCCCGTGATGCGGCGGGGCGGCTCATCCCGTACCCCAAGCTGCAGGTCGGCAACGACCTCACCGGCCAACTCTACGGTGATCAGTACGAGCCGGGACACACGCTGCTCTACGTCCCGGCCGGCAATCACCTCAAGGTCTTCGATACCACCGCGGTGACGGAACAGGATTCGCCCAAGCCGCTCTACGACCTGCGCACCCGTGGCGAACTGCAGGGTCACCTAGTGCGCGCAAGCGTCGCCGGGCGTCCGGCCATGCTGGCGATCGACAGCAGCGGTCTGTTGGTGGCGGTGGATGCCAACCCCGACGTGGCTGACAGCAAACGGGCGTTGGGTGCTTGGCCACTCGACGGCACCGGTGTCATCGCCCCCGCCTACCGCCCCGGTCAGAATCTGGCCTATGTCTCGGTGGCGGAGGGCCGGGTGGTGGCGATCGACCTGACCCGCCCTGGCCAGTTGGCTTGGCGTTTCCCGGCGCAAGGCAATGCCGGCACCCTGGCAGCCGCACCGGGCATCGGTCAACGCGGCGTCTACATCGCCGATCAACAAGGCACCCTGCGTTGCCTGGATGCCGCCACCGGCGCTGAACGCTGGCACGCCGACCTGGGCAGCCCGGCCTCGAGCGGACTGCTGGTCCACGAGGGGCGGATCTTCATCCCCACCCGCGCCGGCCTGCTGCTGTGTTTCGAGGAAGGCGAGGAGTAAGGAGAGGAGTAAGGAGAGGAGTAAGGAGAGGAGTAAGCCGGGGAGTAAGGCCGCGGCGTTAGCGCAGGCCGGTTGTTCGCCCGAAAGACTCGCGCCCACGCAGCCTGACAGCTTGGCCCATTGCGGCAGGTTGCGCCAAGACATGCTCTTATGCTCAACATCCAGGTCCTGCGCAGGTAGGATCTCGGTGCTGCACAGCGTCCGAACCATGGGCGTTTAGAGAGCCTGGAGAGCCCATGCGTCGGACCGGATTCACTCTCATCGAACTGCTGGTCGTGATCAGCATTATCGCTGCGCTGGCTGCCATCTTGATCCCGACGATCACCTACGCTCGCAATGCCGCAAAGGCCGCGAAGTGCGAAACGCAGTTGGCAGGGATCAAGGCCGCCATCTCGCGCTACGTCGACACCAATGGCAGCATTCCGGACAAGCAGCTCGGTGGTGGGACCGATGTCTACGCCATCACCTTCAAGACCGGCAACAACTACAAGACCGCCGATCAGCTCACGTCCATCGATTGGACCACCATCGCACAGACGCTGCTCGAACAACTGCAGACCGTTGATCGCGACAACTTCCGCGACCTTGCGTCACTGCGTGATCCGTTCACTGGCGGTGCTTCGGCGACCAATGTGTTTCGCTACCGGCCGTCCAAATTTTACCCGCTGGTGGCCACTGCCACACTTTACATAGACGGTGACGGCCAGCGCCCCGATGGCACCACCGCCCCACCCAATCCCGACAGCTACCAACTGTGGTCGACCGGCCTCGATGGCAAAGATCAGTTCGGTCAGCGTCAACCTGATGGTCGCAAAAGCGACGACATCACCAACTGGAAGCAGCCCTGACCGTGAAAACCACGGGCACCTTCCTGGCGCCCTGCCACCCGCCAACACGGCGGGGCTTCACGTTGGTCGAAATGTTGGCCGTGATCATGATCATCGGTCTCTTGATGTCGTTGGTGGTCGGTTCGTTCTTCCGCACGCGCACGGTCAACCAGTTGCTCGCCTCGGAGCAGGTGCTCAGCGATGCCATCCGCCAGGCGCGCCATACCGCACGCTCCACCGGTGCGCCGGCGCTGCTCAAGCTGTCGCCGACCAGACGACCGGACGGCACGCTGCTCGGCGGGATCATCACCGGCGTATCGCGCGTATGGGTGTGGAGCGAATTCTTTGATCATGGCCAAGCGTTGGATGTCCAAGGCTTCACCATTGGCATGAGTGGCACCGGCCGTTTGGTAAATCAGGATGCTCCGTGGTTTCCCCCTGAACTCGACCGCGCGCTGCGTTTCCGCACTGGTGACGGCGCCTATGTCGCGGTGGCGGTGCGTCCACCGCTCGCGGGGCAGATCGGCCGGGAGATCCCCAAACAGATCCCGCTCATCCTGGTGGGAACGGACAACAGCGCGGCCGGCAGCAGTTTCGGTGTCATGTTGGTGCGCTCGGACGCCATCGATCCCAGGAAGGCCGCGATCCAGAGCGGCGGCGGCAAACGCGCGAAGATGATGTGCTGGGAAATCCTCGGCTGGGTGCGACTGCCCAAGGAACCGGAACCGGTGTACATCTCGTCCTTCGACCACCTGCCGAGTGATCTCACCCGTGATCGGGCAACGCTGCCCTCCGGGAACGCCGACATCAGCGATCCGATCGGTGGCGACCGCTGGGAGGAGATCGGCCTGCTCATCACCAACGATCAGATGACGCTCTATCGCAATGGTCGACGTGTTGCGGAATTGCGCGCCGGCAAAGTGGTCGATGGCCGGGCGATCGAACTGCCCAAACAACTGCTCCCGGGCGATCAGATCTGGGTCGGTCAGGCCAACCTTGATGGTGGCATGGCCTACGCCAAATGTCCGATCGACGATGCGCGGGTCTACAAACTTGGCGCCAGCGAGTTCGGCAGCCTGCCCAAGGGCGTCTATCCGATGGCCGATCCGTCGCAGCCCGCCGGCACAGCGGTCGAATACCGTGTGCTCGCTCACCCCGAGGGTCGCATCGAACTCTCGAGTGCGATCGGTGCCGACACCAGGTCCGCACAAGGCGCGGCGCTCAACACCGACGCAGCCTTGAGCACCGGGACAATCTTCCTCGGTGGTGATTTCACCCGCACGGCTCCCGGCGGAACCACGCGTGGCGCCAATTCGGCCCAGGTCACCGTCGCCATCGATGGTCGGGTGCATGGCTCGCTCGTCCTGGTTCCAGAGCCGAAGCCCGAACGGACTCCCGACACGCCTGCTGGCAACAGCGGGCAATGAACTGAAGGATTCCACCATGGTGCACTACCGCTCCGGCGCAGCGCTGATCATGGCCATCGTGATCCTGGCAGCACTTCTGATGCTCGGACTGCCGTTCCTATTCTCGCAGTCCGCCAGCCTCTCGGGCACTCGTTCCTTCGCCCACAGCCAGCAGGCTCAGACCGGTCGCTCCACGGCGGAGGATCTCGGCGTCGGCGCCGCCACCTACCTGACCCGGCAGTTGTACGCGCAGAACGGGCTGGCGGAATCCACTGACCTCAATCGCGTCGGCATGGGACTGACGCCGGCCACCGAACCACGTCGGCGCACGCTCGACCTGTCGCCATCGGGCCACGGCTTCAATCCCGGCGAACCGCGCAACACCGCGCTCATCGGCATCAGCCTGGAGGACGAGGCGGGCAAACTCGATCCCAACCACCTCGATGTCGAAGCATGGGATCGCTTGCTGGAGAAGGTCGGCATCGGCGACTGGGATGACGGCACCGGCAACACCAAGGATACGGATGGATATGGTCAGCTCGCCTATGCCTTGGCCGCCGTGCGTTTCGACGAGAACATCTGCCCGACCGGACATATCACGCGCTACGAACAACTGCTCGAAGCCAAGCCGTTGCCGGAAGGTGTGCGGCATCCGCTAACCCGCGCCGAACTCGCGCAGCTTAAACCCTACTTGACGCTGGTGTCGCTCGGTCAGGGGCGTGAAGGCCTGGTCGATCTCGGCACCATCATCCGTCTGCCGACCGGCCCCAACCGGCAATACAGCGACGATGTGCTCGACAGCGTGCCACCGGCGGATCTCGCTGCGTATCCCACCACGCCCGGACTGGTCGCCGCCGGTTCGGTGATCGTGAGCAAACATCCGACTCGTCCGTTGTCGCAGGCTCAGCAGCAGCGCGGCCGCAAATACCACTATGGCATGTCGACCAGCACCGACTTCGCCACCATCCCGACCGGCAACCGGCCAGCCAACCAGCAGAACGTGCCGCGCCCGTCGGGGTATTATCCCGCCAGCCACCGGCCCGATTGGCAGGAAGCCGTCGCCGTGGAGGTCCCGGCTCCGGTCAACCTGATCGAAACCTCCGAACCCGTACGCCAAGTCTTCTGGGGCGTCCCGCGCGTGATGCCGAACAGCCTGGGACAGCTCATGCAGGTCCAGGCGCAGCTCAACGACGTCTTTGGGCGGCGCATCACCGGACGCCATCTGGTCGATCCGCTCGGGGTGTTCGATGACATGGATGTGAACAGCAGCACGGTAGTCGAACAGTCACGCATCGGCGATCCCGGCAGCGGCATCAACAACATGAATCCGCCTAACGGCATGCTGACCGCCGGCGCGACGGTCATCCATATCACGGGTGGTGCGCTCGACCGCATGCCGGGCAGCGGGTTCGCCCGGATCGAGAGTGTCGATCCCGATGGCGGCAGCGCCTCGCAGATCGAATACATCTCCTACCGCGGCGGCCTGCCGGCCGGTGGACGTGCGACGTTGCAGAACGTCAACCGTGGCCTCGCCTTCCCAGGGACGACCGGCGCGCTCGACCATCCCGCCGGCAGCCGACTGACCATCATCGCACCGCGCGAACTGCCGCCGCTGACGATCGCCTCGCAGGGACTCGTCACCATCGAAAGCGGCGCGTCGGTTGCCGATGCAGCTGGACGCCAAGGTGCGCAGCAGATGCGCCGCGTGGTCGCCCAGGCGGTGTGGCAGGAGAGCCCGTTGGAAGTGCGCTGGACCAAGCAGACCCAGTACCACGCCCTGCTGGCGCAGCGGCATGGCAGCCTGATGAGCGCGTTCCCGAAAGCCTATCAGCGGTTGGTACGCGAACTGCCCGACGACTCCACCACCGGACGTGGTGCCGCCAAGGATGACCAGATCGGGGTGAAACCCGCCACGCTACGTACCCACCTGAGTTCGAACCACCTCGGCACCAATGGCCGCAATGGCCACGACTGGTTGGTGCGCTTCGGCGTCACCGGTGTCAATCCCGATGATGCGGACTTCCTTGATTACCACCTGCCCGGTGGACGGCAGCAGCGGCCGGCGGCTGGCACCTACAGTTCGACTGATCTGTCGCCGGAAGGCCTCGCCCTGACCCGCGGGCCGCTGACTTACCAGGTCTTCGATGGGCCGTTGGCCAACGACGCCAACACCATGGGTGGTTTCTTCACCCATCCGATCACCACGCGTATCGCCGCACCGCTGAATGGCCGGCAGTTTGGTCTGTGGGTCAAGCCGACGCAGACGCTCAGCGGCACGGTGACGCTCGTCGACCTGCGTTCGCCGGCGGCGGATGCCGGCCAGCGTTATGCGCTGGAAGCGGTATTACCGGCCAACGGCATCCAGACGCGCGAGCCGGGCGACAACTATTACCAGAACCGTCTGACCTTGGCGTACGAGGACACCACCAAACAACTGGTGCTGACTATCTGCAACGGTGCGATCGAACACCTCAACGATCACGGCCCGATCTGCCCTGGGGAGCTCTACACCTTCCCGGAAGCCGGCGCGCCGGTGCCGCCGCTGGTGCCTGGACCCTACATCGATCCGCGCTGCCTGGGGACGGTCGCCGCCGCTGGCACCACGCCGGGAATAAATCCATTGGCGCCCAAGCGTCCGATGAACCTGGTGCAGCACCGTTACCAATTGTCGAAGACCGATGGCCTGAAGGCCGATCAATGGCACCTGATCCAGGTGTCGTTGATCGGCAACGATCCGGGGCACATGGCCATCACCGTCAACGGCATCGTCGGGCGTGAAGTCACGCGCATGCCCACTCCGTTGCAGATGCAGGAGGTCGGTGATCACCTGACGTTGCCGTCGCTGGTGCTGCGCACCGCGTTGCCAGCCACACCGCCGGTTCAGAGTGGCGGCTCCACCGCGGCGCTGCTCAAGACCACCATCGAACTCGACGCACTGGCGGTTGATCCGCTGACCCAGCAGGTGGTCACCGGTGCCGCTGCGGTCGCCGCGATCCTGCCCAAACGCGGCATGATCCGTGTGGGCAACGAATACATCAGCTACGAAGACATCCAGGGCACCACCCTGCAGAACTGCATCCGCGCCCGCCGCCAGGATACCTTCGTCGGCAGCCCGCAGCCGGCCTACAACTGGCCCGTGCTCGAAGAACACCTTGCCGGCGATCTGGTGGTGCCCGGCGGCATCCGCTACAATCCCGGCACCACCGGTCATCTGTGGAAAGGCGGCTGCACCCTGGCCTACGAACTGCCCAACGGCGATCCGATGCGCAGTTACACGGTGTGGGCTGAACTGAGCACGCCCTCGACCATCGACATGACTACTGGGCTTCCGGTGTTGCAGATGACCGCGACCACCATCGGCGTGCAGAACGGCGTGCTCATGCAGTGGCCACCACGCGGGTACGCCCGGCTGAGTTCCGGTGAGATCATCTACTACGACAACGGCTCGCCACCGACCATGACGCTCAACAACGTGCAACGTGGCCAACTCGGCACCATGGCGATGGACCTGTTGTTCCCAGCGGTCCCCACGCCGACTAATGTCCCAACCATTACCCTGATGAGCTTCGAAGCGGTCGGCGATCCGACCGGCAACTACCCCAACATGCCGCCGCCGATGCCCGGCGTGCCCAACATCCCGCCGACCGAAGCCCTGCTGGTCCAGGTCGGCGATCCGCTGACCGGCCGCATCGAGTGGATCGACTACGATTACATCGACACCAGCAAGGGCACGCCGTTCTTCATCGATGCGCAGTATTTCCGCTACGATCCCGCGCTACGTGATTGGGGCAGCCGTGCACGTCAACGCACGGCGTTCGCCGCCACCGACATCCCCGGCGGCGTGATGATGACCTTCCCCCTGGGCAGCCACCTGATCCCGGTGCAGACCTCGCTGACCACCTCGCACGTGCTGGTGACCGGTGATCTCATGACCATCACGCCGAAGGTCCCTGGCGCACGGCGGCCATGGCAGGCCTGCGTGCGCTTCGCCGCCACCGATGGTTTTCATCCCAGTGCCGGCACCATGCCACCGGCGGACAACACCTGGGACACGGTGAACCGCTTCTTCGCCTTCAGCGAGCCCTTGCCGGACAACTGGGCTGATGGCACCTACGAGCTGATCGGCTGGCCGGGCTGGAGCGGCAACGACATTGGACCCGGTGGGCCGGCGATCAGTTCACGCAACAACGAACTGCTGCCGTACTTCACCATGCCGCTGGCCGGCGCGTTCGGTGCCGGAGCCAATGTCTACCTGGGAGCCGATGATCCGGGCAAACCGTTCCTCGCGCAGCCCGGCAACCAGCCGTTCACCGGAGTGATCGATGCCGTGTGGTCGGGGGTCCAGCCCGGCGGCCAACCGCGTGATCCCGCGCGTCCGTTCATACCCGACAATCTCGTCATCCGCCTCGGTACCAGCGGCCCAGAGGTCACCACCGCCCAGCAATGGCTGACCGCCGCGGCGCTGAACGGCTCGGTGATCATCCAGGTCACCAATCCGGTCTTCGAACGCGAAGTGGGCCTGGTGCTGATCGGCGGCGAGGTGTTCGCCTACGAACGTCAGCGGCAGGGTAACGATTGGGACGCGACACGCCGGACCATCCGCCTCATCGGGCGTGGCCTGCTGGGTTCGAAACCGTCGCTCCACCGCGGGCCTGAGCCGGTGCTGGTGCTGCCGATCGGTCCGGTCGGGCGCCTGACCCAAGCGCTGGCGCAAGGTGGCACCAACGATCAGGAGATCTTCATCAGCACGCAGGCCGACAAGACCAACCCGTACGAGGTGCTCAACGCACCCGCCCTACTGCTGGCCTCCAGCGATGGTACGAAGATGGAGCTCATCACCGCGCCCAACCGTGGAGTCGCGGCCTGGCATCGCGGGATGTACAACACCACGCCGCAGGGTTCGTGGCCGGGATCAACCAGCTCGGGCGGCAATCCGTCACAGGACACCCTGGTCATCGGTTGGTGGCCGCGTTATCCCAGCGGCATGCCGAATCAGCAGTCGCAGACCTGGACCAGCCTGTCGAGCGATCAACGCTCGGCGCTGATGCGTTGCCGCATGTATGGCTGGATGGGCTTCCCCATCCGCTTCCACGACACCTGGTTGGCGGGCGGTGCCGGACTGGTTGATATCGAACTGATCGATGACGGTGTCGGTACCTTCAACGTCATCGCCTCGGCGCTCGACCAGGGTTTCGACTGGGAGGAATCGCTCGCCACCGGCTTCCCCCTGCGCGTCGGTGCCGGTGGACAGGATGCCAGCGCGGTGTTCTCGCGCCTGCAGACCCGCGCGGTCGACGGCGTCGAGGTGCGCGTGCGCTGGGAATACCTGCTGCCGCCAGCGAATCCGGGGCAAGGTGGCGGTGGCGCGAACGCCAACCCCACTGCAGCATTTCTCGAACGGGTTGCCGCCGCCGGCAACAGCGCGCCGATGATCGGCAAGGTCAGGCTCCGCGCCCGCGCTCCGGCGAAGATTCTGCAAGTCGAGGATGCACGATGAACGGTTCCCCAGGTCGGCGCGGCTTCACCCTCATCGAGATCATGGTCTCGTTGATGATCTTCGTGGTCGTCAGCGGCGCGATGGTCGGCATCATGCTGATGAGCAGCGAACTGTTCCGGCGTGGGGAGTTCAGCCGTGCTGCCAACGATGAAGTGGTGGCGGTGCTCGGTGCCGTGAGCGACGATCTCAACCACCTCGTTCCGGAAACCGGCGATGGCTGGTTCTTTGCCGGCGTCCCGTCCGCCAGCGGCAACACCCTGGTGGCGTATGCCACCGCCGGACAGAACCCCGATGGCATCGGTGCCCGCGGTCAGAACTCCCGCTCGCTGGTGGGCACCTGGGTGGAGGAACCCACCGGTCAGGAGCCACGCCTGCGCCGCATCGTGCTTGATGACTCGCGTGATGTGCTCGACTTCATCTCGTCACTGGTGATCAGCAGCGGGGTCGGCGGACAGATCGTGACCGGATTCGACAACCTCGCCGCCGAAGGGTACGATAGCGACGGCAACAGCACGGGCCAACTCGCCGGCTGCCGCCCAGGTCCGCCGCGGAATACCGACTGGTTCGGGCGCATCATCATGCGGGCGTTGGCCAATCAGCCGAGCGTGGCCGACATCGCCTTCACCGGGCGTTACAACTGGCGGGTGCCCACCGGCACTGGTGGCGGTTCGAACAACAGCGGCGGCACCGCAGACCTGAGCGTGGTGATTCCCAGTTCGGTACTGACCCAAGGCTGCCTGCATTTCAGCGCCTGGCTGGCGCTCAACGACATCCCAGGGATGCAACGGCCCAAAACCCTGGACGAGCGCCAGCAACCTGATTGGGAACAGCTCGATGCCAATGGCGGCACCCGCCTGGGTCCGTGGGGACCGGCGATCAACAACGGCTCCGATGGCGCCGAGGTCTACGACACCAGACCGCAAGGCTGGATCCCACCGACGGCCAACGTCGCCCGGGCGATTCCCAAGCCGCCCTTCCCCTCGGCCATCCGCCTGTCCTTCGTGCTCACCGGGGGCGGACGTTTCTCGCCTCGCGGAACCTTGCAGAGCGATCTCGAGAACTCGGCCCAGGCCGGGGACCTGCGTTACACCGGCATCACCGGGCTGCCGTCGCTCCCTGGGTCAATGGTGCGCGTCGGTGACGAGTGGATCGCCTACCAACGGAATGCCGGTGGACGTCTGTATTTCGAAACCCACAGCCCGGAGCTTGGCCCCGGACGCGGAGCGCGCCGCAGCCGCGTGGCCGCGCACGCACGCGGAGCCACTCTCCGCGTCGGTCAGAGCTACAGCCTAGTGCGAGCCATCCCGCGCTGAAAGCCGGTGCGACGGTTCCTGAATCCACTTGTCGCCAACGCGACCGGCGCAAGGCTGCCGCCCCCATATGGACGGTATCCTCGACTTCCTCGACTTCGATCGCTTCCACGTCAGCGACCTGCTGGTCATCGCCACGCTCATCGTGCTCGAAGGTTTGTTGTCATGCGACAACGCCGTCGCGTTGGCGATGCTGGTGCGCAAACTGCCGAAGGAACAGCAGGGCCGTGCACTGCGGTACGGCATCATCGGGGCCTACACCTTCCTCTTCATCGCCCTGTGCTTGGCGACCTGGATCATCAGCCAATGGTATCTGAAAGTCCTCGGCGGCCTGTACCTGCTGTGGATCGCCGGCAACCATTTCATGAAAGCGCATCAGAACCCACTCGAACCGGATGATCAGCCGAAGAAACTGTGGCGCATACCCGGGCTGTCGGTGTTCTGGAGCACGGTGGTGATGGTCGAGTGCACCGACATCGCGTTCTCGGTCGACTCGATCGCCGCGGCGGTGGCGCTGTCCGACAAGTTCTACGTCCTGCTGATCGCCGGCTTCGTCTACATCCTGGTGATGCGGTTCGCCGCGCAGGGTTTCATCGTTCTGCTGCGCAAGTTCCCACACCTCGAGACCGCCGCGTTCCTCGCGGTGGCGACCATCGGCCTCAAACTGGCACTGGAGCTGCCCGGTGACGTCATCGGACGCACCCAGCCGTTGGCCAAGGAGGTGAACTACACCACCTCCGCCGAATACATCAAAGCCGTGCATGAACATCACCCACCGGTGGTGTCCATCCCGTTCGTCATTGAGGTCTACAGCCACTCGGTCGGTGAACCCGAAGAGCCGCGTTTCGCCGGCAACGAGAAGGACTACCGCGAGGCACGCAGCTACTGGAACCTGCACGGTCGTCCGTTGCTGCACATCGACCACACCGCCTCGTCGGTGCTGATCCTGCTGATCTTCGCCATGGGTTTCATCAAGCGCGCACGGCCAGAGGATCTGGCGAAACATGCGGAGTCAGAAACGGCAAAGGACCCAGACGACAAGGTTCCGCCCACGGGCTGAGCAGATCGCGCGCTCCAATACCAACAACCAACAGCCAACAACAAACCCCCTGGCATGCGCCAGGGGGTTTGCGTTTCGCGGTTCAGGAACCGACAGCGATCACTTGGCCTTGGCGAAGTTCGCCGCAGCGAAGTCCCAGTTCACCAGGTTGGTGAGGAAGACCTCGACGTACTTCGGGCGCAGGTTCTTGTAGGTCGGGTAGTAGGCGTGCTCCCACACATCGCAGGTGATGAGCGCGGTCTGCTTGTACTTCATCGGCAGGTCGGCGTTCGAGGTCTTGGTGACCTTGAGCTTGCCGCCGTCGACCACCAGCCAGCCCCAGCCGGAACCGAATTGGCTGACGCAGGCGGCGGTGAACTCCTCCTTGAACTTGGCGAAGGAACCGAAGTCGCGGGTGATCGCTTCAGCCAACGCGCCGGTCGGCTCGCCGCCGCCCTTGGGCTTCATGCTGTGCCAGTAGAAGGTGTGGATCCAGATCTGCGCGGCGTTGTTAAACACCGGGCCATCGCTGGACATGATGATCTCTTCCAGGCTCTTCGCGCCGTCGACCTTTTTCTCATCGGCGAACTTGTTGAGATTGACCACGTAGGCGTTGTGGTGTTTGCCGTGGTGCAGTTCGAGGTTCTCTTTGGTCAGGTGCGGTTCGAGCGCGGCGACGTCATAGGGCAACGGGGGTAGGGTGAAGGCCATGGGATGTTCCTTGGGCAGAATGGGCCACAGCAGGACGCTGCAGCGGGTGAGGTGCGGCGATCCTAGTCAGCCGGCCCCACCCCGCGCAAGCCGGACAAGCTGGAATCCTGGGCTGTCGTGCTGGCATCCTGGAATTATTCCGAAGAATTGTCCGACGGAGTGACCCACCATGGATGCCCTCGCCCCCAACCTCCGCCGTCTGCGCAAACAGGCGAAGCTGACCCAGGCCGACCTCGCTGAACAATCCGGTCTGCCGCGCGCCTCTCTCGCCGCAATGGAGCAGGACGGTGCGAACCCAGGAGTGCAGAGTGTGCTGGCGGTGGCCAAGGCGTTGCACGTCAGCCTCGATGAACTGCTGGTGCTGCCGCCGGAACACCGTCACTACAAGGTCATGCCGAAGGAGCAGCAGGAATACCGTGCGGACCACGGGCGTTTCGCCGCGCGACTGGTGTCACCGATCGCGTCCAGGGGCGTCGAGATCAACCACGTCACGCTCCAGCCGGAGTGCCACAGCGTCGGTCGACCACACCCGCTCGGCGCGCAGGAGTTCTTCTACTGTTTGAGCGGCCGGGCGCTGCTGCACATCGAAGACGAACAGGTCGAGGTCCCCGCCGGCGCGCTGGTGCAGTTCCCTGGGCATCGCCGCCACGTGTACATCAACCCTGATCGGACCACGACCACCACCGCGGTTTCAGTGGTGGTGTTCCGCATGGGGTGAGGGATTGCGCCTGGGTACGAAAAGTACGAGGGGTACGAGGGGTACGAAAGGTCCGGAGATGGCGCCGATTTCAGGAATCATCGTACCAGTGCTCTGTGATCAGGACCCTTCGTACCCGTCGTACCCGTCGTACTCTTCGGGCGTACCTCCCCTCCCCTTGGCATCCCTGGTCGACTCCCCACGATCCGCGCCCATGCCCACCGCTGCGCCTCGTTCCATTACCGGCACCCTAGAAGTCGATGGTCTCACCGCCCTGGTGGACGCCGGCCATATCGCTGCGGTCGGTGGCATCAAAGCCGATCAGATCCAGCCAGCGAGCCTCGACCTGACGCTCGATGTTGAAGCCTACCGTATGCCCGGTTCGATCCTGCCGCGGCCCGGTGAGTCGGTGCGCGAACTAGTGCGCACCCTCGCGTTGGAGAAGATCAACCTCAGCACGCCGGTGTGCCTGGGACGCGATCAGGTCTACCTCGTGTTGTTGCGCGAACGCCTCAACCTGCCAGCCGGCATCGAGGCCTATGCCAACGGCAAGAGCAGCACCGGGCGTGTCGACCTCGCCACGCGCGTGCTCGCCGATGGTAGCCCCCGCTACGACCGCGTGCCGGTCGGCTACCAGGGCGAACTGTGGCTCGAACTGATCCCGCGCAGCTTCAACGTTGTGGCGCAGGCTGGCGTCAGCCTCAACCAAGCAATCTTCTTCGCCGACCGTCACGTGCTGACGCAGAGCGAACTGGCCGACCGTCATCGGCACCAGCCGCTGCTGTGGGAGCCGGATGGGAAAGCCTCGCCGTTATCGTCACTCTTCGATGGCCGTCTGGTGATGACCGCAGACCTCGACCGTCCGGTGGTCGGCTTCGTCGCCAAGCGCACCCACCATCCGCTGGTGCTGACGAAACTCGCCGGCCACGACCCGAATCACTTCTTTGCGCCACTCCACCAACCGGATTCGGGTTTCCTGTGCCTGGAGCAGGACCACTTCTACATCCTCGCCACCCGCGAACGCGTGGTGGTGCCCGCGGATCTCGCCTGCGAGATGGTTCCGTTCGATCCCACCGCTGGCGAATTCCGTGCGCACTATGCCGGCTTCTTCGATCCGGGTTGGGGCGTGTTCGGTGCCGACCATCGCGGTGCACCGGCTGTGCTGGAGGTGCGTCCGCACCAGGACGACCTCATCCTGCGGCACGGCCAGCCGATCTGCGCCATGGCCTACGAAACGCTGGTGAAACCCTGCGCCCGCCTCTATGGCGCCTGCGGCAACAACTATGCCACCCAGGAAGGGCCGCGGCTGTCAAAGCACTTCAGCGGTTGAGCCGTCAACCGCCACCAAGTGCGCGTTTGAACACCCGGGTGTGCGAATGGGTCGGCAGCAGGATGGTCACCGTGGTGCCGACACCGACCTCGCTGGTGAGCGACAGCAATCCTTCGTGTTCACGCACGATGCGCTGGACCAAGCTGAGTCCGAGGCCGGTGCCCTGCGCCTTGGTGCTGAAGAACGGGGTGAATATCCGCTCGCGTTGCTCCACCGGAATGCCACAGCCGTTGTCGCTGACCGCGATCTCCACACTGGGCATCCCCAGGGCACATTCGCGATCCATCCCGCGTACCCGCACCGCCAGTTTCGGACAGGTGATCGGACGCATCGCATCGAGAGCATTGTTGATCAGGTTGCTGAGCACCTGACGCAGTTGCCCACCATCGGCGAGGATGCTGCCGCACCCGTCCTCGCAGATGAACGTGGCTTCGATGCCCTCCGGCAGATCGCGACGCTGCTTGGTCATGGTGCGCAGTTCATCGATCACCGGCTCCAGGTCGGTCGGTGCACGATCGGGTGAACGCAGACGCGACAGTGCCAGGAAGTCCTCGACGATGCGCGCAAGTCGATCGGCTTCGGTGACCATGATGCCGGCGAGGCTCTCGGCATCGCCGTTCTTTGCCTCCCGCGCAATCTCGGCCAGTTCCTGGGCGCATCCGCGCAGGCTGGTCAGCGGATTGCGCACCTCATGGGCGATGCCGGCGGCCATCTCGCCGAGAGCCGCCAAGTTTTCCGCGCGGTGCGCGCTGACTTCGAGCAGACGCAAGCGCGTCTCGTCGGCGATGATCAGTGTCCGGCCGATCCGTTGCTCGCGGCGATCGAGCAGTTCCGTTACACGCAGCACCAGTTGCAGCCCTTCGGCCGTGGTGAAACGCTCCAACGCCGGACAGCGGTCACCGATCAACAGACCCAACACCGGCGCCAGGGCGGGATCGGTCAGCAGTGCCGAGGAGGGAACCCCCTCCACCGGACCACGGAGCTTGAGCAGACGCATGGCCTCGGCGTTGGCATAGGCCACCGCACCCGTGCGATCGACCGCCAACACGCCTTCACCCAGACGGTCGAGCACCTCACCGGTGAAGATGCGCTGTTCACGTAGGCGCCGCGCCAACAACTGGCCGAGCAGATCGACCAGGAACAACGCACCGACCTGGGTGGCGAGCACCCCCAGGATGCGATCAGTCTGGATCAGCGCCGGATTGAGGGTGAGGAATTCCCGTGGGAAAGGCGCCTGGCCAGCGAGGTACAGGCTGGCATTGACCGCGAGCACCAGACTGGCCAACGCCGGCAGGACGAACAACGCGACCCCAGGGAGGACCAGCGTGCCCACCAGCACCACGACGAACAGCAACACCACGCCAGGAGAAGACACCCCACCGCTGAAATGCAGGAGCAGACCGATCCACACCAGATCGAAGACCAGGTGCAGGGCGAGCTGCCAACGCCAACGTGCCATCCACACCGTGGCGAACAGCACCACCGCCACCACGGTGGTCACCACCAGCAGGCTGCGCAGGTAAGTCGCCGCCGGCTCCACCAGTTCTGGCTTGCGGCCCTGGATGATGATCGCGAGCACGGCGAAGCCCATGGTGATGAGCAGCAACCGGACCAGGCCGACCTGACGCGCCTGCGTGCGGACATCCCCACGGCGTACAGCCGCGCTGCGCTCGCCGAACAGGGAGGATCGGCGACGTGACGGGTCCCCTAGATTGGGCAACTGGTCCATGTTCGCCATTCAATCCAGGGATCGCCGGGACGCCAACGACCACCGGTAACGAAACCACCCCGACAGTGATCTGCCGGGGTGGTCGAGTGGTGGAACCACGTTTTGCTCTCGTGGGTTACGAACCGCGCACAGCGCTCTGCAACTGGAGGATCGGGTAGAAGATTGCGAGCACGATGATGCCCACCACCGCGCCCATGATCATGAGCATGAACGGCTCGATCAGGCTGGTGAGCGCCTTGACCGTGGCATGCACCTGCTCGTCATAGAAGTCGGAGATCTTCGCCAGCAGGGTTTCGAGCGCACCGGACTTCTCACCGATGCCGATCATCTTCACCACCATCGCCGGGAAGACCCAGGAGGTCTGCAGGTGCGTGGTGATGCTCTCACCACGCCGCACGGTCTCCCGTGTCTCGGTCAGGGTCTCTTCGATCACGCGATTGCCGGCGGTGGACGCCACGATCTCCAACGCACCGAGCAGTGGCACACCGGACGACAACAGCGTGCCGAAGGTGCGTGCGAAGCGGCTGATGGCGACCTTCTGGAACAGTGGACCGAACACCGGCAGCTTCAACCAAACGGTATCACGGATCTTCTGGCCCTGGTAGGTACGCATCGCCAGTTTGTAGCCGATGACGGTGGCGATTATGATGCCGATCACCACCAGGATATTGTTGGTCAGCCAGTTCGACACCGCCAGCACGTATTGGGTGATCGCCGGCAGTTCGCCCTTCAAGGCGTCGAACATGGACTTGAACTTCGGCACCACGCCGACCAGCAGGTAGCCGGTGATGCCAAAGATCAGCACCAGCGAGATCACCGGATAGGTCATCGCCGACTTGATCTCGCGCTTGAGCGATTCGCTCGCTTCGAGGAACTCGGCCAAGCGGTTGAGGATGATGTCGAGCTGACCGGAAGCCTCACCGGCCTTCACCATGTTGATGTAGATCTCGGGGAAGATGCGCGGGAACTTGGTCATCGCCTCGCTGATCTCGGTACCGCCGCGCACAAAGTCGGCGCATTCCTGCAGACCCATGCCGAAACCCTTGTTCTCGTCGAGGGTCTGTTCGGCGAGGATCTCGAAGGATTCGAGCAGTGGGATACCGGCACCGATCATGGTCGCGAGCTGGCGGGTGAAGAGGCACAACTCGGCGGTGCTGGCCTTGCGCGACACCGAACCAGCGAACAGGGCGGTGTTCCAACCGCCCTTGGCGCCACCGACCTGGTCGAGTTTGACGATCGACAACTGCTGCTGACGCAGGCGACCAGTGGCTTCGGCCTCGGTCTCGGCCTCGAGGTTGCCCTTCACTTCACGACCGGAGGCATCGCGCGCGAGGTATTGGAACTTGAGTTTGGTTGCCACGTGTGGTCTCCCGATCCGGCGTGGGGCGGAGTATGGTCCGCCCGCGCAGGACATGCAAGACGATGGTCGAGCTCCGATGTGCATCAGACGTGACGAAGAGCCACCCACCGGGCCATGGTGGCCGTAGCGACACCCGCCCGCGCCGGCCGGCACGCCGGCTGGACTCGCTCCGTGCACGAGTGCCAGCGTCCTGTGCCATTGCCGATGTGGGGACCAGAAATCGCTCCGGCAGCACGCCAATGCCCTCTATGCCCGCGCACTGCCACGGCCCAGAGGAGACATTGCGCCCTGGGACTGCCCGCCACACTGCCGCCCATGCCCGTATTCCCAGGTCGTTGGTCTGCGCTGGTGTGGTTGTTGCTGGTGATCGCCGGCCTGCCGGCGGTCGACGCCGCACAACGCAATCCGGCGGCCGAGGTCAACGACAGCGAGATCGAAGAACGTTACGTCACACGCATCCAGGAAGAGGCGGCCAACTACCGCTTGGCGCGCAGCCACGTGCTGGTGAGCGCCGAGACCGAAGCCCTGGGCGAGGAATACGTCCGACAGACCCAGGCCATTCTCGACACCGGCGCCGATCAACAGTTGGAAAGCGCGGGCCACTGGCTGTCGCCGCAATGGTGGTTTGTCAGCCCGTCACCTGCCCGCCGCGCCCAATGGTTGGCGCAGGACGGTTTCGCCGCGGTACCGTACAGCCGCAGCGCCGGTGAACTGCTGGCGCTCGAAGTACGCGCACTGGCCAAACGCGGGAGCATCTCCGGGCTGTACAATGCGCTTTACCGTCTGTGGTACTTCATGCCCGATTACGGCAACATGCCGGCGGTGATGCACGCGGCGATGGATGCCGCCGAACGCGAACAGAATTACACCGCCGCGATCGACCTCACCGCGGACGATCCGCGCGACGTCATCAGCCTGGGGAGCAACTCCTCCATGGGCGAGATCAACCGCCTGTTCCATTTCATGGTGCTGCATGGCGACCGGGTGCAGATCGCACCGCGCGCTGCATTAGGCCTAGCGCGTTCTCTGCTGCGCAGCAGTGATCGTGATGATCTCTTCCTCGCGCGCCGCGAGTTCGAACGGTTCTGCGAGACCTATCCCACCCACCCGCTGATCTTCAACGCCCTCACCGACCGTGCGCTCAGCTACCTGGTATCCTACCGCGGGGAACACTACGACGTCGGTTCGCTGATCAGCGCAGCGGCGATCATCGATCAGGCCGAGATCGAAGCCGATGGCGACAAGGAACGCATCCGAGTGGTGGAGGCCTTCCGCACCCGCATCCGTTCTTGGCATCAGGATCGTGACCTGCAGGTCGCGCGCTGGTACGCCCAGCGTGTCCAACCCGGACTGGCGTGGTTGTCAGCGCCCAAGGCCGAAGTCGACCGTCCGTGGATCCAATCCGCACGTTATTACTACCGCGAGGTCATCCGCCGCGACAGCGGTTCAACGGCCGGACGCGCCGCCGCCCTCGAACTGGCCGAGCTCCCCCTCCCGACCGCGGGCGAACTGGGCGCGCCGCAACCTCTACCACCAACACCAGCACCGGCACCATGAGTGCCATCGGCGTGCGGCGCTGGTCGATGGCGACCACCTGCGTGCTGCTGCTCGGCGGCCTGCTCGGTCTGTCCGCGTGTTCCTACCGGGCGACTGGCGTGGTACCGCTGGGCGAGCCGCTGCGGGTAGTGGTGAGCGTCAACCAGGGCCGCTTGGTCCGTGTACAGGGCTACCTGCAGGACGAGGTCGCCGCGGCGATCGAACGCCGGCTCGGCTGGCAGATCAGCCCCACCGGGTCGGCCAAGGTCGAACTGCACATCGATGAGGAGATCATTTCCAGCAGCGGCAGCGACGCCCGCGGCGTCACCAGCCGTTGGACCATTTCCTGCCGCGGCCAGTCGTTGTTCACCTCGCGACACGGCAACGCCAGTGGCCAGTGGACCGGCACCGGACACAGCGCTGGACTGACGGACGAGGCCACCGCCCTGCAGCAGGCCGCGCGCAACGCCGCCGAAGTGATCACCGTGTGGCTGGAGAACCAGGCGCAGCAGTGGCCCGCCGCGGTTCCCTGACCACTTGGCGCGGCGGCGTTTCCCGGGAAAACGCAGAAGCATCACTGCTCAGCGGTTGAGCGCCTTGCGCACCGCTGCGACCACCGCCGGGGCGGAGCTGACGTCAGTGGCGATATCGACATGCACATCGCGATCGGTCATCGCCGACGCCAGGGCGATACCGAGATCGCTGCCACAGGCGACCAACGGGCCAGGGCCGGCCAGATCGAGATCGCCCACCGGCAACGGCAGCAGGCTGGTGCACAGCAGGAGGCCGGCACGTTGTCCCTGGTCGGTCAACAACCCGACCGCAGCACTCGCCACCGACAAGGTCCGGTGGTCGCACACCAGGGTCGCGACGCCACCGTGGACCAGCCAACGACCGTGCCCAGGGTGATAGGCCTGCTGCTCCGACCACGCTGGCAGCACCAGCGGGATCGTCGGTGGCAGACCGATCAGCATCGGATCTTCGCTCGCCAGGGCATACGCCAGCATCGCCGCGGCTTCACGGGTGTCCGCCGGCACCAGTACCCACCAGCCGACCAGCGGCGCGAGGTGCGGCCTGGACGGCAGATCGTTGGCGTTCACCAGCAGTTTGAGTCCGAGTCCACGCCGGCCGATCTGTTGTAGGGCATCGAGCCACTGTTTGAGATCGATGCCCGAGGGCAGGCGCCAGCACACCCGCTGACCTTCGCCCGCCAGTTGTGCCAGCGCACACAACACCGCCGGGCCGGGCACCTGATCGCGCCAGCCGCTGGCGAGGTTGGCCACCACCAGATCCGGCTCGCGCGTCGCCAACCACGCCAGCCAATCGCTCGCCGCTGCCGGTGGCAGGCTGGTGGCATCGACCGGCCACGGTGGCAAGGCGCCGGGCAGGAGGGTGCGCAAGTTCACCGGCGGCCATTCGCGCCGCAGATCGGTCGACGGCGGCAGGGCCGCGGCTTCCAGCGCTGGGCAGGAACGCACCAGGGGACCTGCGCCCTCAACTCGCCAACCCAGGTCGACGAGCGGTGCCAGTGACGATGCCTCGCAACCCACCATCACCAGGGTCAAGGCGGTCAGGTGCAAACGCACCGCCAGCGCCGCGGCAGCGATCAGCAACGGATCCTTGAACGCCGAAGCGGGCAGGGCCACCACCACACTGCCGCCGCGACGGGATTCGACCGCCGCGGCACCACAGGCGACCGCCAGCAGCAGGCCACCTCCGGCGCCCATCCATTCACAACGTCCACGCAGATCGGCAGGCAACGCCCCGATCAGGCGCTGGTCGCAGAAAAGCCGGGAGCGCCCAGGAAAGGTCACGTCCGTCGCAAAGGTGGATAAAAAAGGGATCAGTGGTTCATCCGCTGGGCGGGCTGACATCCGTGTACTCCGTCATGCTTGCATGCTTGCTTGCCGTCCGTGGCAGGCGGGGATGCTCGCGGTCGCCTGCTTGGTGGGCAAGGACCGAGAGCGACTTCTTCATACGCACCCATACAGAGTTGCCATGCCAACCGTTGCCATCGTCGGCGCCTCGAACAAGCCCGAACGTTACAGCCATCAGGCGGTGCTGAAGTACCATGAACGCGGTTATACCGTGTGGCCGGTGCATCCCGCAGGAGGCATCATCGCGGATCTGCCGGTGTTCCGTGACCTAGCCGCACTGCCCGGCCGGCCAGACATCGTCTGCATGTACGTCAATCCCACCGCCGGCTTGGCGTTGCTCGACCAGATCGTCGCCTGCGCTCCCCAGGTGCTGTGGCTCAATCCCGGTGCCGATGGCGAACCGTTGGCCAGCGCCGCCCGTGCACGCGGGCTGAAGGTCGTGGAAGCCTGTACCCTGGTGGTGTTGGGTTACGGCGATCCGCTCAAACAGGTCACGTGACGATGCACGATCCGTTGCCATGACCACCGGCATGGACGATGACGCGCTCGCAACCACCCATGCCGCACCGGGAACCCGTCGGCTGACCGGCATCATCGCCCTGCTGGTGGCCATCGCGCTCGCGATCGGCTTGGCTGGTGCCTGGCCCGCGGCCACACCGCTAACGCCACCACCACCACCGCCTGCGGGTTTCCCGATCGATTACTGGGATTGGGGAGTGAACCGCACCCTGAGCACCGCGGAGCGCCAAGCGCTCGATCTGCTCGGCGGCAGTGAGATTTTCTCGCTCTGCGGCATGATCCAGCCGTGGCGTGATGAATGGTTGTGGGAACCGCAAGGTCGCCCATCGGCACCCATTCCCGGTCGTCGGCAGCACCTGGTGGTGCGCATCGATTCCGCGATCGCCAAACAGATGGATCCCGCCATCGCCGCGCGCCTGATCCCGTTGGTGGTCGATGGCTGGACGCGCAACCGCACCGCCGCGACCATCGGCATCCAGATCGATTGCGACGTGCCGACCAGACGCATCGGTGCGTACGCCGAGGTCCTGCGCTCCCTGCGTGCCGCCCTGCCGGAAGGTACGCACCTGTCGGTCACCATGCTGCTCGACTGGGCGTACAGCCGCGACCTGCCGCTGCTGATGGAGACCGTCGATGCGGTCGTACCACAATTCTACAACGCCTACCTGCCGATCGATCTCAGCGGCCAGACGCCGCTGGTCGGCGGCAATGATCTTGAACGGGTGGTAAAAAAAATGGAGGCCATCGGTCGCCCGTACCGCATCGGTCTGGCCACCTATGAACAATGCAGCATCTACGATTCCTCCGGTACCTTGGTGCGTCCGGCGATCCCGTTGTCGCCCGAGCAGGTGTTGAACGCGGGCGGTATCGTCGAACGCGGGCTGCGTGGTGAAGAGAACGTGCTGATCGTGCGCATGCCGAAGGCGACCAAGATCGGCAACCATCAGCTCAATGCCGGGCAGGTACTGGCCTTCGCCTGCAATACCCCGACCGGGTTGAGCAAGCGCTTCGCTGACCTGCGGCGCCTCGCTCCCCGCCACTGTGCCGGCGTGGTGTTGTTCCGCCTACCAGGGAACGAGGTCACCCATTCGCTGTCGCTCGCCCAGATCGCGGCGGCCGCCACCGCGAACGTCCGTCCAGCAAAGGTGATCGCCCGTCTGGAACCACTCGGCAACCAGCACCACGCGCTGATCGTCAGCAATCAAGGTGATGAGGACTTCCTCGACTTCACCAACCCCGCACGTGTGCTGATCCAGGTGCCCGGCGCCGAGATCACCGCTCATCGTCTGCCTGATTTCGGCTCCATCAGCGCCCGTGAAGTGACGTCCAACAACGGACAGCGGGAAGCCCTCGATCTCTACATCGGCCTGCTGCGCGCCGGTGAGGTGCTGACGATCGAGGATCTGCTGATCAGCACGCCCGATGGCCGCACTCCACGCATCGACGGCGTGGTGCAGCAGGGCGGTCAGAGCCGGCCGCTCGGACGGTAAATCAGCGGACCAACCACAGAAAAAAAAGAACCGCCACGACCGCGCAAAACGCAGAACGCGTCTATGGTTCAATCGCCGTTTCCACTGTCACTTCAACGCGCTGACGATGGTCCGCGCATTGTGCGCGAACATCCCCAGGTAGCTGTCACCCAGTTGTCCAGGCAGGTCGAGGCTGTCGGCCAGCAGGACGCCACCTAGACGCGCACCGGCTTCCGTGCCCAGGCGTTCGACGACCTTGGGATTCGCCGATGATTCGATGAACACTGCCGGCACACCACGGGTGCGTAGCAGGGTGATGAGTTTGGCGAAGCGCGCGGGGTCCGGTTCCTGACCAGTGGTGATGCCTTCCACCGGCACCACCTCCAGGCCGTAGGCGCGCGCGAAGTACGCCATCGCATCGTGGCTGGTGACCAGCACGCGACGCTCACTCGGCAGCGTGGCGATCTGTTTCTTCATCCACGCATCGATGACCCGCAATTGCGCTTGGTAGAGATCGCACCAGGCCGCGTAATCCCCCGTACCCGCTGCATCGGCAGCGGTGAACGCATCACGTAGATTCGCCACGTAGCGCATGCCGTTCTTCGCATCGTGCCACGCATGCGGGTCCTGGTCGCCACCATGGTCATGGCCATCCGCATGGGCGTGCGCGCCCGCAGTCATCGGCTCGACGCCGGTCGACGCGATCACCACGCGTTCACGACTGACGCCGGCGGCGCTGATGAGCTGGTCCAGCCAACCCTCGTAGCCCAGGCCATTGACCACCACCAGCCGGGCGCTGGCGATCAGCCGCACGTCGTCGGGTGACGGCTGGAAGGTGTGCGGATCGGCGCCGGGTTTGAGCAGGCTGACAACCTCGACCCGCCCACCGCCGACCTGGCGCGCGAGATCTGCGAGGATGGTGGTGGTGCAGACCACCTTGAGCGGAGCGTTGTCCGCCGCTGCGAGCACGGCGGCAAAAACCAGGAGGAGGATCGGGCGCATGTATTACCGTGTATTACCGAGCCCGCGAATGGCAAGTCCCCACCGCCCTGTGGCGCGTCTACCCGCCACCACGCAACGCCAATGGCGTAAAGCCAAGCCAGAAATTCCACCACGAGGACACGAAGGCACAAAGGAATCTAAAGGAATCACCTCGCGAGCGGTCGAAACGACACTTATTTCCTCGCCTTCGTGTCTTCGTGCCTCGTGGTGAAAAATCCGTTTCGTTGGCTTTCCGCCACCACGCAACGCCCCTGAGCGCCGTCCGTCTGTTCCTGGCGCCATTCCGCATGCCGCATGCCGCATTCAGTTGACCCCCCTCCCACCACGTCCACCCTGCCCGACCTCATGGCTGTCGACCCTCCCCTTGCTGCCAAATCCGCCGGTGCCGGCACCTACGTCAACCGCGCGTTGTTCATCCTGCTGATCGGCGCGTCGCTGGTGATGTTCTCGCCGCTGATGCCGCGCCAGGACTGGCAGAACACCTTCGCCACCTATTTCATCTCCATCGTCCTTGAGGCGGTCCCGTACATCCTCATCGGCTCGCTGCTCGCCGGGCTGATCGAACTGTTCCTCCCCGCCACACTGCTGCCGCGCCTAACCAAACGCCTGGGACTGCTCGGCATTCCCGCCACCGCGCTCGTGGCACCGATCTTCCCGGCCTGCGAATGCGGCGTGCTGGCGGTCGCGCGTGGCTTGCTGCGCAAGGGCCTGCCGTTGCCGCACACCGTGACCTACCTGCTCGCCGGTCCGATCATGAATCCGACGGTGTTGTTCACCACTTGGCTGGCCTTCCAGGATGCGCGCTACCCGATCCTGCGTGCGCTCGGCGCGCTGTTTGTCGCGATCACGGTCGGCCTGATCATCTGGCGGGTCGATCCGCGACGCATCCTGCTGCCACGCATCAGCGAGTCGTTGGGCAAAGGTGACGATCACGCGCATGATCACCACGGCCACGGCCACGATCATCAGCACGGCGACGCCTGTGGCGATGCCTGCCACGATCATCCGGCTCCGGTGGTCAACCTGGGTGCCGCGCTGAAACAACCCGGCGTCGCGGTCGCATCCTTGCCGACGCCGACGCCGACAGCAGCGACACCAATTGCCGCCCGTCGTTCGCTGCGGCAGACCATGGGCCAGCTCTCGGCCCACGTCATCGACCACTTCCTCGAGATGGCGGCGTTCTTCCTTATGGGCGTCTTCATCGCTGCGGCGATGAAGACCTGGTATCCGACCGAGAATCTGACGCTGGTGGCCACCAGTGTGCTGCTCGCACCCTTGGCGATGATGCTGATGGCCTTCATCCTGTCGCTCTGTGCCGAGGCCGACGCCTTCGTCGCCGCGTCGTTCACCGAGTTCAGCAGGGCCACCCTGCCGATGGCCTCACCGGCGCTGCTCGCCTTCCTGGTCTTCGGTCCGATGTTCGACATCAAACTGCTGCTGATGTACCGCGTGGTCTTCCGTACGTGGTTCATCGCCGCCATCGCCCTGGCGATGGCGGTGCTGGTGCTGGTCTACGTGCTGGCGCTGGTGCCGGTGCTGGACCAGACGCTCACCGGCATGGGCATCGGGCGCGGTGCGCTATGAATCCCGCACGGTTGATCCAAAGCATCGGCTGGATGGCCTTCCTCGGGTTGATGCTCGCGGGTGGCAGCTACGCCGCCTACATCGCCAAATTCCAACTGTGGGTGTTGATCGCCGCGACCGCGATGTTCGCGCTACTGGTCCTGATCGACGCGGTGGTCAACCGCAGCGACCATCACCACGACCACGACCACCACGATCACGACCACGGTACCGCCACCGACCGGTGGGTGCAGACGCTGGTGCACCTGCTGCCGTTGTTCCTGTTCATGACCATGGGCGTGACCACGCTCGGCTCGCAGTCGTTGTCGGGCATCACTCGCCCGGCGCCGCACAGCGTGTTATCGAGCAAATACGCCCAGGGGGATGATAAGCCCGCCCCGTCTGCGCCCGCCCAGCCGGCTGCAACCACCGCGCCCAACACCGTCGCCGAGACCCCGCCCGCCAGCGCCACGCCACCCGTGCTGCTCGACGGCCCCACGCCCGCAGAACCGTTGGCTACGCCAAGCACGGCTGCCGATCCAGCGACGCCCGCAGCGGTGCCGTTGCCGTTGATGGAGCTCTACTACCCGAAGAAACATCGCGGCGTCACCCGGATCGAAACCATCGGTCGCCTGATGATCCCGACACCAGAAGAGATCGCCAAGGTCCCGCCGGAGATGGATCGTGCCGATCTCAAGCTGCTGCTCTACCGTTACGTCATGACTTGCTGCGCGGCCGACGCGACGCCGGTGTTCGTGGTCTTGCGTGGTCGTGAGCCCAGCGAACTCAAGGTCGATGACTGGGTGAAGATCACCGGCACCTGGATCCCGGCTCCGGCGCTGGGCGACATGGCCAAGATCGAGGTCGATACGCTGACGGTCATCGAACAGCCCGCGGAACCGTTCTTGCAGGCACCGAAGGAGTAAGAAGAACCCACGCGGAGCGCCGTCGGGTGCCGCGACTCGTGCGCTAGTGTAACGGCGTGACGTGCGACGTGCACGCGCGCGAGTGGACCTGCGACCACGCGCGACGAGCAGGTTGTGCCCGCTCTGCGCGGCTTCGCCGCGGGAGCGCAGCGACCTTGATGCCGAAGCGCAGCGACCTTGATGCCGAAGCGCAGCGACCTCGATGCCGAAGCGCAGCGACCTCGATGCCGAAGCGCAGCGACCTCGATGCCGAAGCGCAGCGACCTCGATGCACGGGCACGCCCGCTCGCAGCATCTCCCGATGCCCCCAGCCCCTAGCCCCATCTCCGCCGCAAAGCGAACTGTAACCCCTGCGGCAGCTTGCACTGGGGACTGCGGCAGATGATGCTCCCGCCGTGCCCGCCCATGTGACCGTCCTTGATTCCAGCGCGTCCTTCGCAACGCCGGAACATATCGCGTTCACCTTCCGCCTCGCCGGGCCGATGATCCGTTTCTGGGCTTGGTTGATCGATGTCGTCCTGCGCGTGGCGCTGATGTTCGTGTTGGCGATCCCGCTGCTGCTGCTCGGCTTGCAGGTCGGCATCGGCATTTGGCTGCTGATGTTCTTCTTCGTCGATTGGCTGCTCGGCGGACTGATCGAATGGCGCTGGGAAGGATTCACGCCGGGCAAGAAGGCATGCGGTATCCGAGTGATCGGCGTCGACGGTTTGCCGGCCGGTGCCGGCGCGTGCTTCCTGCGCAACGTCCTGCGTTATGCCGACAGCTTTCCAACCTTCGCCACCGGCCTGATTGCGATGGTCGTCTCCGGGCGTTTTCAGCGTCTGGGCGATCTCGCTGGCGGCACGCTGGTGGTCTACGCCGAAGGCACCGGCAACGCCCGGCCGGTGCGCCTGAAGGACCAGAAGATCGATCGCGTAGCCAACGACCTGCCGGCGGAAATCCAGGCGGTGGTCGATGGTACCACCTTGCGCGCGGTGGTCGGTTACGTCGCCCGGCGCGGCGATCTGCATCCGCAACGCCGCGCCGAGATGGCCAAGCCGCTGGCGCAGGCGCTCATCGCCCGTCTCGAACTACCGCGCACCCTCGACCCCGACCTGCTGTTGTGTGCGATATACCAGCGGCTCGCCGCACCAGTGGCGGAACGCGGCGGCCTCCAGGTCGCCTCGCGGGCCGCCGGTTACCTCGCCCGGCGCCAACGCACCTGGGCAGAAACCGAGGACGTACTCAAGCTGCGCACCTACGGCAGCGCGACGCGTTCCACCAACGGCGATCCACCGCCCGCGCGTTTCGCTGCGCTCTACCGCGCCGCCTGCGCCGACCTCGCGCTCGCCGATGCCTACCACCTGCCGGAATCGACCGTCGGTTACCTGCATCACCTGGTGGCGCGCGCGCACCTGCGTTTCTACCGCCGTTTGAGCCTCTCGTGGCGGCACATCTCGCAGCAGGTGCTGGTCGAGGTTCCCGGCCGGCTCTACGGCGATGGCTGCCTGCGCACCGCTCTGCTGGCGTTCTATGGCACGTTCTTCCTCAGCGCGCTGCTCGGCTGGGCGAATCCCGAAGCGGCACAGGCCTATCTCAGCGAAGGTATGGTCGACGACCTCAAAGAGATGTACGCCGACCCGCCGAACAAACGCTCGGTCGAACAGGGCGGCATGATGTACGGGTTCTACATCAGCAACAACGTCGGCATCACCCTCGCATGTTTCGCCAGCGGCATCTTCGCCGGCATCGGCTCGCTGCTGTGGCTGGCGGCCAACGGCGTGTTCCTGGGCTTCTGCTTCGGGTACATGGCCACCGTCGATGCCTCGACCAAACTGCATTTCTTCGAGTTCGTCACCGCGCACGGACCGTTCGAACTGACCGGCATCGCCCTGGGCGGTGCCGCCGGCCTGCGCCTGGGACTGGGATTGGTGCGCACACGCGGTCTGCCGCGCATGGCGTCGCTGATGCGTTCGGCCCGTGAATCGGTGCCGATCATCGCGGTCGCCGCAGTACTGGTGGCTACCGCCGCGCCGATCGAAGCGTTCATCTCGCCGTCGGGCCTGCCGTGGGCGGCCAAGGGCGTGGTGTCGCTGATCTGCGCCGCATTGTTGGTGTTCTATTTGGTGGTGCTGGGCCGTCGCGCGCAGGCCTACATGCGGGTCAACGCTGATAATGGTGATGCATGAACCGTGAGGACCCAGTGCGAGGTGCGAGGTGCGAGGTGCGAGGCCAGCCATCGCGTCATCAACTCCACCTGTGCGCGCATCGTTCCTCTGGTGATTGGTGCTGGTCGAGTGACGTGTTGTCGCACGTCGCACCTCGCACGTCGCACCTCGCACGGTTGTTTGCGCCATGAACATCGACCGCACCACCATCGTCGTCCGCGAACGCAAGCTGCCGGAGCTCTACGACCTCGCCCTGCTAGTCATCCGCCGGCACTTCTGGGCTCTGGGTCTGTTGCTGCTGATCGGCTGCGGTCCGTTTGTGCTGCTCAACTGGTGGCTGCTGCGCGGGCATGGCGAGGATGCTTGGTGGACGTGGTATCCCTGTTTGCTGCTGATCGCCGTCGAAGGCCCCTTCGCCACCGCGCCGATCGCGGCGTACCTGGGCACCGCCTTGTTCGATGAGCATCCGCGCCTGGGTGCGGCGCTGCGCATGGCCCTGGTGCGCTGGAGGGCGCTGCTGCTGTTCGGCCTCTATCGTGGTCTGCTGGCGTTGATCCCATTGCTGTTGGTGCTCTACCCGCCGCACACCGCCGAGGTCTGCGTGCTCGAACGCCAACCGCTCGGCGCGACCTGGCGCCGGCTCGCTTCGTTGCGCACGGTGTGGAGCAACGAATGGACGCTCCACCTGCTGCTGGGTGGCCCGCTGATGGCGCTCGGGGTGATCTTCCTCATTGAGGCGGTGCAGGTGATCACCTCGCTGCTGCTGCATGCCGATCTGATGAATGAGGAGAGCTCCTTAACCCCCTACATCCCGGGAGCGAGTTTCGCGCCGCACCTCGCCATCTGGCTGGTGATGGGTTACCTGGCGGTGGTGCGCTTCCTCTCCTACATCGACCTGCGCACCCGCCGTGAAGGCTGGGAGATCGACCTCGCCCTGCGCCGGGCCGCACAACGTCTGGAGCCCAGCGCATGACCCAGCGCATCAACAGCGTCCTGCGCTGCCTGCTGCTGCTCCTAGTGGTGCTGCTGGCGCCATTGTCGGCCGCCGAGAGCGATCCCGCACGCGAGGTGCTGCGCACGCAGAAACCACCGTGGTACGACGCCACGCGGGATGACTGGAACCGCATCGCCGCGAAAGCGCCCGAGCCGACCACCAGCGCCAGCGATCGCCCAGGTTGGCTGAGCGGACTCTCCGCCCTGTTCTCTTGGTTGATGGTGGCGGCGGCGGTCACCGCAACGGTGTGGCTGATCTACCTGCTGGTGCGCAACCTCGCTTCCGAGCGTGGCGAACCGGTGGCAGCGGAACGCCGTGCTGCGGTGGCGCGCGCGGTGGCAGATCTCAGCGCGTTGCCGTTCGCCGATGCCCAATCGGCGAAGGATCCCGAAGCCGCACTCGATCGCGCCATCGCCGAGCGCGACTGGCGACGCGCGGTGGCGTGGAGCTACGCCCTGCACCTGGTCGAGCTCGACCACGCCGGCGCGCTGCACGTGGGCAAGGGCACCACCAACCGCGGCTACCTGCGCATGCTCGCCGCCTGGGCCGGGGAACGCGCCAGCCGTGCGACCCTGCCGCCACTCCTGCGCGACGCGGTCGAGACCTTCGAACGCACGTGGTTCGGTCATCATCCCGCCGATCAGACGCTGGTGCAGAGCCTGGAACTCGGGCGGACACGCCTGCACGAGGAACTGGCACGGGAGCAGCCAGCATGACCCGTCCCGCCCTCGCCACCGTCTTCGCCCTCACGCTGCTGCTCGTCAGCGGTTGCGGTGATCCGCTCGACTCGCGCTATGGCGTGACCGACCCCGGCAGCATCAACGGCTGCGCCGTGCTGCACGAGGTGTTCAAGAGCCGCACCAGCCTGCGCGACGCCGAGGTCATCGGTCCACGCCTGGAAGAAGCCGGCGAGCTGCTGATCCATGTCGCGCGCACGTCGGCGTTGCCGGATGAAGAGGCCTGTGATTGGCTGAAGGACTGGCTTGGCGCCGAGGATGGCCGCCAGGCGCTGCTGATCCTGCGCAGCGGCAACCTCACCGGCTGGTTGTGCCGCCGCTGGGCCGAGCAGGCGCGGCAGGAAGCCGGACGCACTCCCGCTGAGGCGACCAAGCTGATCACGCTGGCCGAGCAGTTGGAAAAACGCGCCGATGCCGAAACGGATAAGATCCTCGTCGCCACTCACAGCGAGTCTTGCCCACTGTTCCACGTCACACGTGGCCCGGTGACGGTACCGACGGCGATTTCCGGCCTGGATCTGGAGCAGGTGCCGCTGGCGATGCGCGTCACCGGCATGCTGAGCGTTGGCCCGGAACCCGTGACCGGCAAGGACAGCAAGGGCGGCAAGGCCGGCAAACCCGCGAAACCGGCGGATGACGATGACGCGGTCGAGTTCGAACCCCTGATCTCGCTCACCGCCAGCACCACTACCACCGGCGTCGAAGCGGCAACCACCACGGTGCCCTGGGCCATCGCCATCCCCTACGGCGAAAGCCGGTTGGTGGTGGTGCTCGACGCCTTGCCGCTGCTCGACGGCGCGCAGCCCGATCCCGCCGCACGCACCTTGCTGAACGCGCTGGTCGAGTCGGTCACCGACTTTCACGGTGCGGATCCACACACCACCTGGGTGAAGTTCCTGCGCATCCGCGGTGATGGTGGTCCACCCAATCCCATGCTGGCGGTGCTGACCAGCCCGCCGATCGCATACATCTCCTGGCACTTCGTGGTCTTCCTGGTGGTACTGGCACTCGCTGGCGCCGCCTGGCTCGGCCGCCGTGAAGCGCCGACGGAAACCCGCCAAGACCGCTTCTCGCGTCACGTGCTGGCGCTGGCCACACGCCTGCGCGACGGTGCGCATGCCGCCTGGTGCGCTCGCGCCATCGCCCGCACCGCGCTGCGCCACCGTCAACCACCACCCGCACTGCTGAACGGTGACGAGGCCCGCGCGTGGTTGCTGTCGCTCAGCGATGCCGCCGACAACACCGCCAGCACCACCAACACCGCCAACGCCGCCAGCCACTCCGCATCACCGCCCTCCGCTTCCACCCGAGGTTCCCCATGACCACCCAGACTCCACCGACTCCTGAAGAACTGGCGCAGGCCAGCGCGTTGCTGAACGCCTGTCGCGCCGAACTGGGCAAGCTCTTCGTCGGCCAGCAGGCGCTGGTCGACGGCGTGCTCAACGCGGTGGTCGCCAGCGGCCACGTGTTGGTCGAAAGTGTCCCAGGCCTGGGCAAGACCCTGCTGGTGAAAGCCCTCGCGCGCATCGTCGGGCTGGTGACCAACCGCATCCAATTCACGCCCGACCTGATGCCGGCGGACATCACCGGCAGCCACGTGTTCGACCTCGCCGAACGCAGGTTCGTCTTCCATCAGGGACCGGTGTTCTGCCAGTTCCTGCTCGCCGACGAACTCAACCGCGCGCCAGCCAAAACCCACGCCGCGCTGCTCGAAGTGATGCAGGAACGCCAAGTCACGCTCGACGGCAAACACTACGCGATGACACCACCGTTCCTGGTGATGGCGACCCAGAACCCGATCGAAAACGAAGGCACCTATGCCCTGCCCGAAGCACAGCTCGACCGCTTCCTCTTCAAGCTGGTGATGGACTACCCAGGCGAAGCCGATGAGCAGCGCATCCTCGCTCTGCATCTCGCCGGCAGTTCGCCAGAACGCATCCTGGCGCACGAGGTCCGGCCGGTGACCAACGCCGAGGGCGTGCTGGCGCTGCAAGGTCTCGCCGCGCGCCTGACCGTCGATGCCTCGATCGTCACCTACATCACCAGCCTGGTGCGGCGCACGCGCGGATACCCTGGACTGTTCCTTGGTGCCAGCCCACGCGCCGGTATCGCCATGCTCGCCGCCGGACGCGCGGCGGCGCTCAGTGCCGGACGCGCCTTCGTCACGCCTGACGACATCGCCGAGGTCGCGATCCCGGCGCTGCGCCACCGCGTGATCCTCAGCCCCGAGGCCGAGGTCGAAGGCAAGAAGGTCGACGGCATCCTGGGCGAATTGCTCAAGGGCGTCGAAGTGCCGCGGGGAACCGCAGGATGAGGAAGATTCGCTATCGGAAAACAGCTCACTGCGCTCACGTGCGACGTGCGAGTCCTCTCCGCAACATTCTGCATTCTGCATTCTGCATTCTGCATTTTACCTAGCTCCCATGTACCCCACCCGTCTCTTGGTGCTGCTGGTCCTGATCCCCGCGCTGTTGTCGCTGGGGCTGGCGCTCGACGCATCGTATCTGCCGGCGCTGCTTGCGCTCGACGCGGTAGTGTTGGCGATCGCCACCATCGATGGCCTGCGAGCTATGCGCCTGGGACGCCTGCTGCGTGCGGAGGTAACTGCGCCCGCAACCTGGTCGCGTGGTCGGCCCGAACAGGTCACGGTCGTCCTCGATCATTTCGGCGGACGTGGCCGCAGCGTGCAGCTCGCGCTCGATCTGCCGCGTTCGTTCGCGGTCGAACAGGAGATGCTGCAAATCAGCCTCGCACCGCGGGCGCGCGCCACCACCCAGGTCAAGGTCACCGCGGGTGAACGCGGACGTTTCGCCATCGGCGGCGTGCATGTCGCGCTCAACAGTCCGATGGGACTGTGGCGTCGGCAGGTGCTGCTCGGGGCCGAACGCGAGGTGCGCGTCCAGCCCGACCTCAAACAGCTCGGCGAGTACGCCCTGCTGGCACGCGCCGACCGTCTGTCACTGATCGGCGTGCGCCGGGCGATGCGTCTGGGTGGCGACACCGAGTTCGAACGTCTGCGCGACTACCACAACAACGATTCGCTGAACCGCATGGACTGGAAGGCCACCGCGCGGCGTGATCACCTGACGGTGCGCGACTACCGCACCAGCCAGTCGCAGGGACTGGTGCTGCTGGTGGATGCCGGACGCATGATGGTGTCGCGCCACGGTGGACTCAACCTGCTCGACCACGCGATCGACGCCGCGTTGATGCTCGCCTGGGTCGCGCTGCGCCAAGGTGACCGCGTCGGTCTGGTGGCGTACGCCGATGGCGTGAAACGCTACGTGCCCTCCGCTGGTGGCCCACGACAGATGCAGCGTCTGGTCCACGCGCTGCACGACCTGCACGCCGAACGTGTCGAGAGCCGGCACGAGGAAGCCTTCCTCCACCTCGCCTCGCACGAACGCAAACGCAGCCTGGTGGTGGCGCTGACCCACGTGCTCGACGAAGTCAACGCCGACCACCTCGAACGCCATTGCCGCCGGCTGGTCGGTCGCCACCTGCCGATGGCGGTGCTGCTCCAGGACCGTGACCTGCACGACCTGCTACCGGAAGCCAAGGACCTGGGTGCCCGTCTGCGACAGGAACCCGAACTGCTGTGGAGCGCGGGTGCCGCCGCATCGATCATCGGCTGGCGCCAGGAACTGGTCGAACGCCTGCGTCGTCACGGCTGCTTGGCGCTTGATGTCGCACCAACGCAACTGACCGCGGGCCTAGTAAGCCGTTACCTCGAAATCAAAGCCCGTCATCTGCTTTAGCGAGGTTTGCACCCCGCAGGGGTGACCTCGGCTTTGCCGAGGTGTTGCGCGTTGCGCAACCAAACCTCGTCCCCGCTCGCGCGCGCAGGCGCGCTCGGGGGATTGTTGTTCGCGGACTCTGTCCGCTACGCCTGCCAGGGGTTCTGCCACCCCTGGACCCGCACGGTGGCTGGACTTCGCCGGTGCCTGTTGGTTTCAGCGACGCATCATCCAGGCCGCACATTGCTTCGCGCTTATGTTCAACGTTCCAGCCGCATGGCGCACCACCACGCCTCTTCGCGGGCATCGCGCAGCGTGAAGCCCAACGCCGTGAACGCGGCTTCGACCGCGGGCCGTTTGACTTGCGCGACGCCGGACACGATCAGCGTGCCGTGTGGCAGGATCGCCTGCAGGCGCTCATCCTGTGCCACCAGCAGCAGCGGATCGGCATAGAGATTCGCCACCACCACGTCGGCCGCTTCGGTGGGAACGGCGGTGAGCAGGTCGGAGGCGATCACCGTCCCCTGCGGATACCCGTTCAGCACACAGGTCTCGCGCGTGGTACGCACCGAACCCTCGTCGATGTCGCTGAACGTCACCGCGGCGGCACCACGGTGATGGGCGATGAGGCCGAGTGCGCCAGTGCCACATCCCAGGTCGAGCACCCGTCGGCCAGCCAGATCCAGCGTCAGCAACAACGACGCAGCCATGCGCGTGCTGGGATGGTGGCCATCGCCGAACGCCGGAGACGGCGGGATGTGCAGCACCAATCGCCCATCACTGCGCGCCGATGTTCTCAACGTTCCCTGCGGATCGATCCACACGCCGGGACAGAGTTCACACGGCTCGCTATCAAGAACGTTGGCCAACAACTCACGCTCACTCGCCACCCGGTGCTCCGTCGACTCCAGGCCAAGGACACCCAGAGCGGCAATCACGGCGTCAGGGAAAACGCCACCCGCACCGTAGAGTTCCAGGTCCAGCCGGCCATCCGTCCGCGTGCTGAACACATACGCCGTGAAGCCCACCGCCGCGAACGCCGTCGTCAGCGCTGCTTCGTTGCCGGCATCGATCACCAGACGTTGGATCGCGTAGTCCATGGGCGCGGGAGTGTCGTGCCGCTGACGCTTTTGCCAACCAGCCCCGCACATGGACACCCGGCAGAGGTCGACATCATCCGTCAGCATCACCGGTCACGACAGGAGGTGCGATGTCAGACCTGCGCCTGATCATGTCCCCCCATTACGACATCCGTCTGTGGGGCATCGAACGCCTGCACCCGTTCGATTCGTGCAAGTATGGCCGCGCGTGGGACGGCCTGCGGGCACGCTTCGGCGCCGCGCTCGACGGCCTGCGCCAGGATCCTATCGCACCAGTGAGCGACGCCGACCTGCTGCGCGTGCATACCGCCGACCACCTGGAGTCACTGAAACGCTCAGCCGTTCTCGCCACGGCGCTGGAGGTCCCGCCGCTGCGCTGGGTGCCGAACGTCCTGCTGCGTTCACGGCTGCTCGCACCCATGCGCTGGGCCACCCAGGGCACCATCGACGCGGCTCTTTGGGCGGTGCAAAACGGCTGCGCGATCAATTTTTCTGGCGGCTACCACCACGCCCACGCCGACCACGGCGAAGGTTTCTGCCTGTTCGCCGACGTGCCGGTGGCGATCTCACACCTGCGCGCAAACGGCAAGCTGTCCGGTACCGACAAGATCGTGGTCATCGACCTCGATGCGCACCGCGGCAACGGTTGGGAAACCGTCTGCGAGAACGACTACGCGGTGCAGTTCTTCGATGTCTACAACAAGCGCGCCTATCCCGGACTGCTCCCGCCGTCGAAACGCTTTCCCGAGGTCTACGGCATGCCCTCGATGGTCCAGGGTGAGGAGTACCTCTACTACCTGCACGAACACCTACCGGCGTTCCTCGACCAACACCGCCACGCCAAGCTGGTGTTCTACAATGCGGGCACCGACATCCTCACCGACGATCCCATCGGCCGCATGGATGTCTCTGCCGATGAGGTGGTCGAACGCGATCGTTACGTCATCGACCAGTTGGATGAGCGCGGACTCCGTTGGGTGATGCTGCCGAGTGGTGGATATACCAATCACAGCCATGAGCTGATGCAGCGCGCCTACGGCTATGCGATCGAGAAACATGGGAACCTGAAGCCCGTCTAACGATCAGCAGAAGTATTTCGACCGATCTCGTTCTGTATCGTGTCTGACTAAGCGCTCGTCGATGATTCGGCGAACGAAGCTGACGACCATTTCCATTCCTGCGGCTTTTTGACCAAACGAGCAGCCACCGGATTCTCCTCGATATACTGTTTCGCCCTCAACCAATGCGCTTCATCGCGAATGTAGCGATCCCAATATTCACCCTGCCAAAGTGGTGGGCGAAGCGCCAACGCCGTGATGATGCGTTTGGCCGTGAATGACTTCCATCCGTGAACAACACGGTCCAATGGCCATGATTCCTGAATACGGATCAGCACATGGACATGATTGGGCATCACCACCCACGCCCCCAGATGGTAACGCTCACCAGCATGATGAAGCAGGTTATGCTGAACAATCTCTGCAATGCTTGGATCGCGAAGATGACAGGCGCCTTGTCCGGCATCCAACCACGCCTCGACCTTTTTCCGGTACGCACGACGACGTTCATCATCGGGATCGTCGTCGGTGAATGCCTTCCCCTGGGGGCGTGGGCGGCCCGCCCGCGCGTCGGCAATTCCCAGTTCCTCGGCGAGTTTACGCACCACGGCGATCGGCAAGGCGTCGGCCAAGCGATAGGTGATGGATTGCCACATGCCAGGAGCGTCGAAATGCGGGAGATAACCGCGATGATGCCATCCCCGGTGTGATGACGTCTGCGCGGGCGGGCCGCCCACGCCCCCAGGGGAAGACGCGTCGTTGCTCATGCAGCGCGTCCCTATCGGGGTTCACCGGGCGATGCCACGGACAACGTGCTCAGCGCGGGCGGGCCGCCCACGCCCCCAGGGGAAGGCCTCGCATTCCCCTGGGCATCACTCCCACTCGATCGTACCCGGCGGCTTGCTGGTGATGTCGTACACCACGCGATTGATGCCACGCACCTCGTTGATGATGCGGTTGCTGATCACGCCCAACACGTCGTAGGGGATCTTCGCCCAGTCGGCGGTCATGCCGTCGGAGCTGGTCACCGCGCGGACAGCACAGGCCTGTTCGTAGGTGCGCTCGTCGCCCATCACGCCGACGGACTTCACCGGCAGCAGCACGGCGAAGGCCTGCCAGATCTTGCGCTCAAGACCGGCCTTGGCGATCTCCTCGCGCACGATGGCGTCGGCTTCCTGGAGCACGTGCACACGGTCCATGGTGAGGTCGCCGAGGATGCGCACTCCCAGGCCAGGGCCTGGGAATGGCTGGCGCCACACCACCGCGTCCGACAGGCCGAGTTCGGTGCCGATGGCGCGGACCTCGTCCTTGAACAGGAAGCGGAACGGCTCGACCAAGCCGAGGCCGAGGTCGGCCGGCAGGCCGCCGACGTTGTGGTGGCTCTTGATCACGCTCGCCGGACCGCCGTGGACGCTGACCGATTCGATCACGTCGGGGTAGAGCGTGCCCTGCGCGAGAAATTTGACGTGGCCGCCGCTCTTCTTTTTGATGCGCTTGGCTTCGTCCTTGAACACCGCGACGAATTCGTGGCCGATGATTTTGCGCTTCTGCTCCGGATCGGCGACGCCTTTGAGCTTGGTCATGAAACGTTTGGTCGCGTCGACGTAGTCGAGGTTGATGCCGATGTGTTTGGCGAACAGCGAGCGCACACCTTCCGCCTCGTCCTTACGCAGCAGCCCGTTGTTGACGAAGATGCAAGTCAGACGCTTGCCGATGGCCTTGTGCAGCAGTACGGCGGCCACCGAGGAATCGACGCCACCGGACAGGCCGAGGATCACGCGCTCCTTGCCCACCTGTTTGCGGATGCGCTCGATCTCTTCCGCGATGAAGGCACCCATCTTCCAGTCGCCTTTGCAACCGCAGATGCTTTTCAGGAAGTTCTTGATGATGCCCTTGCCGTGGTCGGTGTGCGCGACCTCGGGATGGAACTGCACGCCGTAGAAATTGAGCTTGGGCACATGTACCGCAGCCAGCGGGCAGTTGTCGGATTCGGCGATGACTTCCGCGCCAGGGATCTTGGTGATGCGGTCGCCGTGCGACATCCACACGGTCTGCTTCTTCGGCAGCTTGGCGAACAACGGGCTGGTGCCCTGCACGCGCAACTCAGTGCGGCCGAATTCGCGGTGGTCGGCGCGGATGACCTTGCCGCCGGTAGCCTGCGCCGTGGCCTGCATGCCGTAGCAGATGCCGAGTACCGGCACGCCGAGTTTGTAGATGGCCACGTCGGCCTGCGGCGCGCCCTTGGCGTACACCGACGCGGGACCGCCGGAGAGAATGACGCCTTTGAGCCCAGCGAGATTGATCTCCGCCAACGGCATGCGGCAGGAAACGATCTCGCAATAGACGTTGGCTTCACGCACCCGTCGGGCGATGAGCTGGGTCACCTGGGAGCCGAAGTCGATGATGATGATCTTGTCGTGCATTTTTTCGTCCGATGTCCGATGTCCGATGTCCGATGTCCGAGTCAAAAGACATCGGACATCGGACATCGGACACAGGACCGTCATTCCGGTCTGTAGTTGGGGGCTTCTTTAGTAATCGTCACGTCATGCGGATGCGATTCTTTGAGGCCGGATGCCGTCATGCGACGGAAGATCGCGACCTTCTGCAGCGTCGGGATGTCCTTGGCGCCGCAGTAGCCGAGCGCCGCCTTCAAGCCGCCGACGAGCTGATAGACCACCGTGGCGAGCGGGCCCTTCGACGGGACCATGCCTTCGATGCCTTCGGCGACCAGTTTGTCCGCCGCGCCTTTGCCGTCCTGGAAGTAGCGATCCGCGGAGCCGTGGCGTTGCACCATCGCACCGATCGAACCCATGCCGCGGTAGGCTTTGAACTGACGACCCTGGTAGATGATCTGTTCGCCTGGGGATTCATCGCAGCCCGCGAGCATCGAGCCGAGCATCACGCAGGCGGCACCGGCGGCGATGGCCTTGGCCACGTCGCCGGAATACTTGATGCCGCCGTCGGCGATCACCGGGATGCCGGCTTTGGTCGCCACTTTGCAGGCTTCCATCACCGCGGTGATTTGTGGTACACCAACGCCAGCAACCACGCGGGTGGTGCAGATCGAACCGGGACCGATGCCGACCTTGATCGCATCGGCGCCAGCCTTGATCAGATCATGCGCGGCATCAGCCGTGGCGATGTTGCCGGCGATGATGTCGATGTCGTGGTTCTTCTTCAGGCGCTTCACGGTCTCGATGATATTCTTCGAGTGGCCGTGAGCGCTGTCGACCGTGATGACGTCGACGCCGGCCTTAATCAGCGCAGCGGCGCGTTCGTCGTCACCCGCACCAATCGCTGCACCAACGCGCAGACGACCGCGTTGGTCTTTGCAGGCGGTGGGGAATTGTTCCTGGCGCTCCAGGTCCTTGATGGTGATCAGGCCGACGAGGTCGCCCTTGCCGTCGGTGAGGATCAGCTTCTCGACCTTGGCTTGGTAGAGCAGGTCTTTCGCGTCGGACAGCTTGATCGTCGGCCGCGCGGTGACGAGCTGCTTCGACATGATGGTTTTGATCGGCGTCGTCGGGTTGCGCTGGTACTTCAGATCGCGGCGAGTGACGATGCCAACCACGCGCGTGCCGTCGACGATGGGGATGCCAGAGATGTGGTGTTTCTCCATCACCGCCTGCGCATCACCAACGGTGGCGCCGATGGGCAGCGTCTTGGGATCGGTGATGACGCCGTTTTCCGAACGCTTGACCTTCTCGACCTCGATGGCCTGCGCCTCGATGGAGAGATTCTTGTGGATGATCCCCAGGCCACCCATCTGCGCGAGAGCGATGGCGAGACGCGCTTCGGTGACGGTATCCATCGCTGACGACAGGATCGGCACCTGCAGCCGGATGCGTTTGGTCAGCCACGTGCCCACGTCGGTATCCTTCGGCACCACATCACTGCGGTTGGGTACCAGCAGGAGGTCATCAAAGGTCAGGCCGTCATCAGAAAGGATCTTCGCCATGTCACACCCGCTCGGGAAGGCTGGTCGGTGGAAGGCGGCGCAGTGTAGAACAGCGGGGGGTGAAGCAACTGGGGGTGGGGCCTGGGATTTGCGGCAAAAGTCGCGGGAGTCTGACGACTGCGGACTTCCCCGTGGCACGGGCGTCTCGCCCGTGGTTGGTCTGGCAAACACCTGCAATTGTCCGTGGATCCGCTGGGTATTCGAGGCAATGGCGTCTGCCCACGGGCGAGACGCCCGTGCCACGGTCTGGCGACCCACGTGCTCCCCGCTGGGTAGCGCCCCCCGAATCCCGAGCTAAGACCCCCGCCCATGCGTCCGGAACTACGCAATCGGCTGATCTTCGGCTTCACCATCGCTGGCTTGGCGATCGGGGCGGTCGCCCATGACCTCGCTCGCGGCAGCCACCTGGGTCTGCTGGCGGTCGGTTTGATCGCTGGTGTCGCCGGATGCGGTGAGTTCACCAAGTTGGCGCGGGCGCATGCGACGCATGCGCGCATGGCGCCGTTGGTGGTGGTGGTGGTCGCGTTGGTGCTGGCAGCGCATGTGCCATGGTCCGCCACGCTGGCGGCCAGTGACAACCCGCTGGTGCCGATCGCGCAAAGCCTCGTGGGTATGCCACTCGTCGGACTCATCCTCGGCTTCGGCCTGCTGTGGACCGTGCTGGCGCAGATGTTCCGTTACGCGACCGAGAGCTTCTTCGCCAACGTCGGCAGCACCATGCTGGGGATGATCTACCTGGGCATCTCGATGCACCTGCTGCAACGCCTCGCCTTGATCGAGTCGCCGGACAACGCCTACCGCGGCATCCAACTCGCCCTGCTGTTCCTCGCCACGGTGAAGATGGGTGACATCGGCGCGTACTTCGGCGGACGGACCTTCGGCAAACACAAGATGTCGCCGCGCATCAGCCCAGGAAAGACCTGGGAAGGGTTCGCCTTCAGCTTCGTCGGTGCGATCGGCGGGGCCTACCTATTCACCTGGGCGCTGTGGGCCACGTGCGCGCATCCACCATTCGACGGTTGGTGGCAGCCGTTGGTGTGGGCGCTGGTGCTCGGCCCCCTCGGCGTTGCTGGTGACCTTGCTGAAAGCGCGATGAAACGCGACGCGGCGGTGAAGGACAGCAGCAACGTCGTACCTGGGTTCGGCGGCTTCCTCGATATCCTTGATGCGGTGCTCTTGGCGGCGCCGGTGGCCTTCCTGATGGCGTTGGTGCTTTAGGACGGCCGTCCGAGGGGTACGAGGGTACGAAGGGTACGAAGGGTACGAAGGATACGAAGGGTACGAACGGTCGGACAGCCTCGTTGTTTCACGGACTCTTCGGACTCTTCGTACCCTTCGGACCCCTCGTACCCCTCGTACCCCTCGTACCCCTCGTACCCCCTCGTACCCTTCGTACCTTCCCCCTTCCCCCTTGCCCCGCGCGGCGTTGCGCCTGAATGCGCGCCCATGACTGACGCGGCCAACGTTCCCGACGCCACCTTCCTCAACTTCCTCAGCGGCCTGAGTGCGCAGGCGCTGATGCAGTTCGGTGACATCCCCAGCCCGATCACCGGCACGCGTGAGGCCAATGCGCCGTACGCGCGTTACACCGTGCAACTGCTCGAAGTGCTGGAGGCCAAGACCAAGGGCAACCGCACCAAGGAGGAGGACGAGTACCTCCTGACCATGCTGAATAATTTCCACGCCAAGCTGGCGAAACTGCCAAGCTGATCGGTTGTCCGCCCCTGGGACCGCGGGCCACTGGCCCGCAGTTGGATGTGGTGCCTGCGGTGATTTTCTAATGACGGTTTCTCGGGTCTGGCTGACGTCATTGGTGGAATGACGACCCGATGCGGGCCAGTGGCCCGCGGTCCCAGGGGCAGACAACCTACTGCTTCAACGCACAACTTGCGGATGACGCGCCTTTCCACGCGCCGTAGCCACCCACTAAATCAGCGACGTGGAACCCACGCGCCGACAGCAGGCTCGCCGCGATCGCTGAGCGATAACCACCGGCACAGTGCACCACGAGCTCGCGATCACGTGGCAGATCGGCCAACGACGCGCCCAGCACCTGGAGCGGGATGTTGCGGCTGCCATCGATGTTGCCGGTGGCGTGTTCATCGTGACGGCGCACGTCGATCACCAGCGGCGCATCCGCGCGGGCCAGCCAACGGCGCAGCTCATCCGGTTCGACGCGGCGCGAACCGCTCACCAAGGTCGGGTAGGCGGCAAGTGCCGCCATGCCGCCGTCCAGGTGCCCACGCACGCGATCGAAGCCGATGCGCCGCAGTCGCGTCAGGGCCTCGTCCTGATCACCAGGATCAGTGACCAGTACGATGTCGCGTTTGAGATCGAGCACCGCGCCGGCCCACATGGCGAACTGGCCGCGCAGACCGACGTTGATCGCACCCGTGACATGCGCTCGGGCAAACGCTGAGGTTTCTCGCACGTCCAACACCTGCGCGCCGGACGAGATGGCATCCTGCACCTGCGGTACGGTCAGCGCCGTGGAACGGTGCTCGGCAGTGTCGTGTTCGCGTTTGTTGAACGCCGCATCGTGGCCGAAGTAGGCCGGCGCCTCGGGCTGATCCGCGGTGACCGCGACAATGAAGGCAGTCTCGTCGCTGATGTTCAGCGCGTAGTTACCGACCTTCTCGCGCCCGATGGTGGAGAAGGTCTCCTTGCCCAGGCTCTTGCCGCACATCGATCCAGCACCGTGCGCCGGGTAAACCTTCACCTCGTCGGGCAACGCCGCGAGTTTGCGCAGGCTGGCGAACAGTTCGCGCGCCAACATATCCGCGGTCACACCGACCGACGCCATCAGGTCTGGCCGCCCGACGTCACCGACGAACAAGGTGTCGCCGGTCAGCACGGCAGTCGGTGCGGCGCCGTTCTCCGACACCACCAAGCTGATCCCTTCCGGCGTATGGCCGGGGGTCTCGATGGTGCGCAACCGCACGCGTCCCAGATCGATGACGTCACCGTCGGCCAAGGCGTGGAAGGCAAACTCCGCCGGCGCGCGCCGTCCCAGATGGACGGTCGCGCCCACCTGATCGCGCAGAGCCAAGTGGCCCGCGACAAAGTCGGCATGGAAGTGCGTCAGCACCACATCGGTGATGGTCAGACCGTGTTCGCGGGCAAAGGCCACATACTGGCCGACATCACGCTGCGGATCGACCACCACCGCACGTTTCGACGATTCATCACCGATAACGTACGACGCGTGGGCAAGACAGGTCAGGTAGAACTGTTGGAAGATCATCGGACACCTCCATGGGTGAGTAGCGGAATGAGAATGAGCGCGCCCGCGACCAGCACGAGCACCAAGCTAAAACCACGTTGGGTGACGCGTTCCGGCAAACGGCGACCGAAACGACTGCCGAGTTCGAGACCGACCACGCCCGCACCAGCGAAGGCCGTGACCAACCACGGGTCAACCCGCACGCCACCGGCGAACGCCCCGGCCGCGCCGCTGAGGCTGACCAGCGCCACCACCAGCAGCGAGGTCGCGGTCGCTTGACGGATGTCGATTCCAGCGATCAGCACCAGCGCCGGCACCACCACGAAACCACCACCAACACCGAACAGGCCCGACACGATGCCGGTGACAAAGCCGGCGGGAATTAGCAGCCGCAGACACTGGCTGGTCAACCGCAACCGCCCACCCGGATCGAAGCGGCAGGCCGCGTTGCGCAGCAGCGCGTTGTCCGGCAACGGCGCGGAGTCGGTCGGCAGCGGGCCATGCGCACGTCGCCACATGGCCGCCGCCACCAGCAGCGTAAGCGCGGCGAAACCAGCGGTCAGCGCCACCTCCGGCAACTGGTGGGCGACGAGCGCGCCAATTGGTGAGCCGAGCATTCCGGCAAAAGCGAACAGCAGCCCCAGGTGCAATTGCAACTGATGCGCGCGCAGACGCGCCAGCGCACCGATGAACGCCATCGCCCCGACCGCCACCAGCGACACCGCCACCGCCTCGTGCACCGGCAGCCCCAGGCCGTGCACCAAGAACGGCAACGCCAACATCGTCCCACCACCGCCGGTGAGGCCGAGGGCAAGGCCGGTGATCACGCCGAGGATGAGGGTGAGGACCATGTCTGATGTCCGATGTCCTTCAGATGTCCGATGTCCGATGTCAAAAGACTAGAATACCCCGATGCGGCTGCCTCTTGCCCTTTGTCCGACATCGGACATCGGACATCGGACATGCTCACCGATTCCACGGGCACTTCGCGATCATCATCCCCATCATGCAGGTGTCGGTGATGCCAGCGAAGGTCAGACCCGCGCCGACGAAGCCGGAGAGACCGAACCAATACGGGTGCACGGAAAAGCCGAGCACCACGCCGAGCACCACCAGCAGACCAGCGACAATGCGCACCTGGCGTTCGAGCGACATCGCTGACTTGCCACGCACCACGGGGAGATTCGCCGCGGCCCACGCTTCGGTGCCGCCTTCGACGATCACACAAGGGCAGCCGGCGTCGGCGAGTTTCTGCGCCGCCATCTTGGCGCGACCGCCCGACTTGCAGAGCAGGTGAATGGTCTTGCCGGCCGGCACGCCAGCCTTGATCGCCGCAGGATCGAACTGATCGAGCGGCATCAGCGTCACGCCCTGGGCATGCAACGCGCGGTGTTCGGCGGGCGTGCGCACGTCGATCAGGTGCGCAGCACCCGCGTCGTGGCGTTGTTTCGTTTCGACAGGGGAACAGGTGGAGATGGTCATGACGGATTCCTTGTGCTTATGGCGGTTCAGGTTTTGCGCGGCTTGCGCGACAGGCCGAGGGCCGCGTGTAGTTCTTGCGCATGGCGGGTGACGCCATCGCACATCAGTTGGCAGAGCTGGGGCAGGGCCGGGTCGCGGATGGTGCAGAACGCCTGCACCCCTTCGCGACGCATCTGGATGAAACCCAGGCTACGCAGCACCGCGAGGTGTTTGGAGATCGAGGCCTGCGCCACATCCAACTCGGTCGCCAGGGTGCTGACGTTGCACTCGCCGCCTTGCAGGCGCACCAGGATGCGGATGCGTGTGACATCGGCCAAGCCGCGGAACCGTTCGGCGATACGCGCCACCATCTCGTCGCTCAGCTCTTTCATCGTTTTATTCCTTACTTGGAATATAACGATCTAAGGATTGAAAGTCAAGCCCGCCCGGACCGCCGGTCGAACGGCCTGGGAGAGGCGAGCCCCAGCTCGCCTAGTTTGGACCAAACCGCAGTCAGCAAAGGCACTTTGGTCGTATGAAGGCGAGCTGGGGCTCGCCTCTCCCAGGGCCCAGGGCGAAGCCTCCCCCACCTTGAGGGGTTGTCTCCACGGCGTTGCCCCGATGCTCTGCCGCCCCCTGGTTTGGAGCCCGCATGCGTTTGTGGTCGTTGATCCTGTTGTTCCTGTTCACCGTCGGCCTGCGTGCTGGCGATGAAGCCGCGCCAGCGGTCACGCCCCCGCCAGCAGCCACCGCGCCTGCCGTGGAAGCCGCCCCGCCAGTGAAGCCGGCAGAGTCCGCCGCGCCGGCACCGATCTTCACCGACTACCGTTTGACGAACAAGCTGGTGCAGGTCGATGTCATCGATCGCCAAGGTGCGATCCGCACCATCAGCCTGCTCGAAACCCATCCGGTGCGCCTGCACGCGTGGCAGGCCAAGGCACTCGCCCAGCAGGGCCACACTGTTCCCGATCCGGCCAAGCCGTTGCCAGTGCTCAGCGCCTTTAATCCGGGCGGCTCCTATCACAACTGGATCACCGACATCGGTCTGAACGACAAGACGCTGTGGAAAAAGGTCTCCGGCGACGACAGCCACTTGGTGCTCAGCCATGAGACTACCGCGCTGCGCTGGACGCTGCGCTACGACCTGCCAGCGGACAGCCTGACGCTGCGCAGCACTCTGACGGTGGAGAACCTTGGCACCGCCGACACTTCCCTGCGCCCGCGGATCTACCCGCTCAACGGTGTGCATCAGGACGACGTGAAGCAGGATGCCCCCTACCTCGCACTCGTGCACCACGGCGGTGCCAGCGGCAAGATGACCTCGCTCTACCTGCCGCCGCTGCCGACGCCGGGCTACCCCGGAACGCCGACGGCCATCCCGGTGGAGCAGCTCGACTACGTCTGCGTGAAGAGCCGCTTCTTCGGCGTGTTGTGGCATCCGCTTGGCCATGCGGTGCATGATCCCGGCACCAGCACGGCACCAACTCCCACACCCGCAGCCCCGGTGGTAGTCGACGGTGGGCCCGGCTCCGTCAGTGGCGGACCCGGGGGATCACTGCCCGCCGCCACCGGCGGTGCACGCGCCCTGATGCAGGCCAACGCCGTCGGGTTCAAGGACGTCAACGGCGGCCATCAGGCCTACCTCGAGGTCACCCTGCTCGCACCGGGCGGCGGCGACATCGTGCTCAAGCCCAAGCAGCGTCTTGAGGCCACCTGGACCATCACCGTCGCCAGCATGAGCGAGCGCGATCGCGAACTGCTCGGTGAGACCGCCGCCAAGGTCGAATACTCCGACGGTTACTACCGCTTCTTCAAGTCGCTCGCTTGGCTGCTGACCGTCAGCCTCGATTGGCTGGTGCTGGTGGTGCAGAACTACGGCGTCGCGGTCGTGGTCCTGACCTTCCTGATCAAACTCGCGCTGCACCGCACGACCTTCAAGCAGCACGAATCGATGATGAAGATGCAGAAGCTCGCGCCGGAACTGAAACTGCTCCAGGAGCAGTACAAGAGCGACAAGCAGAAGATGGCGCAGAAGCAGATGGAGTTGTGGAAGAAACACGGCGTCAATCCGCTCGGCGGCTGCCTGCCGATCCTGATTCAGATCCCGATCTTCACCGCGCTCTACTTGGCGTTCTGCCACAGCGCCGACATGCGCGGCCACGGCTTTCTGTGGATCAACGACCTGACGCTGCCGGATCAGCTCATCGGCTGGGTGGTCGGTGGTTGGACGATCTCGATCAATCCCCTGCCGATTATCTACATCGGCGTCAGCATCTGGATGAGCATGATGCAGAAGGTGCCGCCAGGCGCCGATCCGCAGCAGGAACAGATGATGAAGATGATGCGCTGGCTGCCGGTGGTCTTCGGCGTGATCTTCTACAATTTCCCCTCGGGCTTGGTGCTCTACTTCACCATCAACGCCGTGCTCTCGACCATCGAGATCAAGATGGTGCGCAAGAAACTGGGGATGCACTAGGCGCGCTCCGCGCGCCTGTGCGACGTGCCTTTCCTGGGAGCGCCGGCTTCCAGCCGGCCAGGGGCAATTCTGCCTTTCGCCCGCCCCTGGGACCGCGGGCCACTGGCCCGCAGTTGTAAGACTTCTCCTGGAACATGAGCGCACGATGCACCGTGAGTCCATAGCCGTGATGCCGGATTGCCGAGATACCCACGTCCTCCAACTGCGGGCCACTGGCCCGCAGTTGTAAGACTTCTCCTGGAACATGAGCGCACGATGCACCGTGAGTCCATAGCCGTGATGCCGGATTGCCGAGATACCCACGTC
>JACDEI010000082.1 GCA_013816485.1 Planctomycetota bacterium
CATCCCTATCCGAATCAACGCCTGCGCGTCAGTTACCAGAGGTAAGAGCCGGATGCGTGAATCGCGCCTGTCCGGATCTGTGCGGGGGGCGACCAGAAATGGTCGGCTCTATCGCGACTGGGAATCGCCGATTCCTTCGGTAAATCCGTGCAGTTTCCTCGCTCACGTTTCAAAGATCACGAGTGGGCCGAGCGCGTGCTTGGCATCGATCTCTGGCCGTAGTCCACGGACAAAAAAACACCCGGTCGGTTTCCCGACCGGGTGTGCTTCTGACGTTGATTCCAACGAGATCGCTTACGCGATGACGGCGAGCACTTCGCTCTCTTCCATCACGATGTAGCTCTCGCCAGCGACCTTGATCTCCTGGCCACCGTAGGTGGTGAACAGCACGCGGTCGCCGCTCTTCAGCTGCATGGCCTGACGTTTTCCGTCTTCCATGACCTTGCCGTTGCCGACAGCGATCACTTTGCCTTCGGTCGGCTTGTCCTTGGCCTTCTCAGGCAGGACGATGCCGCCGGCGCTTTTCTCGGAGGGAGTGGAGCGCTGGACGATGACGTGGGAGCCAACGGGTTTGATGTTGGTTTTGCTCATGCGAGGTGCCTCGTGTCTTTCAAGTTGGGGGCTGCCGGAGTGGCGGCCCGTGTCGATGTATCGGAGAGAGGGGATTCACATGGAGGACCGGAGGACCGGAGGGGAGAGCAACCAGGGTGGTTTTTCTCCGGTCCTCCGGTCCTCCATGTGAAATGGTGATTCAGTTCATTTCTGCACGGTGAAGTCGGCGTCCTTGATGTTGTCATCACCGCCGCCCTGGGGCTGCTGCGGTTCCGCCTGCTGCGGACCTGCGCCACCGGCTGCGCCGGCGGCAGCCTGCTGCTTGGCCATGGACGCTTCGTGGATGCGTTTGCCCCAGGTCTGTGACTTCGTTTCCAGTTCCTTCACTGCGGCTTCGATGGCGTTCTTGTCCTCGCTCGCCTTGAGGCCTTCCAGGGCTGCGATAGCGGCGGTGATGTCCGCTTCTTCGCTGCCTTCGAACTTGTCCTTGTGCTCGTCCATCAGCGTGCGGGTCTGGTGCACGAGTTGCTCGGCCTGGTTGCGCGCCTTTGCCAGCTCTTCCTTGGCCTTGTCGGATTCGGCGTTGGCGGCGGCTTCGTCGACCATGCGCTGGATCTCGTCCTTGCCGAGGCCCGAGGACGACTGGATGGAGATGTGCTGCTCCTTGCCGGTCGCCTTGTCTTTGGCCTTCACTTCCAGGATGCCGTTGGCGTCGATCTTGAAGGTCACCTCGATCTGCGGCATGCCGCGCGGGGCCGGCGGGATGCCGTCCAAGGTGAACTTGCCGATCTGACGATTGTCGCGCGCCATGCGGCGCTCGCCCTGGTAGACCTGGATGTCGACCGCCGGCTGGTTGTTGGCCGCGGTGGAGAACACCTGCGTGTGGTCCTTCGGGATGGTGGTGTTGCGTTCGATCATCACCGTCATCACGCCACCTTCGGTCTCGATGCCGAGCGACAGCGGGGTGACGTCGAGCAGCAAGACGTCCTTCACCTCACCGGTGAGCACGCCGCCCTGGACCGCAGCGCCGACCGCCACGACTTCGTCCGGGTTGACGTTCTGCTTCGGCTGTTTGCCGAAGATCTCTTTCGCCACTGCCTGAGCGCTGGGCATACGCGTCGAACCACCGACCAGGATCACATCGTCGATGTCCGAAGTGTTGAGCTTGGCGTCCTTGATGCAGTCGAGGCACGGCTTGCGGCAGCGCTCGATCAGGCTCTTGGTGATGTTTTCGAAGGTCGCACGGGTCAGCGTAGTGTTGAGGTGCTTCGGCGCGCCGTTCACCATGGTGATGAAGGGCAGCGAGATCTGCGCGCTGGTGACCTGCGAGAGTTCCTTCTTGGCCTTTTCCGCGGCTTCCTTCAGGCGTTGCAGCGCCATCTTGTCTTTGCGCAGGTCCAGGCCGCCGTTTTCCTTGGCGAAGTTGTCGGCCAAGTGGTTGATGACCAGGTCGTCGAAGTCGTCACCACCGAGGTGGGTGTCGCCGTTGGTAGCGAGCACTTCGACCACGCCGTCGCCGACCTCCAGAATGGACACGTCGAACGTGCCGCCGCCAAGGTCGAAGATGGCGATCTTGCCGCTCTTGCCCTTGTCCATGTGGTAGGCGAGCGCAGCCGCGGTCGGCTCATTGATGATGCGCTTCACGTCCAGGCCAGCGATCTTGCCGGCGTCTTTGGTCGCCTGGCGCTGACTGTCGTTGAAGTACGCCGGCACGGTGATGACCGCTTCGGTTACCGCCTCGCCAAGGTAATCCTCAGCGGCCTTCTTAAGGTACTGCAGCACCATCGCCGAGATTTCCGGCGGGGTGAACTGCTTGCCGCGGATGTCGACCTTCACCAGTTCGTTGGTGCCGCCGACCACCTTGTAGGGCACCAGCTTTTCTTCCGAGCTCACTTCGCTGTGGCGACGGCCCATGAAGCGTTTGATCGAGTAGACGGTGTTTTCGGGATTGGTGATGGCCTGGTTGCGCGCCATCTGGCCGATGAGGCGGTCGCCGCCTTCGGTGAAGCCGACGACGGACGGCGTGGTGCGCAAACCTTCCTGGTTGGCGATGACGACGGCTTCGCCGCCTTCCATGACAGCCACGCACGAGTTGGTGGTACCGAGGTCGATGCCGATGATTTTGCCCATGACGAAGTTCCTTTACGAGATGAAGATTATTTGAGTGAGTTCAGGTGAGGGAGGTGACCGCTCTCAGCGGTCGAGCAGGTGATGGACCAGTGAGGTGATCGCCGGCAGTTCGACCGGCTTGGAGAGCAGCGTGACCGCGCCGGCGCGTTGTGCGGCGAGGCCGAGTTGATGATCCGCACGTGCGCTCATCAGTACCACTGGAGGACGCGTGGCCAGATGACCCGGATCGATGACCCACGACAGCAGTTGGAAACCGGTCATGTCCGGCATGTCGACATCCGATAGCAGCAGGTCGCAGTGCATGCGCGAGAGCACCGCGATGGCATCGGTGCCATTGCCGGCTTCTTCGATCGTCCAGCCGAGGTCGGCCAGGAGATCGTGCAGCGACTCGCGCACGAGGCGGTCGTCGTCGGCAATGAGGATGGTGCGGGAGCGCATGAGTAGGTCGGTTACCAATCCTTTAGCATGGGCCATGCCAATACGATTTGGCCCACGCTGCCCCAACTAGCCGGATGGACAGGGGTTAGGGGATAGGCCCCAGGCCGTGCGGGAGGCCTGGGGCGGGCCTGTCTGGGTCATTCTGACATCGTGCAGCGCCCGCTGTCACGGAGCGCCGGAGGGCCTTCTATCCGATCAGTGCCTCGGCCACCGCCCAATCGTCCTGAGTGGTGAGCTTGAGATTGCGCGCATCACCCATCACCAGCGCCACGCGGTAGCCGGCGCGTTCCATCACCTGCACGTCATCGCTGCACGACCACTGTTCAGTGGCGGCGCGAGCGAAGGCCGCGAGCGCTTCAGCGCGGCGCAAGCCCTGCGGCGTCTGCGCCAACCACAGGTCATCGCGCGGCACGGTGGCGTCGACCGTCCGTTCGGCGGTGGCGCGTTTGACCGTCGCGGCGCACGGCACCGCGACCACCGCGGCGACGTGGTCGGTGAGGGCGGCGATGCAGGCAGCGATACAGGAACGTGGCACCAGCGGGCGCACCGCATCGTGGACCAGCACCAGATCGCAGGTGGGATCGCTCGCGCGCAGGCCGGCAGACACCGAGTCTTGACGGGTCGCACCGCCGGTGGTCAGCCGCACCGGGAACGGCAGGCCGGCGGTGGCGATGAGCGCGGCCACCTCGTCACGGGCATCATCGCTGATCGCCAGCACCGCTTCTTGCACCTGGCCAGCGAACGCATCGAGGCTGCGTAGCAGCACCGCGCGGCCTTGGAGCGGTAGCAGTTGTTTGGGCACCGGCCCGCCGAAACGCGTACCACGTCCGGCGGCGGGGATCACCAAGCTGACGCGGTGCGCACCACTCGCAGTCATTCAACGCTTCTTGTCGTCCTCAGGACGCGGCGTGCGGCGTTCGAGGGCGGCGAATTCGCCGGAGTTGCGCACCTTCTTCTCCGGAGCCTTGGCGGGTCGCAGGCTCTGCTCGGTCTCCACCGCTTTCGGCCGGGCCTCGCGGCGTTCGAGCATCTGGTTGTTGAGCGGCGTCATGCTCGCCTCGGTTTCCATCTGGCCACCGCCGGGCGGCTTCGGCGAGACGGCTTTGGCCGACGGCGGCTTGGTGACCGGTGTCGCTGCCGGTGGTCGCGTCGGTGGTGACGGCGTCCGCTGCTGCGCTTGGGGCGGCTTGGTCGCCGGCGCGCGCGTGCCTCCGCTGGAGGCCGAAGATTTGGGCGCCGGCAGTGGTTTGCTCATCGGCGGTTTGCTCATCGGCGGTTTGCTCATCGGCGGTTTGCTTATCGGCGGTTTGCTGACCGGGCGCACATGCGGTTCGGAGACCGGACGTTCGGACACCGTTTCCCGTTTGGGCCGCAGGAAGGCGAACAGCGCGAGACATAACGGGAGGAATGCCAGCACGCCCCAGACGATCAGGTGAACGGGATGGCGTTGCCACATCCCCGGCAGGCCCTGGCCGCCGGTCATCGCGCCGCCGTAATTGCCGACCACCGACGACCAGCCATCGAGCGAGGTGTAGCCGTGCCACGTCAGGTGCTGCCACCCGGCGGCGTAGCCGAGTTCTGGTGAACGCGCGGTCTCTTGCGCCATGAAGAACCGCTGCGCCGGATAGTCCTTGTGGTTGCCGGCCTTGCGCCAGGCCTCGCGGGCGCGGTCAAGTTCCGCTTCAGTGGCGGTCGGATCGGTGTCAGCGCGCGTGAGCAGACTGGCGGCGTGCGCGGCGTGCGCGTGCCCGATGAAGCGGTTGGTCGCCGCGACGCGTTCGCTGTCGGTGAGTTCCGGCAGGGCGCTGGTGAGTAGTTCCACCGCCAATGCATGATTGCCGGCGCGGAAGAAACCGATGCCGGCGGTGAGTTTCTCGGCGGTGGAGACCGCTTGGACGTTGCGCGCCTCGGCCTCGAACTCGGCCGCACGTCCGGCCTTCTGATAGGCGAGCATGAGGTTGAAGCCGAGCGTGCGGCTGGTCGAACCCAGGTCGCGCGCGCGCAACAGGTGGGTGATCGCCTGCTCGTGGTGTTCGTCGACCAGCAGCGCTACACCCAGGTTGAGGTGCGCGTCGCGTAGTCCGTCGTTCAGGTCAACCGCGTTCTTCAGGCTGGCGGCGGCCTTCGCTGCCAGGGCGCGGCCTTCGTCGGCGCGGTCGATCAGCAGATCCTGCGCCAGCGTGACCTGCGCCCGGCCCAGGCCGAGCCACGCGAGCGCATCCTTGCCGTGGATCGCGGTGACCTTGCCGAAACTCGCGATCGCCTTGTCGAGGTATTCGCGGCGCGTGCTCGCGGTCTTGGCGTCGGCCTGACGCAACTGCACCACGCCGAGTTCGTACCACGCATCCCACAGGCGCGGGTTGGCCGCGAGTGCGCGGTTCAGGCTGACTTCGGCCCGGTCGAGGTCGCCGGCGGCGGCGCTGATGCGTGCGTCCAGGTAAGCGAACTCCGCCGGCGGACTCTTTTTCACCCGACCATTGGCGAGCGAGAGGTGGAGATCGGCCTTGGCGCGGTCACCGGAGTTCAGTGCGACCTCGGCGGCACGGAAGTTCACCCACCCCTGCGGATCCTTGTCACCGATGAACTGGTCGGCGATGGCGAAGGCGTCGGCGGGACGCTGCAAGGCACCGAGGGCCTGGATCGCCACCGCGGCGGCATTCGCATCGCTGGGCGCGCTGGCCATCGCCTGTTTCGCGGCAGTGAGCGCAGCGTCGGCTTTACCCTGACGCAACAGCACCTGCGCCAGCGTGCGGTGACCATCGCTCCAACGCGGATAGGCGGCGACCAGCGCCGAGAGTTTCGCCGACGCGTCCGGGGCGTCCTCGTTGAGGGCCTGTTCGACTCCCGACCATTCCTCGGCGGTGGGCGCATCGGCGCTCCACAGCGGGGAACCGACCAGAGCGACGAACATCGCCGGAAGCAGGGGGCGCAGCAGGTTCATGGTGTGGGTTTCCCCTGGACATCCTTGTGCGGGGCAGCGTTTTTCGACCCGGCGTCTGGGCTGCCAGATTTGGTGCCGGGATTTTTTGGCGGCGCTTCACGTCGGGCATACCCGTCACGTTCCGCCTGGGCGAAGAGGACCGCGCGATCGGCGTTCGGCACTTGGGTGAAGGTGGCGGTGCCGCTGGCGAAGACTTCGGCCTCAATCGGCACGAGGTCGGTGACGATGTCGGCGGGGAAACGTTGCCACCACGGCAGGGCGGTGGTGACCCGCAGCTCACCGCGGCTGATGATGCCGTCGCTGTCGCGTCGCCACACGCTCACCGGAACATCGATCGGCAGGTGCGAGGATTCGGTGATCGGCGCTTGTGGGTCGTTCGTCACCGTCGCCCCGGTGATGAGCTGGGTGATCGCCGCCGGTTCACCGGGCGGGGGCGGAGCGGCCGGCAGGGGCGGATTGACGGCGGTGCGATGGGCGATGCAGCCGACCGACAACAGCGACATGCCCAGCAACACCGGGACGGTGAGGCAGGCGATCATGCCGGTTGGCGGTGGTCGGACCATCCGCGGAACCCTAATGGTTGGTGGGGGAAGCGGAAGTGACGACCGGGTCGGATTGGCGCCCGAGTGCGACGCCGCAGCCGATGATCAGCAGCAGCAACAGGCCGGCTTCAGCGCTGAAAACGTTGGTGGAACGTTTGTGCAGAGTGTTGAAGGTTTCGCGCTGCTCGTCGCTGTAGGGCGCTTTGGGATCGGTGGGCGGCGCGGCCACCAGGGCGTCATGCAGGATGGTGCGCGACCACAGGTGGACGCCGGCGATGCCACCCAGGGTGGCGAGGCAAAGCACCATCACGCCGATGCGTTTGAGGTTCAGCAACGCACCCGCCAAGAGCAGGAGGAGCACGCCGATCAGCGGCAGGAAACCGACATCGACGGCGAAGCTCCACCGTTCGAGCACCTTGCCGAAGATCGCACCGGCGACCTCGCGGGAGATGAGGTCGGCGTGCGGTGGCGCGTGGACGAACACGCCCTTGGCCGCGACCGCGCCGAGGATGACGTTGCCGGCGCACCAGATGGTCGCGAGCACCAGGATGATGACGGTGAGAGCTCTCATGGCGCGATGTCCTCCAGCCGGCAGATCGCCAGCACACGTGAACGGGGAACGGCGACGTGCTTGCGATTGAAGCGCACGCCCAGTTGGCGCGTCTCCAGCAGGTAGACGTCTTTGGTGCAGTTGGCTTCACGATGGTCGTGCAGATCGGCTTCGGTGAAGGCGAGGTGGTGGTCGTCGACCGTGCGGAGCGTTCCGATCACCAGGTACGACTCGTCGAGGTCGACGACCAGCAGTTGGCCGATCAAGCTGACAAGAAATGCATCCGCGGGGCCACTCATGGCGGGTGATGGTCGGGGCGGTGGTCGGGGCTGCAAGGATGCCGGGACCCTGGCAGTGACCAACGTATGGTGGACTTCCGGGCTTTCACCGCGCCGGCCAACCCCTACGTCACCAGCGATGATCACGCGAGTTGCCCGTCTGGTGTTCGATGTGGTGGTCGGTGGTGCCGCGTGGGTGTTGCTGGTGCCGTGGTGCTGGAGCCTGCTGACCCGGCGATGGGGTGAGGTCACTGGTCCACCGCCGGAGGAATACGCACTCTTCGCCGGACTGCTGCTGGGTTTGGCGTTGGCGTTCTGGCGGCGACCGAATCTGTTCCTGCACACGTGGCTGCACGAAAGCGCGCATGCGCTGATGTGCCTGTTGCTGTTCGTGCGCGTCGGCGCCATCCACGCCACCGCCGGTCAGGGCGGCGAGATCCGTCATGAACCGGTCAATCTGCTGCGCGCGATACCGATCCTGATCGCGCCGTACGTGCTGCCGATGATTCTTGGGCCGATCTTGCTCGCACGGTGGCTGTCACCGGATGGCCTGCTGCGCAGCGGCCTGACCTTTGCCTGTGGCATCGCCTTGTTCATGCACCTGCATGGCTTGGTGCTCAACCTGCGGCTCAACACCGTCGGGGCTGGTGCCGACATTCCGCGCGTCGGTCACCTGTTGGCGTTCGCGCTCATTGCCACGTCACTGCTGCTCATCGCCAGCGCCAGCGTGGTGGTAGTGTGGAGCACCCAACCACCGGCCTGGTGGACTGGCTTGTTCGCTGCGTGAGCGTGATTCGTCGTGGCACGGGCGTCTCGCCCGTGATCGCTGGACGAACGACCACGGGCGAGACGCCCGTGCCACGGCAGAACGGTGATTGGCGTCTCTGACTGTGGCCACTAACGTCCCGCCCATGCCTGCGGCGGTCGAAGTCACTGATCTGGTCAAACGCTATGGCACGGTCGAGGCCGTGCGTGGCGTGACGTTGTCGGTAGCAGCGGGCGAGATCGTCGCGCTGCTCGGGCCTAACGGTGCGGGCAAGACCTCGACGCTGGAATGTATCATCGGACTGCGTCAGGCGGACGGTGGCGCCATCAGCGTTTGCGGCATCGACGCGCGGCGCGATCCCTCGGCGATGCGTGAACGTATCGGCGTCCAGCTCCAGGCGACCGCGTTGCCGGAACAGCTTCGGGTGCGTGAGGCGCTGCGACTGTTCGCCAGCTTCTACCGCCACAGCGTCACGCCGCAGAGTTTGCTCGACCGCTTCAGTCTGGGCGACAAAGCCGACGCGACCTTTGCCAGCTTGTCCGGGGGGCAGAGGCAGCGCCTGGGATTGGCCTTGGCCGTGATCAACGAGCCCGAGGTGTTATTTCTCGATGAACCCACCGCCGGCATGGATCCGCAGGCGCGGCGTGAACTGCACGCGGTCATCCGCGCGATGAAGGCCGCCGGGCGCAGTGTGCTGATCACCACGCATTACATCGAAGAAGCGGAAGAACTGTGCGATCGTGTGGCGGTGGTCGATCACGGCAAAGTCATCGCCTGCGACACACCGGCAGCGCTCATCGCCCGTTCCGCCTCGGCGACGCGTATCGTGTGTACGAGCGATCGACCGCTCGACCGCACCGCTCTGGCGGCGCTGGAGAGCGCCACGGCCGTCGAGGTCGATGGCGTGGTGGCGCGCATCAGCAGTGGCGCAATCAACCGCACGGTCATCGCCCTGGTGCATCACCTGGAAGCCGTCGGTGCGACGCTGGTCGACCTGCAGATCCGCAAGCCGTCTCTCGAAGACGTCTTCATCGAACTCACCGGTCGGCGGTTGAGGGATTGATGTCGCGATTCGCCAGTGAGGAGTATGGAACGGCGGGGATCGTCCGGGGTCCGGAGTCCGGAGTCCGGAGTCCCGTGCGGATGGTGGCGGCTTGGTGGACCCCGGACCCCGGACCCCGGACCCCGGACAAATACCGATGATCTCCGCCTTCTGGCATCACGTCTGGATCAGCCTGGTGCTCAACTGCCGCAACCGGCAGGCGTTGATCTTCGGCTATGTCGTGCCGGTGTTCTTCCTCATCGCCTTCGTGGCGATCTTCGGCCAGCACAAGATCACCAACGTCATCGGACCGCTTTTGGTGATCAGCATCATGGGTGGCGCGTGTTTCGGCCTGCCGATCACCTTGGTGAATGAACGCGATCGCGGCGTGTGGCGGCGGTACCGCCTGACGCCGCTGGGTGCTGGTACCTTCATCACCAGCACCATCACCTCGCGCCTAGTGCTGGTCGCCACCTCGGTGGCCTTGCAGATCGCTTTGGCGATGTGGATCTACGACCTGCCGTGGCCGAAACAGCCGCTCGCGCTGATCGCGTCATTCGTGCTGGTGAGCTTCGCCTTCATCGGCATCGGCTTGGTCATCGCCGCCATCGCCAACAGTATCGGTGCGGTGCAGGCACTCGGGCAGAGCCTGTTCCTGCCGATGATCATGATCGGTGGCGTCGGCGTACCGATCCACCTGCTGCCCAAATGGGCCGAAACCATGTCGATGTTCCTGCCCGGTCGGCACGCGATGCGGCTCATCGAACGCTGCTACACCCATGACTTCGTGTGGGAGAACTTCATCTGGCGGGCGGCCATCCTGCTGCTGATCGGCGGCTCAGCGACCCTGGCGGGCTGGAAACTGTTCCGTTGGGAGGCTGATCAGCGCCTGCCGCGCTCCGCGTGGTGGTGGGTGGGATTGGCGCTGGCCACCTGGATCGCCGCCGGTTTCCTGGGCCGGCTGATGAAGGTGGCGTGAGCGAGACGCGCTGTTCTCCGTATCACGTCGAAAGGAAACGCATGGATCGGCCGCAGAGACGCACAGACGCAGAGCACAGCCATCAGGGCCGTGCCGTTTTCCGCGGCTTCTCAGGTTTTTCTCTGCGTCTCTGTGTCTCTGCGGCCAGTCTCTGTCTGCTGATGTCGTGGGGCTGGTCGGCTGACGAAAAAACCGCCGAGACCAAACCCGCTCCGGTGGCTGGTACCGAGAGCAAGCCTGCCGAAACCAAACCTGCCGAGGTCAAACCCGAGGCGACGCCGGCTGCCGGCACCACCCACGTCGACACCAAACCGACGGAGCCACCCAAGCCGCCGACCGACGAACAGATCGCCCAGATCCGCTGGGAAGAGTTCTCCGCCGACAACACCTGGGTGTGCCCGTTCGCGCAGGACTTCAGCCGCAACGACGAGTTCCCCGAACGCAAGACCGACTGGGAGGATTTCCTCGCCAAGTTCGCGGTGTGGGCCCCCGGCCACGTCTTCGACAACACCGAGAAGGTGCGCAATCTGATCGGCGCCTGTTCGCTGATGGACATCGGTCAGGGCCAGTTCGAGTCGGAGTTGCCGTTGTTCGTCTATCAGCGTCTGCGCCGTGAAGTGCCCGATGAGAAACTCAAAGCCATCCTCGCCTACATGGCCTTCCACCCCAACGAAGGCAGCGTGATCGGCACCGCACCGGAACTGAATCTCGACATCGGTGTGGGTGACGACCAGATCCGTGAACGGCTCCAGGTCTTCGCGGTGAAGATGCTCGGGCGGATGCTGGGCAAGTTGCCGTGGGAACCGCCGGCGCAGCCGTGACGGCCCCGGCGGACTCACGCATCACCGCTCGACGTTGATCACCTTGCTTGGCGCGCGAGCACGCAGGTAGACCGGTCCGATCATCGGTGCGCGGTTGCCGTGGCGTGCGACGGACTGCAACCACTCGGCGGAGGGCAGGCCGTTCGCCAGGTTCGGCGTGGCGTAGGTCCACAGCACACGCAGTTCCGCACCATCGACCAAACGTAGCGTGTCACGGGGAGTGGTCAGGCGCGCATTGAGGGGTTCGTCACCGGCGGTGATGAAATGCACGGAGTTGAAAGCCTCGCTGGCGTCGAGCGGGGTGGCCGACGGAGTGCCGCTGGCGGGGAACAGCGTCAGCCAGCGGGCATCGCGCCAGTCGAGTCTGCCATCGAGCGCGGTGGCCTGGAAATTGAACAATCCATCACCGTTGCTCAACACCGTGACGGCAGCCGAGGCGTTTGCGTCGAAACGGGAGTCATGGAAGCGCAGGGGGAACCCCGCCCAGGAGAAACTGCGACAGCGCATGCGCTCGCTGAAGTAGGCGTTCTGGGGGTGCAGGCCGTTCGGCAGCGCGCTGGGATAACGCGGCCACCAGCCGATCGCGATGGGCGCGAGGTTGTCGAAGGTGTTGCTGTCCGGGCGTCCCGTCCACGCCATCGGCGTGGTATTGTACATCCCGCGCAGCCACGGCGCGGTGTGGCTGTTCGGCATGGTGGTCAGTTCCATCCGGTCGCCGTTGCGACTGGTCAGCAGCATCGCTGGCGCGGCGAAGAAGCCGTCGATCTGGACATCGCCCAAGGCATCCACGGGCAAGGCTTCGACGATCTCGGCGACCGGACCGATCGGCAGGTGCAGCACCAGGTCGGAACCCTGGTGTACCCGGCGGCTCGATCCCAGCAGGCCGCGAGCAATCAGCCACGCCTGGTTGCCCCGCACCAGATCGGGATTCATTGGACGTTCGGCGTCCAGGCGATCCTGCGTCGAATCGGTCTTGTAGGCGAAGACCTCGCCGCCGATCTCGATCAATCCATACGGGAAGGCGAACGCCGTCTGATCGGTGCGGATCGCCAAGCGGCCGGTGAGCGGTTGATCATCCAACCACGGATCATTGTTCAGCGGCACGATGTTGGCCTGTACCTGCGTCCCCTGCTGCCATCCCGGTTGTTCGCCGGCATGGAGGGCATCGATGGTCGCCACGGCCCCCGTCGCATTGGTGGCACCAGTGGTCAGGAAGGTCATGCTGCGGTTCGCCGGCGAACCGGTGTTGGGCGTGAAATCGGGAGCGAACGCATTGCTCCATGGCAGCACCCAGCCGAGCCGATCACGGCGCCATTCGCTGGCGGTGTTGAGTTGGCTGAGATCGTCCTCCGGTGTCCAGCATGGCCAGCTCAGCAGGTAGAAGGCGGCGTTGCCGGGATTCCAATCATCAGGGATGGCCTCGCTGAAAGCGAAGTGGCGGTTCATCGAGTTCCACGCTGTCGCGGTGGTGCTGCCCTTGTCCTCAGGGAAGGCGTCGTCGGCCGAGTAGCGCACGCACAACTGGATCGGTCGTTGGCCGCCACCCATGATCTGCGGTGCCAGCGTCACCACATCGCCCGCCTCCAGCAGGTAGGCGATCTCGAGGTTGGTCTGCACCGGGATCACGCGGGTGGTGAGCGCGGGGAAGGTGTGCACCAGCGGATCGTAATCGCTGAAGTCGGTGGCGGCGAAGCCGGTGCGTTCGCGCGCGCGCGCGCCGAAGCGGATGAACGGCGCGCTGCGCCCGTCAGCGAACCAGAAGCCGCCGCGCAACACCTTCACGTGCATCGGCGGCTGCATCGGATCGGGATTCGGCACGATGTTGGTGGTCTCCTCGCTGAGGTTGATCAGGTACGACACCCGCGTGCCCATGGTGGTCGGGTAATCGGTGCGTGAGCGGATCTCCGTATAGCTGATCCACTCGATGCGTCCGGCATTGATTCCGGCGTCACTGGCCCGCGCGTCATAGAGCTGCACGTACTTCGCAGATCCAGATTGGGCGTAGCGATTGGACTGGGTCGGATCGAGATTCACCCCGGCAAGATTCTTGCCAGCGATCTCCTGACTGATCAGCACCACCTCGTCGGTGGCGGTGAAGGAGGTCGGCAGGCCGGAGACCCAGCCGTCGCGGGTGGAGGTCGAACCATCGGGGTTGGTGGTCGTGACTGAACCCCAGTAGTGGACGTTGAGCAAGCGGGGGGTCGGGAGGGTATCAATTGGTCGGAGATCCACATTGTCGTAGTACACCTGATGCGGGCCGATCAGCACGTACCCACGCGGCGGGAACTGCGTGATCACACCGCCAGCTAAGGGCACCGCGGTCGAGGTCGCTTCCAGCAGCGGGATGCCAACGTTGGCCCACACTTGGTGCTTGTGCGCCGGATCACCGTCGGGCATGCGCTGCGCCAAGTGGCAGCCGCCGCGGTACCACGGCACGTTCTGCGGAATGGAGAAGGCGAAACCGCCGGGATACACCGCATCGCCGAGGCGGTGCGGTTCCATCACGTGCGCCTCGTTCCAGGTCGGCACGCCACTGCCGTCGACACCGCCGTGGGTGCGTTGACGGCGGCCACGCACGCAATCGCGCAACGCGCCATCGTCGTCGATCCACTGGTAGCTGATGTATTCGCGACCGATGCGCACCAGCCCGCGTTCCGGCAGCAGGCGCCGCACCGCGTTCGCACCCCTGAGTGGAGCATTGCCGCCATCGTAGGCGAGCGCCTGGAGCGCGATGCGATCGGCATAGAGCGCACGCGTACCGATGTCGCGCACCTGCTGGGTGGTCGGCAGATCGGTGGCAAGCACCAGCACCGGTTGGGTGAGGTGGTCGCCGGGGACGGTCATGGCGGTGGTATCGGTCGGCGTGCGCGTGACATCACGTCCGACCAGGCCGTCGACGATGATCGACATGCCGCCGGGTTGATTGCTGCTGAAGGTGACCTGCACCAAGTGCCATTCACCCGCCGTGAAACGGTCGCCGACGTGGTAACGGTGTTGGATCGCGACCTCCGGTGGCGTGCTCGCCATCGGATGGACGCCGCCATTCCCCAGGCATTCGGGATTCACCGCTGGCCAGACATCATTCTTGATTGGGATGCCGGTGGTCGGGCCGTAGGTCTGGCGTGGGATCGCTGGACCGTAATCGGCCGCGTGCGGGATGGTGCCGGGGTTGAGCACCAGCACGAGCTGCTGCACCACGGGATCGTAGACCAGGGTGAAGCGGTTGCTGATCGCGGCATCGCCCGGGTTGATACTGCGCACATCGCGTTGTTGGTCGGGCAACACCTCGCCGGTCAGGCGTTCGCTGACGTTGGAGTCCGGCATCCGCATATCGAGCAGCGCGACCTGTTCGTTCCAGTCCACATCCGGGCGCACCCACAACGCGAATTGCCGCCCATGGATCGGCGCGAGCGCCCCGGAGTTGGGATTGCCGGGATCGGGTGCGACGTAGCTGTCACGCAGGAAGCCGTTGCTGGCATTGGGATAGGCCAGCACGCGATTGGCATCGAGGCTCAAACCTTCGGGCGTGATGTCCGCCGTGGTGTACCTCGCACCGAGTGGTCCAGAACTGGGAGCGTTGCCGGAACCATTGACGTGTAGTGCGGTGGTGCCGGTACCTGAGAAGCTCAGCCACCAGTGGCGGACGAGGTGCGGGTGGGTCAGCAATGAACGCATCACGGCGGGCTTCACTCCGACCGAGGCATCCACATCGGTCAGCACGACGGGCGGAACATAACGCACGCCGCCTACGCCGACGTTGGCCGCGTCCTGCGGCAGTATGCCAGCCACACGTAGGTTGGGCTGCGGGAAGGTCGCCAGCAGACTGCCGTGACGTTGCGACAACAAGGCGTGGAATGCCGCCTGTTTGTCCCAGCGCGCTTCGAGCGCTGATTCCTGCGGCAACGTCTGAGCGATGACGCGGTGCTGGTCCTGCGCCGTCTGATTGCCGGCGGGATCAGTGACGGTGGCGGTGCTGGAGATGGTGATGACGCCCTGCGAGGCGATGCCGACCGGATGTTGTTCATGCGGCACCAGCACGGTCAGGTGCAGATCGGCCGGGCGGTCGTACTGGTTGCGATCGGTGCCGGCGGGGAAGGTCTGCGCCGTGCTGTTGCTCAGACCGGTGGCACCGTTGAGGCCGCGCCGGACATCGCGCAGTTGCACCTCGACCAGATTGGACACCTCATCGTTGGAGAGCGGCAGCCCAGGGGTGCTGCGGCGGTACTCGATGACCTCCCGTGGCCGGGCCGGGTCGCTGTTGAGGAAGATCGCGGCGAAGCCACGTGCCGGAAAGAGATCGAGACTGCCGGTCACCACGCGGATGAGCGACGCTCGCGCGTCCAGCACGGGATTGCCGGAGGTCGGATCAACCTGAATGGATAAGCCGTTGATCAAGGCAAACGGCCCGCTCGCGCCCGGATCATTTTCGCGGGTCGCCAGCACGTGGGTGGTGCCGCGTTCATCCACCACCGACAACGGTGCCAACAGATCGAACGGCGTGCGTGGGCGTCCAAGCGCATCGTTGCCGAGCGATCCCAAACCTGCGAGGGCAGTGAGCAATGCCGGATTCGGTGGTTGTCCTGGCATCGCCGGTGCGGTCGCGGACGGCAACGGTTGCGGCGCAAAGGTCCGGCGCACCGGTTCCTCGGCCTGATGCAGGTTGATCGTCGGTGGCGCGTCAATCGCTACCATCGCCCCCGTCCGCGGGCGACGTGCGGTTTCGCCGATGGCGGGCATGACGAACCCCTCCTGCTCCATGGGAACCGCGGGATCCGGTGGATCGTTGACCACCAGCGAGGTGCCGACGCCGGTGAGCACCGGCACCACCGGGAAGGCGAGCAACGCTTGCGGCTCATCGTGGTCGAGCGTCACCAACGCGCCGTCGACGCCCAGCACGGTGCCCAGATCGATCAGTCCACCGCGCGCCTGCGCGGGGACGTACACCGTCAGGTAGGGCCGCAGGCGGTCGAGTTCGGCGCGCGTCAGTCCGCGGCGTGGTCGCGGCATCGGCGTGTTGGCGGTCCCGTAGGTCGCCGGCGGTTCGGCCTGGAGCAATTGGTCGAGGTGGGTGATGCGACCACCCGGCAGTTGATAACGCACCACCGACAACGCGCGGGCGAGCTGTTTGCGTCCTTCATCGTTCTGGGGTGCACGACCGTCGGTCCAATCGGTGATGCCGACCGCAGCGAACAGGCGGGTCCAGGCACGGATGTTGAGGTGGTTGGGATCCAGCTTGCCCGATTCGTCCTCGATCGCGAGGCCGACCGTCGTGGGATAGCGTCGCAGCAGCAGCTCGCGTTCCGCCGCTGGCAGGCCGTCGAGGAAACGATCGCCCGGCAGCGCGAAAGTGTGGTTGCGGGTGTCGAACTCGATGCGGTTGACGCCGACGCGGCGCAGGCCGCTCTGCGGATCGCTGCCGTTCAGGTCGTGGAACAGGTCGGTCCAGTCGTCGAGCACCAGTCCCGTCGGTGTGGTCACACCATCCCGCTGCAAATGGTAGCTCACGGCGCGGGCCCCAGCGTCCACGCCCATGCTTTGCGCCGAATCCTGGCCCATGCTCGCGAGACGACCGTGATTATAACTGCGGATGCCCGATAGGCTGCCCGACTGGGTGAAGAGGAATGGCAGTCCAAGCAGCAGCAGCGCCGCGAGCACAACGATGGCGATCACCAGCGCGGCACCGGAACGGTGCGCGGCGCGAGCATGGATGCGCATGGGTGGTTCCCGCATCATTGACCGCCTTGTGGCGCTTCGCTGACCAAGCGGCTGATCACGCGTCCGTCGAGCGTCACGGTCAGCTCGGCGTTCTGGATCATGCCGGGAGAGCGCAACTGGCCGAGCAGGATGGTGGCTCTGTCGCCAGTCCGTTCCCCGGTGGTGACGGCGGTGACGCGATCGTTCACCGGCGTGGCATCGGTGTCATCGTCGCGCGCGACCTCCACCCGGCCATCGGGTTGGCAGAGGAAACGCCAACCCAAGGTCGCCAGCGGTCGTCCACGCAGAGCATCAACCAGCACCACATTGCCCGGCAGGTTGCTGGCATCGGCGGTGCCGAGGCGATGGAGGCGGACATCATCGAGTGGTGCCGGTGCGTAGGTCGGATCCATCTCATTGAGCAGGTGGATCATCCCGACGTGGATGTGATCGCCTTCCGCCTTGAGTGTCGTCGGAACTCCGGTGCGCAATTCGGCGATGCGCTCGCTGTCGCGGTACAGCAGCAGGCGCCGTCCGTCGTACAGCAGGGCGACATCAATCCAGCGTCCGCCCATGAGGGGATACGCGAGATCCGGCGCGCCGGACGGCAGCGTGGGATTGGGGAGACGCGTGATGATCTGATGCGCGTGGGAACTGATGCTGACCTCGGTGCCGGCCTCATCCCACACCGCGCCGATCAGCTCCCACACCGGTACTTGGCCTTCGTTGGGTGGCGGGATGTAACCGCGCAGGTAGAGCACGCACTGTGACTCCGCCACCATCGCACCCGCATCACCGACCACCACCAGTGGTACGATGGCATTTGCGGTGATGGCGCGCGGCGGGAGCACGCTGCAGGCGAGATAGAAACCATCGGTTGTACGTCCGCTGCGCACCAGACGCGTGCCGCGCGTGAGCTGATGCGTGATCGGATGGACGGCGCTCGCCACCCGCCCGTTGCCGCTGCGTCCGATGACCACGCCGTCGGCACCATCGGTCACCGGGGGCACCGCCGCCTCGTCGCTGGCATCGATCACGCCGTCATCATCCAGATCGCGCACCTTGTCGAACGTCTCGCTCCACAACACCACGCGGCTGACACCGGCGAGTTTGGCGCCGACCACGTCGCTTCCGCTGAGCACGGGCGTCAGCCGCAACTCGACCGGCGCGCCGGTCGAGCGCGCGGTGTGGCGTGCCTGGCGGATGGAGTCCGCCAGCACGTGTTCCGCCGCCAGCAGGCGATTGCCATCGCGCGAGCGGAACAATCCACCGAGCACCAATCCAAGCATCGTCACGATGATGCCGATCACCACCAGCAGCTCGACAAGCGAGAAGCCGCCACGACCACAAGGAGCGGTGCATGGTGCAGCAGTGGAGGAGGATGCGGAGGGCATAGGAGGAGGACGCCCACCAGGGTCGGCGGGCGGACGGCCAGGATCGCCACGTGATGCAGGTTTGCCAGCCGCGAACGGGGTCACGCCCCACGTTTACCGCTGGCTGTCCTCCAGGGGACGTAAGGCGGCTCGTCAATGCTCGAAAGCTAAGCGCGTCCCGCAGGGACGTTGTGGTAATAGCCCGGCACTTCAGTGCCGGGAACCTTACGGGTCGACACACTAGTCCCGGAGGGACGGCTGAATCGCTGATGATTTCAGCCGTCCCTCCGGGACTTGGCTAATTTTCACGTCAGTTC
>JACDEI010000019.1 GCA_013816485.1 Planctomycetota bacterium
GTCCCAGGGGCGGACAGCCCTCAACATCCCAGGATTGCCGTGGTAGTTCCTGCTTCACCAGGAGCCCACCGTGAACCACCGCCCGTTCGCTCAGCCCACCCGTCGCGACTTCCTGCGCGGTCTCGCGCTTGGTGCGGGGTCGCTCGCCATCGCGCCGACGCTGCTGTCGCTCACCGGCTGCTCGTCAGCCACCGCGCGCACGCGGCCGGCTGGTGAACGCCTCAACATCGGATTCGTCGGCGCGGGCGGCAAAGGCCGGGCCAACCTCGACGGCGTACTTGGCACTGGCGAGAACGTCACCGCGCTGTGCGACATCGATGATCAGCAGATGGAAAAATCCTTCGCCAAGTCGGCGGACAAACATCCGAACGCGCACAAGTACCGCGATTGGCGCGAGCTGCTGGCTAAGGAGGGCGACCTCGACGCGCTGGTGATCACCACGCCCGACCACATGCACGCACCGGTGGCGATGGCGGCGATGGCCAAAGGCCTGCACATCTACTGCGAAAAACCGCTGACGCGCACGATCTGGGAAGCGCGTAAACTCGCCGCGCTGGCATCTACGCCTGGGCTCGCCACGCAGATGGGCAACCAGGGTAGCGCGGCGCATGGCCTGCGCCGTGGACTCGAACTAATCAACGCGGGCATCATCGGTAACGTGCGCGAGATCCACGCGTGGAGCAATCGTCCGGTGTGGCCACAAGGTGTGGCGCGGCCGGACGGCAGCGATCAGGTGCCCGCGCACCTCTGGTGGGATGGTTTCCTCGGCGTCGCGCCGGTGCGGCCGTTCAAGGACGGGGTCTATCACACCTTCAAGTGGCGCGGCTGGCATGACTTCGGTGCGGGTGCCTTTGGCGACATGGGCTGCCACACGCTCAACCTGCCGTTTCGCGCGTTCAACCTCGCCGATCCGAAGGAAGTCGAAGGCGTCGCCACCAGCGATCGTTCGCCGGAGACTTTTCCCAAGGCGTCGACCGTGCGCTTCACGTTCGCTGCCACGGGTACGCTGCCCGCACGCACGCTGTGGTGGTACGATGGTGGCACCAAACCGCCGACGGACCGGGTTCCTGACGTGCTGGCAAAACGTGGCCTGAAGGGCAGCGGCCTGCTGTTGGTGGGCGATGCCGGGATCATCTACAGTGAGGACGATTACAACGCTAAGCTGTTCATTGCGCTGAAAGGAGAAAACGAACTCATGCCGATCGAACAACATCCTGCGGCAAAAGCTCCGGCGATCATCCTGCCGCGCGCGGAGAAGGGCCACTACCAGGAATGGATGGATGCGATCCGCGGCAAGGCACCGACGTTCTCATCGTTTGCCGTCGCAGCAAAACTGACCGAGACCTGTCTGCTGGGTGCGATCGCACAACGTTGCCCAGGCAAGACCATGACCTGGGATGCGGCAGCGATGCGCTTCACCAATGCGCCGGATGCGGATGCGCTGGTGACGCCGATCTACCGTGCCGGTTGGGCGTGATACCAATCGCCCCTCGACCAGAACCATAACCTCCACCCCGCTCGGCGGGGTGGAGGCTCAACCACTCACTTCGCTTCGTCGCCCTTGTCTTCCTTCTTCTTGCGCGTGCGCGCACCGTCTTCACCCAGGGTGATCTGGTGGTCTTTTCCGTCTAATTTATACTGCAGCTGGTAGCGCACTTTCTCGCCGCCGAGTTTCTTCGCGCTGGTGATCACGCCGCCTGGAACTTCTTTGGCAAAACCATCCGTCACCGGCGCGGGCAGAGCGGTGACTTCGATCTTTTCCGCACTCTTCTCCGCGTCCTCGGCCATGGCGACCATGGGCATGGAGAGGGCGAGCATGAGGGCGAGCATGAGGGACTTAAGCAGACGCATGGTGGAATTCCTTGTGTTCCGGCAGGTGCCGGTGGTTGTCCTGTCGCATGACCACACCACCGCGGTGCAGACCAGAGGCAGGAGCTGCGAGGAATAACCACGCGTGTTTCGCCTGCAAGAGGGCGTTGATCGGGCGTCCAGGCCTGTGATGCGGTGCTCCCCGCGCACCAGGTCGTCAACCGGCCGCGATCCGCCCACCACCCCACCGCTGCGGATTCCCCGCGCGGTATCGCGATAAAAAACGATCCCTGCGTGGCAACCACGCAGGGATCGGGGATACTGGCAGGTTTAGACTGCGCGGATCAGATCACTTCTTGTGCACAGCCCACGGGCCGGTGGTGCCAGCCGGGGTGTTGCCCGACGGCGCGTTGAACGGCGAGGCACCCGGAGTCAGCGTGCCAGCGACGTTCGCGCCGAAGGCAGACTCCGCGGCGTCAGTGACCAAGCATTCCGGATTCGAAGCTGCGGCCGGGGTGCCGTACACGGTACCACCAGCATTGATGGCGAAACGACGACGACCGATCGAGTCGGCACTGTCGCTGGGCGTGGCAGTGGCGGCAAAGCCCGTCTCATTCGCGCCGACCATGGTGAAGATGTAGTTGTTGATATTCGGACCTAAGCCATTGCCGCCGAGTGGTGCGCCATAGACCGCGCCGCCTGGGACAGGCAGAGCCGCCCAGGTCGGAGGCAGAAGGGTCAATGTTACGAGAGAAGCACCTGCTCCGTCAGCGTCACCGCCAGCAAGCTGGTCGAAGACACCGGCGAAGTCGCCGATGCCGTTGCCGGGGATGGCCGAACCAGGGACGGCAGTCGCGCCGTTGCTGGCATCGCCGTAGGTGGTACCAGCGAGAGTCACGTCATCGCAGTAGTTGCCGCCCTGGAACTGCGCCTGGGCCGGGTGCAAACCCGACTTCAGCGAGGTGGCCGCAGCCGACTCGTTGGAGGTGATGCGGGATTCGAGGAGGTTGGGAATCGCGATGGCCGCGATAATCGCGATGATCGCGATAACGATCATCAGCTCGATGAGGGTGAAGCCTTTACGCATAGGAAACTCCTTAGGTTTGGGTGAGGCGTTGTGGGTGCGGTGGATGGTACCGCACGATCAATCACAGTGCGTCGGTCGTGCCAGAGCCGGGCTCAGCCATCGATCATTTCATTGTGCGTCTGTGATTTGCTTTATCGTGTCGATTTGGCTTCCTCCTGGCCCCTTTTACGAGGCTCTATCCCGAGGCCCACATTGTCAGTGACGCTTTTGGTCACCGTTTGGCTGACAGCAACCGGCAACGCCCGCCAGAGGGTCCTACTCCCCCGTCTCCCGCCGCAGCCGATCGAATGCCTCCACGGTCAGCCAGCTCGGACGGCGGATGCCGTCGTCGCTCGGCGTGCGGCCGAGCTTGGACAACTGTTCCTCGCTCAACGTGCGCGGTGTCAGGCCGCCATCTGCCTTCAGTTGAGTCCACAGCTCCGCCAGCGTGCGTGGAAACGGCGCTTCGATGCGCACGGTGCGTTTCTCCACTGGATGGGCGAACTCCATGAGGGCGGCATGCAGGGCCTGGCCGGTGAGTTCATGGCAGGCTGCGCCGTAGACCCAATCACCGACCAGGGGGCAATCGTGGTGGGCGGCATGCACGCGGATCTGGTGCTGACGGCCGGTGTGGAGCAGCAGACGCAGCAGAGAAAACCGTCCGATGTCCGATGTCCGATGTCCGATGTCGTGATCGACATCCCGCGTGTGCGCCGATGAGGTCGCATCGGACATCGGACATCGGACATCGGACCGCTCCATGACGAAGTATTCCGTATGGCATTCCTGCCCATCAGCACGAACCACGCGCTGAATGCTTTCTGGTGGACCTTCGCCGATGGGATCACGCCAGTCACCGTGATCGTCGGTTGGCGCGCCGTGGCAGATCGCGCGGTATTCCTTATCCAGGTCACGCGCCTCCATCGCCTGCGACACGGTGGCGTGTGCGGCGACATCGAGCGACAGCAGCACGATGCCCGAGGTGTCGCGGTCGATGCGGTTGATCAGGCGCACCTGCTGCGGATCGCCACTCTGCGCTTCGAACCAGTCCTGCACCTGGTTCAGCAAGGTGCCGGTCATGGTCTTGCCCGCTTGGTGCGCGAGCTGGCCGGGTGGTTTGTTCGCCGCCAGCAGCCAACGGTCGCGGTAGAGGATCTCCAGCGCCTGCGGGTAGCCGCGATCCTCATCGCGCTCGGGCAACGGCGCCATGAGCACGATGCGCTGTCCGGCACGGATCGGCGGCCGCCCGCTGCTGGCCACGCCGTCGATGGTCGCCGCACCACGTTCGACCCAGCGTTGGATCATCGCCCGGCTGATGGTCGGCATCAGCGCGGCGAGGTACTTGTCGAGCCGCCAACCTTTGCCGTGTACGCGCCCGACGGTGAATTTCAGGACGCGGTGCGTGCCGGTGAGCAGACGCTCGACCGGCACCTCGTTGCGGATGGCTTCTGAATCGGCTTCGTCAACCATGGCGCTACACTCGTCCGTGCGGAGTGCGGAGTGCGGAGTGCGGAGCTTTTTGGTTCTTCGTCGTTTGTGGTGGAAACGTTCTCCGAGCGCAAGGATTACCCGCTTTTGCGTCCCCGCGGGACGCCATGGAAATAGCCCGGCACTTCAGTGCCGGGAACGACGTCAGTGATGACAAAAGTCCCGGAGGGACGGCTGAAGCGCGGGACCTTTCGGCCGTACCGCCGGGACTTGGTCGAATCATCCGCTGGTCCCGGCACTGAAGTGCCGGGCTATTTCCAGGCTGCCCCTGCGGGGCGCAGACTACATGCGACTCAAAAACGTGAGAACTTTCGCAGAACGTTTCCACCACGAACGACGAGGAATCAGTTTTTTGGACGCGGTGTTTCATGGTAGTCATCTCGTCATCCTGGTGCGTCGCTCTGCTTCGGGATAACTCACGTACAAGAAACTCCGCACTCCGCACCTCGCACACGTGCGCAGCACGTAGCGAGGTCAGCTACGACGAACCCGCCGATGCCTGACCGCTTCAGCGAGCCTGTGTACTACCGGCACGGTCTCATCCCAGCCCAGGCACGCATCAGTGATGCTCTGCCCGTAGGTCAGCGGACAGCCGGGTTTGAGATCCTGTCGTCCACCGACCAGATGGCTTTCGAGCATCACTCCGAACACCGCGGCCGAGCCGCCGGCGATCTGCTTGGCCACATCGGTGGCGACCTCGGGCTGCTTCTTGTAGTCCTTGCTGCTGTTGCCGTGGGAACAGTCGATCATCACGCGCGCCGGCAGACCGTGACGCACCAGCGCGTCGACGGTCTTGGTCACATGTTCTGCGCTGTAATTCGGACCGCCGTTGGCGCCGCGCAGGATGACGTGGCAATCGGGATTGCCGCGGGTCGCGACGATCGCGGCCAGGCCTTCCTTGGTCACGGAAAGAAAATGATGCGCATTGGCCGCCGCGCGGATGGCGTCGAAGGCGATTTGCAGGTTGCCATCGGTGCCGTTCTTGAAGCCGACGGGAACCGACAATCCCGATGCCAGCTCACGGTGCACCTGCGATTCGGTGGTGCGCGCGCCAATGGCGCCCCAGCTTACCAGGTCGGCGAAGAACTGCGGCGTGATCGGGTCAAGGAACTCGCAACCCGAGGGCACGCCCATCTCGGCGAGGTCGCGCAGCAGACGACGGCCTTTGCGCAGACCTTCGTTGATGGCGAACGAACCATCCAGGTGCGGATCGTTGATCAGCCCCTTCCAGCCAACCGTGGTGCGCGGTTTTTCGAAGTACACGCGCATGACGATGTAGAGGTCCTTGTCGACCTCCTGCGCCAGGACCTTGAGCTTCCCCGCGTATTCCTCAGCCGCCTCTAGGTCGTGGACCGAGCACGGACCCATCACCACCACCAGACGATCGTCCTCACCACGCAGGATGCGCGTCACCGCCTGGCGCGCGAGCGCGACGATGGTCGACGCACGTTCGCTGACCGGCAGTTCCTCCATCAGGATCGCGGGCGGCAACAGCGGCTTGAGCTTATCGATTCGAACGTCATCGGTCTGGTAGCGCATTTTTTCCGTTCCGGGGCGCAGACGTTGGGGCGGGTTTGCCCGGTGCCAAGGGCAAACGTCCGAGAGGTACGAATCGTCCGAAGGCTACGAATGGTCCGACTGCCTTCGCCTTTTGACTCCTCGGACCATTCGGACCATTCGTACCTTTCGGACCCGCTCCTCCCTAGCCAGATGCCGCAACTACGGAACCATCCGCGCCCGTGCTGACGCTGCCCATCGATGAGATCCTGCCGGCGGTCGACGACGCCATTCGCGTCCGTCACCGCCTGGTGCTGACCGCACCGCCAGGCTCGGGCAAGAGCACCCGCGTGCCGCCGCGTCTGCTCGACGTGGTGCAGGGGCAGATCCTGCTGCTGCAGCCGCGCCGCGTGGCTGCGCGTAGTCTGGCCACGCGCATCGCGGCCGAACGTGGATGGGCGCTTGGTCAGCAGGTCGGCTACCGGGTGCGCTTCGAGAAGGTCGGCTCCCCCGACACGCGTTTGTGGGTGATGACTGAAGGCACGCTCACCCGCCGGTTGCAGGACGATCCATATCTGGAGGGCGTCGGCTGCGTCATCCTCGACGAGTTCCATGAACGTAGCCTGCATACCGACCTCGCCTTGGCGTGGTTGGCGGAACTGCAACGCACGGTGCGCGACGACCTCGTCATCGTGGTGATGTCGGCGACCATGGATCCCGTGCCGGTGGCACGTTTCCTGGGCGACGCGGCTGGGGACGCACCGGTGCTCGATGCTCCTGGGCGACCCTATCCGGTGACGCTGCGTTTCTGGCAGAAGGAACCCGACGCCTGGCTCGACCAACGCGTGGCGATGGCGGTGGCCGAAGCGCTGGAGGGCAGCGACAGTGGTGATGTGTTGGTGTTCCTGCCCGGCGTCGGCGAGATCCGTTCCGCGCACGCCGCGCTTGATGGCCGGGTCGATGCCGACGTGCTGCCGCTGCATGGTCAACTGCCACCGGAGGAGCAGGACCGCGCGCTGAGGCCCGGTGAACGGCGGCGCGTGATCCTTTCGACCAACGTCGCGGAAACGTCACTGACGATTCCTGGTGTGCGCACGGTGATCGACAGCGGCATGGCCCGCGTGAACCGCTTCAACGCTGATTCCGGTCTTGATGAACTGGTGTTGGAGCCGATCAGCAAAGCGAGCGCGGATCAGCGCGCCGGGCGTGCAGGCCGTACCGCGCCTGGGCGCTGCTGGCGGCTGTGGTCGCCGACCGCCGACAACCGTCGTCCGGCGCAGACCGATCCGGAGATCGCCCGCGTCGACCTGGCGCCGACCGCGTTGCTGCTGAAAAGCTGGCAAGGCGAGGATCCACGGAAGTTCCCGTGGTTCCAGCCACCCGCAGCCGATCGCCTGCAAGCGGCGGAGGATCTGCTCGCCATGCTCGGTGCGAGCGTGGCTCCGTTCGGCGCGCTGACACCACGCGGTAAACAGATCGCCCGGCTGCCGGCACATCCGCGTCTGGCGCGTCTGCTGCTCGATGCGGCGGACGCCGGAGATCCACGTCTGGGCTGCACGCTCGCCGCGTTGGTGGGCGAACGCGACATCCGGCTGCAACGCCAGGGCTCACGCCGCGACGCACCGATTGCCGATCCGTCGCCGACCGATGCGCTCGATCGGCTCGATGCCTTGGCGGAAGCCGAAGCGCGCGGATTCCGCGGCGATTTGCGGACGCAGGGCATCGATGCGAATGCCGCACGTGAAGCCGCGCGCGTACGCGAAGAACTGCTGCGCGCGTTGCCGAAGGACCTGCGCGGAGCAGAGCGCAGCACGCTGCGCCCCGCCGCCGATCCTGACCACGTCATCCGCCTGTTGCTCGCTGCTTATCCCGACCGTGTCGGTCGCCGCGCGGCGCCGGATCAGAACCGCGGTATGCTGGTCGGCGGCGTCGCCGTGGAGCTCGATCGCGCCAGCGGCCTGGCGACCAAACCCGGCACGCTTCGTCCTGAGCTGTTCCTCGCCTACCAGGTCCAAGGTCTGTCGGGCCGCACGAGTGGCCAGACGACGCTGGTGCGCCAGGCCGCGGAACTCGACGAGACCATCATCACCGCGGTGTTCCCAGGCAGCATCGCCCGCCGCGAACTGCTGACCTGGAACAGTCAACGCCAGCAGATCGACGCACTGATCGGCTGGTACTACCGCGACCTCTGCCTGCGCATGGCCAAGGACGGCTCACAGCCGGATCCCGCCGCGGTGTCGCGCGCATTGGCGGAACACCTGGTGCCCGAAGCCAACACGCTGTTCACCGAGGACGAGGCCGCCGGCAGTTGGTTGCACCGCTACCGCTGGCTCGCGCTCGCCTGCCCTGACCTGAAACTACCGCCGATCACCGACGACGACCTGCGGGTCATCGTCAGCGACCTCTGCGCCGGTTGCCGTTCGCGCGCCGAGGTCGCCGCCAAACCCAAGCTGCCGTGGTTGATCGGTCGGCTCGACTTCCACCTCGCGCAACGGATCGACGCGATGGCACCCAGCCATCTCCAGGTCGCCACCGGCAACCACATCCGCCTGGATTACAGCGAGGCCAACGCCACCCGTGGGCCGGCGCTGGCCGTGCGGTTGCAGGAACTCTTCGGCACGCCAGAGACCCCCCGCATCGCCGAGGGCCGCATCCCGGTGCTGCTGCATCTGCTCGGCCCCAACTATCGGGCAGAGCAGATCACCACCGACCTCGCGAGCTTCTGGACCAACACCTATCCGCAGGTGCGCAAGGATCTGCGTTCGCGCTATCCGAAACATTCGTGGCCCGACGATCCGCTGACCGCACCGGCGGTGGCCAAAGGACGTCCGCGGCAGCAGTGACCACCGTCGGTCAGTCAATAAGAAGCTGTCTTGAAAGACCGAAATTCACATGGAGGACCGGAGAACCGGCGAGAGGCGAGAAACGAAGTGTCGGTGAACATCCGAGGTTCCTCAGCTCTGTCTTCCTCTGGCCCTCCGGTCCTCCATGTCGGCCCTGCCTTTCAAGACCGCTTCTATGGCCGCGCCACGGCGCAGCCGGGGCCGTGAGCGTAGCGAACCGTCGCCGCAGGCGACGAGCTGCCGGACGAGGTGCGCGAAACGCGCGCCCGAGCGCGCCACAACGTTCGGCGTGCGCGCGATGGGGGGAGTGAGGCGACCGCAGGGAGCCGAACGATGTGGGGGGAATGGCGTCCGCCACTCCCCCCATGGTTAACGCAAAACCCACCAGCGCAGCTGGTGGGATCGCGCAGCGATCCGTCCTGCGTAGCAGGACGGTGTTGCTTCAATGATGATGATGGCCGCCGGGTCCGTGCGCGTGCCCATGCGAGAGTTCTTCGGTGGTCGCTGCGCGCACCTCGACTACTTCGACGTCGAACTTCAGGTCCTTGCCGGCGAGCGGGTGGTTGCCGCTGACGAAGGCCTGTTCCTTGTCCAGCTGGTGGACGACGAAGGTGACCTCGTTGCCTTGCAGCGTCGGGTGTTCGGCGCGGAAACGGAAGCCGGGAACGATCTGCGGGCGGACGTTGGGCGGGAACACGTCGAGCGGCACTTGCAGATCGAGCTCCTGATCGTGGTCGCCGTAAGCGTCCTTCGAGGCGACCTGCGCGCTGAACTTGTCGCCGGCCTGCTTGCCCTTCATCGCGGCTTCCAGTCCTGGGACGATCTGGCCGTGACCGTGCAGGTAGACCAGCGGTTCGCCGGCCTCGCTCTTGTCGACCGCCTCACCCTGGGTGGTGGCGACGGAATAGTGGAAAGAGACCACGGAATTGTTGTCGATCTGCATGGCAGGCGTCCTGGGACTGCGTGAGGTGGACCAGCGCCCGCGACCGCGGGCGATCTGGAGGCGCGCGACCTTGGATGCAGGGAAAGGAGCGCAACCCTCAACCACGTTATGCTGGTCGCCTGCGGAAGCGGATGCGACATCGCCGGCGACTGCCTCGGAAAAGCATCTTGGCCTGCCAACTTCCGACCTAGCATCCGCGTCGCATTGCATCGCATCGCATTGAAATGGAGGGTTCCATGAAAACGCTCGTCGCCGTCCTCGCCCTCACCGCCGGGATCACCACCGCCACGTCCGCCATGGAGTGGAAGGACATCCGCGTCGGGCCACAGGTGCTGCTTGGCACCTCAGGCTTCGAGCCGGGTGCCTTCGCCGAGTTCACCTGGGATCAGTTCCGTCTGCGTCCCGAATTATTTCTCCATGATCGTGATCGTCCGGGTGCCGGCGTGGCGGGGCTGTGGCAACTACCGCTGACACTGCTCGATGGCCACACCCTGCACATCGGTCCACGTCTGGCCTACCACAACGGCGATGATCGTGACGATCCCCGCGGCGAGATCTCGGCCATGGGCATCTACAACATGCCAATCCCACCGAAGGTTGCCGACAGCCGCCACCACATCGAGATCATCGCCGCCACCGGTGTGGTCGACGAAGATGGTGCCGAGGTCGCATTCAGTGCCGGTGCCGGCTACGTTTTCCGCTTCTGATCCGCTGACCGGCTCGTGTCCATCCCGCGCTCCTGGTTTCCTTACGCCGCCGGTCTGATCACCGCTGGCGTGGCGTTGACGGTGGTGTGGGTGGCGCTGCACCATGACTCCGCGCCAGAGCAGGCGCCCTACCACGAGATCCGCAGCGAGTCGGCGTTGCGGCTGGCAGCTGACGACGCCACGGTGATCGCGCGCGGACGCACGTTGTTCCAACGCAACTGCACGCTCTGTCATGGCACTGCTGGTCAGGGCCTGAGCGGACCGAACCTGCGCGACGACCACTGGCTCAAGGGCTCGGATCTCCAACGCATCTGCGAAAGCATCGCCAACGGTAATCCGGCAAAAGGTATGGCCGCCTGGAGCGCGACGCTCAAAGCCGATGACCTCCAGGCACTCGCGGCGTTCATCGCCTCGCTGCACGGCACCGAGGACGGCACCGGCAAGGCGCCGGAAGGCAGCCACCAACCGATGACCTGGCGCACCCGACCCTGAACCATGGCCATGGGAGTGGTGGCTGGCGCGCGCGTAAACCCTCGGTGAAATCCATGGCCTGACGCACCGACCAGCACCACAGTGTGCCGCGTGGAGACGCCCATGAACCTGCCACGTGAGATGCTGTTGGCGCTGCCGTTCGCCCTGCTGGCGGGATGCGGCGGGGGTGGGGACACGACTGCGGGCGGAGGTGGAGGAAGTGGTGGTGGAGGTGGTGGCGTAGTGCCCAACCACACCGTGACCCTCAGTGACACCAACGAGAACACCGCCCGACTCGCGAACCTCAACACCTTCCGTGATGATAGCGGAGGCACTGCCCTCGCCATGGTGACATCCCACAATGCGCTGATCATCGCCGCCGTGCGCCACGCTGGTTGGCAAGCATTGGAGAACTCGGGTCTCACCCATGGTGAACCGAGTTCCAACGCCTTGTTCAGCGACAACAATCTCGGGGAACGCATCCGCAAAGCCAATGGTGGCACACATCTGTCGTCCCCTGGATACGCCTACTACGAAGACATCGCCAGCAATTCCGGATCTGCCGCCATCACGCTGTTGTGGAATACCGTTTACCACCGCATCCCGATGATGCGGCACAAGGCCTGGCGCGCCGGCTACGGTGACAAACTCCTGGCGGCCGGCGATTATCCCACCGCCGGTGTTTCGGCTGGGAACGGCTTTGCCACGCTGAATTGGCACGAACAGACGACGCCGACCATTTCATTGTCCTACTGGCCGGGTGACGGCATCGTCGGTGTGCCGAAGACATTCTTCTCCAACAGTGAAAGCCCCGACCCGGTTGCTGATCGCGACGAGGTCGGGTGTCCGATCCACCTGATCTTCCCTGAGGGCTCTGGCACGTTCACGGTGGTCAATGCCACGCTCGTCACTGGTGGCACGACCCACATCCCGCTGAAAGCCTTGGTCGGCAACAGCTCTCCATCGGGAGCAGCCGGGGATGTCAACGCACTGACTGCCGATACCACCTATCTCGATCCGGGAGAGTTGTTCCTCATCCCCATCCCCGGTTCGAGTGGCGGCCTGTCGGCGAACACCAGCTACACCTGCACCGTGTCAGTGACGGTCAACGGCTCGAACTACAATGGCATCACCTTCACCTACACCACCGGCCCGTGATCGTCGGCTGATCGGCGCTGCCGTCCTACTGGCAGTGGTGGTTGTGCTTGGCGTGTGGTGGACTCGTTCCGCTCCTGTCGTCATGAGCACACCGGCAGAGGAAAAGCCGTCGCTCGCGCCGGCACAGCCGCGGGTGCGAACCCCTGCGCCCGGGGTTTCGCCTTCGTCCATCGAATCATCGGCGATGGCGCGGGTCGTGGCCGCTGTGGGGGCCTATGACGATGGTCGGCGTGCCTCGCTCGACGATCTCACCGACGATCTGCGCCTTCTCATCGAGCCGGCACGGGCCCTGTTGGCCAGCACACCACGTCGACCAGCTCCTGGATTGCCGATGGTCCTGCCGGACGGCACCGTCGTCAGCTTGGAGCCCGATCCGCCAGCGAAAACACCGGGCAGCGTCGTTCCGCCACCCAGGCCGGATGCCGCTTTGAGCCCAGCAGACCGCGAACGGGCACGCGCAGTCGACGGTCGCCTGGTGGCGCGTTCACTGACCAGCACCGGCAAAGCGCCCATCCCGAGTCGTGGTGACCGGGTGAAAGAGATCCTCGAACCCGATGCCTGGATGGCAGTGCCCTACAATCCCGCGCTGGTTACTGGTGAGCCGCTGGAGTTGACCAATCGCAGCCTGGGCGAGTACGTGCTGCGCATCGATGCCGCAGATTACGGCAGCGTGCGGTTGAATGGTGGTCTGGTGGTGCCAGGGCGTTTCTATCTGATGCAAGGCACCATGACCATCAGCGGTGATGTACCGGTGGGCGTGGTGATCCGACCGCTCGGCGTAGTCCACGGTTACTACGATCAACCGGTGCGGCCACCGACAGCGAACGGGTGAGCGAGCCCTTCGTAGCACGGGCGTCTCGCCCGTGATTCGGGCTGGTTGGAATCACGGGCGGGACGCCCGTGCCACGTGCCTCGCTCAGCCGACGCCGAGATCTTTCAGCGGCACTTTCTCTTCTTTGCGCTCAGTACCGCCGAGCGTGCGAACGACGCAGACGCCGTCGCGCACTTCGTTGCTGCCGAGGATCAGCAGGCGTTTCGCGCCATCTTTTTCGGCACGTTCGATCACGGCCTTGAAGCGTTTGCCGCTGTAATCCACCGTGACCGCGCGGCCCTGCGTGCGCAGGAACGTGGCCACGCGAGTAGCGACAGCGAACTCGGGCGGGCCCATGGGGAAGACCACGTCGTCGATGCCGCGTGAGAAGGTCGGCAGCAGGCCGCGTTCGCTGAGGATCTCCAGAATCACCACGTCGCCGAAGCCGAAGCCGACCATCGGCGTGGGCTGACCACCGAAGGTCTCCATCAACTTGTCGTAACGTCCGCCGCCAGCGATCGCGCGCGGCATGGCGCCGGTGGCGTCGAAGACCTCCCACACCGTGCCGGTGTAGTACGACAAGCCACGGATCACCGAGAGATCGATCTTGATCAGGTGGGCGAAACCCGCCGCTTCGGCGAGGGCGAGTAATTCCTTGAGCGCGATCAGGCCGGGATTGTCCGCCGGAACCTTCGCCGCTGCTTGCTCCAGACCGGTGGTGTTCAGCAGATCGATGATCTTGTCCGCGGCTTCGATGCCGACGCCGAGCTTACCAAGTTCGATCACCGTCGCTTCGTTGCCAATCTTGTCGCGTTTGTCGATCACCACGCACACCGCGGCAAAGGTCTCGCCGGTGATGCCCAGGCCTTCGAGGAAGAACTGGATGACCTGACGGTTCGAGACCTTCCAGACGATGTCGGGAGTGCCCGGTTCCAGATTGAGCCCGGTGCGGCGTAAGAACGCTACCTGCGCGGCCATCAATTCAGCTTCACCGGCGACACCGGGCAAACCGATGATGTCCATGTTCCACTGGTAGTGCTCGCGCTTGCGGCCCTTCTGCGCCTGTTCGTAGCGGAAACATTGGGGCAACGAGAACCATCGCAGCGGCAGCGCCATCGCCGCGCCCTTGGCCAGCACTAAGCGGGCGAGTGACGGCGTCATCTCCGGACGCAGCGCAACGTGACGGTCGCCCTTGTCTTTGAACTCGTAGAGCTGCGAGGTGATCTCGTCGCCGGCCTTGCGGATGTAGAGGTCGACGTGTTCGAGCACGCAGACGTCGTATTCCTCGTAGCCGAACTGGCGTGCGACTTCACGCCACTGGGCGAACAGCCAGGTGCGCGCGCGCAGGTCCTCGGGATAGAAGTCGCGCGTGCCCTTGACCGGTTGCAGCTCGATGGTCGACATGGGGCCGTTCTCCGTGCGAGGGCGGCATGGTGCGGTGATGCGTGGCGGCGCAACTGCGCGCCTGGAACCTCAGCCGCGGACCGGAGCGATGCGCCGACGCATCAACGTGCCCAGGCCGAACCCTGTGCCGGCGACGACCACGGTGGCAAGCAGGGTGGTGAGTACGTCTGGTGCCGGGGTCACGGTCAGGACCAGCACCAGCAGCAAGATCAGCAGGGTGTGCACGGGCATGCGGAACCACGGCCAGCAACCAACCGCGACCACCACCCACCACACCAGCCCCCAGCGCAGCGACGCGGCGGGCAGCCGGCCAAGCAAGAGACCACTCAGTCCGACCATCAGGGGAAAACCACCGGCGAACACCGGCTGATGACCAACCAACACCTGCAGCACCCCGCCAAGCGGTGCCAAGCAGCCGATAGCAGCGAGGAACAAGGCTGTCCCCACCACGCGTTCGAGGGCACGGCCAATGGTCACCATCAGCACGATCTCGAGCGCCAACAACCACCAGCTCGGATGCACCAGCAGGTGCGACCACAGTTGCCAGAGATCGAACAGCGCCGGATCACCATAGAGGCTCGACGACGCCACGGTGAAGGTCACGCCGGCGAACAGCCCCTGGGGAAACCAGCCGAGTGCCAGATCGTGGTCGAGCGTGACCACGCGTTCGAGCACGAACAACGCCAGCACCAGGGCCAGCCAGGTCCATACCACCGGTGTGGAGGTCTGCGGCACCTCGCCGTCCGGCGTTTCGATGGCGAGTGGCACCAGCAACATGGTCAGCCGGCCACGAACGGTGCGCGCATGAGCCACGGCACCAGCGGTGCCACCTGGGCGAGCAATTCGCCATGCACGTCGCTGGTCGCCGCCGCGACGATCGAGCGGCGCCCCAGCAGGTCCGCGCTGATCCCGCGGTAATCGGTCGCCACGCCACCACCGCAACGCACCAGCAGTTCGCCGGCGGCGGTATCCCACGGATGGATGCCGAGTTCGTAGTAGGCGTCGAGCCGACCGACTGCGACGTAGGCGAGATCGAGCGACGCCGCACCGGCCCGTCGCTGGTCATCGCAGGCACGCTGCACGTTGCTGAACACCGCCAGAGCTTCGTCATGCACTGCCGGTGAACGAAACGGCATGGCGGTGGCCACCAAGGCGGAGCGCAGAGTGGCGCAGCCGGAGGTCTGCCGGCGATCGTTGCCCAACCACAACCCGACCCCGCGCTCGGCCAGGAACAGTTCGTCGGCGATGGGATCGTAGACCACCGCGATGAGCGGGCCCTGGGTGTCGCAGAACGCGATCGACACCGCGAACTGCGCGATGCCGTGGATGAAATTGGTGGTGCCATCAATCGGATCGATGATCCACAACGCGTCCGGGTTGAGCGGATGACCGCCGGAACCGCTCTCCTCGCCCAGGATCTGATGCCCGGGATGGTGCGCACGGATGTGGCGGATGAGGGTGTCCTCTACCAGGCGGTCAGTGTGGCTGACGTAGTCACGGTCGGCCTTCACCCGCACGTCCTTGCGTGCGATGGTGTAGAAGTGTTCGCGCGCAATCCTGCCGCCGGCCTTGGCCAACTCGGTGATGAAGGAACGCAGGCTGCTCATGGGGGAAGGCTACTGGCCACAGGCTCCAGACCACAGGATGCGCGCCGGTGGCCAGTAACGCCGGCAGGCGACCTGTGCGCGCTGTCATTTTTGACGCCTCGTTGTTTTATCCTTCTTTCGGATTCACGGTGTGCGTGCATGCTGTGCTGGTTTCAACTAGCACATGGTTGCCTGGGTTTGGCCGTGATCAGACTTCGTCGCCATGCTCAGTCCACAGCCGGTCGGCAGCCTGGAACACCTGACCTCGCGTTCCTTGTTCGCGCCGGTCGGCGTGCCCGTGCATGTGAACCTGCCGATCCACGACGGCGATGTGCCGTTGCATGATCATGATTTTTTCGAGATCGCCGTGGTCATCGGCGGTGTCGGCGTGCACCGCACCATCCATGGTGAAGCCGCGATCGCCGCGGGCGATGTGTTCATCCTCCATCCCGGCCAATGGCACGCCTACGAACGCACGCGGCAGCTCAAGCTGTGCAACTGCCTGCTCGGGATTGAACTGCTGACGCATGAGATCGGCTGGACGCGCACCGATCCGCTGCTCGGACCGCTGCTGCCAAACCGGTTGGCCGGCCCGGATCGGGTGACGCTGAACGCCGGCCAAGGGGTGATGAGCCTGCACCTGGAAGCGCCCGCGCTCGCCGACCTCATGCGTGAGCTCGACGTGCTGCGCCAGACTCTGCTGCAGGGCGATCCGGTGCAGGCGCGCGCCGAGGTCATCGGCCGCGTGCTGCTGGTGCTGACCCAGCTCAGCCGTGCCTACGCCGCCAATCCCGCGACCCGCGCCGAGCGCAGCCGAGAGGCCGACAGCAACGTGGTGGCTGCCATCGAAGCGATGGCGGAACGGCTTGATCATGACTGGGGTCTGGTCGAGCTGGCGAAGCGTTTGCAACTCAACCGCTCCTACTTAGTACGTTTGTTCAAACGCCACACCGGCCAGTCGCCGATGGCGTGGCTGGCGCGTCAGCGGGCGGAAAAAGCCGCGGTGCTGTTGTTGACCACCGACAAGGCGATCGCGGCTATCGGGCGCGAGGTCGGCTGGCACGACCCCAACTATTTCGCCCGCCGCTTCCGTGCCGCCTTCGGCATCAGCGCCCGTCAGTACCGCAATCAACTGCCCTGTCCGGCGCTGGTGAAAACAGCGGACGCGTGGATCCAATGGTGAAAACAGACCACCGGGGACAGGCTACGGGCTACAGGTCGAATGCGTCCATCACCGGTGTGGATCCCGCAACGCCTCTACCTGTGGTCTGTGGCCTGTAGCCTGTAGCCTGCGGCAATGATCATCCGCGGCCTCGCCCTTCCTCTCGCTACCTACCGTCGCCGGCGTGCGCAGGCGCTCAGGCTCATCGCCAAGCAGTGCGAGCGCCAGGTGCCGCTGCTGCTGATCGGCTGCGATGAGCACCGCTTGCGCAGCGTGCGCCAGGACCCGTGGTTTGACTATTACAGCGGCTGTGCCGAGCCCGAGGGCGCGCTGCTGTGCGATCCGCATGTCGCAGCGAAGGATACGCTGTTCCTCGATCCGGGTGATCCCAGTCGCATCGTGTGGGATGGCAAACGCCTCGGCCCCGACGATCAGGCGCGGCGCGTGCACGGCGTGCACGCCGTGGCAGCGCGCGGTGAACTGCTGGCACGGGTGCAGGCCGCGGCGAAGAAGGCCGGCCACCGCATCGCCATGCTGACGCGTGACCGTGAGCCGGGTTTCCAGGCCGAGCAGTTCAGCGCCTGGAAGAAGAAGCTGCGCGGTATCGAGGTCATCAACGTCGAGCCCGCGCTGGTGCACCAACGCATGTACAAAGACGCCGACGAGGTCGCCTGGCACCGCAAGGCCATCGACATCACGCGCCGCGGTCTGCTCGCGACGCTGCCGCGCATCCCGAAGCTGAAGACCGAGAGCGAGGTGGCGAGCGAACTGGTGATGCACTACCGCAAAATCAGTTACGGCCCGCTGGCCTTCCCGCCGATCATCGGCAGCGCGGTGGCCGGTGCGACGCTGCACTATCCCCACAACGACCAGCCGCTGCAGAAGGGTCGCCCCCTGCTGATGGACAGCGGTGCGACCGCCGGCGGTTACTGCGCCGACGTCACGCGCACCGTGCCACAGCACGGCCGATTCAGCGACAAACGCTTCCGCGAGGTCTATGAGCTGGTGCTGCACTGCAACGCGCTCGGACGCAAACACGCCAAACCTGGACTGACGCGCGAGGAGCTCAACAACATCGCCTGGAAACCCATCATCGATGCGGGTTTCATCCGCCATCACGGCCTGTGGCACCACATCGGCTTGGATGTGCACGATCCGGCGGACTACACCACGCCGCTGAAACCCGGCATGATCATCAGCAATGAACCCGGTGTGTACCTGCCCGACGAGGGTTTCGGCATCCGCATCGAAGACGACCTGCTGATCACCAAGGACGGCTGCGACGAACTAACCAAGGCCATCCCCAAGAGCATCGCGGATCTTGAAGCGGCGATGCGCAGCTGAGAAACCACTGCAGACGTCGGAATGATGAATGATGGAGAATTAATGGACAGCTCCGCGTGGCGGGGGCTTGTCCATTCATCCTCCATCATTCATCATTCATCATTCATCCTTCTGATTTCAACCGGGAGCTCCATGGACTGGGAAGGCAAGATCGTCGCCACGCACCTGACCTGTTCGGTCAGCGGTCGCACCCTGCAACCTGGGGAGATGTTCTTCTCTGCCTTGGTGGTGAAGGACGCCCTGTTCCAACGCCTCGATTTCGCCGCTGATGTGTGGAGTGCGCAGGATCAGGCGGGTTTCCTCAGTTGGTGGCGGCAGAAGGTCCCGCAGCCGGGCAACGAGCGCAAACCCTTCAAGCTCAACGCGGCAACGCTGGCGCAGATCTTCCTCAACCTTAAGGACGCGCGTACACGTTCCCAGCAGTGCCTAGCCTACGTGGTCGCCCTGGCGCTGGTGCGCGCGCGCAAACTGCAGTTCCTGGAAGTGCGCAGTGAGGGCGATCATCAGGTCCTGCTGGTACAGGACCGCAGCGCCAGCGTGGTCCACCGCATCCGCGATCCGAAACTCGCGCAGGACGAGGAGGCACATGTGCTGCACCAACTCCTTGAACTGACCAGTGGTGGGGAAGACGCCGGCTGAGCAGATCCCGCGCGAGGTTCAGCGCGGCGTTTAGCGTGACAGACGCACCGGTCTGAGCGACATGGTATGCACCGGCGTCGGATCCGGACGCAGTGAACTGCCGTCCGGCAAGGTATCCGGGCGCGGATAAGCGCGACGGATGACCATCCCTTCGCCCGGTGGCTGGATCGTGAGATTATCGCTTTTACGTACCGGCAACTTGGCATCGCTCGGACGCCGGGGCGCGGGTGCTTCCCTGAGCGGGCGACGCTGATCCGGGCCGGAGTCGGCAGCGGTGGCGTTCTTTTTGAGATGGTCACGCATGCCACGCAATTGATCGGCGTTCACGGCGTCGGGATTCTCGGCGATGATGCGATCGAGTTCGGTAACGGTGTTGCCCAAGTCCGACAGGTCGTCCAGGCTGGCGCCGGACAGAGTCTGTGCCCCGGCCTCAGCCAAACCGGAAGCAGTACCGGCGATCACACCTTCGGGTGCCAGCAACACCCCCAGGATCGAATTGGTGCACCCACTGGTCAGCATCAGGGCGGATCCGAACATGATGACGTTCAACCACCGCATGGGCGCAGCATCGCTCCGCTGCCAGCGCAGCAATGCCAGACCACCCGGAGCCAGCAGATGGGGCCCATACGCTCCTGGCGGCCCATACGCTCCTGGCGAGAGCTACGACAACGGCTGGCGAAAACCTCCGGTCGCAGCCTGGGTTTTACCCGCCTGGCGACCTGGAAAGCGGCAAGTCAGCGAAATAACGGCTAAAACACGCCTTTTAGACCTTTCACGACCACTAACAGACATTCTTTTAGACTGAGATAACCCGCGTCGAGATTTCCAGTTAGATGGTTTCAGACGTTTTTGACACGGGGAGGAGGAGGAGTACGGTTCTTAACTATGATGGATAACCCAACCACCAAGCCGCTCCATCTGCGTTGTGATCGGCAGGATCTGCTGGCAGCCATCCAAGCCGCTGACGCGGTGGTTCCCTCCAATAGCACCAAGCCGATCCTCACCAACCTGCTGTTCGATGCCAAGGCCGATCAGCTTGAGATCATCGCTACCGACTTGCAGGTTGGTCTGCGTTCGGTGGTGCAACGTGTGCAGGTGGATGCTCCTGGTCAGGCGGTGGTCCAGGCACGTCAGTTGGCCAGCATCCTGCGCGAGTCGTCGTCACCGAGCGTGAACCTGCGTCTGGAGCACAAGGGCGATACCAGCCAACTGCTGATCGAACTCGGCGATGGTGAGTACCAAGTACCGGCGGTGGTCGGTGAAACTTTTCCGCCTGTGCAGTCGTTCCCTACCGAAGTCGCCAAGGTTAGCATCCGTGGTCCACGTTTCGAGGAAATGATCCGTCAGACGGTGTTCGGCATGGACAAGGATCGCACCAGCGCGGTGTTGTCCGGAATTTTTCTGTCGGTCGGCAACGGTGAAGTCGTGATGGCGGCCACCGATGGTAAGATCCTCTGCGAAGCGGTGGAGAAACACGAGTCGTTCCGCCTGAATCCCGCCGGTGATCCGGTACATGCCGTGGTTCCTGCGGTGACCATCAACCACCTGCAACGTATCCTCGGTACGGTTCCACCCGAGCAGGTGGAGATCGCTTTCGCGGCGAAACTGTTGTTCGTGCGCTTGAAGACCTCCGTCGGACTCAACGTCGAACTGACCTCGCGCCTGGTCGATGGTAACTTCCCGACTTATCGTAACGCCTTGCCGATGAACGCACCGTCGAGCGTGACCTTCCAGAGCAGCGATCTCGCTTCCGCGGTGCGTCGCGTGGCGCTGATGACCAGCCAGACCAGCCGCGGCATCATCATCCTGCTCGACAAAGAGCAGTCGGTGTTCAGCAACCTGAACTATACCAACGGCAGCGCGCGTATTCCGGTGCGCTGCCAGTACCAGGGTTCCGCGCTGCGCCTGGGTGTGAACGCACAGTACCTCAGTGACGTGCTCAAGGTTTATAAAGGTGATTCGATCGGTATCGAATTATCGCGCGGGCTGATCATGCGTGAGCCTGGGGCGACGTACCTGATCATGCCGATCAGTTTGCCGAACTAGCGGGTTGCCCAAGTCCGGAGGTCCGGAGGTCCGGAAGTCCGGAAGTCCGGAAGTCTTGTGTACGGGAGTTTGTGGTGGACCAGTTGCCGTCTGATCGTCCTGGGCAGCGCGAGCAGCAGAAGACTTCCGGACTTCCGGACTTCCGGACTTCCGGACTTCCCCACGGTGAACCGTGGGATTCCGGCAGGGCGGTCGCCGAGGTGCTGCTGCGCGCCGGCCATGAGACCTATGCCGCTGGTGGCTGCGTGCGCGACTTGCTGCTCGGGCGGGTGGTGAACGACATCGACGTGGCGACCATCGCTCATCCCGAGCAGGTCGAAGCGTTGTTCGCGGCGCACGGCTGGCACACCATCGCGGTCGGCAAGGCCTTCGGCGTGGTGATCGTGGTGACGCCCGCCGGACAGAACGTCGAGGTGGCGACCTTCCGCACCGACGGCGCGTATATCGATGGTCGGCGGCCGGCATCGGTGATCTACAGCACGGCGCGCGAAGACGTGGAACGCCGGGATTTCACCATCAATGCACTGCTGCTCGATCTGCACAGCGGCGAGGTGATCGATCATGTTGGTGGACGTGCGGATCTGGCGGCCGGCGTCGTACGCGCGGTGGGTGATGCCGCGTCGCGCTTGCGTGAGGATCGTTTGCGGGTGTTGCGTGGCCTGCGGTTTTGCGCGCGTTTCGCTTTCACCATCGAGCCGACCACCTGGGCCGCGATCGTCGCGACGCCACTGACGGGCCTGAGTGGTGAACGCCTGATGCAGGAACTGATCAAGGCGTTGGAAGGCCCGGGTCGTGCGCAGTGGCTTGAGCGGTTGTGGCAGAGCGGGCACCTGCCTGGGCTGTGCGCCCCGCTGGCCACCGTCGACGTGCCGGCACTCGCCACGCTGGGACGCCGGCTCGATGGTTTGTTGGCAGAGGATCCGCTGGCACTCCGGCTCGCCCTGTGGTTGTCGCCGCTGCCGCTGGGACCGGCCAAGGCTTGGCTCACCGCCCAACCGTTGCCGACCGCGGTGGTGCGCAGCGTGGTGTGGTTGCTGGAACAGGGACGTTCGCTCACGGATCTTTCGGCGCAGCGCCTGGCCAACCGCCGTCGGATCTGGCGCCACGCGGATGGCCGCTGGCTGGGTCGTCTGATCCCGCTGCTGCATGATGATCCCGCCCAGAGCGAGGCGGTACGGACCCTGATGGATGAACTCGCCCAGGATCTCGCAAAGCCCTGGACGCCGCTGATCCGCGCTGACGACCTCATCGCCCTGGGTCTGCTGCCAGGACCGCGGCTGGGTGCGCTGTTGCGCGACATCGAGGACGCCGATCTGGAGGGGGGCTTCCATGATCGCGCGGTGGCGTTGGCCGATGCCCGCAGGCGAATCGCCGATGGTGGAAAACCTGGGTGAAACCCAGGCAAAAGTGGCCCAGGCACGCGTTGACCGCTCCGGGACCCCTCGTAGGGTTCCCGCCCCTTACCTACGAGCGCTCAACGCGAAGGACCTGTCATGGCCAAGGCTACCGCCTCCAAATCCCCCAAGTACGTTTACCACTTCGGTGGCGGCAAGTCTGACGGCGACGCATCGCTGAAGTCGCTCTTGGGCGGCAAGGGTGCCAACTTGGCGGAAATGAGTCGGCGTGGTTTTGAGGTGCCAGATGGTTTCACCATCACCACCGAGGTCTGCACGTATTACTACGCGAACAAGAAGTCCTACCCCAAGGGCCTGTTCGAAGTCGATACCGCCAACGCCATCAAAAAGCTGGAGAAGGCGACCGGCAAAGGTTTCGGCGATGCCAAGAACCCGCTGCTCGTTTCGGTGCGCTCAGGTGCCCGTGACTCGATGCCGGGCATGATGGACACCATCTTGAACCTCGGGCTCAACGACAAGACCGTCGAAGCGCTCAAGGCCAAGACCAAGAACGGCCGCTTCGCCTTCGACTGCTACCGCCGCTTCGTGCAGATGTACGGCGACGTGGTGATGGGCGTGCAGAAGCGCAGCGAGAACGAGGCTGATCCGTTCGAGCACACCATGGAAGCGCTCAAGGAAGAGTTGGGCGTGCACGAAGATTCGTTGCTGACCGAAGACCACCTGCGTGAACTGATTAAGCGCTACATCGCGCTGATCAAAGACCGTACGGGCAAGGCCTTCCCGCAGAATCCGTTCGAGCAGCTCAAGGGTGCCGTCGGCGCCGTGTTCAGCTCGTGGATGAACGACCGCGCGATCCTCTACCGCAACAAGTACAAGATCCCGCACGAGTGGGGCACCGCCGTCAACGTGCAGGCGATGGTGTTCGGCAACATGGGCGACACCTCGGGCACCGGCGTGGCGTTCACCCGCAACCCGGCCAACGGCGCCAACGAATTTTACGGCGAGTACCTGGCCAACGCCCAGGGTGAAGACGTGGTCGCGGGCATCCGCACCCCGCTCAAGATCACTGACATGGCGACCGACAAAGTGTTCTCAGGTATCTACAAGCAGCTGCTGAAAGTGCGCGCCAAGCTCGAAAAAGAATTCGGCGACGTGCAGGACTTCGAGTTCACCATCGAAGATCGCAAGCTCTACATGCTGCAGACGCGTCACGGCAAGCGCACCGCGCAGGCCTACGTCAAGATCGCCCACGACATGGTCAAAGCGAAGCTGATGACCCCGGAACACGCGGTAAAATCCGGTGATCCGCAGGCCCTCGACCAATTGCTCGCCCCAATCTTCGACGGCGCTGACGAAAAAGCGGCCGAGAAGGACAGCTACCTCACCGCCGGTCTGCCGGCTGGTCCTGGTGCTGCGTCGGGCACCATCGCGCTCACCGCCAAGAAGGCGGAAGAGCTCGCTGCTGCTGGCCAGAAGGTCGTCCTCTGCCGTACCGAGACCAGCCCAGAAGATCTGCGCGGCATGATCGCCGCCGAAGGCATCCTCACCGCGCGCGGTGGTGTGTCGTCGCACGCGGCGCTGGTTGCCCGTCAGATGGGCAAGGTCTGCGTCGCCGGCGCGGGTGAGATCACCGTCGACTACGACAAGGGCACCTTGACCTGTAACGGCAAGACCCTGCGTGAGGGCGAAGCGATCGCCATCAACGGCACCACCGGCAAGGTTTACGGCCGCAAGGTCAAGACCTCCGACAGCGAACTGCTTCAGGTGTTGGTCGCCAAGACCATGAAGCCCAAGGACAGCGACCTGTTCCAGGCCTATGACTTCGTCATGAAGCTGGCGGACAAGTACCGCACGCTCGGCATCCGCACCAACGCCGACCAGCCCGACCAGGCATCCAACGCCGTGGCCTTCGGCGCGGAAGGCATCGGCCTGTGCCGCACCGAACACATGTTCTTCGAAGGCGACCGCATCGACTCGGTGCGCGAGATGATTCTGTTCGCCGAAGACTACGCCAAGTTCAAGGCCGAGTCGGAAGAGGCCAAGGGTGACGATCAGAAGATCGCGCAGCTCAAGGGCCAATACGCTCAGGCGATCGATCACTTCAAGGGCGCCCTCGCCAAACTGCTGCCCGTGCAGCAGAAGGACTTCGAAGGCCTGTTCGAATCGATGGCTGGCCGCCCGGTGACCGTCCGCCTGCTCGATCCACCCCTCCACGAGTTCCTGCCCCAGGCCGGTCCTCAGATGGAAGACTTGGCCAAGAAGCTTGGCGTGAAGTACGATCGCATCGAAGCGCTCGGCCACAGCCTGCATGAGTTCAACCCCATGCTCGGCCACCGCGGCTGCCGCCTCGGCATCGTTTATCCCGAGATCACCGAGATGCAGAGTCGCGCCATCGTGCGCGCTGCCCTCGCGGTCGCCAAGAAGACCGGCAAGAAGGTCGTGCCCGAAGTCATGATCCCGCTCGTCGGCTTCCAGCAGGAACTGAAGAACCAGCTCGACATCGTCCACGGCGTCTTCGCCGAGGAATTCGCCAAGGCCAAGACCAAGCTGCCGTACCTGGTCGGCACCATGATCGAGATCCCGCGCGGCGCGCTGACCGCCGACGAGATCGCCGAGCACGCTGAATTCTTCAGCTTCGGCACCAACGATCTGACCCAGACCACCATGGGCATGTCGCGTGACGACTCGGGCAAGTTCCTGCCCTACTACCAGAAGCTCGGTATCGTGAAGGCCAACCCCTTCGCCTCGATCGATCAGGCTGGTGTGGGTCAGCTGATGGAGATCACGCTGCAGAAGTCAGCGCCGGTGCGACCGGGCATGAAGTATGGCATCTGCGGCGAACACGGCGGCGATCCCTCGACCATCGAGTTCTGCCACAAGATCGGCCTGACCTACGTCAGCTGCTCGCCGTTCCGCGTGCCCATCGCGCGCTTGGCTGCCGCTCAGGCCGCCCTGCGTCATGGCAGCAAGAACGCCAAGGTCGCGGCGAAAGCCAAGCCGGCGAAGTTGAAGGCGGTAGCCGGTAAGGGCTGAGTTTTCCGTTCAATGCGGTTTGCTCAAACACCCACGGGATTTCCCGTGGGTGTGTTGTTAAAGACGCGGTGGTCATCAACGACGACTAGTAGAATCCTGACAAAGCGTCCAGGACATCGAAGAGCGTCTCCATCGTGGTATCGAACACGGGAGTGTCCGAGTTTTTCGACGGCATTGGCGAGGCGCTCTTCTTTCCTTGCGCTGATTTGGACTTGGGCCTGCTCTTTGTCCGTGGAGGTAGGTGATTGAACTCATCAGGGTCGAACCACATCGACTGACAGGGACGACACAGATCGAGTTCGATCCGTGGCGTGAGCATGACCGCCTGCATCGCCTTGTGACAGACGGGGCAGCCAATGCCTTTTTTCGGATGTGCTTTCGCTTCGAACCACAGTCGTTTAACTACGTCGTCGTCCCCGTAATCCCGGACGATCGCCAATCCAACGAATTGGCCATGGCATTGCATACAGGCGCGCACCTGCCCTCCGCCGGGTAGGTGACGGATGATGAGGTGCTGGTCACACCGCGGACAGCTCGGCTCCTTGCGCATTATTCAGCTCGGGTTCGGCCCGCTCGCGTTCGCCTGCTTCACAATGCGGTCCATGATCGCAACCACGCGCTGGAAGTGGTCCTTGCTCTCGAAGTGCAGCGTCATCGAGCCCTTGCCGCTTTTTTCCTTCACGGTCACGCGAGTGCCGAAGAGGTGGAAGAGATTGGTCTCCAGTTCGCGCAGGTGCGGGGGTTTGACGGCACGCGTCGGATCAATCGCAGGCGCGGCTGAAGGCCCCAGCCTGGCCAGGCGCTCCACCTCGCGCACCGACAGGCCTTCGTCGATCGCGCGCTGCGCGAGTGCGCGTTGCCACGCGACATCAGCGACGCCAGCGAGTGCGCGGGCGTGGCCCATCGACAACGAACCGCTCGATACCAACTGCTGCACCTCCTCGGGCAGGCCGAGCAACCGCAGGTGGTTGCTGATGGTGCTGCGCTCCTTGTTCAAGCGATCGGCGAGGCCGTCGTGGGTCAGGCCGTGGGTCTCGATCAGCGCTTGGTAGGCCTTGGCCAGTTCGATGGCGTTGAGGTTCTCGCGTTGGATGTTTTCGATCAGGCGGAGTTCCGCCTGATGCTGCGGGTCGTTCTCCTCGCGGACGACGACGGGGACCTTGGCCAGACCGGCGAGCTTGGCGGCGCGGTAACGGCGTTCGCCGGAGAGCACCTCGTAGCCCACCTCCCGCTTCATCACCACGATCGGCTGGAGCATGCCGTGGGTGCGCAGGCTGGCGGCGAGTTCCTCCAACGCCTGGGCGTCGAAGTCGGTGCGCGGGTTGGCGGTTGGCGGAACGATCAGGCCGAGGTCGATCTCCAGGTAGCCCTTGGGCTGCTCCCGGCGGACGGTCTTGGCGAACACGTCGCTCAGGCTGCGGCCGAGGCTGTTATCGCTTAAGGCCATGGAGCAGCTCCTTGGTGGCGGCCAGGTAGGCCAGACCACCAATACTAAGGGGGTCGTAATCAAAGATGGTCTTGCCGTGGCTTGGGGCCGCGGCCAAGGAGACATCTCGCGGAATTACGGTTGGTAACGTTCGCTCACTAAAATGGCTGCGTACTTCGCGCTCGACCTGGACCGCCAACGGATGATTGGGATCGAACATGGTCAGCAGGATGCCGCAAAGTTCCAGGTTGGCCTGGGCACCCTCACGCAGCTCGTCAACATAGGCCAGTAACTGGCTCAGGCCTTCCAGCGCGTAGTACTCGCATTGCAACGGCACCAGCAAATGGCTGGCGGCCAGCAGGGCATTGATCGGCAACAATGACAGGTTGGGCGGACAGTCGATGAAGATGACATCGAACTGGTCGGCCATCGGCGCGAGTCGCTGTTTGAGGGTCAAACGGCCGCCGTTCTGACGACCAAGGATCTGTTCCTGCTCCAGCAGATCCGCGCCAGCCGTGATGACCCAGAGATTTGGCCGCTGACCAGCCGGTTTCGGTTGACCACCAGCATAGATGGAGGTGCCCTGACCTCGCTCAGCCAGCACGCTAGACGCATTTCCTTGGGGGTCGTTATCAACCACCAGGGTTTTGAGACCAGCCAAGCCACACCCAGCAGCCAGATTCACCACCGAGGTGGTCTTCCCCACGCCGCCCTTCTGATTTGAAACCGCAATGATTGGGGGCATGGGTGGAGGTTGTTCCACGTGGAACCGAGGAGGCAAGGGGTCGGGTGGCCCTGGAGCTAAGGAGGCAAGCTGGTGTGTTCCACGTGGAACATCACAGGCGTCGGAGGGTGACCGTAGGCTTGAGGGTCAGCCCGCTCTGATCGATGGCATGGATGGCAGCAAAGAAGTCGGCGCTCTTCAGGGGGTGGGTACTGACCTCGATAAGCGCCTGTCCGCTCTGGTTCGGCGTCCCCTGGTGAATGTTCAGGACGCTGACCCCCTGTTTGCTCAGAAGCCCGGTGATGCCTGCTAGGACGCCCGGTTTATCAGCGACGATGAAACGTGCGTAGCTGCTGGTCACCTCGTCGCTTTCTGGCAGCAACGGAACGGCGTGTGCGCTGGTGAAGAACTGGAAACGGCTTGCCGTGGCGAGGTAACGCCCAGTGCACACATCCACCACATCAGCCAGGACAGCACTCGCGGTCGGCAGCGCGCCCGCGCCCTGACCAACTAAGAGGGTAGGACCAGCGGCGCTCCCATGCACGTAAATGCCATTGTAGTTTTTATTGACCGATGCGAGGGGGTGGTCGATGGGGATCAGCGTCGGCGCCACGCGCAACTCCAAGCCGCGTGTACTCGGCTTGGCCACCGCCAGCAGCTTGATGCACGCTCCCATGGTCCGGGCCGATTCGATGTCCTGGGCGGTGAGCTTATCGATGCCCTCGCAGCGCAGTTCAGCTAGGGGGATGCGACCATGAAAGGCGATGCGCGCCAGGATCGCCAGCTTGTGGGCGGTATCGGTGCCATTGACGTCCAGGGTTGGATCAGCCTCGGCATAGCCTAGCTCCTGCGCCTCCGTGAGGGCGGCACCGTAGTCCTTCCCGTCCTCGGTCATGCGGGTGAGAATGTAGTTACACGTCCCGTTGAGGATGGCGTAGATGCCCTCGATGCGGTTGGCGACTAAGCCGTCGCGCAGGGCGGCGATGATCGGGATGCCGCCCGCGACCGCGGCCTCGAAGGCGATGGTCACCTGATGTTTGGCTGCCAGGGCGAACAGTTCGTCGCCATGTTCAGCGAGCAGCGCCTTGTTGGCGGTGACAATGTGTTTCCCGGCTTTCAGGCACGCCACGCAGAGGTCCTTGGCCGCGGTGGTGCCACCGACCAGGTGGATAACGGTGCGGATATCCGGGTCGTTCAGCAGCACGTCGACGCGATCGGTGATGGTCGCGGATGCCGGCTTTTGCCCGCGATCGCGCGCAGGCGTGCGCGTGACGATGGTCTTGAGGTACAGATCGAGCCCACAGCGCTCACGAAACAACGCGGCATCGCGCGTGAGGATGTCCACGACTCCGCCGCCAACCGTACCCCAGCCGATCAGCCCCAATGCACAACGCTCCATGTGACCTTGCTCCTGCCCGGGTGATCCTGGGTGGGGGCATGGTGTCGCGTCAGAGGGGGAGGCAAGCCGGCCACGGTCGAGTGGGCGCGTGAGGTCGGAGGCAGGCGCTGGACCGTTGTGGTGTTGCGGCAACGGCGGGAGCGTAGCCACGAAGTCTGGTTTCGTGCGGTTTTTACCGCTGTTTGGCGATCAGGCGCGATACCCCGTCGGCCATTGCCCAATGCATTCGCGGTACAAGTGCGCGGTCATGGCCACATTGAGGCCGACCACGGTGTCCCAAGCACCCTGCAAGGTCGTCACGAAACGATCACCGGTCTCCTGAATGGCATACGCACCCGCACGTCCCTCGCTCTCCCCGGAGCCGACATAGGCCTCGATCTCCTGCCGGTTCATCGCTCGCATGGTCACGTGGGTGGTGGCGATCTCGCAGGCCTCGTGACGAAGACCATCGTCGACACGTCGGCAGCAATGGCCGGTGTGGACCGCGTGGGTGGTGCCCTGGAGCAGGCTGAGAATGCGCACGGCATCCGCGCGGTCGGCGGGTTTGCCGAAGATCCGCCCTCCCAGCGCCACCACGGTGTCGGCACCCAGAACCACGACGGGTTTGTCCGCGCGTTGATCCATGCTCAGCACCGCCCCGGCGGCCTTGGCCCGCGCGCGTTCGCGTGCCAGCACCAGCGGATCGGAGAAATCCACCGTTTCCTCATCGCAGGTCGAATCGACCACGGTGAACGTGATGCCTGCCCGGGTCAGCAGCACGGCGCGTTGGGGACTCCGGCTGGCGAGGTAGAGCACGCATTTAACGCTAGGTTGGCCAACGATCTCCCGCAAGTCGGGCGTGTGGTTGCGCGACCTGGTTGGACCTTGCGTGCGGGGCGTGCGGCGCCACGACGCCACCATGCCCATGCTCGCCGGCCCCCGTTCGCGTCGTCTGTTCACCGCTGCCAAGCGCGTCATTCCTGGGGGGGTCAACTCTCCGGTGCGCGCCTTCAAACGCCTGGGCGGTCAACCGCTGGTGTTGGTCAAAGGTGCCGGAGCCTGGGTCGAGGACGCCGATGGCCGGCGCTATGTCGACTACGTGTTGAGCTGGGGCCCGCTGCTGCATGGCCATGCGCATCCGCAGGTGGTGAAGGCGGTCCAGCGTGCGGCCGAACGCGGGCTCGGATTTGGTGCGCCGACGCCAGCCGAAGCCGAGATGGCTGCATTGTTGTGCCGCGCCCTGCCGAGCATGGATCAGGTTCGCCTCGTCAGTTCGGGCACCGAGGCGACCATGAGCGCGCTGCGCCTTGCACGCGCGGCCACCGGACGTGACCTCATCATCAAATGTGATGGCTGTTACCACGGCCACGCCGATCACTTGCTGGTCGCGGCCGGCAGTGGTTGTGCCACGCTCAATCAGCCGGATTCCACCGGTGTTCCCGCCGCGTTCGCGGCCCTGACGCTGTCCGTTCCCTACAATGATCTGAAGGCCACCGAGCAGGTCTTCCGCCGTCATCGTGGCCGCATCGCCGCGCTGATCATCGAACCCGTGGCGGGCAACATGGGTCTGGTGCTGCCGGACCCTGGGTACCTCGCTGGGCTCAGAAAACTCTGCACCACGCATGGCGCGCTGTTGGTTTTCGATGAGGTGATGACCGGCTTCCGCACCGCGTGGGGTGGCTACCAACGCGTCTGCGATGTCCGTCCCGACCTCACCACCCTCGGCAAGGTCATCGGCGGTGGGCTGCCGGTGGCGGCGTATGGCGGTCGTCGCGAGATCATGGCCCACCTCGCGCCGCTCGGTGGCTGCTACCAAGCGGGCACCTTGAGCGGCAATCCCGTCGCGTTGGCAGCTGGTTTGGCCAATCTGCGGCTGGCGGCGAAATCCGGCTTCTACGGACGTCAGGCCCGCCAAGTGACCAAACTCATCGTCGGCCTGCGCGATCTCGCCAATCGTCGCGGCATTCCGCTTCAATTGTCGCAGGCGGGTACGATGTGGGGCTTCTTCTTCAGCGACCATCCGGTTCGTTCATTCGCCGACGCCCTCGCCAGTGATACGCAGCGCTGGAAAACCTTCTGTCTGGCCATGTTCCGCCAGGGCGTCTATCTGGCACCGAGCCCCTTCGAAGCGGCCTTCTGGTCGAGCGCTCATCATGAGGCGGAGATCCGCCACACCCTGGCGGCGGCATCTGTCGCATTCGACAGGTGAGTCCGCCAGGAACGCGCAAGTATTGCTGGCGGTCTGAGACGGGCTGGTTAGCCTCAGCGCGTGATCTCTCGCCGCATCCGTGTGGCAGAAACACCGCTGCCTCAGCTTTGCTCATCTTTCTTCGTAGCCTACACCCGCGTTCGGACACCCATCTCAACAACACCATGAGCCATCAACCGCCATCATCCACCGTCTTGCCCGTGAGGGGCGGTCATGCTCCGGTAGAGCTTACCATCCGCCGTGGTTTGAGCCTCATCGAAGTTTTGATCTCGGTCGCTATTTTGGCGACGGTGTTGACGGTGTTGGCAGGAAATGTTTTCACCCTGAGCGTCGTCCGTCAGGTGGCCAAGGAAGAAGCCATCGTCCAGGAGGTGTTGACCAACCTGATCGAACGTGTCCAAGGGGAAAATCTGGCCAACCTGGGATCGCGCAACAGCAGCCAGAGCCACCTGAACGCTTGGTCGTGGCATCGTCGGGTGCAGCCACGGTGGCCGGAAACCACTTTGGGTGTGATTCCGCCGATGACCGAGGAGACGCCGACCGCTCCCGTTCCCGCGATCGCCGACGACACCAATGTCCAGCCCTTTACCAATTACCTGCTGCCGGTCTACGATAGCTCGGTGCCACCGCGCCTGATCTCGCCGGGTCTGTTGGCGCAACGGTCGGGCATCCGCGACCTCCGGGTCTACCTCGAATACTACCGTCAGAATGTCATCCTCTCGGCGATGCTCGATGCGACCGAGCCCCACCGTACCTGGAAGGAGATCACCGAAGGCACCGGTGCTTACGCCGGACGCAACGATCTCCTCTACCCCGATGATCTTGACGGTGACAATGCCATGAACTTGGCGCAGGAAACCAATGCCGCCGTCATCATCCGCGCGGTGGTCATCTGGACTTCCCGTGATGGTGGCATCAGGACACGCGAATTGACCTTGGCGAGGCGCCAATGACGCATTCCAGCCCGCGTACACCGCTCGCCGGTTTTAGCCTGATGGAGGTCATCATCTCCCTGGGCATCTTTTTCGCGTTGATGGCCGGCATCATGCAGGCGCTGATCAGCACGCGCAATTTCGTCGGTGAGGATGAGATCCGCAACGATCAGGATCTCGAAGCGCTGCGGATCATGCGCGAATTTGCGGGCGACATCGGCAACTCAGCGTGGTTCCTCAATCCTCCGAGTACCAATACGAATCCGAACAGTCCGGAACCACGGCTGCTGACACCCACGACCTATCCCAACGTCGGCAAAGGCCCGGCCGCGGTGAATCGCGGCACGACCGACTGGGGCGACCAATTGGATTTCGTCAAGCTACGCTTGAAGAACAGCACCTGGCTGTCGCCCCATGAAATGCGTTCCGACCCGGTCGAGAAAGCGAAGATCAACCTGACCCAGAACGCCGCTGCCGGCATGAACGAGATCTTCGAGGCTCCGACCCTGACCTCGTTGATCGCCAACCCGGATTGGCGGCCGGGGGACGACGATTCGGTTGCCTTCGTCTGGCCGGTGTTCGAAGCGGCGGTGGCGCCCCTCACCTTCCAGGAGAACTTCTCCTTCAGCACGCCCGGACGCAGTCCGCGCCTGTACCGTTACATTGTCCGCGCCCAGCCGGGTACCCGCAACGGACGCTTGGTGCGTCAATACAGCAACGGTCCGGGGACGAATTACGCAGCGATCATGGAACTCGCGACACAAATCTCCAGCATCGGTGAGGTCATCAGCCCGCCACCGGTGGTGGCGGGTCCCAATCCGTGGGTCGATGACATCATTCTCACCGACCAGGTGAAAGCGACCAACGATCCGGACTATCCGGAGCTCATCGGCACTCCCGGAATCCGCTTTGATACCTTTCTCACCGATTCCTCGGTGACCATCAATGAAGTACGGGTACGCGTCATCCTGGTGCGCCAGGGCGGCGTGCAGACCGGAGGAACCCGCATGATTCGCACCATGCAGACCGCCTTTGCCATGCGCAGCGTGACGTTCTTCTGAGCTCTCTTCTGAGCTCTCTTCTGAACTTTTTCTGAACCACTGATTCAACGAGGTTCACTCCCATGACTACCAGCAACACCCACGTCTTCGCCTGGCCCCGTCGCGGCAATGCCCTGGTGGCGACCCTGATCATCTCGGCAACGGTCGGACTGGTGCTCAACCTGTCTTCCGAGCGCTTGCAGGGACTCCAGGCATCGTCGTCCACCGATCACGCCAAGCTCGAAGCGCGCCTGGCCGCCGAGTCGCTGGCGGCGATCATCGAAGGCCGTCTGCGTGAACGCGGTGCGGAAGACACCGCGTTCCTGACCAAACGGCTCGATGCTTCTGGCCCGACCACGTACGGGTCGTCGCTGGAGATCGCTGGTTACGCCAACAGCACCGACACCACCACGCGCGGCATCCGCATCGGCAACTGCATGGTGTGGTGGCGTGTCGAACCGGTGAAGGTGTGGTCGGAGACCGTGAAGGAACTGAGCGCGACCGCCGACGGTCTCTACGCCATCAACCCCAACATGGATGACCAGAACGCATCACTGGACGCGCGCTACAAAGCGGCGGTCGCCTCAGATAGTTTGATGTTCAAGGACAATGACCGCAACTTCCTCTTCCGCATCGTCACGGAAGCGTACTCGCTCAAAGACCCCACCTACATCTACAACGTGAGCAACCCGGGATACAATCCGCGCAACAACGCGGAGCTGCGCAAGGCTTCCGCGCAGGCCTCACGCGTGGTGCAGTACACGCTGGTCAACCTCTTCGAGTACGCGATCTTCTACGCTGCCGAAGGCACCACCGGTGACCTGGAGTTCTGGCAAGGCACCGGCATGGCGGTGAAGGGTCGGGTGCACAGCAATGGTGCCATCTACATCGGTGGCGGCGGCCAAGCCTACATGAGCAACCAGTTCCACTCGGCGGCGAGCGGCAACGGTGGTCTGTCGATCGGCAGCGCCACCGAACCGACCACGGTCACGGCGGTTGACGGCGTTTACCGCATGCGCAAGCCGGCCAACTATGTGTCGGTGATCAAGAACATGCATCCGCAGGCGTATTTCGATCCGTATAAAGTGCCGACTATCGGCCTGGGTGGCGAATTGAACCTCAACGGCGATACGCCGAGCGACGGCCGCCACACCATTAACGGTCGGGTCTTCACCTCGGCCAACGACAGCCGCTCGACCGCGATCGACAATCGCATGCTGAATGACTTTGGTCGTCGCGTGTCGGACAAATTCACCGGAACCAAGGTGGTGCAGTCGCTCGCCAATGTGCCCAAGTTCAAGGGGCGTCCGCTGGAACCAGATCTTCTCGGCGGGCTCGACGACACCCTGTTCGGTGATCCGACCATGCCGATCGTCCTGGCCAACCTGAGCCTGAATCAGGCGCATCCGGATTTCGGCGGCAGAGGCGCTCCGCTCTACTACAGCAGCGACCCGCGGGCGACGAACACACCGGGCCTCACCTTCGCCCCGGCCTTGGCCTGGGGCGGGAATCCCGACGCGGCCCGGGTTTCGGCCTACAACCTCCCGCTCTTCCGTCAGGACGACAAGATGGAGCGGCGCCTGGACATCCACAACCCGGGGACGCTCGTCGAACTGGCGCAGGATTCCAACGACACCGAGGCCGATTTCACCACCGGCACCAGGACCATCCTGCTGCACAACCAGTTGCGCATCGACTCGAAGACCAACCGCACGGGTCTGGTCATCCGCGAACGCAGGATTCCACGAGCTCCGAGCGTCGCATTCCCTGCCGCCCATCCGTTCCCCACCGTCGGCGGTTTCCCCGACGCTCCGACGGCAATCCAATTGGCGGCGATGCGGGACTACCTGATCGAACAATACCAGGTGCGCTTCTACGGTGCCGACATCACCGATGAGTTCTTCGCCGACCTGACCAAGGTGGCAGCCACCGGCAACATGGCACCGTGCACCACCAAGGCGCAGGCGATCGTCACCGAGGACTTCTTCATCAACCGGCGCGAATCCAACTTCATGGGCATGTTCTTCGCTCAGAACATGAACGATTATCGGATCAATCTCATCACCCTCAACCTGCGGCGCATCCAGGAGTTCCTCGCCAATTCCCGGATGAGCGACCTGGGCATCACCAGTGCCGCCGTCGCCAGCAATCTGGCCAAGCAGCACTTCAACGGCGTGGTCTACATCCATCGCACCCGGCGTTCGCAGACCTTCCATCCGCTCGACCGCACCCGTTGGTGGTTCAACACCACCGTTCGCGCGGATTTCAACCCGCCAGCGCAGGTCGCCTTGCCGGGCGGGATCGCCGCTGGCGCGCGGGAAAAGGACGGCCCGATCGAATCCTTCCATGCAGGCGTGCGCGTGCGCGGTGGTCTGGTCGCCGATGGCGCGAACCGCGACCACATGGCGTCGGTCAACTGGCAGCACGACACCGACAACGACGGTCTGCCCAACACCATGCCGCTGGGCACCAGCAAGATGACCATCATCACGCCGAATCCGATGTACCTGTGGGGCGACATCAACACCACGCCGTACTCCGACGGGACCAAGAACCAGCGTGTGCCGTTCGCGGTGTTCGCCGATTCCATGACCCTGTTGTCGGCCAGGTGGAGTGACGCGAGCGTCAACGCCTACAACGTCGGAACTCCCCGTCCCTTTGCGACCCACACCTCCTACGTCACGTCCTTCGTCATCAACAACATGCCGTGTCGCGAATGGAACGCGGTCTCGGAAGGCAGCGGCGCGGTTGCCAACGTCTGTCGTTTCCTCGAAAACTGGGGCGGTGGCGGAAATCCGGGCGGTGTGTGGCCGCTGCCACTGAAGAACATGCCGGAGCATCCGGGCGGCATGCCGCGTCCGCCGACTTACGGTGGTCAGGTGGTGTTCACCTTCATGGGCAGTCTGGTGGTGATGAACGAGCAACGTTATGGGCGCGGCGTCCTGGGTGCCGGCAGCACCAATCTGAACGACACCAGCTTCTATAGCCCGCCGTTCCGCAACCTGGCCTACAACACCGACCTCAAGCTGGCAGCCGGTCAGCCGCCGGAAGCGTTGCGTGCGCTGGAGACCACCCGCGTGGTCAGCACGGTGAACATGTTCGACAACTGACGACCTGCCAAGTCAGGTTGTGAGCGGATATGGGCGGGGTTCACCCCGCCCATTTCCTTTTGCGTGTGGGTGCTAGCGTACGCGCCCTTCCCTGACGGGCGTCGATTCCGGATGCCCGCTTCCGGAGTACGCGCATGAGCCCCAGTCCCGCCTCGTCCCTCAAGATCGCCAAGTTCGGCGGCACCTCGGTCGCCACCGCGGCGCAGCTTCGCAAGGTCCAGGCTATCATCGACGCCGATCCGCAGCGGCGGGTCATCGTGCCCTCCGCGCCTGGGAAGGCCGATGCCAAGGACACCAAGGTCACCGACCTGCTGTACCTCTGTCAGCAGATCGCGGCGCAGGGTCAGCCGTTGGGGGCGGTGTGGGACGGCATCGCCAAGCGCTTCACCAGCATCGCCAGCGAACTCGGCCTGAAGCTCGACCTGCGGCCGGTGCTCGACGAGGTGCGTACACGTATCGAACAAGGTGCCAATGCGGACTACGCCGCCAGTCGTGGCGAAGCGATCCACGGTCGGGTGGTGGCTGCGCTCCTGGGTGCCGAGTACGTCGATGCCGCCGACGTGGTGTTCTTCGATCGTGCCGGTCGCCTCGATGCAAAAACCTTCGCGGCGATCAAGGCCCGTTGTTCGGGCAGCGGACGCTACGTCATTCCCGGATTCTACGGCACGGCGATCACCGGTGAGATCAAGACCTTCAGCCGTGGTGGTTCGGATGTCACCGGCGCGATCGTCGCCAACGCCATGGATGCGGCGATCTATGAGAACTGGACCGACGTCTCCGGCGTGCTGATGACCGATCCGCGTGTGGTCGCCGAGGCCAAGCCAATCGCCGAGATCACCTACCGCGAACTGCGCGAACTGTCCTACATGGGTGCCAGCGTGCTGCATGAGGAAGCGGTCTTCCCGGTGCGCGAAAAAGGCATCCCGATCAACATCCGCAACACCAACCGCCCGGAGGATCCCGGCACGCGCATCGTCGCCGAGCGCGATCCGGGTCATCAGGTGGTGGTCGGTATCGCCGGCACCAAGGGTTTCACCGTCATCAACATCGAAAAAGCGATGATGAACAGTGAGATCGGTTTCGGCCGGCGCGTGCTTGATGTCTTCGAGCACCTGGGCATCAGCTTCGAACACACGCCCACCGGCATCGACACCATGTCGGTGGTGGTGTCCGACAAGCAGCTCATCGGAGCTGACAAGGCGAGCAAACTCGACCAGGTGGTCGAGGATATCCAGGCGACGCTCAAACCGGACGATCTGAAAGTAACTCCCGGCATGGCGCTCATCGCCACCGTCGGTCAGGGCATGAACCACGCGGTTGGTACGGCAGCGCGGTTGTTCACCGCCTTGGCCAAGGCGCGGGTGAACGTACGCATGATCGATCAGGGTTCGAGCGAGCAGAACATCATCGTCGGCGTGGAAGAAGCGGAGTTGGCCCAGGCCATCCGCGCGATCTACAACGAATTCGCCTGATTTTACCGCATTTCCGCCGCGGTCAGAGCGTGATCAGCCGCGCAGGTGGGCCCGCATCAGGGCGATGAAGGGCGCGTGATCAGCGCTGGCGGCACATTCGCGTGCGCTGTGCATCGACAACATCGGCGTGCCGACATCGGCAACCGCGATGCCGAGGTTCGCCGCGGTAATCGGGCCGATGGTGCTGCCACATCCCAGGTCGGTGCGTGCGACAAAATCCTGCAAAGGAATGCTGGCTGCCGCGGCCGTGCGTCGGATCGCCGCGGCTGAAGCAGCGCTGGTGGCGTAGCGCTGATTGTGATTGCTCTTCAGCACCGGCCCTTGGCCAAGCAGCGGCTTGTGCCGCGGTTCGTGGCGGTCGGCGTAATTGGGATGCACCGCGTGCGCCATGTCGGCGGAGATCATCAAGCTGCCAGCCAGTGCGGCGAGGTACGCACTGCGCGACAGACCCAGCTCCAGCGCGAGGCGCTCGAGCACGTTTGCCAGCAGGGGACCGTCGGCACCCGTAGCGCTCTGGCTGCCGACCTCCTCGTGGTCGAAACAGGCGAGCACCGGGACGATGCTCTCGTCGCCCTCCGTGGTATCGATGAGCGCGCGCAGACCCGCATGGCATGAGGCGAGATTGTCGAGACGCGGAGCGAAAATCAGGTCGCCGTCGGCACCGCCGAGCACACTCGGCGTGAGGTCGTAGAGCGACAGGTCGTGCGCCAGCAGGTCGTCAGCACGGATGCCGGCGGCTTCCGCCACCAAGGCGTTGAGCTGCTCTGCCGGTTCGCCGCTGCCGGCCAGGCCCCAGATCGGCGCGAGGTGAGTCTGCGCATTGAGCTTCAGGCCGTTCTCATTGACCTGCCGGTCGAGGTGGATTGCCAGTTGTGGCACGCGAGCAAGCGGTCGGTGCAGTCGTACCAGGTGTTCGCGCCCGTTGCGGTCGAACACCGTACCCGCCAAGCCAAGGTCGCGGTCCAGCCAGGAATTGAGCAGCACGCCGCCATAGATCTCGACCCCAAGTTGGCGGCAGCCTTCGCAGGCATAGGCCGCGCGCGGTTTGAGCCGCAGGTGCGGACTGTCGGTGTGGGCCCCGACCAAGTGGAATCGCCGCGGTGCGCGCGACCGCAGGACGAAGGCCACCACGCTGGCACCGCTGCGCACCAGCCACCGTCCTGGTTCCAGCCCCCATTCAGGGGCCGTCGGGGCCAGCGCGCGGAAACCAGCGGCGGTCAAAGCCTGGACCAACTGCTCGGCAGCATGGGCCGGGCTGGGCGAGGCGTCGATGAAACGGCAGAGGTCACGAGCGGGGGCGGCGTCCATGCCGACGCATGGTGCGGTGCAGGCCCGTCCCGCAACCGGGTGTCTGCGTGGCCAGCGTCAGTGCCGGACGGTGGGTGGTTGCCGTCGTGCCTAGGCACGACACACCGTGGCGCACTACTTCCTGGAGCCGCCATGCGCCCTGCCCTCGCCTTCGCCGCCGTCCTTGCTGCCTGCACCCTGGGTGGATGCAATGCGCCGCGCGCGACCGTGTCGCATGCGCCGACGGCGAAGACCCTGGGCACCATCGAGCGCCTCGATCCGGCGTTCGATGCGCTGGTGCCGAAGAATGCGGTGCTGGAGGTCCTCGCCGAAGGCTTCGACTGGATCGAAGGGCCGCTGTGGATCCCCGAGAAACTCGGCGGCCCCTACCTGCTGTTCAGCGAGATCCCGCCCAACCAGGTGTTCAAGTGGACGCCGGGCAAAGGGGTGAGCATGTACCTCGGCCAGAGCGGTTGGCTCGGTCCGGTACCGCGCCCCGACGCCAGCGCGCCGGACGAGCCGGGCTCCAACGGCCTGATCCTTGATCCGCAAGGTCGCCTAGTGCTCTGCCAACACGGGCTGCGTCAGGTCGCACGCATGGATGCGCCCCTCGGCATGCCGGCGGCGAAGTTCGTGCCACTCGCCGCGACCTTCGAGGGCAAGCGCCACAACAGTCCGAACGACGGCGCGTTCCACGCCAACGGCGACCTTTACTACACCGACCCGCCCTACGGCCTGCCGCGCAAGATGGAGGACCCGCACAAGGAACTCGATTTCCAAGGTGTCTACCGCGTGACGCCGCACGGCGTGGTGACGCTGATGACCAAGGAGCTCAGCCGGCCGAACGGCTTGGCATTTTCACCCGACTACAAGACCGCGTACGTGGCGATCTCCGATCCCAAACGCGCGGTGTGGATGAAGTTCCCGGTCAAGGAAAACGGCACCTTCGGTGACGGCTCGGTGTTCTTCGACGCCACGCCCAAGGTCGGCAAGGTGAAGGGTCTGCCGGACGGCCTCAAAGTCGACAAGGCCGGCAACCTTTTCGCCACCGGCCCAGGCGGCGTGCTGGTGTTCAACAAGGACGGCAAACACCTCGGCACACTTCAGACCGGTCAGGCAACCAGCAACTGCGCGTTCGGCGACGATGGGAAGACGCTCTACATCACCGCGGACAGCTACCTGTTGCGCATCAAGCTGAGCACCACCGGGAATGGATTCTGACAGTCATTTCGCAGAGCGAAGCCGCTGCGTGTCGTGCTGATGACGTGGTGGCCCTAGCCGGGTAGGCACCGCGCTGGTGGTGTCCCTTCTCGTCTGGTGGTGATCACGCTCATGCGCAACTCACGCAACCAGGGCGAGTAGTCAGCGTTGGAACCGCCGCGCGAGTTCGTCCCATCCCAGATCGAGCGTCGTCGGGCGACCATGCGGGCAGTTTTCCAGTCCCTCAAAGCGCTCCAGCAACCGCGCAAGTTCCCATTGTTCCTCCGGCGACAACTCCTGTCCGGCTTTGACCGCGGCGTGGCAGGCGGCGCTGTGCGCGATGCGTTCGGACAACGTGGCCGTGGCTTGGGCGGGCACGGGATCCTGCGCCAGGTCGGCGAAAAACCGAGCCCAGTTGGTGCGTTTCAGAATCACCGGATAGGCACGCACAACGAGTTGGGTTGGTGACAAGGCGTCGGCGATCAGGCCGACGCGTGCCAGTTCCGCCAGCAGCGGAACGACCTGCGCCAGTTCATGCGCCAGCAGGTTGACGGTGATCGGCACCAGCAGTTCCTGACGGCCATTGGCCACCAGATCGCTGATGGTGGGATCGAGCGCCAGCAGCAGCGCTTTTTCGTGCAGCGCATGTTGATCGACCAGGCGGATGCCGTCCGTGGTTTCGATCAGCAGGTACATGCGGTTGAGTTGCAGGACACGGCGGATCTTTGAGGGAGCCGTCCGGGGTCCGGGGTCCGGAGCCCGGGGTCTGTTACCTTCCGCGTTACTCAGTGGTACTGCGGTTGCTAGACGGGTGGCGCGATACGACTCCGTAGATTCAGCAACGCGGGCTGCCGGAGGGAGTCCGGACGCTTCAGGAATATACCGTTCTTGCACCACGACGGTTGGCGTCGTCGCCGGCAACGGTCGCACGATGGTGCGCTGGATCACGCCGCTGGAGGTCGTTTCGTTTGTTGTGGGCAATAACGAGAACCCACCCGCATTGGTCGCCAACGCTTTCTGCAGCGCGTTACGCACCAGAGCGAACACTTCCCCTTCACGACGGAAGCGCACCTCGGATTTGGTCGGATGGACGTTCACGTCCACCTGCGACGGATCGAGGTCGAGGTGCAGGAACACCGCGCCATGCAGACGTGGTTCAAGAAAGCCGCGGAAGCCTTCGCGCACGGCGGCCAGCAGCAGGCGATCTTTCACGTAGCGGCCGTTGAGAAACACGAACTGCCGCTTGGTCGTCGGCTTGGCTTCCTGGGGATGCGCGACGAAGCCCGCGATCTGCATGGTGTCGGCGTTGGCGTGAACGCTCAACAGACGGTCGGCCACGGTGGCGCCGAACAACGCGCGCACGCGCGCTTCGAGCGTTTCGTTTGCCGGTTGATCAATGACCGCACGACCCTGGATCTCCAGGCGGAAGGCCACGCGCGGATGACTGAGCGCCAAGCGCATCACCTGATCGGTGACATGACCTGATTCTGCGGCTTCGCTTTTGAGGAACTTGAGTCGCGCAGGGACATTCCAGAACAGGTTGCGCACGGTGACGCGCGTGCCCGGCGACATCGCACACGGGCCGGAACCGTTCGGTGTGTCGCCATTCAAGCGCAGTTCGTGCCCCTGGGTCGCGTCGTGCGGTCGACTGGCGATGGTGAATTCACTGACGCCAGCGATTGACGGTAGCGCTTCGCCACGGAAGCCGAGGGTGGCGATGCGGAAGAGATCATCAGCATCGATCAGCTTGCTGGTCGCATGGCGCGACACCGCGAGCGCGAGGTCATCGGGCCGCATGCCGTGGCCGTCGTCCTCCACTTCGACCAACCGGCGACCGCCGTCCTCCAGACGGATGACGATGCGCGTAGCGCCGGCGTCGAGCGCGTTTTCCGCCAATTCCTTCACCACCGCCGCCGGACGTTCGACCACCTCGCCAGCGGCGATCTGATTAGCGATCTGGTCCGGCAATTGGCGGATGATGGGCGGCGTCGCGGGCATGGTGGCACGCTAGCGGTGCCATCACGATTGGAACGGTGCTCAGCCGGCAGCGGACGCCAACGCGTAGGCCGGCTCAGGCTCGCTCACCCGTGGCGCAGCGACGGGCAGCACGAATGGCGGACTCGGCGCCAGGCGATGACCACAACGGCAACGCGACAGGCTCATCGCTACCGCACGGAAAAACCGCAGCGTGTCGTAGACCGGATGTACACCACTGACTTTGTCGTTGTAGATCACCCGGATCGGCACCTCGACCACGCGGCGACCAGCACGCGCGGTGAGGATGCACATCTCGGTTTCGAGATCGTATTTGTGTCCAGCCAGCGGCAGCGACAGCAGCAGACGCGGATCGCACACACGGTAACCGCTCTGGCTGTCGCGGATGCGCCGCCCGGCAGCGAGGGTCACCAGCAGGCTGCTCAGCCGATTCAAGCAGCGGCGATGGAGCGGCTGCCGTCCCACATTGAGCATGCGTTTGCCGATCACCAGGTCAGCACCACGGCAGGCGGCGGCGATCAGACGTGGGGCCTCGCTGGCATCGTGCTGTCCATCGCCATCGAGCAGCAGGACGCGCTGATAGCCCAACTCCACCGCACGTCGGCAACCGGCGATGATGGCGGTGCCTTTGCCGCCGTTGGCGCGACGCACGACGTCGGCACCGGCCTCACGGGCGACCTCGGCGGTGGTGTCGCGACTACCGTCGTCGATCACCAGGACCGGCAGGCCCTGAGCGAGCAGGTCGCGGATCACCGGCGCGATGCGCTCGGCCTCGTTGTAGGCCGGGATCACCGCCAGCAGGGCGCGACCGGGAAGGTGCGGATGGGAACCGTCGGCCGCAGGCATGGTCGGGGCATGCTAGACCGTGAGCGATCTTTGCCAGTCGGCATTACGCGCGGCCCCTGAACCGGACACGTCACCCGCGGCGTGCAATTAAGTTCATTCCGGCAGGGGTTTGCCCTTGGTCTCGGGGCAGAACCAAATCACCACCATACCGACCACGTAGACCAGGCTGATGATGGCGCAGGTCTGGGCCAGACCGCCGAACCAGTCCGGCTTCATGCCGAACGACAGGATTACGGCTGCGGTGATGATGCGCCCGGCATTGAAGGCGAAGCCCTGGGCGGTGGCGCGTAGGCGCGTTGGGAATAGTTCCGGCAGGTAGAGCGGCAGCCAGCCGTAGAAGCTCGCGGTGATGGCGCCGACGGTGAAGGTCAACACCAAGAAGAACGAACCGTACGACGGCGTGAACCAGAACAGCCAAGCGCTGGACAGCAGCGAGGCGACGGCGACGGCAACAAGGCAGGTAAGGCACCCAGCATCATCAGCAGGCGCCAGCCACCATTATCGGTCGGCTTGGTCACCAGCGCACCTGACACCCCGAGCCAGGCCAAACCCGCGCCCAGTTGATTGATGTACAAACCGGCGAAGGCGATCAGCGCGATGCCGACGTTCGCTGCGGCACCAATGATACCGGCCAGCAGCCAGCGTTTGTCCGACGGCCATACTTCCATCACCAGCGCCACGCCAAGCGACCATTCACCGCCCATGCCGAGCGCGGAGAGGAAACGGAGGGCAACGAGCTGATCGACCGTTTGTGCGAGACCACACATGCCGGAGAAGAACGAGTACGACAACACGCCCCAGGTCATCGCGCGTACGTGGTGTCGACCGCTTTGACCAGGGTCGGTTTCCGCAGGGTTCGTCCGTGCCTCACGCATGCGGCGTGGATGCGATCGAATCGAGCAAAAGGACGCGTGCCTCGCGGGCAATCGGCGCAATCCGCGGGAAACTGCGGGATACCGCGCTGTGACACGACCATGAACATGACATCCGTACGGTGCGCGACACATCAGCACTCACGCCCGCAGCGCGTACACACAAGGCATGACCATGAACTTCCGCACCGCTCCATCCTCCACCGGCCTGTTGCTCCTGGCGACCTTGCTCGTGCCGTCGCTCGCATCGCTCGCATCGCTCACAGCGGCGGAGAAGGCGGATCCCGGCCTGATTGCGATTGAGGTCGAGCAAGCCGGTCCCGATTACGTGGTGCAAGGGGAATACCTCAGCGAGGGCAAACCCGCTCTCGGCGTGCAGGTGATCGCCACTGGCAAGGGCACCTTCACCGCGGTGATCTTGCCCGGTGGTCTGCCTGGCGCGGGCTGGGATGGCAAGACCCGTCAGGAGTTGAACGGCCAGACCAGCGGGCCTGAAACAACCTTCAGCGGCGAGGCCGGCAAAGTCGTCATCAGCGCGGGTACGTTGATCGTCACCGGTGCCGACGGCAAAGCGGTGACGCTGAAGAAAACCAACCGCGTGAGCCCGACCATGGGAGCGAAGCCGCCCGCTGGCGCGGTGGTGTTGTTTGACGGCAGCAGCGTCGACGCATGGGATGGCAAGGGGAAGATCGAAGCCGTCGGCGGCGAGAAGCTGCTCGCCAGCGGCCCGGAGACCAAGGCCAAGTTCACCAGTTACCAACTGCACCTCGAATTCCGCACGCCGTTCAAGCCAGCGGTTAAGGGCCAGGATCGCGGCAACAGCGGCGTGTACGTCCACCACACCTACGAATTCCAGGTGCTCGATTCTTTCGGCCTGGTGCCGGAGAAAAACTACGCTGGTTCGCTCTACACCCTGGTCCCGCCGTTGGTGAACGCCTGTTTCCCGCCGCTCACGTGGCAGACCTACGACATCGATTTCAGCGGCCCGCAGTTCGACGCCGAAGGCAAGAAGGCGAAGAACGCTCGCGCGACGGTGAAGCTGAACGGCATCACCGTGCAGGATGATCTGGAGATCCCGCACGGCACTGGCGCGAACAAAAAACGTCCAGAACTGCCCGAGGGCGGACCGCTGTGGCTACAGGACCACGCCAATCCGGTGTTCTTCCGCAACGTCTGGCTGATGCCGAAGAAGTAGTCCGTTGAGACTGGCGGCGTGTGGTCTGTCACGGTTCCCATGCTGGCCCGCTTCCCGGACCGCCGTAGGGTGCCCGCCACATGCCCACCCACATCCAGATCCGCCTGATTTCTCTGCTGGAGGAGGCCGCCAACAGCTTCGAGCAGTTGGAAACCCTCGCCAACCGCACGCTGACGCAGATCCCTGGAGAACAGGTCGAGGCGGTCGAGCTGCGCTCGATCGAACGCGACTACGTCACCGGCGAAAACGAACCCGGCAGCGAGATGGACCACGTGGTCTTCATCCGCTACCGCACGGATCAGATCGAGGACACCGCGCCGGAGGCCTGAGTCTGATCGGACCGGTAGTGTCGCCACAGTGCAGCTACAACCTGCTGTGGTCGCGGCGGGTGTGACAACCATGGGGCTCGCGGATGAGAGCGAAAACCAGTGTTCAGCGCAATTCCACCCACTAGGGTGCGCCGACGGACGGGCGACCAGTGAGCGAACCGACCGATAAGAACAGCATCCCCTCCGACGACGGCTCGCACGAGACCGCAGCGCTCTACGTGCCGGCTAACCGTCTGGCCAAGGTTGATGCTATCGACGTGTTCACGCCGCTGGCGAACCGCCTGATGCCGCGCGATCAGGCGGTCGCGCCGACCGCGGTGCATGAACGCGACGGCACCGTGGTGATGCCGCCGGCGAACATCAAGTCGCGGGCGAATGCCAGCACCTCCGGCACCATCGCCACCTCGGTGCTCAACCGTCTGCACGGCAGCAATTCCGACGACCTGTTCGCGGCTGCGCTACGCGCCAAACAGGATTCGCTGATCAACGCCTCCACTCCGCGTTTCACCCTGGTGGGCAAACTCGGCGAGGGCTCGCAAGGCATCGTCTACCGCGTCAATGACCGCGACTGCCATCGTGAGGTGGCCTGCAAGGTGTTGTCCTACTCGACCTCCGATCCCGAGGAGATCAGCCGCTTCATCCACGAGGCGCAGGTCACCGCCCAGCTCGAACATCCGGGCATCGTGCCGATCCACGACCTGGGTGAACTGCGCGACGGCACGGTCTATTACACCATGAAACGCGTCGACGGCGTGAGCCTGCTCGACCTGCTGACGTCCAAGGGCGGCAAGGCGGAGCACCGCTTCGATCTGCTGCAGATGTTCCTGCGCATCTGCGAGACCATGGCCTTCGCCCACAGCCGTGGCGTCATCCACCGCGACCTCAAACCGCGCAACATCATGGTCGGGCCGTTCGGTGAAGTGCTGGTGCTCGACTGGGGTCTGGCCAAGGTGGTCAATTGCGCCGATGTCGCGCGCCCGATGGGCACCATGCGTTCCTTCCCCGAGGCCGATGCCTACCGCACGCTCAACGGCACCGCAGTCGGCACTCCGGCCTACATGTCGCCGGAACAGGCAATGGGCGAGGTCGACACGCTCGATCGCCGTTGTGACGTCTATTCGCTCGGCGTGATACTCTATGAAATGCTGGCCGGCGCGTCGCCGTACGTGCGCGGCGAAGCGCGCAAGGTCATGCACCAGGTCAGCCACGGCATGTGGACCCGGCTGGATGCGCGCCGTGATTGTCCGGTGCTGCCGCGTGCGCTGGTGGCGATCGCCCATCGCGCCTTGGCCTTCGACCGCTCCGATCGCTACGCGACGGTCGAACAGTTGTCCGCGGATCTGCGCGCCTTCATCGCTGGTGGATCGGTGAGTGTCTACCGCGAGACCGCGATCGAACGCCTGGTGCGCGTGGTGACGCGCCATCAACGGCAGGTTCGCACCGGTCTGGCGGTCGCCGGTCTGGCGCTCTTCCTCGGTGCGGGCATCTGGGGCAATCACTGGTACGAACAGGAACGCACCATCACGGCGTTGCGCACGCAGATGGACACCTTGCTGGCGCAACGCGACTATGTCGAAGCACGCGTGATCGCCGACCGCATCCAGACGCTGCTGCCGAGTGATGTCAGCGTTTGGCGTCAACTGCCGCGTATCGAGGAAGGCCTGCGCAATCTGGAGACGGCGCGGGTATCGGAGGTCAAACGCCAGGACGCCAACAAGCTGGTCGAGGAGGCGAATGTCCTCGCGGCCAACAACGATGAAACGAGCCTGACCGCGGCCGGCGAACGGTACATGCGTGCCCTCGGTCTGGTGGGCGAGGACCAGGCGATCACCGCCGCTTACAAGCAGGTGACCGGTCGGCTAGCGATCCTGGAGAGCAACCGTCGTCTGAGCGCGACGGCGGAAAAACAACGGATAGCCGCCCTGGGCTTCATCGACGCGGCCAAACGGGCGCTCGACTGGGCGGCAGACAGACGCGGAAAGATGTCGGCCAAGAACAAGGAACGCAGCGTCTTGGAAAGGGCCAACCGCGGTGGCGACGATCCCACCCTGCGTACCCGGCTGCATGTCTTGGACGAGGAAATCGAATCGCTGCACAATGAAGTAATCGCCAACGAAGGCCGGGCGGCCAACTTTTTCGATCAGGCCGTCGGACTCGCACCGGGTGATGCCGGTGTGCGCCAAGCGGTGGCGACCTACTACATGAGTCTGATGCGCGACTATGAGGGACGCGGCGATCTGGTGGGTGCACGCATGGCCGAAAACCGCTGTCGCATGTTCGACGACGACTTCCGTTACAGCGAGGTGCTCAGCGGCCAGAGCTGGATCCGCGCCGCACCCGCACAGCCACCGATCACCATCCAGGCCTTGAGCGAAGGCAGCGAACGCACGTTGGATCCGGAGCGCGAGATCCTGGCGGTCTCCCCCGACAAAGAGCTGGCGTTGTTGCAGGGGCGTTACCTGGTGCGCAACGCTTTCGGCACTCTCACGGCCATGCGTCTACGGCGTGGCGACCACCTCGAACTGCTCCTGCCGACGCCGCCGACGGATCTGCCGGAGGGCATGGCCTTCATCCCCGCCGGCACAGTGTTCGACAACGAAGGCGGCATCATCGAGGAGGTTTCCACTTTCGCTTTGGCCAAACACGAAGTCACCTGCGGCGAGTGGTTGGCGTTCCTCAATGACCCGGCGACCCGGGCGTTGTTGGAAGAGCACGCCGCGAATGGCCACGTGCTGCTGGTCCCTCGCGAGGGCAAAAAAACACTGTGGCCGCGCAGCGATGATGGCGGCTATCGCCTGCCGACCATTGCTGATGGTCAGCGCGTGGACCCCGCCTGGCCGGTCAGCCACATCAGCGGGCGTGATGCCCTGTCCTATGCCAAGTGGGTGGCCCGCCGCGATCAACGTGCGTGGCGCCTGCCCACCCATGGCGAGTGGCTGTTGGCGGCGCAGGGTGGCGACGGCCGGCCCTATCCCTGGGGCCTGCGTGCCGACCTGGGCTTCAGCGCTTCAGCCCTGGGTTCGACCAACGATCAGTGGTGTGACAGTGCGGTCGGCAGTCATCCCAAGGACCGTTCGGTCCAGGGCGTGTTCGACCTGGGTGGGTCGGTGGCCGAGCTGGTGCTGCTGGATGGCAGCGTGCGGGTGGCAGCCGGTGGCAGCCACCGCGATCGACAACCGGACGCTTTCGGGGTATTCTCCCGTCGCGATGTCACCGACCATCAGCCGGAAGCCGGGGTCGGCTTGCGGCTGGCCTTGACGGTGCCAGCGGAAATCCGAAGAATAGGCCCTTAAGTAGTCACCGGAGATCACACCATGCAACGCCCGCTCCTGTTCCTCGCCCTGTGTTTGCTGACGTGCGTCGGCAGCGGCGCTGCCAGTGCCGCCGAGGCCCCGCGCTCCTACAAGATCGGCATGTGTCCGTGGATCGCCTGGGCGCCGATCAACGTCGCCGAGGCCAAGGGCCTGTGGAAGAAACGCGGCATCGACGTGCAGGTGGTCAACCAGCTCGGTGAGGACACCAGCGCCATCGAACAGCGGCGGGTCGATCTGGCGATCGACATGATCGGCAATTTCATCGGCATGCAGCAGAAGGGGATCGACATGACGATCCTCGCCGAGCTCGACTGGTCGAACGGTGGCGACAAGATCATCCTGCGCGACAAGGCGCAGCCGACCAAGGCCGGAGAGTCGGTCGGTGTCTACCACAACGATCCCGCAGTGCTGATGCTGCTCGCGCGCTACCTGGAGACGCGCAAGCTCACGCTCGCCGATGTGAAGGTGGTGGAGTACGATCCCGAAGCGCTCAACGGCCATTTCATCACCGGCAGCCTCTCGGCGATCCTGACCTACGAACCGTATTCGCTCCAGGCGGAAAAGGACGGCGGCACGGTGGTCGCCACCTCCGCCACCTTCCCGGGCTGCATGCCGGAAGGTCTCGGCGGTCGGCGCGAAGCCATCGCAGCGATTCCCAAGGACGACCTCAAGAAGATCATCGAAGGCTGGCTCGAAGCCGTGCGTTGGAGCCAGGATCCGGCCAACTGGGCGGAGTACCGCGACATCGTCAACGCCCGCACCTTCGCCGAACCAACCCCGTTCGACGACGCGGCGATCAAGGACATGCTCGCCAACGTCTCGATCCATGACCTCGCCACCCTGCGCACCCGCAACACCATCGGCGGTGGCCTGTCGAAACACGTCGACGACACCCGCAACGTGCTGAACAAAGCAGGCCTGATGAAGAGCGAGTTCTCCGCCAACACCCTGGTCGACACCAGCCTGCTGCTGGAGGTGATCCAGGCGGAGACCAGACCGGCAGCGGCCAGCTCCCCTTGAGCAACGGAAGTCGGTAGACTCTCCTTGAGAGCGGCGACTGCGATCTGCCACGTCACGTTTGGCGCAGTCGCCGCGGTCAAGGACTCGGGGTGTGGGCGCAGCAGCCCCATAACAAAAGCTCTAACCGGGCACTGTCCTCTAAATGGCCAATCGGGCTGGGGCAGAGTCCCGTTAGGTCGTAGAACCGGGAAAGAGCGTGACGGAAGGACACAACCAACTGTAAAAAAACAGCTTAGGGAAACGTTATTATTGTTGGAATGATTCGCTCAGCATTAATTCTCCTTGCAATGATTCCTAGTGGTTTCATGTATGGGCCCCCCGCGGACAGCCATGCCCATCCAATCGAACACCCCAGCTGATTTAGTGATGCGAGCGCCCCAGCTCGCCGATGGACCAGCGTTGGCCGCCCTGATCCGAGCCTGTCCGCCGCTGGACGCCAATTCGACCTACGCCTACCTGCTGCTGTGCCGGGATTTCGCCGCCACCTGTGCCGTGGTGGTGGGCCTGGACGGGAAACTGGCCGGGGCGGTGACCGGATACCGCCCACCCGAACGGAGCGAGGTGTTGTTCATCTGGCAGGTGGCGGTGGCGACCGCCTGGCGTGGCCGGGGCCTGGCCAGCGCTCTGCTCGACCACCTGCTGTCGCGGTCCGCGTTGGCCGACGTGACCCACGTCGAAACCACCATCGGCCCGGACAATCACGGATCCGAACAGTTGTTCCATAGACTGGCCCGTCGTCGCGGCAGTCCGCTGACCGTCACCCCGTTGTTCGATGCGAGCCATCTGGGAGCAAGCCACGCGGCCGAGCTCCTGCATCGCATCGGACCTTTTGCCAGGAGCCTGTCCCATGTCTGAGCGCACCACCGAGCACGCCATGCATCGCATCTTCACCGACCACGAGTCCAACGTCCGCAGCTATTGCCGGAATTTTCCTGCCATCTTCCAGTCGGCCCGGGGTGCGATCCTGACCGACATCAGCGGCCGTGAATGGATCGATTTCCTCTGCGGCGCAGGTGCGGTGAACTACGGCCACAACCATCCGGCGCTCAAACGTGCGGTGCTCGACTACCTCGCTGATGACGGTCTGGTGCATGGCCTGGACCTGCACAGCACCGCCAAGGCCCAGTTCCTTGAGGCGTTCCAGAGCCACATCCTGAAGCCACGTTCGCTCGAGTACCGCGTGCAGTTCACCGGACCCACCGGTGCCAATGCGGTGGAGGCGGCATTCAAGCTCGCGCGCAAAGTCACGGGTCGTCGTGGCATCGTGGCCTTCACCCACGGCTACCATGGCTTGACGCTCGGTGCCTTGGCGGCGACCGCCAACAACTACTTCCGTGGTGCCGCCAATGTCACCATGGGCGATGTCACCTTCATGCCCTATGACGGCTGGTTGGGAGCAGGCGTCGACACCTTGGCGGTGTTTGAACGTTACCTGAAGGATCCCTCCAGCGGTATGGACCTGCCTGCGGCGGTGGTGGTCGAAACCACTCAGGGCGAAGGTGGCATCAACGTCGCGAGCGTCGATTGGCTGCGTGGTTTGGCCGACCTCTGCCGACGCTACGACATCCTGCTGATCATCGACGACATCCAGGCGGGTTGCGGCCGCACAGGGCCGTTTTTCAGCTTTGAACGCGCGCAACTCAAACCCGATCTGGTGACCATGTCGAAATCGATCGGCGCCTATGGCCTGCCGATGTCGCTGGTGCTCATCCGGCCGGATCTGGATGTCTGGAAGCCCGGTGAACACACCGGCACCTTCCGCGGCAACAACCTGGCATTCATCGCCGCGACCGCCGCGATCGAGACCTTCTGGGTCGGCACCGAGATGGTCCGTACCGTGCGTGCCCGCGCCGGTGAACTCCGTGAGTCCTTGCGTGCGATCGCGGCACATCACGCCGGACGTATCGAGCCACGCGGCATCGGATTGTTGCAGGGTTTCGCCTGCGACGAACCAGCGTTGGCCAAGGCCATCAGTCGCGCGGCGTTCGAACGTGGCCTGATTGTCGAGTGCGCCGGCGCGCATGACGAGGTGATCAAGACCATGCCACCGCTGACCATCGGCAGCACCGAGCTGGCACGTGGTTGCGATCTTCTGCGTGAGGCGGTGGATGCTGCGGTGGAGGGTCGGCCGTGATCGTCCGCGATCTGCATGACCCCACCTATGTACGCACGGTCTGCGGTCCGACCTGGACCAGCCGGCGTCTGCTGCTGGCACATGACGGCATGGGGTTTTCACTCCACGACACCATCATCCATGCGGGCAGCGAGACCCGCATGCACTACAAACACCACCTGGAGTCGGTGTACTGCATCTCCGGCGAGGGCGAGATCGAGGAACTCGATAACGGTCGTGTTCACCAGATCCGCCCAGGCGTGGTGTACGCCCTCGATCGCCACGATCGTCATGTGCTGCGCGCACACAGCGAACTGCGCCTGGTATGCACCTTCAACCCGCCGCTCACCGGGCATGAGACCCATGGCCCCGATGGCGCTTATCCGCCAGCGGTGGTTGTTGCCGGCACCGAGGTGGGCCGATGAACGCCAAGCCCTCCAGCGCAGCGACCACCGGGAATCCCACCCACTACGACCGTTACCCGTCACGGTGTTTCAGCACACCTCGTCACCAGCCCAGGCAGGATCCGGTGCTGCATGTGGGACCGGGTGCTGCCGGACCGCTGAGCGCGGAGGAATTGGCGCAGTTCGAGCGCGAAGGTTTCCTGCTCTGTCCGGAGGTCTTCACCCGTGGGGAGATCCACGCTTTGCGGGCGGCGATGGATCAGGCTGCGCGCCAGGACGCCGAACGCATCGCCGAACCGGATTCGACCGAGGTCCGTTCGTTGTTCGCTTTGCATCGCGGAGACCACCTGCCGGCGCGGTTAATGCGTGATCCCAGGCTGGTGCACCGGGCGGAGCAGCTCCTGGGTCCAGGTGTCTACATCCACCAGTCGCGCGCCAATCGCAAACCTGCATTCGACGGTCGCGAATTCTGGTGGCACAGCGATTTCGAGACGTGGCACGTCGAGGACGGGTTGCCTGCCATGCGTGCGCTGTCGGCGATGGTGTTCCTCGACGACAACACGGCAGCGAATGGGCCGTTGTTGGTGATCCCAGGATCACACCACATCTTCATCGCCTGTGTCGGTGCGACGCCAGAGAACCACCATGCGCACTCGCTGCGTCGCCAGGAGTACGGCATCCCGGATCGCGACAGCCTGACGCTGTTGGCACATGACCGGGGTGTGCAGGCGTTGTGTGGTGTTGCGGGTACGGTGGCGTTGTTCGAGTGCAATCTGCTGCACGGATCCGCAGGCAACCTCTCGCCATTGCCGCGGCTCAATCTGTTCGCGGTCTACAACCACATCGACAACGCGCCGGCGGCGCCATTCGGTGGACGTCCGCCACGTCCGCTGCATGTCGCCGAGCGCACAGCGGTGGCGATCACCGCTTCGCCATTGGACCTCTGCGTATGAACGCAACGAAGCTGGTGTTCGCAGGCCTGGTGTTGTTCGGTGTGGTGATGGGAGTTTGGCTGCTGCGCCCGGACGCCGGACCGGCGCAGGACGCGTTGGCACGGGTGCAGTCCGCTGGCGTTTTGACCATCGGTTACGCCAACGAGGCACCCTTCGCCTACCTTGATCCCTCCACCAACCGCGTCACCGGCGAGGCGGTCGAAGTCGCGCGCGCGGTGGCCAAACGCCTGGGCATCGCGCAGGTGGACGGCGTTTTGACCGAATTCGGGGCGCTCATCCCAGGATTGCAGGCTGGGCGTTACGACCTCATCGCCGCCGGCATGTACATCACCGCACCGCGAGCGCAGCAGGTCGCTTTCACCGATCCGACCTACGTGGTCGGCGAGGGATTCCTGGTGCCCAAGGGCAACAGCAAGAAGCTGCACAGCTTCGCTGACGTCGTGGCCCACGCCGATGCCCGTCTTGGCGTGGTCGCTGGCGCGGTCGAACACGGTTATGCCCGTGCGCTTGGCGTTCCGGAGGACCGCATCGTGGTGTTCCCCGACAACGCCAGCGGTGTCGCGGGTTTGCGCGCTGGTCGCTGCGATGCGCTTGCGCTCACCAGCCTGACCATCCGTGATCTGCTGCAACGCGGCGCCGATCAGGTTCTCGAATCGGCGACGCCGTTCACCGATCCGGTGATCGATGGCCGGCCAGTACGCGGACATGGCGCGTTCGCCTTGCGTACCGCTGATGTCGCTTTGCGTGAGGCGTTCAACCGTGAGCTGCGCGCCTTCCTCGGCACGCCAGAACACGCCGCCCTGGTGCAACCGTTCGGTTTCGGTCCGGAGCATCTGCCCAAGGGCATCACCGTGGAACAGGTGCTGGGTAACGGAGCGCCCTGAGATGGACCCGACATGGGTCGCGCCGTTCGCCAGCGGACTCGGTATCACCCTCGGCGTCTTCGCCGGGGCGCTGGTGGTGGCGTGCGTCAGCGGCGTGCTGCTTGGCACCATCGCGACCTATGCTGATACGCCGCTGCGGTTGGCGTGCCGAGCGTTTGTCGACGTCGTGCGTGGAACGTCGGCGCTGGTGCAGTTGTTCTGGGTGGTGTTCGCCCTGCCACTCATCGGACTGCGCATCGATCCGTTATCGGCAGCCATCCTAGTGCTTGGCCTCAATAGCGGGGCGTATGCCAGCGAAGCGGTACGTGGTGCGTTGGCGGCGGTTCCCAGCGGTCAGCGCGAGGCCGCCGTGGTGCTCGGACTCTCACCCCTGCAGTGCTGGTGGCGCATCACCCTGCCACAAGCGGTCCCCATCATCCTGCCAAGCGCGACCAACCTGGCAGTCGAGCTGCTGAAGAACACCAGCCTAGTGTCGCTCATCGGACTGGCCGACCTGACGTTCCAGGCCAACGCGCTGCGTGCGGCGACGCTCGCTGACAGCGCGGTGCTGGTCGTGTTGTTGCTCATCTACCTGGTGCTGGCCCTCGGCGTGGTGCGCGTCGGGCGTTGGGCGGAACAACACGCCGGGCGCTGGCGCGCGCGCCTGATCGGACAGCGGGCATGACCTGGGACTGGAGCTATGCCTGGAGTTGTCTGCCGCTGCTGTGGCAGGCGGGTTTGATCACCGTGCTGGCGACCGTCATCGGTGGTGCCTTGGCGGCGGTGGGCGGTCTGCCGTGGGCGGTGCTGCTGCGCAGCGACCACGCATGGGTACGCCGTCCGGCGGATGCAGTCCTGCAGGTGGTGCGCAACACGCCGCTGCTGGTGCAACTCTACCTGCTCTACTACGGCCTGCCGCACCTGGGCTGGTCACCGTCGCCGCTGGTGATCGGTATCGCCGGCTTGGCATTGCACTACGCGGCATACGCGGCGGAAGTGTATCGCGCTGGATTTTCCGCCGTACCAGCGGGACAGACCGAGGCTGCGCGGGTGCTCGGGCTGTCGCGTTGGCAGCGGTTCCGTCACGTGCTGGTGCCGCAAGCGATCCCGCCGGTGCTGCCTGCACTCGGCAACTTGGTGGTGGCGTTGTTCAAGGACACACCGGTGTTGTCGGCCATCACCGTGATCGAGTTGCTGACGCGGGCGAAACTGCTTGGCGCGGAATCATTCCGCTACCTCGAACCGATGACGCTGGTGGGCGTGTGGTTCCTCATCGCCTCGCTGGTGGCGGCGTGGCCGCTCACCCGCCTTGAACATCGCCTGCGCAGGATCCCCACATGAGCGACACCCCGGTGGTCATCAGCGGCCTGCACAAGGCCTTCGCCAGTCAGCCGGTGCTCACGGGCATCGACCTGACCATCGCCAACGGGCAACGATTGGCGTTGCTGGGTCCCAGCGGGGGAGGCAAGACCACGTTGTTGCGTGTGCTCAGTGCCCTCGAACGTCCGGATGCTGGCACGGTACGTATCGGCGACGAACGGTTGTGGGGTGATGACGTGTCTGCCGCGGAACACGAACGCGCCCGACGTCTGGTCGGCATGGTGTTCCAGCAGTTCAACCTGTTTCCGCACCTGACGGTGATGGGCAATTGTATCCTCGCTCCCCGTCTGGTGCGAGGCCTGGGTGAAGACGCCGCCCGTGCGGAAGCAGGCACGTGGTTGGATCGCGTCGGCCTGCGCGACAAGGCCGATGCTTGGCCAGCGACCTTGTCCGGCGGTCAACGGCAGCGGGTCGCCATTGCTCGTGCGCTGTGTATGCGCCCGGAGGTGTTGTGTTTCGATGAACCGACCTCTGCCCTTGATCCGGAACTGGTCGGCGAGGTGGTGACGGTGGTACAGGAACTCGCACGCGAGATCAGCACCACCATGGTCCTGGTGACGCATCAGGTCGGATTCGCCCGCGCGGTCGCAGATCGTGTGGTGGTGCTGGCCGACGGCCAGTTGATCGAAGACGGACCGCCGGAGCAGGTGTTCGACCAACCCAACCATGAACGCACCCGCCGGTTCCTCGGCGCCATCACGGGCTGAACCATGAGTGAGATCATCAACGCCTTTTCGCTGTTCTTCGCGCTGCTCAATCCATTCCTGGTCGGCGTCTACCTCGTGCAGTTCATCCGCACGCTGGAAGCACGGCAGTTCACCGCCGTACTGGTGCGCGGTGGCTGTATCGCCGGTCTGGTGTTCATGGTCTTCGCCATCGCTGGCGATCGGGTGTTTGGTCTGATTGGCATCCGTTTCGCCGCCTTCCAGGTCTTCGGTGGTGTGGTCTTCATCCTCATCGCCATCCGTGCGGTCTTCGGTGGCGCCGAAAGCCAGACCGCTCTGCGGGGCGAGGCTGAGCACCTGGCCGGGGCCATCGCCATGCCCTTCCTCATCGGTCCGGCGACCGTCAGCGCCAGCGTGCTCATCGGCGCGCAGGTCGGACCGTTGGCGGCTTGTAGCATCATCCTCGTGGTATTGACCCTGACCGTGACCCTGGTGGCGTTGGGTAAACTCGGTTACGACCGGCTGCAACGTGCCAACGCCCGGCTGGCTGAACGCTACATCGAGATCGCGGGACGCATCGCGGCGATGATCATGGGATCGATCGCGGTCGACATGGTGTGGACCGGGCTCAGTCGGCTGCTGGCCGAAAGTCCTTTGGTTCGCTGAGCACTGGTGCCAGCAATCCAACCAACCACACTGCCCGCCATCATGGCCAGCACCGAGCCGACCGATTCCTCTGTCGATGCCCAGACCCGTCAGATCCTGCGCTCGCTGCGCCGCATCATCCGTCGCACCGACATCAGTTCGCGTGAACAGGAACAAGATTTTGGTGTCACCGCGCCACAACTGCTGTGTCTCATCGCCGTGGTCGAGGCCGGCACCACCACCCAGGTCGAACTGAGCGAACGGCTGCAACTCGGCGGCAGCACCATCAACGGCGTGGTCGATCGCCTGGAGCAGAAGGGCCTGTTGACGCGCACCCGCGATCCGCAAGACCGTCGCCGGTTGCTGACCACCGCCACCGAGGCCGGTCGCGATCTGGTGCGCCGCGCGCCGCCACCGTTGCACAGCCGGCTCGTACATGGCCTGGAGCGCATGTCGGAATTCGAACGCGCGACCATCGCCCGCAGTCTGGAAGTGCTCGTCGATCTGTTGGAGGCGGGCAACCTCGATGTCGCGCCGATCCTCACCGAAGGCCCGATCCAACGTCCGGATGAAGTCACCGGCTAACGTGGATTGCGCGGTGATCAGCTGGTGGTGCCAGCGGAGTATCGCAGATGATCCCACCTAACGAAAAACCCCGGATTTCTCCGGGGTTTTCGTGGCCTTTGGCCGTACGCGCCGCTTTAGGCGTCGTAGTAGAGGTAAAACTCGTACGGGTTCGGGCGGAGCTTCATCGGCTCCACTTCGTTCTCGCGCTTGTAGCTGACGTAGGCCTCGATCATGTCCTCGGTGAAGACATCGCCGGCGGTCAGCCAAGCCTTGTCTTGCTCCATGGTGTCGAGCGCTTCTTCCAGCGATTTGCAGGTGCCGGGGATCTGCGCCAGTTCCTCGGGCGGCAGGTCGTAGATGTTCTTGTCCATCGGCTTGCCCGGATCGATCTGATTCTTGATGCCGTCGATGGCCGCCATGAGGATCGCGGCGGTCACCAGGTACGGGCTGCCCGAGGCGTCGGGGCAACGGAACTCGAAGCGGCGAGCCTTGTCACCCTGCACGTGCGGGATGCGGATCGACGCGGAGCGGTTGCTGGCCGAGTAGGCGAGATTCACCGGGGCTTCGTAGCCCGGCACTAAGCGACGGTAGCTGTTGACGCTGGGGTTGGTGAACGCCTGGATCGACTTGCCGTGCTTGAGGATGCCGCCGATCGCCCACAGGGCGTTCTGCGACAACTTGGTGTAGACGTTGCCGGCGAAGGTATTCTTGCCGTCCTTCCAGATCGACATGTGGTTGTGCATGCCGCTGCCGTTGTCGAAGAACATTGGCTTAGGCATGAACGTCGCCGTCTTGCCGTGCTGGTAGGCGGTGTTCTTGACCGCGTACTTGTACTGGTGCACCAAGTCGCCAGCGGTGACGACCGAGCCGTACTTGATGCCGATTTCGCACTGGCCGGGGCTCGCCACCTCATGGTGATGGAGGTCGATCTCCATGCCCATGGTCTGCATGTTGGTGGTGATCTCGCTGCGGATGTCCATCAACTGGTCGGCCGGCGTCGCGGGGAAGTAGCCCTGCTTGTGGCGGATCTTGTGACCCTGGTTGATACCGTCGTCGATGCCCATGTTCCACGGCGCTTCGCTCGAATCGAGGTAGTAGAACGAGGCCTGCGGCGAGCTGTGGTAGCGGATCGAGTCGAAGATGAAGAACTCGGGTTCCGGGCCGAAGTAGGCCATGTCGCCGATGCCGGTGCTCTTGAGGTAGGCGAGGGCCTTGTGCGCGATGCCGCGCGCGTCGCGGGTGTAGCGCTGGCCGGTGCGCGGATCGTAGATGTCGCCGAAGAAACAGATGGTCGGCTGCTCACGGAACGGATCGACGAAAACGGTCGCCGGGTCCGGCTTGATGTTCATGTCCGACTTCTCGATGCCCTGCCAGCCACGGATCGAACTGCCGTCGAAGGGCAGGCCTTCCTCGAACAGCTCCTTCGTCAGGCGGTGGCCCGTGATGGTGAAGTGCTGGAGGGTGCCGAACAGATCACCGAACATGATGTCGATGTATTTGGCGCCGTGGTCCTTGGCGAGTTGCAGGGCTTTTTCAACGCTCATGGAAATGCTCCTAGGCAGGATTAGTCCGCGGGATTTTTCCGCGGGGGGTGCTGGCGGGGCGCGCAGGCTAGCCGCCTCAAGGGGTGGGGCAAGGACACCGGAAGAGGTGTGTGAGAAACTGAGCGAAATTTACGCTGGGGTGTGCCAAAGACGGTTTTTTCCGCGCGTTGGCGTCTGACGGAACACCCCTGTCGGACGGGCCGACAGGGGTGCCGTGGCGCGTCAGATCGCTTCCGGGCCGCGTTCGCCAGTACGGATGCGGATGCAGTCTTGCAGCGGCATGATGAATATCTTGCCGTCGCCGACCTTGCCTTCCTCGCCGGTGCGGCCGGCCTTGATGATGGCTTGGACGGTCGGCTCGACGAACTCGTCGTTCACCGCGATCTGCAGCTTCACTTTGCGCAGCAGGTTGACGGTATACTCGTGACCGCGATAGATTTCGGTGTGGCCTTTCTGGCGGCCGAAACCTTGTACGTCGCTGATGGTTAGGCGCACGACCTCGACCTCGTTGAGCGCTTCCTTGACGGCCTCCAGCTTGGAGGGCTGGATGATGGCCTCGATCATTTTCATGGTGATGTCCTTGGGGAGATTTGGTGTAGGTAGGGTGGGGAACGTAGGTGGCACCCGGTCGCAGGCCAGTGTCTGACCTGCGACCGGTCGCCGGCATCAGTTGGCGTTGTTATAAGCCTCTTCGCCGTGCTGACTGAGGTCGAGGCCTTGTTCTTCCTCCTCCTCCGTCACGCGCAGCCCCATGAGGGGTTTGAGGACCCCGAGGATGACCGCGGTGATCACACCACACCAGATGACGGTAAAGCCCACGCCCTTGATCTGGAGCCAGACCTGGGTGGCAATCGATTCGATCTCCTTGAAGCCGCCGAAGGCGGTCGAGGCGAAGACACCGGTCAGGATGGCGCCGACGATACCACCGACCCCGTGGACGCCGAAGGCATCCAGCGAGTCATCGTAGCCAGCAGCGCGTTTCACCACGGCGACGGCGAAGTAGCACACCACACCCGAAACCGCGCCGATGGCGAGAGCACCCATCGGGCCGACGAAACCAGCGGCGGGAGTGATCGCGACGAGTCCGGCAACCGCACCTGAGGCGATACCGAGCGCGCTCGGCTTGCCATGGCGGATCCATTCACAGACCATCCAAGCAAAGCCCGCCATCGCGGTGGCGATCTGGGTGACCATCATGGCCATGCCCGAACCCTGACCGGCAGAGACCGCCGAACCAGCGTTGAAGCCGAACCAGCCGACCCACAGGAGAGCGGCACCGACCACGCTCAGCACCATGCTGTGCGGCGGCATCGGACGCTGTGGGTAACCCTTGCGCTTGCCGAGCATGATCGCGGCCACCAGACCAGCCACACCAGCATTGATGTGCACCACGGTGCCACCAGCGAAGTCGAGAACACCCCAGTCCCACATCAGACCGCCTGGGCCGCTCCACACCATGTGGCAGATCGGCAAGTAGACCAAAGTCAGCCACAGGGCGGTGAAGACCATCATGGTGCTGAATTTCATGCGTTCAGCGAAGGCACCGACGATCAGTGCCGGAGTGATGATGGCGAAGGTCAACTGGAAGGTGAAGAAGACCGATTCAGGAATGGTCAGCGTCATACTTTCCAGGGAGATTCCTGCGGCGAATGCTCGATCGAGACCACCGAAGAACGAATTGAAGTTGAGGACATGTTCCGCCATGTTCGCCGTGCTGAAGGCGAGGCTGTAGCCGTAGATGGTCCACAGGATCGTCACCATGCAGACTATGGCGAAACACTGCATGATCACCGACAGGGCGTTCTTCGCTCGGACCAGGCCGCCGTAGAACAGGAACAAGCCCGGAATGGTCATCAGGAGCACGAGGCAGACAGACATCAGCATCCACGCCGTGTCGCCGCTATTGAGCGGAGTTGGCGCAGCAGGCTCAGGCGCTGCTTCGGCTGGGGCGGCTTCTGCGACCACGGCGGGGGCAGCGGGTGCCGCCTCGGTGGGCGCAGCAGGTGCCGTAGCCGCTGGGGCGGGCGCAGGTGCAGGAGCGGGATCCTCTGCCCAGAGGGCGGGACCGCAGCCGATGGCCAGCGCGGCGAGGAGGGTGAGGATGTGGCGCATCATAGACAGGTGTCCTTTTGCTTTGGGTTGAGGCGCGATGTAGAGTCCAACCCTTGGCAACTGGCAGGCCCAAGTCTGGCACCGACCAGGGTCCATCTCTCTAAGTGTTTGGAGAAGAGAGGGATGACGGTGTTTTTCTGGCCTCTGTGTAGCGGCACTGCAGATCATTACCCTGCATCCAAATGAAGCGCCGAGACGAGAAAACGCCCAATTATTGACCAGCCCGACAATTCTCGGTCAGGGATGCTCACACGGAATTCCCTCCGTGCGATCCAGCCTCGGTGCAGGCCCGTAAGCGTGCTCCGACCATGATCGCGCGGGGATCGCAACTCGTGAAAAGTGCTCCGCCAAGGGATCACCAGCAGGCGGAGGATCATCCGACCGCAACCGGTGGTGGAGCATTCTCTCAATCCTCCACCAGCACTGGTGGAGGTCATGGCGAGGAACCGTCCCAGGAATCGGCGACCACATCCAATCGGTTTCGCCTCAAGGACATGGGAAACGCCCTACTGACACACAACGACTCCACACGGTCGGTCGCGGAATTGTCGCATGCGGGGTGCGACCTAGCGTGGCCCGGCGCTGCGGCCTGAGCGGGTCGTAGTGCCAGACGCAGCCAGAACGCTGGCCAGATGCCGAAGGAATCCCATGGACTCGACTGCACGTACGCCCGGATGGATGGTCGGTTTGCTGGTCATCTTTACGCTGGCGACCGCCACCACCTTCGGCCTGTTCCTCTTCCGCCATGCGGAAAAGGCCGCGCTCAGGGAGCAGCAGAACCAGCTCACCTACGAGCTGAAGGAACTGCGCGGGCTGGAGGGTTACCTCGCTCTCTTGGTGCCGCCGCTCGACAACCAGATCGCCAGCCGCCGGGTGTTGCGCGCATCGCTGACGGAAGCCGACACCCAGGCCTCGGATGACATCGCACGCATGGTCACGCAGAACCAGAGCGACGTGAAGATCATCGAAGAGCAGATCAACAAACAGATCAAGACCTACCAGGACGTGCTCAAGGACGCCAAGGAGCGACGCGCCGAACTGGCGCAGGAAGAAACCCGCGCCTTTGCCAACGAACGCGACTTCGACGAACGCCGTGCCACGTTGCGGGCGAAGATCGAAGTGATCTCGCAAGAGATCGAAGGCGTGAAGAAGAAGGGCCGCAGCGAGAACGCCGTGCTCGACACCCGCATCGTCCAACTCGAAGACCGCGTGGGTGAGCTGACCCAGCAGCGCGAACTCGGCGCCAAGGAACTCAAGCCCGACGGCCAGATCCTCCAGGCCGCCGCCACCGACGGCTTTGTCATCCTCAACATCGGTCAGCGGCACAATCTCCGCAAAGGGACGCGCTTCACCGTCTACAGCCGCCGCGCCGGCAAGGTGGTCTACAAGGGCGTGATCGAGGTCACCCGGGTGGAGGATCAGATCTCCACCGCGCGCGTCCTGGAAGAGACCGACCGCAACGATCCGCTGCTGGCGAACGACTTCATCTCCAATCCGGTCTACAGCCCGGACAAGGTCAAAGGTTTCGCCATCCGCGGCGATTTCACCCGCTACAGCAAGGATGAACTGCGGCGCTTCATCGTCGAGAACGGCGGTCGCTACGACGCCGAGCTATCGGTCAACACCGACTACCTCGTGGCGGGTAACCGCAGCGACGAAGCGCTCCAGCAGGCGATCAAGCTCGGTATCAGCATCCTGAGCGAGGAGCAGCTCATCGAATCCCAGCTCTTCCGTCTCCCCGACGGTCAGAAGCAATAAGGAGCCGGACGTGAAGGTACAACCTCTCCTCATCAGCATCCTCATCATCCTGGTGGTGTTCACCTTGGTGTTCACCGGTCTGGTGATCAACGAGAGCACGCAGATCACTGAGATGCAGGAAGGCGGCGAAGACGCCCGCGGTGAGACCGTGCCATCGCTGATGAGCAAGGTCAGCGAGCTGAAGATCAAGGTCCGCGAGAGCGAGAACGCCATTGAGGTGCGCAAACGCGAACTGCGGCGCGCCGACCTGGAGCTGGCCAAGGCCCGCTACCTGATCGTCGGCGACAAGGTCGTGGCCGGCATCGCCACCCACGACCAGACCGAGATCGACGGCAAGCCGCTCGCCGACAGCTCGTGGGCGCTGACCCGCACGCTGATCGCGACCTCGCAGAAGGACACGGCCTCGCTCAAGGCCGAACACGAAAGCCCGATCCGTCAGAAGTTCGAGAAGCTCGACCAGGCTGTCGCCAATCGTCAGGATGAACTCCAAGCGGTGCTCAAGCGCATCAATGACCAGGAAGGCGCCTTTCGCGAAGACCAGGAGCGTCTGAACGCGCAGGTCGAGACCTTGGGCGCCGAGAAGGAGAAGGCCGAGAAGTCCAACCGCGAAGACTACAGCCGTCGCGCCACCCGCATCGGCCAGCTCGAAGACCGCATTCGCGACCTGCTCGAACTGGAACTGCGTTGGCTGACCGATCTCGAACCGGAAGGTCGTCTGCTGGAGGTCAACCCGACCTCGCCGCACGTGATCATCAATCTCGGCTCCAGCGATCGCGTGGTGCCGGGCCTGATCTTCGAAGTCTTCCAGTACGACCGCGGCAAGTACGTGGAAAAAGGCATGATCGAAGTGGTGCAGACCCAGGCGCAGATCGCCACCTGCCGCGTCCTGAACGTCAAGGATGCGCGCAAGATGCCGTTGTCGCAGAACGACTACATCGGCAACCCGGTGTTCAGCACGCGTCGTCCGAAGGTCTTTGTGGTGTCGGGTGAGTTCAAGACTCACAACAAAGAAGACCTGGAAATGTTCATCCGCCAGACCGGCGGCATCGTGCGCGAGAAACTCAGCCCAGGCGTCGATATCCTGGTCGCCGGCGAACGCAGCGACAAGGATCAGGACAACGCCCGCGAATACGCGGTGCACGCGATGACCGAGGAACAGCTCCTCAAGTACATCCGCCGCGACTACGCGCCCAAGTGACCGTCAAGTGGTGGTGAATGTTTGAACGACCCGCGGGATTCCCCGCGGGTCGTGTCATGTCGGGAGGCAACCATGCCGAGCGCCGCGCCGGGTCTCAATGTCGTCAACGTCACCGAGGCGATCGCTTGGTACGCACGGGTGCTGGGATTTTCCCGCGGGTTCGTCGTGCCGGGTGAGGATCCGCCCTACGGCCTCATCCACCACGAGGGACTAACACTGCATTTGCGCAAACGCCCGGAGGCAGCCGGCACGTCGTTCTGCTACCTGGAAGTCGATGATGCCCAGTGCTGGTTCGACGAGTCCGCCGCCACTGGCGCGACCTTCCGCCGCACGATCGATCGCAGTTCCCGCGGCATGCTCGACTTCGAGGTGAGCGACTGCTGCGGCAACCTCATTGGCGTCGGCCAGCCGACGCGCTGATCAGTTCACGGTTTCGCCGGGATCACGATCGTACGTCCCGCGCTCAGGTCACCGCTTTGGTTGGCATCGGCAAGGTGGCGCCAGTGCTGCACGCTGCCGTAGAACGCCACGCTCAGATCAGCCCAGGTATCACCTGCCTGGACGGTATACGCGCGTACCGCGGACGTCGGCGGAACTGTGGGTTTCTCCACCTTTTCCGTGATCTTTTCCCCGCGCTTGCCGGGTTTCTGCGCGAACCGCAGGGCATCAACCACGCGGATGGTGGTGACGTGCAGGTTGTGGTGCGGTCGATCGACCTGCCGGTACAGGTAGTCCGAGACAGCCTTAGTGATCTCAGCTTCGGCAATCGCCGGTTCGCCGGTTCCGTCGCCTAACAGGGTGACGGCCACGGTGGCCTTGGGCCACAGCCACCCGCTCGTGCCAGCAGCAGTACGATCATCGTCCGCGCCGCGTTCGTATTTGGGCAGTTCGGCGATGCTGATCTCGCTGCGCCAGTGCGCGCCGAGCGCTTGGTCGAGTTGGCTGACCATCGTGCGGATGGTCAGTGCGCGCTTGTTCTCATCGGTGTTCGACAGCGACTCGCCGTCCTCGCTGATCAGGTAGCCAGGTGCCCAACGGCTGTTGTCACAAGCGGTCAAGCCGATGAGCAGGGCGGCAATCGGCAGTAGGCGCATGGCAGTCATTTCGTAAGGAGTGAAACAATGGCAGAGATGATGAAGATTCGGTGAAGCGGACCGCCCAAGCGGTGGCCATCAATTCCGGCTGGGATCAGGCATGCCGCCATTGCGGCCTTCGACCAGATGTTGCCACAACAGTTCGGCCGGTCGCGGATCGAAGAGCAGGTCGATGCGGCCAGGGCGCACCAGCCAGGCACCTTCCTCGATCTCACGATCGAGCTGCCCGCTCGTCCAACCACTATGACCAAGAAACAGGCGTGGGCCGCAGTGGTCGCCGCCGGTGCCCCAACGTTCCTGCAGCGCGTCGGGATCGCCGCCGACCGCGATGCCTTCGCTCATCAACTGCGCTCCCGCCAAGGTGGTGTCACCGTGCAGCAACAATCCTTTGTGCTTGTCGACCGGACCGCCCTCGGCCGCGATGCGCGCATCGCTGAGACCGGGTGGTGCGTCGTTCCACAGTTCGCCCAGTGGCACATCAAGCGGACGGTTGAGGATGAAACCCAGGGATCCGGTGTCGCCGTGGTCCAGCAGGTAGACCACCGAGCGCACGAAATTTGCGTCGGACAAGTGCGGGCTGGCCACCAGGAAAACGCCGGGACGCGGTCGCATGCCTTCATGCTAGCAAGCGGTGGGAAAACGGCAGCTAGCGAGCTACGACCGGCTGCCGGCCGGCACCTCGGCCGGTCGGATCAGCGGTCCATCATCACCGAGCGGATCTCGGCCTCGGCGACAAGCTGCCCTTCGACCAGTGCACGCCCCATGCAGGAACTCATGCGTGAACGGATGCGCAGCACTTCGATCTCGATGCGCAACTGATCGCCAGGATAGACCGGGCGGCGGAACTTCACCTTGTCCATACTCATGAAATAGGGGATGCGTCCGCTGTCGCGTTCGCTGTCCATCAGCATCACCGCGCCGGTCTGGGCCATCGCTTCGAGTAGCAGCACCCCGGGCATCACCGGGGTTCCAGGGAAGTGGCCCTGGAAGAAGGGTTCGTTGATGGTGACGTTCTTGAGGCCGACGATCGATTTCCCAGGAGTGTATTCGATGATGCGATCGACCAGCAAGAAGGGATAGCGGTGCGGCAGCAACGCGAGGATCTTCGGGATGTCGAAGATGAACTTCGGCCGTTCGGCCTGTTCGATGCGGCGGTTCAGCTCTTGCACCAACAGCATGTTCTCACGGTGTCCGGTGCGCACCGCGATGAGGTGTGCATTGATCCGGCGTGTGGCGTGTGCGAGATCGCCGATCAAGTCGAGGATCTTGTGCCGCGCGGCCTCGTCGGGGAAACGCAGTTCGTTGTCGATGATGCGTTTGCCATCGTAGACGCAGGTGTTCTTGGTGGTCGCACCTTTGCCGAGGCCGAGCGCCCGCAGCATTTCGACCTCTTTGGCTAGACAGAAGGTGCGCGCTGGCGCGATCTTCTCGATGAATGATTGCTCGGTCAATTCGACCTCGACCACCTGCGCGCCACCCATGGCGCCGCCGTGGTCATCGAGCGAATAGGTGATCTTCATGCCGTCGGCGTGTGGCAGCGCGATGATTGAGCTCTTACCATCGCTCACCGATACCGGTTCGCTGACATTGAAATGCCGGCGAGCCGAGGCCTGTTCCACCAAGCCGGCTTCACGCAGGCAGGTGGCGAAGTCGAGCGCCGAGCCATCGAGGCCAGGCAGTTCGACCGCGTCGAGTTCGATCACCAGGTTGTCCAGCCCCAGGCCGACGCAGGCGGCGAGGAAATGTTCGGTGGTGTGGACCTCGACTTCGACCTCGCCGACGGTCTCGGCCAGGGCGGTGCGACGCAGGCGTTGGCACAGACGCGACGGATGCGCGGTGATGCCCGGTGTTCCTGGCAGATCCATGCGCACGAAACGCATGCCGGTATCCGGCGGTGCAGGCTTGAAGGTGACGTTGCAGGTTTCGCCGGAGTGCAGCCCAATTCCGCTGACGTTCGCCGGACGGGCGATGGTGCGTTGGGCGCTCATGGCGATTTCTCCGCCACGCCTCCACTGGAGGTGAGGGCCGCCAACCGCCGTTCCAGTTCAGCCACACGCAGCAGCAGATCCTTCACCGTCGCCTGGGTTGCGGGCAGACGACGTACCGCGACTTCCTGCGCCTGCGCCGCTTTGATCTCCTGCGCCGGGCTGCCGCGCACCACCAAGCGAGGCGGGATGCTCTTCGAAACGCCGGCCTTGGCCGTGACGATCGCATGATCGCCGATGGTCAGGTGACCGCTGATTCCGGCTTGGCCCGCGAGCGTGACGTAGTTGCCAAGCTTGCTTGATCCCGCGACGCCGACCTGGGCCACCACGATGCAGTGGTGACCGGTTTCGACGTTGTGCGCGATCTGTACCAGGTTGTCGATCTTGGTGCCCTTGCCGATGCGGGTCTTGCCGAAGCGCGCACGATCGAGGCAGGAATTGGCGCCGATCTCGACGTCGTCCTCAATCACCACGATGCCGACCTGCGGGATCTTGTGGTGTACCCCTTCGACCGAGGCGTAGCCGAAGCCGTCCGAACCGATGACCACGCCGCTGTGCAGGATCACGCGGTTGCCGATTTGACAACGTTCGCGGATCGACACCTGCGGGTAGAAGGTGCAGTCGGCACCGATGCTGCTTTCGTGGCCGATATAGACGTGCGGATAGATCACCGCGTTGTCACCGATCACCGCGCCGTCGGCGATCACCGCATAGGGACCGATGGCGGCGTTGGCGCCGATCCTGGTGCGTTCACCGATGATGGCGGTGGGGTGGATGCCCAGCGGCGGCGGTACGGCCTTGGGGCCGAAGGTCGCGACCACGCGGGCGAAGGCGAAGTCGGGATTCGGCACCACGATCTGCACCAGGTTTGGCGCAGTATGCTGCGCCGCGACCAGCACGGCGGTGGCCTTGGTTTCACCCAGGTACGATTCGTACTTGGGATTCGCCAGGAAGCTGATGTCCCCAGGATTGGCTTCGGTCAGGCTGCTGATGCCGGTGATCACCTGGGCGTCATCGCCGATCACCACGCCGCCCAGGAGCTGGGCGACTTCGCGGACGGTCACACGCATGGTTCAGGGTCCAGCAGGAGCCGAGGGAGCGGGCGGCACCGGGCCGGGAGTGGCCTGGGCGGCGTAGCGACCGTTGGCAAAGGCGATGAACGCGTCGGTGATGTCGAGCGCCGGATCGTAGTAGAGCGCCGTCTGCATGCCCAACTGCATGAGCATCTCGTTCGATCCACCATTGGGGATCTCAGGATTCGGCGCGAGCGTGATCAGGCGGATGCGCCGTTCCTTGGCGAAGTCCGCGAGCTGGGCCCGCAGGACGTCGTAGGTCTCCTTGAGCAAGGCGCCGTGGCGGCGGTCGAGAATGGCGCGCGAGCGTTTGGCCAGCAGCTCGCTCTTCACCTTCAGCACCTCACGTTCTTCCTGCGCCTGGGCGAACTTGTCGCTCGTCGGGCTGAGGACTTCCAGGCTGCGGTTGACCTCTTGGAGCCTCATGTCCATCTGCTTGAGGTGGTCGTCGACCTCGCTCTTGTCATTTTTGAGCTGGTCGATGCGCGCCAGGTAGACCTTACTGGTGCGTAGTGCCTCATCGAGACGCAGGACCGCGTAATCTGGGCCGCTGGTGGAGGGAGCACCGGCATCGCCGGCGAAGGTGCTCACTGTGCAGGCGCACAGGACGAGCAGGAGGAGCAGACGCATGGGATACCTCATGATGAGGTTAGGCATGCTAGAACGCTGACCCACCCGGTCACGTGGTTATTCGGGCTCGCACCGTAGGCGGGGGGTTAGTGGAAAATCAGCGGTTTTTCTCCGGGAATCAGCGCTGGGTGACGATCCGCCTGCGGTGACGGCGGCTGCGCCGCCGTGTCCTGCTACGCAGGACCGAGCCCGATCCCCGCTCGGCGCGCAAGCGCCTCGGGGGATTGCTGTTCGCGGACTCTGTCCGCTACGCCTGCCAGGGGCTCTGCCGCCCCTGGACCCGGCACTCATCGGATATCTGTGCCCTCAACGCGACATCGTGATTCGGTGTCATCGGGGATGATTACAGGATCAAAGAGGGATGTGGAAACGTTGGGATCGTTGCGGGTCCAGGGGCGGCAGAGCCCCTGGTTGGGCGTAGCGGGGCAACGCCCCGCGAACAACGATCCCCCGAGCGCGCCTGCGCGCGCGAGCGGGGACGACACCTGGTTCCGCGTAGCGGAACACGTCGGCGCAGCCGGCGTCGCCCGCAGGGCACAGGTGTCGCTAATAGCGGAACTGGCCGAGCGTGAACTGGATCTGAGTGTTGGCTTCGCCGTCTTCGGCATCCAACAGCCAGGCGAAGTCGAGGGCCACTGGGATCATGATGGGGAAGCGGATGCCGAAGCCGGTCGCGGTGCGCAGGTCGTTGGCGCTGATGCTGTCACCGGCACCCCAGACGTTGCCCCAATCGGTGAAGAACGCCAAGCGGATGCCTTCATTGATGCCCTGGACCGGGACCGAGATCTCGGCGCTGACCATGGCATCGGTGGTGCCGCCGACGTAGGCCTTGTTGCCGTTGACGTTGATTTCGGTCGGGCTCAACCGGTCGTTCTCGAAACCACGGTGGCGCGGGCTGGGGCCACCGCCGAAATAGCGTTGGTAGAACGGCACCTGGTCATCATCACCCAGCGTGCGGATCTGACTCCAGCGGGCGTTGACGTGGAAGTAAGTCACGCCGCCCTGCTCGCCTTCGATCAAGGGCAGGAAATAATCCCCCTTGAGGGTGTAGCTCCAATACTCGGAAGATCCCGAGAGCGGATCGCCGCCATAGGTCTCACTGGCACTCGCCTGGTAACCACGCGTGGGCATGCGTGGATTGTCCAGGCGATCGAAGCTCTGACCCAGGGTCAGGCTGTTGTGGTAGTATTTGCCTTCACCGAAGATTGCGTCGTTGGGCGCATCGCTCTCGGCGTCGAGCACTTCCAGGTCGGAGTAGGCGTAACTCAGATTCAGGCGCAGGTCGTTGTTGAAGAAATACCGTCCGACGGTGACGGTCGGGATGGAACGGCGTTCCTCCCACGCGCGGCGCCGCGAATTGACGTAGGAATAGCCGAGCGTCAGGGCGAACGGACCATCCATCACGTGGGGATTGGTCCAACTGACATCCGCGTTGGTGGTGTTCTCCGACCACTGCACACCGACGTTGAGATTCTGTCCCGCGCCACGCCAATCGCGCGTGACATCCCCATCGAACAATCCGGTAATGAAACCCTGGAGGTTGAAATTGCGCTCACCGAAGCCGGTCTGGATGAACACGCCGTCGGCCGAACTGTAACCCACCTGGAAGTTGAGCGTGCCGGTGCTGTCCTCTTCCAGATCGATGCGCAGGTCGGCTTCGTCCGGGCGATCAGCCGGGAAACGCGGCCGCAGGGCGATCGGCCGCATGGGGTTGTGTTTGAACAAGCCGGTGCGTTGGATCTGGCGCTTCGACTCGTCGATGTCGTCGTCGTTCCACAGATCGCCCGGCACCAGATCGATGGCACGGCGCACGACCGCGTCCTTGGTCACGTAGTTGCCGTGGATGTCGACGCGGCCGATCTTATATTTGCGGCCCTCTTCGACGTGCAGCACGAGGTTGACCCGGCGGTTGACCAGATCGAGTCCACGATCGACACGGATGTCGCAGCGGGCGTAACCCTGATTGCTGATCACGCGCCTAGCGCGTTCAACCGCACGGTCGATATCGCTGCGTTTGAACGGCACACCTTCGGCCAATTCGAATGCCTCACGGAGCTCCGCGCCAGAGGCGATGGTGTTGCCGACGAAGCTGACCGAGCCGAGGTAATAACGTTCACCGGCGGCGAGGTCATAGACCAACATCACCGAATCGTTCTTCTCACCATCCGGTACGAAGGCCGGACCGGCGCGGCGCCGCTCGTCAAGCGGACGGACGTAATCGGTGATCTCGGCCCGGGTGGCGTTCAGCCGCGCATCCAGCCAGCCGAGTTCCTGGAGCGCACGCACCACCGCGCCCTGATCGAAGGTCATCAGCTCAGGATGATAGGCGGAACCCGGACCGTTGAGCAGACCCAGGTTGAGCTGCTTGGGGAAGACTTTGGGCGGCAGGTTCAGGTACACCACATCGGCGACCTTGATCTCCGGGCCGAGGTTGGTGAAGAACGTGACCTGGACGTTGCCGCGGTCGTTCTCTTGCCGCACGGTGACCCGGACGTAGCGGTAGCCCTTGTCCTGGAAGTGGGCCTCAATCGCGCGGCGGTCGTTTTCCAGGATCAGCGGATTAAGCCAGGAACCGGCCCTGGTCTCGACCAGCTTCTCCAGCGGCGAACGCTGGAAGTAGCCGAGATCGGCGAAATCGACCCCCGACACATACGGCTGTTCGATCACGTGGAAGGTGATCGTTAGCGAGCCGTCGGCATTGCGCGTGATGTCGCTGCGGGTGTTGGTGAACGGCCCCATCTTTTCGATCGCGCGCACGTCATCGGCGAGCGCCACCGGATCGAAGATCATGCCGGCGCGGGTGGTGAGGATGAAACGGATGCGGTCGGGATGGTAGGCCTTCGCCCCCACGATGAGAACTTCCCGTACCTCGTTCGGTTTGACCGTGGTCGGTTTCGGCGTTTGCACCGGCACCGGCACCGGTGTTTGCACCGGTGGTTTGTCCTCGGCCGCGAGTCCACCGAGACCGAACGCCAGCGCGACCAGGGTCGGCACGGAATGACGCAGGCGGCACGAACGGGACGGTCGGGACAAACGGGGCTCCGGCGGGGAGCGCGCATGGTAGGGCGATGGTCCAGGGGGCAATGTGGTCCCGGGTGAGGCGCGGGACTGGGTGGGACTTGGGTACGAAGGGTACGAAGGGTACGCCCCGCGACTCGCGAGATGAGTGGACCTTTCGTACCCTTCGTACCCTTCGTACCCTTCGTACCCCTCGTATCCCTCGTCGTGTCCCTCGTCCCTCTCCCACCTTCCGTCGCGCCATCACCGCCCTACCGTTCCCCCATGCCGCTGCTGGAAGTCCGCGACCTGCGCAAGCTGTTCCCCATCCGTCGCGGTGTGTTCGGGCGCACGGTCGGCAATGTCCATGCGGTGGATGGAGTCAGCTTCGACCTTGATGCCGGTTCGGCGCTCGGCCTGGTGGGCGAGTCCGGCTGCGGCAAGACCACGCTGGGACGCTGCATCCTGCGCCTGATCGAACCAACCTCGGGCAGCGTGCGCCTCGACGGCACCGATGTCCTGGCGCTGCCCAGGGGCAAACTGCGGCCCTTCCGTCGGCATGCGCAGATGATCTTCCAGGATCCCTACGGCAGCCTGAATCCGCGTCTGACCATCGGCGAGATCCTGGCGGAACCGCTGGTGGTACATGGTCTGGCCGATCGCCGCGACGCCGAGGATCAGGCCGGTGCCCTGCTCGAACGTGTCGGCCTGGAGCGCAGCCACCTGGGCCACTACCCGCACCAGTTCAGCGGCGGCCAGCGGCAACGCATCGGCATCGCCCGCGCCCTGGCGCTCAAACCGAAACTCATCGTTTGCGACGAACCGGTCAGCGCGCTCGATGTGTCGGTGCAGGCGCAGGTGCTCAACCTGCTGAAGGACCTCCAGCAGGAGTTCGACATCGCCTACCTGTTCATCTCGCACGACCTCGCGGTGGTGTCGCACCTGTGCACGCGCGTGGCGGTGATGTACCTGGGCGAGATCGTCGAACTCGGCCCGGTCGAGCGTATTCTCTCTCAGCCGCTGCATCCGTACACCCAGGCCTTGCTGTCAGCGGTGCCCAGTGGCGAGCCGGGCAAGCAGCAGCACCGCATCATTCTCGAAGGTGATCCGCCCAGCCCGCTCGAACCCAGCAGTGCCAAACGTTTCACCGGGCGTTTCCCCAAACACGCGGCGGCGTTCGCTGAAGGCGAGATCACGCTGCGCGAAGTCGAGCCTGGGCATGTGGTGCGTTGTGCGCGCTTGGATGTGTTGCAGGAACTTGCCGCTCGTTGAGCGGTCGTTCGTTGCGCTCACGGCACGGCAGCCTGTGCGAGGTGCGAGGTGCGAGGTGCGAGGTGCGAGGTGCGAGGTGCGACGCGCTGAACCTCGCACTTCGCACTTCGAACGATCTACGCCCGCGTGATCGCCGGAATATCGCAGCGGAAGTGGATGCCGGATTTGAACTCGGCGAGCGTCAGTTCTTCCTGTTCGCTGCCGCTGGTCGAACTGGTCGCCCATGGCAGGCGTGCGCGCATGCGGCCGGCGTTGATCTTGTCGGCGATGCCCCACCACAGGCGTTCACGGGCGGCTAGGCTCATCAGGCAGCCGCGGCGGATCTGTTCCTGCGCTTCGGCGCTGTTGGCGTACTTGGCGAGCGCTTCTTCCAACCACGCCGCGTGGTCGATGTCCTGCATGGTGTGCAGGGTGAAGTACTCGATCTCGTTCTCGGCGAAACCCGCTTGGCGCAGGCCGCGCAGGATGTTCTCGAACATCGTCGGGATCGCCCATTCGTGGCCGGGACCAACCGCGCCGAGACCGACCAGGAACGGTTCCTCGGTGCAGATGCGCAAGTGTTCGGCGATGAAGCCGGTGACCGCCGGATGCAAGCGGATGGTCGCGAGTTGGTCATCCTGCCAGCCGCAGGCGCGCATGAAGATGCGGTAGTGTGCCGCGTGGTCCTGGCCGTCGCTGCGTTCGCCGTACTCGTCGACCAGCACCTTGGCCAACCAGATCTTGGCGTCGGATGACGGTGCGGTCAGCAGCAGCAGTTCGAGGTAGCGCGTGAAGGTGCCGACCAACGGATAGTGCTGGCTGGAGAAGATCTTGAAGTCATCGCGCCGTTTGGGGTCCAGCTCCATGCGTCCGAGCAGCGAATGCCCGATGCCGGCGTGGTTCGCGACCTCATGGTGCAGGTCGCGCAGGAAGGTGGTGGCGTCCATGGGCGCGGAGCATGGATGGCAGGTCGCGCGGCGGAAGTCCCAAGCGCAGCCGCCGCGACAGGGTCAGCTGCCATGACCTTTGACGATCGCATCGAGCGCACCCTGGCCGCATTCGTAGGCCTTCACCACTTCCTGATGCAGGCGCGTAGTGTCGGCCATGCCGACCGCGAGCGCGTGTTCGAGCCCCAGGCATGCGCTGGCCAGACCGCGCAGGCCCAGGCTCCAGGCCGCGCCTTTGATGCGGTGGGCGGCGGCGGTGGCGGCGACCGTATCGTTGCTGGTCATCGCCTGGTCGAGGGCCGGCAACTGGCTGACCGCCTCCTGACGCAGCGAGTCGCCGAGTGTGGCCAGCAGCGCCACCCCGCCCTGTGCCAGCAGATCTTCGATCACCGCGGGATCGAGTTCACCGCTTTCCCGGATCAGTTTACGGTAGCGCGCGGTGGTTGGTCGTTCGATCGCATCCGTGCCACTACGCACGCGCACGCTGTTGGAATCGTCAGCGAAGGGATCCTCCTCAACCGCTGCCGGCGCCGCCACTGCCGGCAGCCAGCGGGCGAGGGTCGCCCGCAGGTCGGCGATCTTCACCGGCTTGGACAGGTAGTCGTCCATTCCGGCAGCCAAGCAGCGTTCGCGATCACCCGACAGCGCATCGGCGGTCATGGCGATGACGATGGTGTGGCGATCGTCCCCTTCGCGCGTGCGGATCTCGGCGGTGGCGAGGTAACCGTCGAGCTCCGGCATCTGACCATCCATCAGCACCAGATCGTAGTTCACGCGTTGCAGCGCGGCGAGCGCCTCCTTGCCGTTGGCCACCGCGTCGGCCTTGATGCCGATCTGGGAGAGCTGGGCGAGCGCCAGCCGGCGGTTGACCAGGTTGTCATCGGCGACCAGCACCCGCACGTCGGCGCGCATGGTGGTTGGCGATGAACGTTCCTCCCCAGGGTCGCGCCCCGCACCGACGGTGGCCAACAACGCATCAAGGAGCGGCACTGAGCGTACCGGTTTGGTCAGGCAGGCGGTGGCGCCCAGGCGTTTGGCTTCCTGGCTGGCGCCACGCCGGGTCAAGGTGGTGAGCGCGATCAGGTGGATCGCCCGCAGATCGGGATCCTCACGGATGGTGCGCGCCAATTGCAGTCCGTCGAAGCCCGGCATGTCGAGGTCGATGATCACCACCGACAACGGTGGGTTGTCGAGCTGCGCGTCCTGCAAGGTGGCGAGGGCCTGGGCCGGCTCGCGCACCGCTTCGGCCTTGAGTCCCCACGACGCCAGACGTGCGACGAGGAAATCACGGCAGGTGGCGTTGTCGTCGACCACCAGCAAGCGCAGCTCGCGCAGGTTGTCCGGCACCACCGCGGGATCCGCCGGCGTGTCCGGCAGGGCGAGTTGCATCGAGAAGTAGAACGTGGTGCCCGCCGGCGTGCTGGCGAAGCCGATGCTGCCGCCCATCAACTCGACCAGATGGCGCGAGATCGCCAACCCCAGGCCGGTGCCGCCGAAGCGGCGCGTAGTCGAGCTGTCGGCCTGCGAGAAGGCCTGGAACATCCGCGGTTGCGCTTCCTCGGGAATACCCGGCCCGGTGTCGGCGACGGTGACGCGCAGAAGCAGGGTCTTTTCGTAGGGGATCGGCACCTGGTCGTGGTCGACTCCGGGAAGGGTGACCTCGGGCAGCACGCGGAACTGCCCGGTATTGCCACCGGCCTGCTGATCGTCGACCGCCACGCGGATGACCACTTCGCCGGCGGTGGTGAACTTCACCGCGTTGCCGATGAGGTTGATCAGCACCTGGCGCAGCCGTGAGGGGTCGCCGCGCATCGCCTGCGGCACGTCGGTGTGCACGTAGCACACCAGCTCCAGGCCCTTGCCCTGCGCCTGTTCGGCGAACAGCGCAACGGTGTCCTCGATCAACTGCGGCAGTTCGAAGACGATGTGTTCCAGCTCCAGGCGATCGGCTTCGATCTTCGAGAAGTCGAGGATGTCATTGATGATGGTCAGCAGGTGTTCGCCCGACAGGCGCGCGGTTTCGGCAAACTCGCGCACCTCGGCGTCGAGCGGTGATTCGAGAATGAGTCCGATCATGCCGAGCACGCCGTTCATCGGCGTGCGGATCTCGTGGCTCATGTTGGCCAGGAACGCGCTCTTGGCGAGGCTGGCGTTCTCCGCCGCGTCTTTCGCTTCACGCAACGAGCGTTCGAGTTTCAGGCGTTCGGAGAGGTCGCGCACGATCGCCAGCAGGCGTTTGTCTGGCAACAGCTTGGCGATCATCTCGACCTGCACCGTGCCGCCGTTCTTCCTCTTGAACTGGCGTTCACCGAAGAGCGTGTGGCCTTCGCTGTAAAGACGCATGCGTTCGTCGATCGCCCGGCCGTCGTCGTTGGACAGCAGTTGGCGGATGTTCATGCGCAGCAGTTCGGCGCGCTGGTACCCGACTAGGCCACACGCGACCGGATTGGCTTCGACGTAGTTGCCGTTGAGGTCGGAGATCAGGATGCCTTCCGGCGCCTGTTCGACCAGCGAACGAAAACTCGCTTCGCTCTGGCGCAGATTGTCTTCTGCCTGTTTGCGTTCGGTCACGTCCTGGCCGACCGCCTGGTATTCCACCGCTTGGCCGACTTCGTCGAAGAAGCCGCGCACCGTCCACTGCACCCAGCGGATGCTGCCATCGCCCTGGATCACGCGATGCGAATAGGTCGCGAGGTTGGTGTCCGGCAACAACGCGGCGAACTGGCGGTGGATGATCTCACGATCCTCCTCCGGCAGCAGTGGCATGAAGCTGTGGCCTTCGAGGTCGGCACGGGAGCGGCCGAAGTAGCGGCAATAAGCCTCGTTGGCGAAGGTGATGGTCGAATCGCTGCGGAAACGGCAAATCAGCTCGCTCTGGTCCTCGACGATCGCGCGGTAGCGCATCTCGTTGGCGCGCACCGCTTCTTCGGTCATGCGTCGTTGGGCGATCAGGCGGATCTTCTCCAGCGCGACGCTGGTGAGTTTGCTCACCGACTCCAGGAAGGCGACCTCGTCGTGTTTCCATGCGCGGCGGTAACGCACTTGGTTGAGTACCAACAGATAGAATTGGTTGGGCCGAAACTGAAAGGGGAACCACAACAGGCTGCGAATGCCCATGCGTCCATGCAGCAGCGGCGCACAGCCGTCCTGCTCCATCAAGCTGAGCACCGAGTCGTCGTGACTTTCTAGCCAGCCGCGTTTGGTCACCATATGGTCGACACAGCGCTTGAACAGTTCGAGCGGATAGAGGTCGAGCACCGAGCTGACCCCGACCGCCTCGGGGTTCAGCCATTCGCACAAGCCGACCGCTACACGTCTGGTCAGGTCGACATCGAAAATCAGTGCGCGATCGACGCCGATCGCCGAACCGACATGGCCGGCGAGTCCGCCGAGCAGCGAACGGTTGTCCTCCTCCGCCACCACCACCTCGGCGGCGCCGGCCAGGGCAGTGGCGAAGGCGAGCTGGCGTTGCAGGCGATCGCGTTCACGGCGCAGCGCGAGCGAGGCGAGTTTCTGTTCGCTGACATCGTTCTGGATGCCGACCCAGTAGACCAGCAGGCCGCGCTCATCGTACACCGGCGTGATCGACAGATCGTTCCAGAAGGTCGTACCGTCCTTGCGGTAGTTGAGGATCTCGGCGCGGATCGGCTTCACATCGCTGAGCGCCTGCTGGATCGCCGCCGCCGCCAACGGATCAGTTTTCGCTCCTTCAAGGAAACGACTGTTGCGCCCGATCGCTTCCTTGTCGGTGTAGCCGGTCAGGTGGGTGAAGGCGCGGTTGACGAAGATCAGCGGATTGTCGCGCTGGTTGGGATCGCTGATCATCACGCCGGCGGTGGTGTTGGCGACCGCGGCGGCAAGGATGGTGTTCTCGCTCAGCGCAACCGACAGCGCCGCCTCGCTCTTGGCGTGTTCAGTGATCTTTGCGCGCAGTTCGGTCGTGCGCACCGTGATCAGGCGTTCGGTGCGGCCCGAGCGGTATCCCGCCACGGCCAAGCCGAGCGTGCCGAGCGCGGTGAGCGCCAGGCCACCGGCCAGCACCAGGCCAGGCAGCCAGAAATCGTACGGCAGATTGTCTGGCGGCGCGACCCGCACGACGAAACGACGATCGGCGATGCTTACCGGTTTGATCAGGCTGCCATCCGCCTGTTCGTGCAGGCCCTCCTGGGGTTCGCTGTGCAGACCATCGAGGTGCAGGGTGATCGCGCTGTCCTCGCCACGTCGACCGGCGTGGCTCAGCAGTTCATCGAGCGAACTGATCACCAGCACGTGTCCGAGCGGTGGCTGACCATCGAGCGCCACCGGTACGACGATGGCCAATCCAGGGCGTCTACCGGTGGCGGTGTTGATCTCGAATCCCGGCAGCAGACGCGTCGCGCTGGATTCCTGCGTGCGTAACACCACTGACCACGTCGGCACGCTCGTCAGATCGAAACCTGGGCTGAACAGCAGATCGACGCCGGCATTGTGCAGCAGTGTCAGCGGCAGGTGTTCGGCCCGCCGTTCCGCCGGCCGCATCCCGCCCACACCGTCTTCGTGCAGCACCGCGCCGGGATGATCCTGACGCAGACGTTCCTCGAAGGCGGGACGTTCACTCGCCGACACCCAGCGGCACCAGCCGACCGCGCGCGTCAGGCCGTGGTGGGTCAGCACCCGTCGCGCGTAGTCGCGGAAGAGTTCGCGTGCGACCACGCCGTTGCCGGCCACCACTTGATCGCGCAACTCCTCAGCAGCATGCACTTGGCTCAGGCATTGGCGTTCCAGTTCGGCGATCGCGTGATCGACCTGCTGAACGAAATGTTTGCGCCGCGCGGCTTCGTCGGTTTCACGCGCCCAGTGGTGCATCGCCAACGAACACAGGATGCCCAGCACTAGCACCAGTCCGGCGGCCAGGTAACGACGCAAGAATGGTGTCGCTTCGCTCACCCAGGTCCCCCGTGTTTCATCGCCTGGTTCCGGCGCTGGTTGCGGTCTGGGACTCTAGAACGACGCACCCCGTAGGGGAAGGGCCGGGCGGTAGCTTCCGCCGCCTTGCCGGCCCGTGTGTGAGCGCCGGGCCCGAATCACAGGTCTTTCATCGTCTCGTTGATCAGGCCGATGTAGCCGGCGAAGAAGAGGAACACCACACCAGCCGCCGCCAGCATGGCACCGCCGTAGATGATGCCGCAGGTGATGCGTGCGGTCCATTCGGCGCGCAGGCGGAAGGAATTGCGCATCAGCGTCGCGGCCTGGCCCAGGGTTTCATCGAGTTTGCCGCTGCGTTCGCCACTGTTGGTGAGATCAACCACGATAGCCGGCAGACCAGCGTGGGCGAGGGCGGCGGTGAGCGATTCGATGCGGTTGTGCCGCAGGTCGCCGCCGGCTTCCGTGAGGCGTTTTCCCAGCAACGAATTGCCACACGCGCCCGCGGTCAGCTCCAAGGCATCCGGCATCAACAGGCCAGCGGACAACGCGGCCCGCAGCACGGTGCAGGTGTTGGCCGCCACGAACGGCAAGGTCAACGGCGCGAACGGTCCGCTGAGCGCGAGTTTCGCTCGCGTCGCCTCACCCAGCATCCGCAGTGCGATCCAGGCACCACCGGCGAACAGCCACAACAGGATCGGCAATCCCAGGATGACCCACGGCGACCACCCGCTCATGAACGTCAGCACGACGCCGAGCGCCAGGAGCGTGACGTGGATCAGGATGACGGGATACACCAGCTTCCCAATCACCAACGACCGCAGTTCGATGCGATGGCGGTAGTGCGCAGCGAGGTCGCGGCACATCTCGGTCAGGCGACCGCTGGTTTCACCGGCCTTCACCAAGGCGACATCGAAGCCCGGTTGCTGCGCCGTGGCGAGTTGTTCAGCGAGTCCACGTCCGGCAGCACAACCGGCGGACCACTGCCTGCCCTGCGCCCGCATCTCACCGCCAGCGGTGTCGCCCGCCAACTGCACGGCCTGGGTGATGGTCAGCCCGGCATTGAGGGTGACGGCAAGCTGCTCATGAAACGTCGCGGTGCGGTTCCAGCTCATGACGATAGGCTAGCACCGACCACCGTCTGCACATCAGGTGCGTCGCCGCTTGGGAAGAGAGGCCCGATCAGGAGGGCGTGGTGGTCTGATCTGCCGGCGTGGTCGGGGCGGTCGGCAGGCCGCGATCCCCGAACGAGAACAGATGGAACTGCGCCAACATCCCGCGCAGCATCTGCACGTCGTGCTCCGAGAGGTCCACGCGGTTGAACAACTTCTGGAGCTGCGGGGCGAAGCGGTCGCGGTCGGTACGACGGAAATACTGGAAACGATCCAGCGTGCTCAGCCAATAGGTGAACAGTTGCGCCACCACATCACGACTGGCGCTGGGTTCACGGTGATCGCGCGGTTCGAATTGGTGACGCGTGGTCGGACGAAGTTCTCGGTCATTGCTGCCGCTGGGTGCATTGGCGTCAGTTCGCTGATCCACCATCGCTGCGAGGTGGTAAAGCGTGATCGCCACCGCGTGGCTGAGGTTGTAGCTGGTATTCGGTCCGTAGGTGTCGAGGTGCAGCCAGCCCTGGCAGTGGATCAGCTCCTGATCGGTCAGGCCGTCGGCCTCGTTGCCGAACACCAGGGCGAAGCGCGCCGCGTGGCGGCGTTCGAGGAATTCCGGCACCTGCTTCAGTCCCAGGCATTCGCCATAATCTGGATCACGGTTGCGCGCACTGGTGCCGATCGCGAGTGAACACCCATGCAGCGCCGATGGCAGATCAGGATAGACCGGCGCGTTGAGGATTAGCTCCTTCGAGTGGGTGGAGAACATCCGCGTTTCAGGACAGTTCACTTCGCACTGGGGCGCTACCAGCCGCAGGTCGGTGACACCGAGGTTGCCGCACAGGCGTGCGGCCATGCCAAGATTCACCGGACCCTGCGTGCGCACCAGCACGACACAGGCATTCGTCAGAAGACCGCTCATGCGTGCAGAGCGTCGTGCGCGTTGTCGCAGCGCAACCGCAGTCCCTGCGTGCCTTGCAGCGCCAACGATCACCGCCACCCTGCTCGACCATGGCTGATGACGACAAGATCCTGCAATTCCCCGGGGGTGCCAAACGTGGTGAGCCACCGGCAAAGCCGCCAGCCAAGGGCGAGGCGCCGGCGGTTGGTCCCGACGGCCTGAACGAAGACCAGCGCAAGGCCATGCAGATCGTGCTCAGCGGCATGCCCTTCGTCCTGGTCGGCATCAAGGCCACACCCAGCGGCGCGGACTTCTTCACCGCCATCAGTGGTGAACCAAGCGCTCTACGCAACGCGCAGGATCACCTGGGCGGCGTGATCGAACGCGCGTTTTCGCGCAAGGGCATCTGAGGCAGTCCGAAAAGGCCGAAATTCACAGGGAGGACCGGAGGACCGGAGGACCGGAGAAAATCGGCAAGGCAGATACCCGAAAAAACAAGAGGGCTTCCCTCACTGTTTCTGTCCGGTCCTCCGGTCCTCCGGTCCTCCATGTCAGATCCTGCCTCTCCCTCCTCTTTCCTCCGCGTCTCTGCGCCTCCTGTTTAATTTCTTCGTCACTGCATCAGCCGACGACGCGATACCGCGTGCTGTCATCCAATTCGAAATCATCTCGCGTCACCCACTGGCCGTCGTCGAATTCCAGGTCGTAGCAGAATCCAGGGTCGCCGTTGTCGCGCTCGTTGGCGATGCCGGTGATCCGCCCAACGCTGCCGGGTGACGTGACGCGTTCCTCGCCCTCGTTGTCGAACTCGGTCTCACCCTGCAGGGTGACTACCTTGGTGCCGCGGGCGAGGGGATGAACGGGAGGAACCATGGTGGCGCGCAGGGTGTCGGGCCTCGCTGCATGTCAAATGACCATCGCACCAGCGAGATAACTGCGGAGAAACTCTGGCAGGACATCCTCCGCCATCTGATTGGTCAGGTATCGGTGGAGATCATCGAAGAAAGCACGCCGCAGAGCACCGCGAAGCTGTGGTACCGCGTGTGGTTCATCGAGCGCAAGGACGACTCGAACTGCGCCGACGCGGATCCCAAGAAACCGTACTGATCATCAGCTCGTCACGTGGCATGGGCGTCTCCCCAAGGCTAGAAAGCTAACCCCAACGGCCCCAGGATTTTTCGCCACGAAGTTTGGAAGATAAAGGCCATTTGGGAGCCACTCCCGCTTCTCCTTCGAGAACTTCGTGCCTTGTAAGTCTCTTTTCTCCTCCCTTCCTCTTAAGCTGCCTTCCTGCGGGGCTGGGGAATTGAGGTGATCGTGAGCCGGATAGATAATGTCCGGCGCCATGAAAAAGGTGACCGCTTGG
>JACDEI010000083.1 GCA_013816485.1 Planctomycetota bacterium
TATATCGAAGTCTTCTACAACCGTACCCGACGCCATACTTCCATCGGAAATCTCAGCCCAGTCGACTTCGAACTCCAGCGGACAAAAACCGCTTAAACCCCCGTACGCAGAATCGGGGGAGGATCACTCAGGGCTTCTCAAGTTCAAGCGCTTTCGCGCTGGGCTGGAAGTTGGGCGTCCCCTGCGGGGACTCAGGGCTTCTCAAGTTCAAGGGCTTTCGCGCTGGGCTGGAAGTTGGGCGTCCCCTGCGGGGACTCAGGGCTTCTCGCTCTCGACAACTCACTGATAAATCGCCGACAACTTCCGCATGATGCTTTCCAACTGCCGGTAATACTCGTCATCATTCAGTGTTTTGCGCTGAGTGCGAAGCGTCGCGAGGTCCTGTTCCAACTGATCGCGAACCGTGCGATCGTCGTTGGACAACTGCCGTTCGGTCTCGCTGGGCACGAGGTGGATCTGGTGCGCGCGGATGCCATCGACGGTCGCGCCGTCGGCGGCGGCTTTCGTCGCCCATACACCATGGAACCAATCAGCACGCGTACCGCGGCCGTCGCCGTTGTCGTCGAGCAGCGGGTGTTCGGTGACGATTAGGCCGTCCTGCTTGTACGAGGCTTCGACCGCACGTGCGGCATGGAGGAACACTTCGAGTACGGAGACCTGCCCGTCCTCATCGATGTCGGCCTCGGGTTTGCCGAGCGCGTCGGCGACGAAACCGCCGAAGCGGGTGGCGTTGTTCTCACGGCCGCTCTTGGTTGCACTGATCACCACCCGACCCGGACGCGACACCGCGAGTAGGAACGGCGCGCTCGCGGGCGCGGTGTTGAGCAGCACCACCGGGCGCCCACAGCCATCCAACCAGCCAGCGAGTTCCGGCGCTGCGACGTCAGCGCCACGCAGGTTGAACTTCGCTGTGCGGCCGTCGTAGGTGCCGTGACCGATCAGGACAATCCAGAGTGGTGACGTCTTCTTCGTTGCCGCAGCGACGATTGCGCGCTGGAGCGACTGCTTGTCGGCGTCCTCCGCCTGATCCGCCGTTTCTCCACCGATGAGGTGCACCGTGGCCTGGGCACGTTCACCCGCTTGTCGCCAGGCCGCCGTCCATGCCTGAAAACGCGTGGCGTACTCCGGCTCGCCGGGCGCGCCGACCACCACGATGACGTCCTGCTGCTCGAACGCCGGCAGCCACGGAACGGTCATCAACACCACCAACACCACCAACACCAAGTGACGAGCAAACTGCTTGGAAAGGCCGAAAGAATCTCGCAAGAACGAACAGGAGTCGCAAAGACGCGGAGATTGGAGGAGGAGAAATGGATAAGCTGCCCGCCGTCTTGCCACTGTGCTGTCGCCTCCTCTGACCTCCGCGCCTCCGCGCCTCCTGTTCGATTCATTGCTATGCCGATCGCCGTTCATGCCATCCCCCGACGCCGACGCAGGATCCACTCACCGACCAGCAGCGCGACGATCAGACTCAGCACCCACGCGTTATGCCACAGCTGCCAGGTTTTGGTCTCCATCACCGGCGCTTCACGCGTCAGCAGGTCGTCAGCAAGACCGGACAACTCGGATGATTTCAACACGCGGCCACCGGTCTGCTGGGAAATCTGCGCCAGCAACGCGCGATTGGGTTTGATCGCCGCGAATTCGCTGGCGTCCGGATCGACCACCAGTCCGGCCTCGGCTGGCTTGAGCGCCATGCCATCCGGACCGGTGGCCGTGGCGGTGATGCGATACGCACCAGGTTCGCCTGCAAGGTAGGCGGCGTGAAACTCTCCCGGCGCTGCCGCTGCGGGTTCTCCCGTCAACACCACCGGTTCACCTGTGGGCGGCGTGACGGTGATCTTCGCGTCGCTGTTGTCGACCGGTTGAAAGGCCGCATCGAGCACGCGCGCACGCAGGCCGGTCGAGCGGGTGGTGCTGGTGGCGGCGTCGACCGATAAGGTGACGCGCCCAGGCACATCGGCGATCAGCCAACGCACGGTCTGGCGCCAGAATCGCGCCAAGTCGTCAGAACGCGCCGGATCCTTGCTCAGCCCGGCACGCCACGCATCGCCGATGGTCAGCGCCAGGGCACGACCACGGCCATACCGATGCGCCACCAGCGCCGGAATCTGCTCACCAGAACTGGTGCGCGCCGTCGCCAGCAGGCTGGCACCTGGCTTGATGGTGGTGGTTCTGTTCACCACCTCGAAGCGGGGCAGCGCTGAGAGCCGTTGCTGCTCGGCCTCGGCCTGATCGCGCAAACGAACCCAGGGTTGCAGCAGGCCCTCACGCGTCAGTTCCAAACGCACGCCGCCGATCGGTGACCCCTGCGCACCCGCGCGAGTGTAGACCGGCAGCAGGTCGCCAATCGGCGTACGATCGTAACCACCCGCGTCGAGCGATTCGGCGCCGCCGAGCATCAGCAAGCCGCCCCCACGCTCAGAAACGTAGCGCTGGATCAGGTCCATCTGATCGCGGGTGAAAAACGCGGCTTCCAGATCATCGATGATCACCGCGTGGTAGGCGAACAGCACCTCGGCGGTGGTGGGAAATCCGTCGGCCAGTTCGTTTTTGTCGCTGACGCTCAGACGCACTAACACCGGTTTGTCGTAGCTTTGCTCCTCGCCCGATTTCTTGACCCCAGCGAACAATGGATTGGCATTGTCGCCCCGGCGGCCACCGCTGAATTCGAACTTCGGTTCACGTTTGGCGATGCGGATCAGACCGACCAAGTTGACCTGGTCGTCGGCCGCCACCGCGCGATGCAGGAACTTGTACTCCCAATTGGGACGACCGGAGACGTAGAGGATGCGGTACGGTCCCTGCCCACGATCGACGACGATGGTCTTGTGATTGTTGGCGGTGGTGGCCTCCTTCAGCGGTGCCGTGCCCGGCTGATCAACCGCGGCGACCTCCAGGCGATAGAACACCACGCCAGGTTGTTCCGGCCGCAGATTAAATCGCACCTTGCTGTGATGCTCCGCCGTGCTGATGGCGAGAGGTTGCTGCTGCACCAGTTTGCCGCTGGCATCGCTCAGGCGCACCACCGCCTGACGTCCGGCCAGACCGCTGGCGTGGATGTCGGCGTGGACTGTGACCGGCGCGTCTTCGAAGTTGCTGGTCACCACCGACACGTCGGACACGGCGAGGTCCGCGCCGGTATCGTCGGTGCCGATCGCCACGGTGTAGACCGGCGGCAAACCAGCGGCATCGAAAGTGCCGGCAAGATCAGTCGCATTGCCATCGCTGATCACCACCACCGCTGCCAACGCCCGATTGCGGTAGCGAGTGGCGACTTCCTTGAGCGCGGCGCCAAGGTTGCTCGCCCGGCCATCTGCGGTGAGATCCGCCGCCAAATCAACGCTGCGGGTCACTCCTTCAGCGAAGGTGTAAGAGCGTACATCGAAAGCGGCATCAAGCGTCGGCAGCCAACCCGTTGTCCCATCGCCGACGATTTTGCGCACAGCCTCGATGCGGCTCTCGCCACCAACACGTTCGGCGATGGTCATGCCGCGGCCGTTGTCCGCCAGGATGACCACCACGTTGGCATCGGGTTTAGGCGAAGGCGCCGTCCACAATGGTTCGAGCAGGCACGCCGCGATCAGTGCCATGGCCAGCAATTTAAAACCGAACGCCAGCGTACGGATAACGTCGGTGCGCCCGGCGCGGCGATAACCCCACACCAACGCGATCAGCGCGACGATGAGCAGCAGCAACGCTGGCCACAGCCAACCGGGCTGGCCGAGGGAGATGAAGGTGCCGTGTTCGGCCGCTGATGGCATCTCCTCAGTCATTGGGAATCCAGCAATGCGAGGTGCGAGATGCAGGGTTGGAAGACACCTGCTTCCATGATCTTCCTAATTCACCCGACAGGCGAGTCGGATTTGCCCGGTTTCTCGTTCGTGGAAACCTCATCGAGATCGGATGCATCTTTGCGTCTCGGAGGGACGCATTGGAAATAGCCCGGCACTTCAGTGCCTGCCGAATAGTGTCTCAGTCCTGGAGGGACGGCTGGATCGCCGAACAATTCAGTCGTCCCTCCGGGACTGAGATGAAAACACCTGCGTTCCCCGGCACTCAAGTGCCGGGCTATTGCCATGCTGCCCCTGCGGGGCGCTAACCAATTCGCCTTCCCAACGGGCAACGCAGCACAGAACGTGTCCGCCAAGATCGAGGAGGAGCCACCCGTTGGTGACTGACCTCGCACTTCACACCTCGCACCTCGTACGTTCTCTCCTTCAGTCATTTGCCGCTACCGAGTTCTTTGTAATAGCGCCCGACCAGATCGGTGAACCACTCGGGCACCGGATCACGATCGATCGGCACCAGCGCATCGCCCTGCTGTTTGGCGAGCTCCTGCGAAACCTGCGCGCGCAGGTCGAGCAGCGGTTGCAGCAGTTGCTGGTGTACCAGTTCGTACTGCGGTTTGTTGCCATGCCGTTTGAAGTCGGCGCGGATCGAGCGCGCACGATCGCGCACCTGCGCGGCGAGACTGCGCTGCGTCGGATCGGTGAGCGATTCCTCCACGTCACGCAGGTGATCGCTGAACTCTTGGAAGGAGCCGCCGGAGAGTGGACCTTCGTCGCCAGAACCGGGACCCTCACCGCCACTGGAACCAGCAGCAACGCTGCCGCGGCCTTGGCGCTGCTGACCTTGACCTGGTTGTTGGCCTTGGCCTTGGCCTTGTTGTCCCTGTCCTTGGCCTTGTCCTTGTTGTCCCTGTCCTTGGCCTTGGCCTTGTCCTTGGCCTTGTTGTCCCTGACCTTGCTGACCTTGTTCCTGCTGACTTTGGCCTAGTTGGCCCTGACCTTGCTGGCCTTTGCCCTGCTGTCCTTGTTGTCCCTGCTGTGCTGGTTGCCCGTTCTCTCCCGTGGGTTGCTGATCGGCCTTGGCCACCAACGGCTGATCGCCGGCCGGTGCTCCGCCTTGCTGCACCTGTTCCTGATGGATCGCTTCGATCAGCGCATCGATCTGACTGCGCGTGCGGCGCAGGTTGGCGACCGGATCGCCGGTGGTGCTATTGGCGGCTTGCTCGATGCCCTCACGCATCTGCCGCACTGCCTCGCCGGCGCGACGTTCGGCTTCCTGAGCCGGGCCGGTAAAATTGCGGCGGGCCAGTTCGCCGGCGCGGGTGAGTTCCTCTTCGACGCCCTGCAATTTCGCCTGACGCACGGTGTCGTAGAGCTTGCGGCTGAGTACCGGTTCGCTTTCCTCCGCCGCTTCAGTGATGCGGCGCATGTCGGTGAGCAATGTATTCACCGCCTGCTTCTGTGTGTCGAGCGCATCGGCCACCGGCGAAGTTGCCGTATCGCCGGATAAACTCTGCGGTTTTCCCGCCTGCGCGTCACCCATCTGCTTGGCGATTTCCTGCTGGTTCTCGTCGAGTCGTTGCGCTTCAGCACGCAGGCGTTGCACGTCCTCGGCAAAGGCACCGGCACTGCGCTGTTGGAAGTCATCGCGCAAATCTTCGAGCTGCCCCTGCACCCGCGTACCTTGGGTGACCGCCTGATCGAGTTGGTCCTGTTTAAGCGCCTCGTTGGCGCGCTGGGTCTGCTCACGGGTTTGGTCGAGTTGCTGACGCGCCTCGGCCATACGCTCACGATTCTCGGGGCGTTCCATACGTTCGCGCAGGTCGTCGACGTCGCGCAGTATCTCCTGCTGCTGCTCCTGCAATCGTTTGAGCCGGGCCGCCAGCTCCTGGCGTTTGGCTTCGTCCGCCGCCGCACGTAGCGCCGCCGCCAAGTCTTTGGCCTGTTCGTTGAGATCGCCCTGCCGCTGCGCCAATTCACGTAGGCGGCTGAGCACTTGCAGTTCCTCGGCCTGCGCGGCATTGCGTTGCTGCTGCTGAGCACTGCTCTCAGTTTCGTAGCGACGTTCCGCCTGCGTCAGTTCGAGTTCGTCGAGTTCACGTTGCTCGCTGTTCTCCGCACCACCGCCGCCGCCACCTTCGCTGCGCATCACCATATTCTCCGCGCTGGCGGCGATACGCATGAGGTCCTGCAAGGCCGCCCGTTCCGCCACCTGCGCCTCGCTCAGCAACGGGCTCGGCGACGACACCGGAGCCGCTGCGCTGGCAGCAGAGAGTTTTTCCTGCGCGGTGGTCATGTGTTTGCGCGCAGATTCAGCGAGCGCCTGTTGCTGCGGGCTGGTGAGTTCCGCCGCTATCTTTTCCAACTGTTCACGTACCGCCTCCTGGCTGCCAGCCACCGCCGCGATGTCCGTCGCCAGCGCCGGATCACCGGCAGATTTCGCGGAGCGATTGCCGAGCTTGAAGGTCGCCATCACGATCTGGCGCTGCAGCTTGATCAGCTCTGCGTTCGCCTGCGGCGGCGGCGGTCCTCCGCCTTGTGACGCCATCTCGCGGAAAGTCTCAGCGAAGGGCCGCACCTCGGCGAAATACAGGTCGCTGCTGGTGCGACGGACCTTGCCGTCCGAGCCGACGTCCTCGGCCCAGAAATAATACGACAACAACTGGTACGGCTGCGCGCCCAGGCGTTCGACCGCGAGCATATGTGCGATGGTGGACTTGGTCGTCGCGGCATCGGGCGACGTCCCCGTGGCCGGCGCGTCCGCGGGCAGCGGCACTTCTACCGGCTCACCAGTACCCAGGACGTAGGTCAGGCCGATGCCACGCAGCGCGAAATCGTCGGTGACCTGTGCTTCCAGGGCCATTTCTTGCAGCGGCGAGATCTTGCTGTCCTTCCCAGGGAAGGTCGCCTTCAGCACCGGCGGCAGATTCTTGTGCACGGCGATGGTGAAGCGCGGCGGGTCCTCGTTAGCCCGACCCTCGGCGTCGGTGAGTTCCAGCCGGTATTTGACGCTGTCCTGGGGTTCGCTCGCAAGCGTGTAGGTCGTCGGATTTTTCGCATCGACGGTGAGGGCAATCGGCGTGCCTTTGGGGTCGACCAACCGCGCACTCGCCACCGGTTTGTTGAGCGTGAACGCCACCACGAGCTTCGCGCCTTCGATGAGCGACACCGACATCGTGTCGGGGATCTGCTTGGTCCCCAGGTTGGAGTACGCGGGATAAACGATCTCGGCATCCGCGCGCTCAAGCGCCGGCAGATCGTAGACCGCCAGGGTGTACGGCGGCGAACGACCACCTGGGTATTCAATGTGGTAGCTCAGCGTTTCGCCGACGGCGCTCACCGTCGTGCCGTACACCGGGTCGTTGAGGTTCTTGGTCAGGTCGATGCGCGTCGTCGCACCACCAGCCGGGCCGATGACGAGTGCTGCGTTTCCCGGAACCTGCCCGGGGAAACGCGCGAGCACCACGACGGCCTTGCCGCGCTGCACCTCGCTGTTGCCGGGCAGAACTTCGACCGTCAGGTCGTTGGACATCGCGTCTGCCGTAACGTTATTTGGCGCCGCATGGCGCACGGCATCTAGTAAAAGCACCGCCTGCGTACCGGTCAGCACCATCAACGCGGCGATGGCGAGCGTCAGCACGGTCAACCGACGAACAGGAACTGCGGCCAGCCACGTATGGGTGCGCGCATGAGCGATCACCTCGTCGATGACACGTTGCTGCAAGTAACTCAATCCGCCGCCGGAGTCCTGCTGTTCCACCGCGGTTTTGAGCGCCGCGCGCAGTTCCGGATGCTCGCGTTCAACGTTGCTGGCCAGTTGCTGGAAGTCGACCGCGTGGCGACGCGCGACCAGCGTCCGACTGACGACCACCGCACCGACCGTCGCCGCCATCCACAGGTAGACCACCAGCGGCGACAATGCCGTCCGGGCGACGATCAGGATCAGTCCCAGCAGCGCTGCGACGAGCAACACGGCGATGGTGACGGAGTCCAAACGCTGGCGCAGTTGGCGCTCGGCGAGCGGACGGAGTTGGCGCTGCAGGATCGGTTCGGTCATGACGCGGCTCCGGTGGCAGCACTCTCAGCACCCTCAGCACCCTCAGCACCCTCAGCACCCTCAGCACCCTCAGCGTTCGACGATGCGGTTTTGTCAGCCTTGGGCCGACTGAAGAGGCCAGCGACCATCGTTTCGCTGATCAACACCACGAAAGCGGCGGCAAGAATCCACAACCAAGATTTCTGGCGCGCTTCGAGTTCGGCGACCTTGAGTGTACGTTCGCTGGTACGTGCCAGCGCCGCTGCGGCTGCCGCCGTCGCCGCATCGGCATCGGTGATGGAGACCCCGAGCGCTTCCAGGGTTTCGAGCGCCAGCGGAGCCGTCTGCGATTCGAGCGGATCGACGTTGGCCGCTACCACCAGCACCCCCCCTGCCGTCTGCACCCGGTAAAGCCCCTGCTGGGCGATGCTCTGCGCGGTGATTGACGCCGACGTGGGTGCGTCAGCCGATGCGAGTGGACCGCTGATCGTCTGCGCTCCCGCAGGCATGCTGGCCGCATCACCGATGATGACCTGCGTCGGCCTGGGCGTGATGCGACCGCTGCGCTGCAGTTCGGTGTAGATCAGCGGCACGAACTTGGTCGAGAGCGCCAATTGGCTATCAGCCGGATGCCAGCCGCTGGTCATCACCAGCACGCGGCCTGTGCCGACCGGCAGTTCGAACCACGCCGGTTGGCCATCGTCGTACCACGCCAACACCTGCGCCGTTGGCGGTGGTGTCAGCGTGCGGTGGTGCCAGACGTGGATTTTGGTGAAGTCGCCAAAACGGGCGACTTCGAACGGGCGCAGCAGCGGATGGGCGAAGTCGACGCGACCGATGAGGGCGAAACCTTTGACGCGCGCTTCCTCGGCCCGCAGCACGTGGCCGGTGAGTTTTTCCAGCCACGCCGCATCGCTCGCCTGACGCAGGACCACGGTGATGGCACCACCGCCCGTGACGTGCGCAGTGAGTTGTTCCGCCATCGCGGCCGAGGGCGCGCCACCGACCACCACCCAACTGAAGCGGTTCAGCGCCTCCGCCTGATTTGCGAGACCATTAATGCTCAACCGCGGTGCCAGCATCCGCGTCGGCTGCAGTGCGTGTTTGAGGAAATAAGACAAGCCGGTTGGATCATCGACCGCATCGTTGCCGAGGTAGAGCACTGGCACCTCCACCGGCGCCGCGTCCGTCAGGTACAGCGTATTGTCGAAGGCGTGGTCATCGCCGCGCAAAATCACGGCAGAACCAGGCTTGCCTGCGGGACGTGTCGGTGCGCGCACCACGCGCGTGCTGCCTGGCGGCACGCTGACGTTTTCTGCGCTACCAACGCCATCGCTCCACGCGACGGTGAACGCCTGGGTCTTCGATACAGCATCATTACTCACCCGCACGCGCTGACGTTTGTCATCCGCTTCCGCCATCAGTCCGGCCTCAACCGTCACCAGCGACAGACCCGCATTGGTCGGCTGGGCGCTGGTGACCTGACGGATGGACAGCCCCAGACCCTGCGGCCAAGTCGCACTGCGCAAAGCGTCGAGACCACGTCCGCCCTGCAGATCGCTGATCAGCACGATGCGCTTGATGCCCTGCGCTTCCGCAACGGCAGTCTCGTCATCGCTGATCAGGTCGGCGGCACCGGCCAGAGCCAGACCGATGTCGGAACCAGCGCTGCCCGGCGTGATGCTGCGCACACGCGTACGGGCCAACTCGGCGCGCGCCGACGGCGGTTGGCCGACCCAGTCTTCGAAGCCAAGCAGCGGACGCAGCGTGCGATCAAAGGCGACGATCGCGACACGCTGCTCGGGATCACTGACCGCTTGGTCGAGGTGCGCGAGTGCCTGATCCCACAAACCACTGCGACTCATCGAGGCGCTGACATCGAGCAAGACGAGCGTGCGGCCCTTCTGCTCAGTGGTGATGAGATCCACGCCCTGCCACAGCGGACGCGCGAACGCGATGGCCAACAGGATGAGCGCGAGGCAACGCAGCAGCAGCAACGGCAAGTTCTCCACGCGCGTCTTCGGCTGCATGCGCGGCGGCGATGGCCGCAGGAACATCAGCGAACTGAACGGCTGGACGTTGCGCGCCCGTTGCCGCAGCAGGTGCAGCAGGATCGGCGCGATCACCGCGGCAGCGGCGGCGAAGAACAGCGGGAAAAGCACGCTCATCGCTGCGCTCCGCTGGCCCGGCGTTGGATGACACGACCACGCCGTTGCCGATCGTTCATGAACTCGAAGAGCGCCTCGGCCAATGGCCGATCGGTCGGCACCAGATGGAAATCGACGGTCAATTGCGACGCAATGGTGCGAATGGCCTCGCTGTGCTCGCGGAAGCGCCGGCAGTACTCTTCGCGCGCCGTGGCCGGGTCGATGTAAATCTTCTGCTTCGACTCGCTGTCCTCGAACAACGCTGGCGCGTCGAAGGTGAAATCACGCTCGGCCGGATCGAAGATCTGGAAGATCACCAGATCGTGGCCGCTGGCGCGCAGATGGGATAGACGCTTGCTCAGGGTGTCGAGCGGGGCGAAGAGGTCGCTGACCAGCACCAACAATCCACGCCGCATCTGCATCTCAGCGATGTGCTGCAACGGTGCGCTCAGATCCGTGGCAGCGCCGGCCGACTGCTGTTCCAACCCATGCATGATGCGACGCAGGTGGCCGTGGCGGTTACGCGCCGGAATCAATTGATCGACGTGGTCATCGAAGGTGACGAGTCCGACCGCATCGCCCTGCGCGAAAAGAAACTGCGCGAGCGTCGCGGCCAGCGTCGCGGCGTAGCCGGCCTTGGTGTAGCCGAGCGAGCCATAGCCCATCGAGCGACTGTGATCGACCAGCAGGTGGCAACGCAGTGAGGTCTCGTCCTCGAACTTCTTGATGTAGTGACGGTCCGAACGCGCCAGCACCCGCCAGTCGAGGTACCGCAGGTCATCGCCATCGACGTACTGGCGGTACTCGGTGAATTCGGTGCTGAAGCCATGACGCGAACTGCGGTGGATGCCGCGGTACAAGCCATCGACCACCACCTTGGCCCGCAGTTCCATCGAGGCGATGCGCATGAGCGACGCCGGATCGACCAGGCCGCCGGCACGTACCGGTCCACCTGCCATGGCGTTCACTGATGTCACCGGAGCGGCCACGTCAGATGTTTTCGGGAATGGTCGCGACGAGTTTGGCGATCAGGTCATCGATCGACATGCCCTCGGCTTCAGCGCGGTAGTTGAGCAGCACGCGGTGACGCAGGACCGGACGCGCCAGGGCACGGATGTCGTCGACGGTGACGAAGGCGCGACCATCCAGCAACGCGCGCGCCTTAGCGCCAAGGGCCAAGCACTGCGCCGCACGTGGACCGGCGCCCCATGAGACGTAGTCATTCACCAGCTTCGGCGCGCCGGAGCGACCAGGACGACTGGCAGCGGCGATGCGTACCGCATACCGCGCGATGTCGGCGGCGATCGGCACCTGACGTACCACGCGGTGGAAACCGAGGACCTGCTCGGCAGTGAACAACGGCTTCAGCTCCGCTACATCATTGGTGGTGGTGCGCATCACCACGGCGACCTCGTCGTCCTCGCTGAGGTAATCAATGAAGCTGTTGAGCATGAAACGGTCGAGCTGGGCTTCGGGCAGTGGGTAGGTGCCTTCCATCTCGATCGGATTCTGCGTCGCGAGGACGAAGAACGGCTCGGGCAAGACATGGCGAATTCCCGCGGCGGTGACCTGATGTTCCTGCATCGCTTCCAGCAGCGCTGCCTGGGTCTTGGGTGGCGTGCGGTTGATCTCATCGGCGAGGACGATGTTGGCGAAGATCGGCCCTGGAATGAAGGTCATCTGGCGCGAACCGCCGGTGTCCTTGAGGATCTCAGTGCCAGTGATGTCGGCGGGCATCAGGTCGGGCGTGAATTGGATGCGCTGAAATTTCAAACTGAACAACTGCGCCATCGATTTGATCAGCAGGGTCTTGGCCAACCCAGGCGCACCGGTGAGCAGGCAATGGCCGCCGGAGAGCAAGACCAGCAGCAGTTCATCGATGACCGCGGCCTGGCCGACGATGACCTTGGACAGTTCGCTGCGGATGCGCTCACGCGCGCCCGCAAGTTGTTCGACGGAGATTTTTTCTTGCTCGAAGGCAGCAGATGCAGCGGATGTCGACACAGGATGTCCTTTCGCAGATGGAACCGGGCCGTGGCCCGGCAACGAAACTCAACTGATCTGAATGACCTAATGCGTCATCGCATGGAAGACGATGTTGATACCCATGGGATAGGCCTTGGGCATGGAGAACTCGCGGAAATACCACTCGTTCTCGCCTTCACGCTCCCAGCCGTCGCCGTTGTCGGTGTTGTGGCAGATGATCACCATCAGGCGGCCCTGATCGTCCGAGATGCCGCGGTAGTGCACCTCACGACCTTCCTCGCCGCGCTCCCAGGTGATGCCGTAGGGCCGGCCTTGCATCGCGGCGTCGATCGACGGCAGTTGCGGTTTCTCCTTCAGATCGAACACCGCATGGAAGATCGGGTGTTCGAGCGGCAACTCGACCGGCTCGCGTTCGGGGAATACGCGTTTGATCTCGCGATAGAAGTTCTCGTACTCTTCGTTGCCCCAAAAATCATCGACCATCAGGAAGCCACCGGACAACAGGTAACGCCGCAAGGTCGTCACCTCCTGCTCGGTGAACTCCAGGCGTCCGGGTTCGACCATATAGACCCAGGGATAATCGAAGAGCTCGGGTTCAGTGATCTCCAACACCACCGGAACCGGATTGACCTTCAAGCTGGTGACCTGTTGCAAGCGCAGAGAGAAGTTGAGGTCGGCATCCGGGTAATCGGTGCGCCACGCTCCGCCACGACCTGACCACGAATTGTAACGTAGACGCACGAAGGTGAAGGTGTCCTTCGGATGTTTCGCATCGAGCGGCCAGTCGGGCACGCCATTGCGATCACTCGTGGTGTCGACGGTGCTGACCCGCGCGCTGACGAGCATCAGCAGCACACACAACACGCCACTCAACAGACGCTTCATGGGGTCTTCTCGCTGGTGAGACGGAGTAAGAGTGCGTGCGCCGCGCGAAAACGCGGCGCTTCGGCCAGGGCATCAAGCACTAGGCGCTTGGCGCGTGGTGGATCGCTCTCCGCCAACAAACTTCCCAGACGATAACGCACGTTGGCGGCATCGACCGGAGCGAGTGTCAGCAGCTTGGTGTAGGCGGTGATGGCATCGCCAGCCCGGCCCGTCGCTTCAGCCGCACGCGCCTGCGTCCGGCGCGGTGCTTCGAGCATCGGATTGACCGCCAGTATCTGGTCGGCAAGGCGTGCTGCATCCACCCAGTTCTCTTCCTTTTCGGCCAGACTCATCAACGCGACGAAGGCCGGAATGGCGGTGGGCGATCGTGCCGCGAGTTGCGTCCAGGTCGCGCGTTCCGCCTTGTCATCGCCCAGGCGCTTGCAGGTATCGGCCAACGGCACATAGGCGCTATCCTCACCGACGAACTCCGGATCGAGGGCGATCGCGCGTTCATAATGGGTGCGCGCACCGGCCCAATCGTTGGTCGCGGCACAACGATCGCCCAGGCGCCGCTGCGCCCAATAACTTTCGGGATGCGCCTCGGCCCACGCGACCACGGCCGCGGCATCGGTCACCGCCTGCGGATCCGGCACCGCAAACACCGCCGGCGACGCAACGCCAGCGAGCGCACGCGCGTGGACGAACTCTTTGAACTGCGCTTCAATCTCCATCAGCGGCGCCGTGTGCGTGGTGATCGCGGTGTTGATCGGACTACCTTTGCCCAGGTCGGTCAGGATCGCGCGCACCTGGTCCTGGCCATACCGCGTGGTGAGGAACTCCACCGCCAGCGCGCTCTGATAATACGCGAACATCAGGTGACGACCGGATGGCGGATTGAGGAACGCGCCGCTCATCTGTCCCAGCGGCGAGAGTTCACCGCCAAGCACCATACGCCGGTAGTCTGGCGTCATGCGCTGGCCCCAGTTTGGATCACGTTGCAGTTCCTCGTGCACGCTGATGCCCTCGCTCAGCCAGCGCGGCATGCGATTACGCGTCATGTGCAGGGTGACGGTGTGGCAGAACTCATGCCACAACACCGAACGCCAATTCGCCGCGCCTGCGGTCAGGCCCGCCGGGCTGTTCATGGTGATGACCTTGCCGAAACACACGCCCAGATAACCGACGCCACCGGGCACACCAAACGTGCGGATAGCGAAGTCCTGCTGATCGGGATAGATCTCGACGGTGATCTTGCCGTCGAGTTGCAGGCCATACTTGCCGCACAACACGCGCGAGGATTCGTCGAGCAGCGCCATGACCTCGGTGCCATAGACCTGCGCCTCACGCGGATCCATGCGCACGATGAAGTGGTCGTTCTCGATGGTCTGCAACTCATTCAGGTGCCGCCGCAGCGTCGCCAGGTTGTGCGCGACCACGTTGTAGCCGTCGGTTTTGGCCACGTGTTCGGCCAACTCCCACCCTTCTTGATCTTTGCCCTGGCCCAAGCGCAGCAGGTCCTGCGCCAGTTGGATCGTGGCCGGAAGTTTCTTTGGCGCGAACTCCAGCGCACGCCGCTGATGTTCGGCTCCTTCGGCGAAGCGGTACTTCTCGCTCAGCTTGCGCCCGATGAGGTGATCGACCGCGGGATTGGCCGGCCACGGTTCCAGGGCCTTGGCGCGCGCCGCGGCCTGCGCCTGCTCGTCACCCGCCAGGTGCGCGAGGACCGCGCGGTAACACCACAGCTCGGGTAACGCAGCGTTGATCGCCGCGACACGATCGAGGCTCGCCGCCGCCTGCTCGTAGGCTTCGGTGTCGATCTCATGTTCGGTCTTCAGCAACAAACTGCCGACATGATTGGGATTGGTGCGCAGCGCCGCTTCGATGTGCTGCAACATCACCACGCGATCATCGGGCTTGGCCGCGCGTGCCAAGCCCAGGCGCACGTCCGCATCGTCGGCGTCATGTTTAGCGGCGGCGGCGTAGAACTGCGCCGCCAGCGCGTAGTCGTTCTTGCTCAGTGCCAGTTCGCCCGCAGCAAGGTAGCCCGGTAGGTACGTCGGATCCTGCGTCGTAGCGCTCTTGAAATAGAGATCGAGTACGCGTTTCGGTTCCTCACCCAGGTGCGCCATCGCCCGTCCTAACGCCACGCGATCGGCGGGACTCCATGCCTGCGGTGGTGTACGCTGTCCAAGTTCTTGAATGTGCGCCAGGATGCTCTCGGCCGCCTCGCCTTGACCGATCTGCACCAGCGCAGCGTGCATCAGCATCAGCGCCTCGATGTTGCGGAACCAGCGACGCGCCTGCTGATCCGCCGCCTTGGCCGCCTCGACCGCCGGCCCGGTGATCAGCAGCGCACGCACGCGCAGCAGTTGCACCTCCCGGTTCCACACATCCTTACTCTCGCTGATCGCCGCCACACATCCGGCGTAGTCGCCACGCCGCATGCGCTCGCGCGCATCGGTAAGCACATCGCCAGCCGACGACGGCACCGCCACGAGGCACAGGCTCACGACTATCAGCAGGCGCATCATCGACAGCGGCGAGCGTGGGTGCGGTGACGAGGGCAAGCGCGACTCCCCCTGGACCTCAGCGCACCGGGCCAAGGGAACTTGGTCACGACCACCACCGACAACGGCCGCCTGGACGGTGGTGGACCTGATCGGCAACACCAAGCAGTCGACCGCGGAGCGATGAGTGACCGTCTGAGATGCCAAGGGGGTAACCTCACCAGGAAGACGGTAAATGCTTCATTCCGCCACAGGCCCACGCCAAGCATGGCCAACCGCACGAACGCCGCGGCCGATCATTGCGGTAGTACGTCCAGACATGACCGGCATTGCGCCCTGTATTCCACCCGTACAGCAAGCGAGGCACCCACGCTGGCGAGACCAGCGCGCGGCTGACGTTCACTGGCAATTTTTCCGACCTTTTGTCCGGCCGTTTTTCCGGCAAGGCGGCCCGTGTTCCGCCGGCGAATGGCCTGCATGCGGCGATTCCGCCTCAGTAGTGCTTTGGCAAAGCGAAAATGCAGGTTGCCAGTTTAAGGGACTACAGGCTACAGGCTACAGGCTACAGGGTACAGACCACAGGATCGTGCTGCGACGTCGTGTGCAAACCGGTGGTCTGTAACCTGTAGCCTGTAGCCTGTAGTCCCTCACATCGGAAGCCGGCGTTATTGATCTGACCGAGCACTAGTTGACGTAAACCCAAAGCCGGCCAACTCCCGTGTTGACGGTGGGGGTGCACCCCCTACCTTCCGCCCCCTCAATCGCACGCGCGATTAGCTCAGTTGGTAGAGCAAGGGATTCTTAATCCCTGGGTCCTAGGTTCGAGTCCTAGATCGCGCACCAGATAAAGCCCGCAGTCCACAAGGCTGCGGGTTTTTCGTGTGATGACCGCACCCATGTCTGGCTGACTGTTCTTCCCATTGCACCATCAACGTTTCTGAGCTATTTAACCCGCGATGCGTGGCAACACGCAGTGCTTCCTCGCCTCATGGCGACGGATGTGGCTTCTGGACCCGTGAGCCACGTAATCACGGGACATTCTTCGAGGGACCCCGGGCGGCAGCGCTCGGGGTTTTTCCTTTTCGCCAGTCCCACACCACCCGACCACTGCGACAGTATCCACGCAGTTGTTGGCGCAGGCAGGGATACGCGGTTGAGAACCTCCATTTGGTATCACAGCCCAGCGGTTCGAGCCAGACACAGTATTCATGACCCCAAGCAATGTAGATCCGGTTCGGTGGGCGCTTGCGACCCGTCGGGCTGGGCACTTCCCAACAGGCGGAGTCTTCGACCTGTCCACTGATCATTGGTTCGATCCACGCCATGCGCGCGATCCGTTCCCGGGCGATCTCGGTCTTCTGTGTGGGATGCCGCTGATAATCCGTGCTCTGACGAAACGCATGCTCGGCCCGGTCGAAGAAGAAGGACACGGCCTGACCGTCGTGGGTTGAGCGGTTGCCTCGGTAACCGGTTCCGACGTACAGACGGCGGTACTCGGACTCGACCCACGCCCACAACGTCGGGTCATCGCCATCCGGAAGCGACAGCAACAAACTCGGCAGATCCACCGGCATGCGTCAGGCTTCCAGGCGAATCTGGAAGATGTTACATTTCTCCTTCGTCGGTCCCGCTGAAGCAGCGGTCAGCGATCGTCCCAGCGTGGTTTGCAGATGCGCAATCAGTTCTGCTTTCGGCGTTCCTGGAATCGGGCTGCACCACGCTGCCGACACGGCACCAGTCAGCAGATCGACCAATTGCGTGAGCGGCGACGCGTGGGAATCCACCACTGTCAGATCATCGATCCAGGCGGTCCCCTTGATGCCACGCTCCAGCACCCGGCGTAGCATCACGAAGCGGTCGGCTTCCTTCACCGTCTGATGATCGAGCAGCATCAGGTACCGTTGCTGCGGTTCGATCCACTTGATCAGCAGTTCGTAGTAGAGTTTGTAGAAGCCGAGTTCGCGATCACCGCCGTGAAACCGGGCCGGGTCAAATAGCCGATGATCGACGACAATGGCGCGAAAGCGAATTTCCGGATCAGCGAAGAAAGCATCGATCAGGGCACAGTAGGCCGGCAAGGCGAGCCGACTGGTCTTGGACCATTTCACTTCGCCACGCATGCCGTGCTCAGCCAGCACTGCCCGAATACGTTTGGTCCAGCTATCGCGGATGGCCCGTGGCAACCAGAGGCTGCCGATCGACCAATGTGGGCAACCAGCTTTGGCGGTATGCCGGCTTTCATCACAATAGACCACTATCCCGGATGAGGGTTCGCTCACGGTGAGGCCTTCCGACTTGTAACCACGAGGTAGCGCATGCCGCGACGTTGGCCTTCGGTGCGAGCGTGACCGGCGGCGACCAGGGCTTGCAGGTGGGTGCGGATGGTGGCGGGGTCGAGGCCGGTGGCGGCCTGGGCGTCGCTGTTCGACAGCGATTTGCGTTCGTGCAACAGATCAGCCAAGCGTTCGCGCGCTGCATCAGTGTCGTAACTACCAGACACGTCCGCCACACGACGGCTGTCGCCCCTGGGACCGCGGGCCACTGGCCCGCTCTCATCAACTG
>JACDEI010000020.1 GCA_013816485.1 Planctomycetota bacterium
CCCCTCGTACCCCTCGTACCTTTCGTCGTACCCCTCGTACCCCGCGTACCTTTCGTCGTACCCCTCGTACCTTTCGTACCTTTCGTCGCACCCCTCGTACCTTTCGTACCTTTCGTACTCTCATAGCCTCCCGCCATGCTGATCCTGCTCGTACGCGTGGTGTTCGTGACCCTGGCTACCTTGGTCGGCCTGACCAGCGGCTCGATCATCTACCGCACCGCCTTGGACGACAGCCTGCCCGGATGGTTCGGCGCGGCGATGGGCTTCGGCATCGCCATCACCTTGATCGCCTGTGAACACGCCTTCCGTCGCCGTTTCACCCGCAGCCTGGTCGCGTTCATCCTCGGCCTCGGTGCCGGCCTAACGCTGTCGTGGGTCCTGCTGTCGGTGCTGCGTCTGGTGCTGCAGGACGAGAACTTCATCAACAACCTCGATCTGCCGCTCGCCCTGGTGACCACCTATCTGGTGCTGGTGCTGGTGCTGCGCAATGCCGACCACTTCCGCGTGGTGGTGCCGTTCGTTGAGTTCCGGGCCGAACGCGCGGACTCCGGCGCGGTGGTGCTCGACGCCGGCGCGCTGGGCGATGGTCGCACCGCCGCGCTGGTGCGTTCCGGCCTGTTGCCACGTCGCCTGCTGGTGCATCGCCAGGTGCTGCTGGCGTGCGAAACCGCGGCCGCAGCGAACGATCCGACGGTTGCCGCCCGGGGACGCCGCGCGCTCGACGGGCTGAACGAGTTGCGTTCCATGCCCAACACCCAGGTGGAGATCGACGACACCGAGATCCCCAACGCCACCACGCTCACGGACGTGCTGGTGCACCTCACCCGCCTGGAACACGGACGGCTGCTGGCGGTGGACAAAGAGGTGCTCACCCGCGGCATCGCCGAGGCCGTCACCATCATCGACCTCGCTGCGCTCGCCGGCGCCTTGTCGCCGACCCTGCGCCCTGGCGATGAGATCAGCGTGATGATCGAAAAGCCGGGTGAGGTCAAACACCAGGGCGTGGGTCACCTTGACGACGGCAGCTTGGTGGTGGTCGGCAATGCCGCCGATGCGATCGGCACACGTGTCGACTGCACGATTGTGCGACTGCACGCGACCAGCAACGGACGCATGGTCTTCGCCGATCGGGTTGCGTCGGCAAAGACCTGAAACGGACGGGTGTTTGCTCAGGGGTCTCGCCAGAGCAGCCAGAGCAATTGCACAGAGGAATCACCAACCCGGCAAAGTTGCCAGTTCCGTCTGGATCTGCCCAGCGATCTCCGGGTCATCGATCAGCAGCGACCACTCGCGATTGGCGGTGAGCGCCGAGCGCGTCCAGTTGTGGCTGCCGACCACCACCTGGCGGTCGTCGACCACCAACACCTTCACATGGGTGGTGCGCTCGATCTCGTCGAGCACCACCCGCACACCGCTGCGGCGCAGATGTTCCGCGACCTCTTGGTGTTTGAAGTCGAGCGCGCCGGTGCGCCAATCCCGTCCACGATCGAGCACCACCCGCACGCTGACCCCACGTCGGGCTGCCGCCGCGAGCGCGTTCAGCAGGTGCTGCACCGGACCATCATCATCCAGACGCACGACAAAAAGCGCCACCGTCACGCGCGCACGCGCACCAGCGATCAGGCGCAGCGCCGTGGTGTGATAGTCATCGCTCCCAGGGCGACCATGGCTGCCGAGCAGACGTGGCGGTTCGCGCCGGGTCTGGGCGAAGGCGCCCGCCACGATGACCACCAGCGCCAACACGACGATCACCAGCAACCGGCGATGTCCCGCGGTCCACGGCGTCAGATCGGGTTGCAGTGGCAGCCCCATTTTTTGGACCGCTCCCGTGCTGGCGGTTCAGGTGAAGGAGGCCCGCGCCGCGGCGATATCCTCGAAGATCGGCAGTATCCTGGTCAGGCGGGTCATCTTGAGCACCGTCGCCACCGCGGGCGGTGGTTTGGCTAAGGCGATGTGGCCATTCGCTTGACTGACCCGTCGCACCACACCGATGAGTTGGGCGATGGCATTCGAACTGAGGATGGAGATGGCCGCGACATCAAGGATCCACTGCCGACCAGGATCCTTGGCGATGATGGCGTCGAGTTCCCGCATCGCCTGATCGGGCAGGTTCTCGTCGCCCTTCTGCGGCGACCAGGTCAGGACCCGGATGTTGTCGTTGCTCTCACTGGTCTCGGGTCGCCACATGGTGCGACACCATCACCACTCCACGGCACATGGTCAAGTCGCTGCCCGTCCTGCTGTCGAAATCCGGCAGCGCCACAGCCAGCGCATCGGTAAGCACCGCGTCCGCACCCAGGGCGCCCATGTCGACCTTGCTCACGTCCTTGCGTTCCCACGCCGCACCTGGGGCCTGAAGCGTGCGGTAACCCGGCCCACGTGGTCCATTGCGCGCCGCTGGCACCGGACCGAACAATCCGACGGCAGGCACGCCCAGCGCCAGTCCCAGGTGCAGCGGTCCAGTATCTCCGCTGACCAGCACACGTGCCTGGGCGATCAGGCCGGCCAGTTGCGGGATGGTGGTAAAGGGCGTGAGCCGAGTCGCCGGGCTCGCCGTGACGATGGCCTTGGCGATGAGTTGTTCGTCCGGCGAACCCCAAAGCAGCACCAGCGGCAGATTGCGCGCCGCACAGGCCTGGGCGAAAGCGATCTGACGTTCCTGCGGCCAGACCTTGGTCGGCCAGCCGGCGCCGACATTCAGCATCAGCGCCCGTCGCCCGTGACGTGGATCCAGGCCCGCACCGGCCAACCATTCGTTCGCCCACTGCCGTTGGGTGGTCCAGGCCGGCAAGGGGAAACACCAACCTCCACGTGCTGCGCCATGGAGCAGAGGTAGTCCCAGCGCCCGTTGCTGATCGATGACATGCACCGCCGTCGTCGGTACTCGCTGACCAGCGATCAGCCACGCCCCCTCACGCGACCTGGGTCGTGCGTGACCGATGCGCTGATGCGCACCGCTGAGCGCTGCAACCACCGCGCTCTTGGCCAGACCCTGGGCATCGATCACCACGTCGTAGTCACCAGCACGCAGTTCGCGCGCCAGGCGACGCAGCACCAGCAGACGACCGAGCGTGCCGGAGGCGCGCAAGACCTTGCGCGGGACCTGGTGCACGTGACGCACTGCCGGGCTGCCGTGCAGGACGCAGGCCCAACGATCTTCACATACCCAGCCGACGATGTGCCCAGCCCGGTGCAGGTCAGCGGCGAGCGGCAGGGTGTGGATGATATCGCCGAACGCTCCCAGTCTGACAATCAGCACACGCATGGCGCGGAACGCTAAACCGGTGGATGCAGAACTCCATGCCCGGTACCCGCTCGGAGTTGATGGCGATCCCCGACACGCCAGTGCAGTGGTCGGCAGCAAACTCTGTCGCCGTACGGAGACATCGGTAGTTTCCGCGCAATGCATGCGAAGTGCACCACTTCATCCCTTGCGACATTTGACCCGCCTGTGTAGAAGTTGCCACTCATGGTGCGGTCATGAGCGGCTAAAGCTCACCCGTGCCAAGGCTGTCCCGAGCCTGCCCGTATCCGCCGCTTTCCTTCCCGCCGCTCTCCTTCCCGCCACAGCGCCTCTGATCCAGTGAGTCACATGAGCAAGGACGAACACCTCAGCCTCGGAAAAGTCGCCAAGCGCTGCAACGTCAGCCGCACGACGGTCTATCGCTGGATCGTCCACGGCCACCTCAAGGCCTATGCGCTGCCGAGTGGGCACTTCCGCGTGCGTCCAGAAGATCTCGAGACCTTCTGCCAGTCCTTTGGCATCCCGGATGTCGGCAAGAAGACCACCGTGCGCGGCGCCGCCAGCACGGTCGGCAAGCTTCAGGTGCTGATCGCGGACGACCACCCGGACGTGGTGCTGCTGCTGCGCAAGGTGGTCGAACGCTACCTGCCCGACGCGGTGATCCATGAAGCCGTCAACGGCGTCGACACCTGCATCGCGGTCGGCACGCTCAAACCCCACATCATGCTGCTCGACATCATGATGCCCGGCATGGACGGCTTCGCCGTGCTCCAGGAGCTGCTGCGCCGCCCCGAACTCAACGGCAGCCAAGTGGTGGTGGTCTCGGCCTACGAGCCGTTCGACCGCGTCGAGGAACTCGGCCGTCTGAACCCGCAGATCGCCGCCTGCATCCGCAAGCCGGTCAGCGTCGATGCGCTGGGCAAGTCGCTCCAGGAGCTCGCCCGTTCATTCTCGGTGGGCTGAAGCGATACGCATGAAAACGTGCGACGTGCGACGTGCGAAGTGCGAAGTGCGGAAACCGACTATCACTGGGTCCACCAAAATCCTCGGACCGGCTGAAGCAAGCTATGGCATAGTGGAGCAGAGCGGCACCTCGCACCTCGCTCCTTGCACCTCGCACTGCCTTCCGGTCTGACGATGCACGACGTCCTCCAGGACCTCCTGCCGCATCTTGAGGAAGTCCAGAAGCACATGCACGTGGCTCTGGCCAGCGACGAACCAAAAGTCGCGGGCCTGATCTCCGACCTCGGCACGTTCCATGGCAAGATGCTGCGTCCGGCATTGGTCCTGATGTTCGCTGAAGCGGTTGGCAATGTCTCGGCCATCCATTATCGCATCAGCGCCGCGCTCGAACTGATCCATACGGCGACGCTGATCCACGACGACCTGATCGACGACGCCAATACCCGTCGTGGCCAACCGACGGCGCACGTGCGCTTCAACAACACCACCGCGATCCTGCTGGGCGACTACTTCTATACCCACGCGTTCAACTTGGTCGCCGACCTGATGAACCCAGGGGTGACCAAACGCCTGACGGCCACCACCAACGTGATCTGCAAAGGTGAACTGCACCAGCAGAGCGTGGCGCGCGATGTCAAACTCAGCGAAGCGGAATACAACCAGATCATCTACGGCAAGACCGCCGTGCTGACCGAACTCGCTGGTGAACTCGGCGCGGTCGAAGGCAGCGCCGAACAACGCCGCGCCGCCGCCGCCTACGGCAAGGCCGCCGGCATGGCCTTCCAGGTGGTCGACGACTGCCTCGATTTCAGCGGCGATCCGCAGAAGGTCGGCAAGACCCTCTCGACCGACATCGAACGCGGCCGGCTGACCCTGCCGATCATCCGCTTGTTGGAAAACGCCGGCGCAAAGCGCGCCGCCTACGAACTCCAGCTCCAGACCGTGACCACGCCGGAGCAGGTCGCCGCCGTACGCGCCCTGGTGATCGACAGCGGCGCCGTCGATGCGGCCCTGGCCACCGCCCGCGCCTACGTCGCCGAGGCGCAACGCCAACTCGTGGCATTCCCCGACGGCCTGGCACGTCAGCGCCTGTGGGACCTGGCGGAATTCATCGTCGCCCGGGACTTCTGACTTTGCTGGACGGGCATACGGGAATCCCGATTTTCATCACCACGGCACCAAAGCACGAAGGAATACCAGGGAATCGTCGCCTTTTATGGCTGTTTTCCGCGTCTTCGCGTGTGCCTTCGAGGTGAAAATCCATCTCCCTCCCCCTCAAACGCCGTTACCTGCCCTGTCCAGCCAGTGATTGCCGAACGGGATGATGGCGACAGGATGCCGCCTTGCCCGCCCGTTGTGGAGGCCAGCGCTCGTCGCGCTGGTGGACCCGACGGTGCCGACGAGCCCCTGATTCGCAAAAAAGCGTAAGGAAATTCTGAGTGCACAGTCCCCGACCGGACGCTGGCGATGATCGCCAGGTCCATGACCGCCCCGTTCGCCGCCAGCAACGCCATCCTGACCGCCGCCAACAGCATCAGGACCACGACCACGGCCAACAACCCGACAACGAAGACAGTGGCGGTCCTCGTTACATCCGCCGCGAAGACCATCCGATCTCGCGCAAGGACATCGACCGCGATTCGCTGCGCGTGCTCTATGGCCTGAAGGACGCCGGCTACGACGCCTACCTGGTCGGCGGCGCGGTGCGCGACCTGCTGATGGGACGCAGGCCCAAGGACTTCGATGTCGCTACCGATGCGCGCCCGCGCGACCTGCGCCGGTTGTTCCGCAACAGCCGCGAGGTCGGTCGGCGTTTCCGTCTGGTCCACGTGTTCTTTGGCCCGAAGAACGTCGAGGTCGCCACCCTGCGTTCGGCGGCAGAGGCTTCCGAGAGCAACAGCAGCGGCGACCTCTACGTCGACGACGACAACCAGTGGGGCGACCTCAAGAGCGACGCGTTCCGTCGCGACTTCACCGTCAACGCGCTGTTCTACGACATCCGTGATTTCTCGGTGATCGATTACTGCGGTGGGGTCGAGGACGTCCAGGCCAAACTCATCCGTTGCATCGGCGATCCGCAGGTTCGCTTCCGCGAAGATCCCGTGCGTATGTTGCGTGCAATCAAGTTCGCCGCGCGTTTCGGCTTCACCTTTGAACCCGCGACCGATCGCGCGTTGCGTGAACTCCAGGGCGAGATCCTCAAGGCCAGCCGTTTCCGCGTCACCGAGGAGATCTTCCGCATCCTCACCCAGCCAAACCGCGCCAACGGTTTGCGCATGCTCGGCGAGTATGGTTTCATGGGCGTGCTCTACCCGGAGTGGAGCATCGCCGTCGGCGAAGATGGCTTCGATCAAGTGATCGACTATTTCGTCGCCGTCGACGGCGCCGCCGATGAGGATAAATTCTTCCCGCTCGAAGTGCTGACCGCCGGCCTGTTCGTCCCGCTGCTCGATTCGGTCGACCTCGGACGCGATCAGTTCCATCAGGTCGCCGCCCGCGTCACGCAGGAAGTGCGTCAACTCGGCCAACGCATGGACCTGCCGAAACGCCTGGTCAACAGCGCGGTCGAGATCATGCGTGGACAGCTCTACCTGCTGTTCTTCGCCCACCTGAATAAACGTGTGAAGCGGTACGTGTCGGCCCCCTTTTTCGATCTGGTGTGGCGCGTTCACGAGTTGGCCTTCGGGCGCATGCCGGAACTCGACGAGATGCGTGAAGCCTGGATGGCAGCCCGCCGTGCGCTACGTACCCCCATCGGCGGCACGGTCGATTCGCCGGACAAACGCGACATTTTCAGCTTCCGCGGCAAAACTGGCGGAGGCCGACACTCGCAAGGTCGGCGTGATCGCCGTCACTCGCGCGACGCGGTGCTCGACGAAGTGTTGGAAGGCGCCGACGACGAAGGTTTCGACGACGACACCATCGACAAGGAAGCCAAGCAGTGGGAAGAGGGCGATGAGGACGGCCAGGGCTGAAGTCAGGACTGACTTCCCATGCCGCGTTTCGCCATCGCTCTTGAATACGACGGCAAGGATTATGCCGGCACGCAGACGCAGGCCCCAGGCCTGCGCACGCTGCAACAGGAACTGACCGACGCAGCGGCGAAACTGGAAGACCGCCCGTGCGCAGTGCGGTTGTCGAGTCGCCTTGACGCGGGTGTCAGTTCCTTGGCGCTGATCGCCGACGTGTGGGTGGAACGGACCTGGGAGCCTTCCGCTCTCGGCCAAGCGCTGTCGAGTCATCTACCACCCGACGTCGTCGTACGCCGCGTCGCGCCGGTGCCCGACGAGTGGTTCGCCAAGATCCAAGCCAAGGCCAAGACCTACCACTACCGTATCGCTCGCCGCAGCGTGCGGCCGGTGCTCGATCGCCGGGTGTGGTGGGTGCGGCGCATGGATCACCCGGAACGCCTCCACGAAGCTGCGCGTTTGCTCCCTGGTCATCAGGACCTGTCGGGGTTCGCCTGCCTACGTCGTGATGACACCGACGACCAGGATCCCTTCCGCGCGATCATCTCGGCCGATTGGCAGAGCGAGTCGCGTGACGGCGAGGAACTGCACACCTTCCGCGTCACCGGCGAAGGGTTCCTCTACAAGCAGGTCCGCGGCCTGGTTGGCGCCATGGTGTTCCTCGCCCAGGGCAACGCGACGGTCGACGACTTCGCCGCTGCGATTGCCGATGGCCGTGGCGCTCGTCGGCTGGGCAATATCGCGCCGCCAGAAGGCCTATGCTTGATGGAGACGCGCTTCGACCCCGAGCCAGCGTGGGTGTGGCTCTGAGGTGGTTCTGGTAGCGCAAGGGCTCGCCGATGTTGGAAAGCCAACCAAGCGAGCAGACAGGAAACCTAGCCACAGAGGCCACAGAGAGCACAGAGTGAGGAAGACTGGTTCTCCTCTGTGTTCTCTGTGGCCTCTGTGGCTAGGCTTTGAGTCTTTCCGCCTTTGACCGGCGACGCGTAGAAAATGCGCGTTTCCGTCACCTTGACGCCCGGCCATCTCGCGATGATCGCCACAGGAGATACCCATGCCCATCGCCCTCGTCACCGGAGCCTCGCGTGGTATCGGCCGCGGCATCGCCGTGTCGCTCGGCGGACTGGGATGGAAGATCGCGGTAAACTACGCCGGCAATCAGGCCGCGGCGGATGAGTGTGTCGCGCTGGTACGTGCCGCTGGTGGCGATGCGATGCCGATCCAAGGCGACATCTCGCTCGCGGCGGATCGTGACCGTTTGATCAAAGCCACCGTCGCCTGGGGTGGTCGACTCGACCTGCTGGTCAACAACGCCGGCATCGCGCCGACCGTGCGCGCCGATCTGCTCGAAGCCGGTGAAGAGAGTTTCGACCGGCTGATCGCGGTGAACCTCAAAGGGCCGTTCTTCCTCACCCAACTCGCCGCCCGGCAGATGACCGCCCAGGCACCGGACGCCAGCGGCAGCCGTGGCCAGGTAGTGATCGTCAGTTCCATCAGCGCCTACACCGCCAGCACCAACCGTGGCGACTATTGCGTTGCGAAGGCCGGGCTGGGCATGGTGACCAAGCTCTTTGCCGCGCGCTTGGCCGATTCCGGCATCCGGGTCTACGAAATCCGCCCAGGAGTGATCGCTACCGACATGACCGGCACGGTAAAAGCCAAATATGACGCCCTGATCGCTGACGGGTTGACCCCTATTCGGCGCTGGGGCCTACCAGAGGACATTGGCCGGGCGGTCGCCGCTGTGGCACGCGGTGACCTGCCGTTTTCAACCGGCGAGGTGCTGAACGTAGACGGCGGTTTCCACCTGCACACGCTCTGAGGCATGTCCGACGCGGCCTTAACCCTCAGTTGCACTCGTTGCGGAGCGGGGATCAGCAATGACGACCTGACCGGCGGCCTGGCCGTACGCGTCGATGGCGAACTGGTCTGCCAGATGTGCGTCGACACCCTGCCGGGTGAAGCGGTCGTGCGCATCAACCAGGTGCGCGCGCTGCGCGGTCTGGAGGTCACCACTTATCTAGTGAAACGGGAGCAGGCGCCCAAGCTGCAACTGTACTCGTTCACCACCTCAGCGAACATCACCAGCCACCGACGCAAGCTCGCGACCGATGGCTTCTTCGAGGCTCCACCGTTGCCGCCACTCTCGGAGCGGCAACGCCTCCCCACGCCACCACCGCCGCCCAAGATCGTCACCGATCGCGTGGCGCGCGGCCAGATGCCGGCACGCAAGCCGATGCTGATCGCCGCCGGTGCGACCGTGGTGGTCCTCGCTGGCATCGCGCTCGCTGTCGCGCTAGCGGCACCGGATAAAAAGGCGGTGGTCGCTGACGGCAACGCCACCGAGGTGCCGACACCGGTTCCACCGAAGGCGATGAAGACGCGCCTGGATTATCCGGTGGATGCGCTCCAGGCCTGGACCCTGGCGAGCAAGGACCGCGAGTGCCCAACGCTGGTGCAGCAGAGCATCGCCCAGGAGCTGATCCGCAAACGTACCACCATGCTCGATGAGGCGGATGCCGCGCTCGAAGAGAAGCGACTGGACGACGCCACCGCCCTGGCCAACGCGCTGACCCTGCCCGAGGACATCGATTTCCGCGACGTGCGCCGACGCGAGAACGAGTTGCGCACCCGGCTGCTAACCGCGCGCACGGTTGCTTCTGCTCCCAAGCCTGCTCTGCCCCTCCCCGCACCAGTCGCTCCCAATCCCGTGGTTCCCGATCCAGTGATTCCTCCAGCTGTGCCGACACCTCCGCTGCCGGCACCTGCCGGGGTGGTGGTCGCCGCTTCCGATGGTTCGCTGCGACTGATGGCCGAGGACGCGCGTATCGAGGGCACGAAACTATCGCTGGACATCCGTGGCAACATCAAAGCCCTGACGGGTTGGCAGAATTCCGAAGATGCTCCGACCTGGAAAGTCCGGATCGACAGACCGGGCAACTTCCGCATTGAGGTGCGCACCGCTTCCGCAAATACGGAAGCGTGCCTGTTCCAGGTGCAGTCCGGCGACCAACGCGTTGCCAATGTGGTGCCGCCAACCGGCGCTTGGGACAAGTTCCGCATGACCATGCTCGGCGTCATCGCCCTGAATACCGCAGGCGAGGTCGAGATCCGCATGGGCGCCATCGATGCGAAGACCTGGCGTGGGCTCAATGTTGCCGAGGTCCAATTCCATCCGACGAACGATCCCCCCTCGCCACCACCGGCTTTGCCGACGACAGCGCCACCGGTGCCGACGCCGACGCCACCGCCAACCGACAAACCGATCGAACCGACGGTGGTGGTCACGCCGTGGAATGGTGCCTTCGTCACCGGTGGACGTGATCGTGCGCCCAGGCTGGTGCCGCTCGATGGTTCCGAGCACGTGCCCGCCGGCCTGCCTGGTGGCGTGGCGCAAGTGTTCCGCAGCGGCAAATCGCAAGCGCTCAAACGCCACGCGGCGTTCCTTGATCTGGCGAATGCTCCGGCCAGCGGCGGTGGCGTGGTCGTGTTGGTCCATCCTGGGCGCAACGACCGTAACGAGATCGTCGCCAGTCTGACCGATGGCAAAGGCACTACGGTGAAGTTCGAGCCGGTGATCTTGCCGGATGACGAATGGACACCGCTCATCCTGCCGGTCTCCGCCGCCGAGGGTCTTGATCCCAGCCAACTGCTTACGCTCGCCCTGGAGGATGGTGCGAAGGCCGGCCACATTCCCGACGATGCCGGATTCCTCATCGCCACCACCGTCACCGTCAGTGGACGTGCACCGGTGCAGACCGACCTCGCGCTGCGGGCCTCGGCTTTATTACCGGATCCCAAACGCCTGGCCAACCTGCCCAAGCTGCTCGACATCCTCGCCAGGAGCCGCAAAAAGCCGAACTGGCAGAAACTCATCGAACCCGCACGCGTGCGTTTCGTGCTCGGCGACTGGGGCCGTAATCAGGACTGGCGCGCGGCGATGCGCAAACAGCTCGAACCGCTGGTGCCGGGCAAGCAGCCGCAGACCATGATGACGGAGATCAATTTCGACGACGGCTGGCTCGACGCGATGACCAAGGGCAAGGATGCCGCGCTCGATCCGAACCTCATTCATGTCGCCGTGTTGTGGACCGGCGGCGCGGAAACCGGTGTCTTCCCAGCCGCGGCGCAGGCGATGACCGGCTTCTGGAAGAAGCGTCTCGACCAGGTGATGGGTGCCGGAATCCTGCCAATCGTGGTGCTCGGGCCCAACCTTCAGAGCGCCGAACGCCGGGCGCAGGCCGAACAGGTATGGCAGCAAGTGGCGACACTCGCACCGGTACGGCTCTATGGCCTGCCGGTGATCGATCTGCGCGCGTTGCCAACCGCGGATGACGGCACCTGGGATCCGGCAACCGCCACCCTCGCCGCGCAACTGGTGGTCGATGCCATCGGCGAGACCGTCTTCTCGTTGCGTCGTTTGGGAGCCATCAAGTGATCGTGATCCGCCTTGCGACCCGTGGCAGCAACCTGGCGTTGTGGCAGGCGCGCCATGTCGCCGCGCTCCTGCGGCGACAGCATCGCAGCGTGTCGGTCAAGCTGGTGATCGTGAACTCCTCCGGCGACACCGACCACGCGACGCCGCTCTACAAGATGGGCAACAACGTCGGGGTGTTCTGCAAAGAAGTACAGCAAGCGGTGCTCGAAGGCCGCGCCGACGCCGGCGTGCACAGCATGAAGGATCTGCCGACCAGTGAGCCAGATGGCCTGACGGTGGCAGCGGTGCTCAAACGCGCCGACCCACGCGACGTGCTGGTCGGCGCAGCCTCGCTCGCCGCCTTGCCACCGGGCGCGTTGATCGGCACGTCGAGCCTACGGCGACAGGCGCAACTACTGCACGCGCGGCCTGACCTGCGTTTCACCTCCATCCGCGGCAACGTCGAGACGCGTCTGCGCAAGGTGCGCGAGCAGGACGGCGGCGTGGTCGCAACGATCATGGCCTACGCCGGGCTCAAACGCCTGGGGCTGCTACGCCGCGCCGACGCCGCGCCGCTCGATCCGTGGAGCGAATGTACCCCGGCACCGGCACAAGGCGCGGTGGCGGTTGATTGCCGCAGTACTGATCGCCGCATGCGTGCGCTGCTTGTCTCCCTGCATCATCGCGAGACCGCCACGGCGGTCGGCATCGAACGCACAATCCTCGCCGGGCTGGCTGGTGGTTGTTCCCTGCCGCTCGGGTGTTTCGCTCGCCGACAGGCCGGACAATGGCAGCTACGCCTGCGACTGGGGCGCGATGCCGGAGTGGTCGATCTGAGCCTGTGCAGTGTGCTGTCGTCTCACTTGCCCGGAATGGCCTTGGCGGCACTGGGTACCCAAGCGAACGCGTCACGGCCCTGAGGCCGGCGACTTCGCCTCGCTACTTCGCCTCGCTACTTCGCCTCGCTACTGCTAATCACTACTCCGGCTTGGGCGCCGGCTTGTTCGTGTCGCCGTCCGCCGGAGCGGGTGCGTCCTTGGCTTTGGCCGCTTCTTGACCGGACTTGCCGTCTTTGCCGTCCTGGTCTTCCGCATCGGCCTTGTCTGAATGCCGGGGTATGCCGAAGCCGGCAAGGGTGTCGGAGGTCGCGCCAGGAGCGAAGTCGATGACCACCCGGGTCCACTCGAAATGCCGCTGTGGTCGACCGGTGGCGGTGGTGCGGACTTGCAGGTAGTAGCTGGCCTTGCTCTCGCCGGCAGGTGCCTTGACCGTCACGGTCGCGCTGCCTTTGCCATCGATCACCCGCACCGGGTATTCCTTCATCGTGGTGGACAGCCGTGGGAACGCGCCGTCAGCACCGACCTGCGGCTGCTCGCTGACCTGGCTCATCGGAATGGCAAGCAAGGTCGCACCGGTGATGCGCGAGAGCGGATCAGCGAAGGTGATCGTGCATTCGATCTTGGCTGTACCGGACTTGCCTGCCTCCGCCACGACCTTAACGTCGAGTGGGCGGCCGGAGAGCAGTTCGTCGACTTCTAAGGCGGGAATCGCCAGACCGATCTGCGCCCCCAAGATGGAAGCGACCGATACTCCGACGACCTTGCCCGCAGCCGACACCACTGGACCGCCACTGTTGCCGGGATTCAACGCGCCATCGAGTTGAACAAGGGCCAAGCGCCCCTGGTCGTCACGCCGCAGGCTGGACACCCCGGCACGGCTTATGGTCACCGTCGGGTGTTTGGCTGAAGCCGACATCGATTCGCCGAAGGGGAATCCGAGAACGAAAAGGTTCTGGGTCTCGACCAGTTCGCTGACGGCATCGACCGCCAGCGGGTCGGGCAGCTTCTCACTGTCGACCGCCAACACCGCGAGGTCGCGTGCCACATCGCTAGCCACCAGCTTGGCGCCCAGGCGCTGCTGCTTTGCCGTGCCGCTGTCGAACACCACGAAGAGGTTGGCTAATTTTCCTTTAGGTCGCACCACATGATGGTTGGTGACGATGTAACCAGTTTTGCCGCTCTTGCGCGCGAGGAATCCCGATCCGGTCGCACCGGTGTCCTTGCCGGTGACGGCCAGGATGTACACCGTCGCGCCTTTCAGCGTGGCGAGTTGTTTCGCGTCGAGCGCATCAGCGCTGTGGATCGGGCCCAGCAGCAGAAGCGTCAGCAGGGCAGACAGCAGACGGCACATGGCGGACTCAACGCAAGTTCTGCTGGATCTTGGTGACCAGCTTGGCGGCGGCTTTCGCTGCCTGGGATTTGGGGTACTGGGCCATCACCGCTTGCAGATCCTTCAGCGCGATGCGCTGCTTGGCCAAGCTGTCATCGTGGTCAAGTACCGCGCAGATGTCGGCCACTTGGTCGGCGGCAGCCATTTCGCTTCGAATGGCGGGATCGCGACGCATACGTGTGAGTTCGGTCTGCACCGCCTTGCGCTGCTTGCCGCCGGCGGCTTTGAAGCGGGAGCTCTTCGACACCACGCTGAGGAAGGCATGGGCATCGACTTTGTCCTCGGCTTCGCGCGCCTTGACCAGTTCGATCGAACTTTCGACCCACACATCCGCGAGCTGTTCGTACCGACTTGCCAGCTTGTCCATGCCGGGCACCGCCATCAGGAATCCAGCGCATTCACGGCGTGCCTGCGGATTGACCAAGCCGGGAAGTTCCTGCGCCTGTTCGGCGATCTTCTCGAGGTTGTCCTTGCGCTCACGGGTGGTGAATTTTTCGTGGGTGACGCGCGCGATGTTCATCAACCAGTCCATCGCACGGAGGTTGACGTCCATGGATGGGACTTCGTCCGCGAGCTTGTCGACCGTGGCCATGCGTGCGGTGCCGCCAAGGGCACCGGCCAACAGCACCAGCTTTTCGCTTTGGGAGACACCGTTCACGTTGTCCTCGCCGACCACCAGCACCATCGGCACGTCCTTGCGCAGATATTTCGCTGCCGACGCATCGATCCAGGGTGACATCAGCAGTACGCCGCCGAATTCTTGTTCCTGATCCTGGAACATCGCGATGGCGATGGCCGTGCCAGCCTTGGGCGCGGCGATGTAACGCAGGAACGGATGTAGTGGAACCGCCGGCTTCAGCGCCGCGAGGACAGCATTGTAGTATTTTTCGGTCATCGTGACCACCGGTGCCCAACGGTCGACAGTCGTGTCCTGGCCATAGCCACCGACCGGCATGCTCCACACCAGCCCCTTGATGCCCACCACCACCACGCCACGGCGCTCCGCCCACTCGCTCCAAACCTTGGCCTCGGGCTTGCCTTGCGGGTCGATGACGAACAGCACTGGCATTGGCTTGCCGTCGGCAACCGCCGGCGGCACCACCACCGTGCAGGTGATCAATTCCTGAGTCGTCGTCAGTTCGTGAACACCCGGAGCCAACCACTCGGCAGAACTGACGACTGATATGATCAGTAGCAGCCCGATAATGGAAAACACGCGCATGTCGCCTCCCTGGACGAAGTGTCGAACGCTAGCAAGGCCGTCAGTGATCTCCAGCGGCATCATCCCGCTTAGTCGAGCGTCGGACACGTGATCCCGTCCGGGACGGGCCCCAACCACAACCCCGCAATACCGCGACGTTCTCAGCGCCGAAAACACGTTAGCGCAGGTTGCGCCGCAGCGGCTCCAGCAGCTTGGCTGCCGCCTTGCCTGCATGGGTTGCCGGGTGTTTGGCCACCAGATCCTCACGCGTCTTGCGGGCCAGCTTCTGTTTGACCGAGGAAGGCACGCTGAAATCCCACCAGGATCCGCGACGATCGCATGCGACCCCCCTCGTCCGAGCGGTCGGGTTCCCACGGTTCGTATCCCGCTCCGCCGTGTTTCACGGCACAACGGACACCCACCCCCTGCCGGTATCACTGGGGCCGGTGTGAGCCGTGGAATCCTGCCCTTGTTTGGAAACGCTTTCCTGGCAAGCCTGCGCTCCCTTCCACTGCTTTTCACCGCCACCTCCCCACGGAGTTCCGCATGTCCAAGCCCGTCCTCAACGTCGCCCTGGTCGGCTACTCGTTCATGGGCCGCGCCCACTCGAACGCCTACCGTCAGGTGAACCACTATTTCGACCTGCCGTTCCGCGTGGTGCCGAAGGTGATCGTGGGACGCAGCGAGGGTCCGCTGAAGGTTGCTGCCGAACTACTCGGCTGGGAAGAGTACAGCACCGACATGGCGGCCGTGCTCAAGCGCGACGACGTTCATCTGATCGACGTGGCGACGCCCAACGACAGCCACGCGCCGCACTCGATCGCCGCGCTCAAAGCTGGTAAGCATGTGCTGTGCGAAAAACCGCTCGGCCTGAACGTCAAAGAATGCAAGGCGATGGTCGCCGCTGCTGACAAGGCCAAGACTGCTGACGGCAAGCCCTGTCGCGTCGGCCTGTGGCACAACTACCGCCGCGCGCCCGCCGCGTCGACCGCCGCCAGCCTGATCGCTGATGGCAAGCTGGGTGAGATCCGCCACGTGCGCGCGGTCTACCTCCAAGACTGGCTGCTCGACGACTCCTGCCCGGCGACCTGGCGCATGATGTCCAAGACCTGTGGCTCGGGCGCGCACGGCGATCTCAACGCGCACCTGATCGATCTGACCCGCTTCATGACCGGCTTGGAATTCGATTCGGTCGTCGGCCTGGAACAGACCTTCATCAAGAAGCGCAAGAACGCCGACGGCAAAGGCATGCTCGACGTCGACGTTGACGATACCCTGCTGTTCCTCGCCAAGCTGACCAACGGTGCGGTGGCAAGCTTCGAAGCGACGCGCGCCGCCGCCGGCCGCAAGAACCACTACTGCATCGAGATCAACGGCACCAAGGGTTCCATCGTGTGGAACTTCGAGCGCATGAACGAACTCGAAGTCTACACCGTCGAAGACGAGCCCCGTCACAAGGGCTTCCGTACGGTGATGTGCATGGACGGCAGCGCGCATCCCTACGCCGGCAACTACTGGCCGGACGGCCACGTGCTCGGCTACGAACACTGCTTCATCAACATGCTCGCCGACTTCGTGAAAGCCCTCGCCAGCGGCGACGAGTTCCGCCCGAACTTCGCTGACGGTCTGGCCAATCAGGAAGTGCTCGATGCCTCGCTCGCCTCCGCCAAGAGCGGCAAGTGGGTCACGGTTGCGCGCAGCCAGAAGCTCAAGCCGGCGAAGGCACTCAAGGCCGTCGCGGGAAAATCGCTTTTGTGATTGCCCCGGTACGAATGGTCCGAGGGGTACGAATGGTCCGAAAGGTCCAAACGCATTCGCTTCTCCCGACCCTTCGTACCCCTCGGACTTTTCGTACCTTTCGTACCTTTCGAACCCTTCCCACCAACGATCTAAGGACCACGCCATGAAAGGCCCCGCCATCTTCCTCGCCCAGTTCATGGGTGACGCTGCTCCCTTCAACTCCTGGCCGACCATTACCAAGTGGGCCGGCTCGCTCGGATACAAAGGCGTGCAGGTCCCGTCGTGGGACGGCCGCGCCATGGACCTGAAGAAGGCCGCGACCTCCAAGGACTACTGCCAAGAGTTCGCCGGCATCGCCAAGCAGAACGGCCTGGAGATCACCGAACTCTCGACCCACCTGCAGGGCCAACTGGTCGCGGTGCATCCCGCCTATGACGAGCAGTTCGACGGCTTCGCGCCGGCCGAGGTGCGCGGCAATCCCGCCGCCCGCACCGCCTGGGCGGTCGAGCAGGTCAAGCTGTGCCTAACCGCCAGCAAAAACCTCGGCCTGACCGCCATGCCGTCGTTCACCGGCGCGTTGCTGTGGCACACCATGTACCCGTGGCCGCAGCGTCCGGCTGGTCTAGTTGAGGAAGGCTTTGCCGAACTCGCTCGCCGTTGGAAGCCCATCCTCGATCACGCTGACTCGGTCGGCGTCGATGTGGCGTGGGAAGTGCATCCGGGTGAGGACGTGCACGACGGCGCGACCTTCGAGTTGTTCCTCAAGCACCTGAACAACCACAAGCGCGCGAACATCCTCTACGATCCGTCGCACCTGATCCTGCAGGGCATGGATTACAGCGCGTACATCGACCACTACCACGAGCGCATCAAGTGCTTCCACGTCAAGGACGCCGAGTTCCGTCCGAATGGTCGCACCGGTGCGTATGGCGGTTACCTCGGTTGGAAGGAACGCGCTGGCCGTTTCCGTTCGCTCGGCGACGGACAGATCGACTTCAGCCGCATCTTCAGCCAGCTCACCCAGTACGGCTACAAGGGCTGGGCGGTGCTGGAATGGGAATGCGCGCTGAAGGATCCCGAGCAGGGCGCCGCCGAAGGCGCGCCGTTCATCGCCCGTCACCTGATCAAGCAGGCAGCGAAGGCGTTCGACGACTTCGCCGGCACGAAACCCGATAAAGAACAGCTCCACCGCATCCTGGGCATCAGCGCTGGCAAGGCGGCGAAGCAGTAAATCGTCTACTCACCTGGACGTTCGTTCATCACCCGCAGGCCTCGCCTGCGGGTGATGTCGTTCACGCCCTCCCATAAACCGTGAAGCGGGCGCACGGGCGCGAGTGCAAACACCCGCGCAGCCGCTGGGGTTTACAGTGGCACGACTACCTGCGGTGCCCTACATCCACGACCAAGTCGTACGATCAGATCGAAAAGCTCGATGAACTGCGCCAGAAGGGCGTGCTCACCGAAGAAGAATTCCAGACCGAGAAAGCCAAGATCCTGAGTGCGGGTCCGGCAACCACCGCTGCCGATGCGCCCAAACTCTATTGGGGCATGGAGGAGAACGGTTTCTGCATGCTGATGCACCTCGCCTCGCTGGGGAATTTCGTCTTCCCCTTCGGCGGGTTGATCCTGCAAATCGTGATGTGGACCAACAAACACGCCTCGCCGGTCATCGATGCGCACGGCAAGGTGGTGCTGAATTGGTTCATTTCGTACTTCATCTATGTCATCGTCTCGATCTTCCTGTGCTTCATCATCATCGGCTTCCCGCTGCTGCTCGCCTTGCTAATCTGCGATGTGGTCTTCGCCATCATGGGTGCGGTCAAGGCCAACAACGGCGTGTTATGGAAATACCCGCTGTCGATCCGTTTCCTCTGACGTCGGTCGTCGTTCAGTTTAGGAACCTGTGGTTGGGCATAATCGCGTCTTTCTTCGCCTGATCGATGATTGGTATGGAGCAACGCTCCGGACCGGGCTTGATCCGAAACCAAGAACACTGCTGATCCCCAGTATCAACAAAGAACCCCGCGAGCTGGCTCGCGGGGTTCTTCGTTGTTCCAGAGAAGCGCCACACCCACCCGCAGCGCGAAGCGCGCCGCCGGATGAGGTGTTCAGGTCAGCCGCTACGCGATGACCCACCCATCGCTGCGGCGATGGCGACCATCACGATGACCAGCACGATCAGGCCAATGAAGATGCCGGCGACCACCTTGCCGATGGTGTCGAGCTTCTTGGTGTAGCGGTAACCTTCCGGCGCCGCCAAACACAGCAGGCCGACCCAGATGTTGGCGATCGGCACGAAGATCAGCAGGCCCAAGGCCGGATGGTAGCCGACATTTTTCATGCGATAGCAGGCCAGCACCGGGCTGACAACCAAGTTGAGGATCCCCAGGATCGGAATGAAGGCGAGCACCACCATGCCGAGCCATCCGAAGAAGTAGTGCTGGCGCGTCAGGCCACCGAGATTGCCTAGGGCAACTTCGGCCTTGGCCGCGATGATCGGGGCTTGGGAAGGTGCATAGGGATTGGCGGTTTCAGTCATCGGTGGTCCATTGTTTGGTGGGTGGAAAGACGGGCGGGATGATGGCAATTCCGTTGCGGTTGCAACCACGTGACCATTGCAGCTGTCCGGGCACCGAGTTGCGCGGATATACAGGCATGGTCCACCGATCCCGAGATCGATGCCGAAGCCGCCATCACCGCCGCGATCGCGGAGGCGGAATGGGAGATCCGCAAAAAGGCGCTGTGGTATTTCGCGCTCGGCTTGCTGGTCGCGCTCATCTGCCCGGCTGGCGCGCTGCTGACCGGATACCTCAGCGCAAAACTCGGCGCGCTGTCGGTCGTCGGTGCCGCCGTGTCGCTGTATGGCCTGTTGCAGATGCTCTTTGCCGTCGGCCACACGGTGGACACGGCATCAGACTAGGACCGCTTACTTCGCGTCTTTCCACTTCTCCCATCCGGGGATCGGATGGTCCTTCATCAGTTCATCGACCATCCAGAAGTTCGAGCGGTTTTCGGTGGCCTTGCGCACCTTCTGCACGGCATCGGGCGTAATCGGGTCGAAGTCGTTGCCGAAGGATTGACGCACGTAGGTCAGCACCGCGGCCATTTCCTGGTCGTTGAGCATCGGACCGAAGCCCATCATCGGCGGCACGCCCTTGGTCGGGTCGAAGCGTTTGCCGTCGACTTCGAGCGGACCCCACAGGCCCTTGAGCGCGATCTTGATCAGGCGTTCGTCGCTGCCGGCGATCCACTCCTTGCTGGTGAGCGGCGGGTAGATGTTCGGCAGGCCTTGGCCATTCGCCTGGTGACAGGTGATGCAATGGGCGTCGCGGCTGAAGATCGTCTTGCCCTGTTCGTAGACCTTCTGCTGCGCGTCGTCGAGTTTGCGCGTGGGACCATACTTCTTGTCCTCCTCGCTGGGCGGTGCCTGGCCGAGCTTGAACTTGCCAGCGAGGTAGTCGGTGGCCTTGGGATTGCCCGCCAGCTTGCCGGCGTCGTTCAGCGCCTTGACCTCATCAGCGAGCGTGGTCTTGAGCACCTGATCGGTGGCCGGGGACATCCATTTGTCGAGCGAGTTGCGCAGCGCTTCGAGCGCGATGCGTGCACCGTCCTCATTGTTCATCCATGAGGCCGCGACGATCGCCGACAGGCGCACGCGCGGATGCGGATCATTGGCGGCCGCCATCAGCAGCGCGGTGGCATCCTTCACTTTGCGGAAGTCGTGGCGCAGGACCTCGATCGCGGCGGCACGCGCCTGGTGGGCCTTGCTCGACAGGCACTGCATCAGCAGGTCATGGTCGATGGCGTTCTGGCGCCAGGACACCCACAGACCTTCCAGCACATGACGATCATAGGACGGATCGTTACGGTCCAGGCCGGCCACCCACTTCTTCACCGCTGGCAGGACTTTATCCGCCGGATGGGCGGCGAGTTCGCGCCGGCTGCGGTAGCGCGTGCGGTATTCCGGCTGCTTCAGGTTGTCGAGCAGTTCCGGTATCGCTGCACCAGCAACCTTCGCCGGGGTCACTAATGGACGCGCGGGATAGGTGATGCGGTAGATGCGTCCATGCACGGTGTCGCGATTCGGATCGCGGATGTTGTGCTGCATGTGGCCGATCAACGGGTTGTACCAGTCGATGAAGTAGAGCGAGCCGTCCGGTGCGAACTCCAGGTCCACCGGGCGGAAGTTCGGATCGCTCGATGACACCAGATCGCCGACGTTCTTGCCGCTGAAGCCGGCGCCGTCCTCTTCCACCTTGTAGGCGGTGGTACCCAGGAAACCGATGCAGTTGTTCTGCATGAAGTAGCCCTGCCACTCGTCTGGGAAATGGCGTGACGCGACCCATTCGGCACCTGAGGTCGGACGCGAACGCTTGGGTGCGTATTCACCTACCTTCGGCACTTCCAAGCCATGCGGAAGTTTGGTCGACACCGCGAGCGCCCACCAGTTCTGGCCCGACGACGCATCGTTGATGAAGCCCTGGCCCCATTCGTCGAACGACACACCCCACGGATTGTTGTAGTCGCACTGGCTGTAGCGATCGAGGCGCCAGTTCTTCGGATTGAAACGCCACACGCCGCCGTCGCTCATGCGCTCGGGGCCGTAGGGCGTCTCGACCTGCGAGTGCAGGAAACGTCCTTCTGAGAGGTAGAACGAACCGGAAGCATCAGCGGTGTAACCGTGGATCGCGTGGTGGGTGTCGTGGGTATCGAAACCCGATAGCAGGATCTCCATGCGATCGGCTTTGTCGTCCTTGTTGTCATCGATGAGCAGGCAGAGGTGCGGTTCCTGCGAGAGGTAGACCCCTTCCGGCGCCAGTTCGAAACCGATCGGCAGGTTCAGCTTGTCGGCGAACACCGTCTGCTTGTCGGCCTTGCCGTCACCGTTGGTGTCTTCGAGGATCAGCAGCTTGTCGTTGGGCAGGTCGCTGCCCGGCTTGTAGTGCGGATAGGCCGGCGTCACCGCGACCCACAGACGGCCCTTGTTGTCGAAGGACATCTGCACCGGCTTCTGGAGATCGGGGAACTCCTTCTCACTGGCGAAGAGTTCAACTTTGAAACCTTCCTTCACGGTCATCTTGCTGATCGCAGCGTTGCCATCGAGGAACTCGATCGGGCGGTTGAAGTTGGTCGGCACCGGCGTCAGTGGACGGGTCTTGTCGTCGGCCACCGGCGGCAGCGAGACGGGATTCTTCGGCTGGGGACCGGTCACCACCGGCGTCACCGGCTTGGCCGCTGCGACAGCGGTGCCGCTGGAGATCTGCCAGATGCGCTCATCGCGGATGCGGGTCATCTGCCGCATCTTCTCGATCTCTTCCGGGTAGTTGAAGTTGCCGAACGGTTTCCAGCGCTGGCCCCAGACGTGCACGCCGTTGAGCATGCGGTAGTCGTTGACCCAGAAGTAGTCCTTGTCCTGCACCGCACCGCGCAGCACGGACGCCGGTGCCTTCGACTGCACGGCACCAGTGCCATAGAGGCCGTCGATGATCAGCGGCGCAAGCTTGGCGTAGCCGGCATCCGACAGGTGGCAGCCATTGATGGTGAGCTTGGAAGCTGTCGCCGCTTTCGCTGAGGCGGCGAACAGGGCTTTGGTCGGCGTGAATAGGTCGAGCGCACCGACCTGCTTGGCCTTGGCGACGTCGAGGACGGCCTGTGCATAGGCTGCGAGACGTTCATTCTCCTCGCGGCCGGTGGGCAGGTCGTAGGCGTCACTGCGGTCCTCGTAAGCGATCGGCGTGGCCAGCACCAGGCGGGCAACGCTCTTGCCGTTGTACATCAGCGAGCGGGTGTGGTCGATGAAAGCGGCGAGCTCGGCCTTGAAGTTTTCCAGGTTGGCCGCGCCACCGAAGGATTCGTTGTAGCCGAAAAACGCTACGATGGTGTCGGCCTTGAACTCGGTCAGCCACTCATCCGGGTAAGGATAGTGGCCGATGCCGAAATGTTTGGTCAGGCCGGGATTGAACTTCTCCGCGCCTGGGAAAGCCCACTGCGACTTGCGCGCCGAATGGGGACGGAAGCCGGCGGTATCCGCCGGGTTGCACATGTTGCGAAAGGTCAGCTTCGATGCCGGGAAACGCTGGTGTAGCAACGTTTCGATATGGCCGAAGTTGAGATCGCGTTCGCCCAGCGAGTTGCCGATCAAGATGATCTTCTCCCCCTCGGTCGGCTTGTACGGCAGCGACACGGCCTCTGGCGGAGTCGTGGCCTTCACCGGCTGCGGGTACTTCGGCGGCTCGTTCAGGCCAGCCTGCGGCTTGTCATCCTTCTTCTCGTTCTGCGCACCACCTGGTGCTGGTGGCGGCGGCAGCGGCTTGCCAAGACCGAGTTCCTCGACCTTGAAGTTCTTCCGCTCGGTTTTGAAGCCGTAGAAGCTCGGGTGGTAGGGATCGACGTAGGTCACATCGGCCTTCGCCGGCACGTCCATCTTCAGGCCCCAGAACACCGAGTTCACGATCAACCGGCGCAGACCTTCGCTCTGCAGATCGGTCGCCGCGCCCATGGTGGTGGTGACGATGCGGTTGACGTTGCCGTTCTCGTTCTTGCGTTCACGCGTCCACACGACCGGTTGCATCGGATCGTTCTTCTTGCCCTCGACCGGCTTGCTGTCCGGCTTGAGCGAATCGGTCACCTGACCGCGCATCAGGATGGTGGCATCGGCGGGTGCAGTGGCGGTGTAGACATCGCTGTCAGCGAACACGTCGGTGACGCCGTTCAGGATCGCGTGGGCCTTGTTGGCTTCTTCGATGATGCCGCGGCAACCTTCCTTGGCGTGCGCGCCGTGGTGCGCGACCCAGGTCTCGCCCAGCACCTGTTTGCCGAAGCCGCCCTTCCAGCCCTCGACGTTGCCATTCCACGTCCACTTGTGGTACGGGTGGTTCTTGTCGCCGAAGTCGAAGGCGTGGGTCGAGGTGCGCAGGGCTATGATCGGCACACCGCGCAGGTAGGCGGCCTCGAACTTCTGCATCGCTTCGGGGTTCCACGAGCGAAAGCGCAGCAGCATGATGATGGCGTCGGCACGTTCGACCGCGCCGCTGTTCGACAGCAGGCCATGGTCGCCAGGTTTGCTCACGCCATCGGCCGAGGCCGAGAACGACACCGTGCAGTCGAAGCCCAGCCGCTGGCTGAGGATCTTGGCCAACATCGGCAGGCCTTCTTCGCTGCGGTACTCGTCGTCACCGGCGATCAGGGCGATCTTCTTGCCTTTGCCGGGACCTTCCTTTCCTGGGAAGTCGAGCGAGTCCTGGGCTTGGGCGGTGCCAAGGGCCAGCGCTGCGCAGAGGGCGAGCGGGAAGAGATGTGGGGTCGAGCGCATAGGATCTCCAGTGGTCAGACCAGTGATACGGTAGGGTCGGCGTGGCATTTCAAAGCTTTTGCCAACGCCAAGTCAATGCCGCGTCCGCGCTGTGTCGCATCGACAATTTTTCCCGCACGGACTGAGACACGACATGCGTGCCGATCATGGCTGCGCATGCGGAGCGCGGCATGCCGAGAACTGGCTGGCACCTGTCGATTCCTGACCGGTGAGAGCGGTGAAACCCTTCAGGGGAGTAGGAGTAAAAATCTCTTACACTGAAAGTGCATTGAACCTCCCACTGCGCGTCCAGCATCCCGCTCCACCGGAGACCCCATGTACACCAAAGCCGCGTTCCTCAAAAGCATCGCCCTCGAAGCCAAGATCATCAAACACCTGGTCACGCAGATTCCCACGGGACAGGCCGACTGGCGCATGACGCCACCGCAGCGTTCGACCATCGAACTGATCCGCTTCCTCAGCTTCATGCCGTACGCGTCCGTCGAGTTCGCGCTGACGCAGGGATGGGACAAGTGGGAAGGCCACGAAACCCGGGCCAAGGACCTGCAGTCCGCCGACTTCCCCAAGGCGATGGACAAGCAAATCAAGGGCATCACCAAGTTGCTGGCCAAACTCAACGACGGCGCGTTGAAGCGTAAGACCACCAAACACTGGAACGGCACCAAGATGACCCTCGGCGACGCGCTGGTGGCGATGGTGCTGAGCACCATGGTCGCCTACCGCATGCAGTTGTTCCTCCAGGTGAAGGCCAGCGGCGCGCCGCAGTTGACCTCCAGCGATTGCTGGCAGGGCAAGGCGGCGAAGGCGAAACCGGCGAGCGCCTGAACCCCGCGCGAGGAATCGCTGAAAATACCGACCCATCGGCCGTCATGCGGACGGCCTGGTCGGTGTCCGGATGATCCAGAACCACGTCCATCCGGGGTGAAGTCCTTGCAGTTGTTGCCAGGCCCCGGATCCATCACCTAGTTCGTATTTTCGAACTGGGGCAAACATCATGGGCATGGGCACGCGGATCGTCATTACTGGTCTGGTTATCGGCGGCTTCGTCGTCGTCGGGGGCCTCATCGGCGACGTCATGGGCCGTGCGTTCCAGCGCGCGTCGACGCCAATGCCGACGCACATCCTGCCAAAGGAACAAGGCGCCGACGTGGAAGTTGCCCGGCGGGCTAAACTCGATCAGACCGTCTTCGCCAAAGAGATGGAAGCCCAACGCCACGAAGGCTGGTTCTACCGTCACTGGGACCTAGCGCGGGCGAAGAAACATGCATTCGATTGGCTGGGCACCCTGTCGTTCAACCAGCTGCGCCTGGGCGCTCCGACCAGCAACGAAACTCACGACTGGGGCGTCACGCTGACCAAGTGGGCGGGCAAGCCAGAACACCCGACGCTTGATGCCGCCGGATGGAAGGCCGCGTTGGCGACGTGGCAGGCCGCCGGATTCCAAGTGGTGGAAAGTGAATGGCACCAACCGTTGTTCGATTACCTCCCTGACGGACAGGCGTACTCGCTCATCAACTTCATCATCCACGCCATCAACACCACCGATCAGCGCCGCATCGTGATCAAAGGACAGCTCAAGGTGAGTTGGCGCGAGCCCGCCGTGAAAGAACCAACGCCCTCGGCCAGTGGCGAAAAACCATCGGCGGAATCCACCCTGCGCCCGCCACCCTTCGGCAATGGCCGCTCGGTCCAGCCCGAGGCCACTACGACCACCAAGCCCGCGTTCGTCTTCACGGATTCTCGACCACTTCCTGAGCCGGACGAGGTGACGGTCGTGGACCTGTCGGTGGTCGAGCGCACCGGCGAACCGGCATTCGTCGAGGTCACCAAGGCCGGCAGCAACGCGGTCGACATGACCGGCCCCTACGCCTTTCTGCACCCGACCCTGGTCTACGATCTCGATCGCGACGGTCTGCCAGAGATCGTCATTCCCTCGGACAACCAGATCTTCCGCAACCGTGGTGGCATGAAGTTCGATGCCGAACCGCTGTGCCCGGAAAAACTCGAGGTCGAGACCGGCGTGCTCGGCGATTTCAATGGCGATGGTCTCGTCGATCTGCTGGTGGTCGATCGCCACCGCCTGAAACTGCTTGCTGGACTCCCTGGCGGGAAATTCTCGCCCTCGGCAGAAGTCGCCAACCTGCCGGCGATCGATGTCGGCCAATCGCTCACCGCCGCTGACATCGATGGCGATGGTGATCTCGATGCGCTGTTGTCGCAGTACCTCGAACCGTACCGCGACGGACAGTTCCCGACCCCCTACTACGACTCCAACGACGGCTACCCGCTCTACCTGCTGCAGAACGACGGCAAAGGCCGCTTCACCGACATCACCGTTGGCTCAGGTCTGGAGGCCAAACGCCACCGTCGTGTGTCCGTCGCGTCATTTGTCGATCTCAACGAGGACGGCTTGCCCGATCTGGTCCTGACCTGCGACTTCGCCGGCCACGATCTGTTCATGAACACTGGCAAAGGCGGCTTCAAGGACGTCACCAACGAGTGGATCGATGACCACCACAACTTCGGCATGGGCCACACCTTTGCCGACTGGGATGGCGATGGCCACCTCGACATGTACCTCATCGGCATGAGTTCGACGACCGCACGGCGCCTGACCGCGATGAAGGCCGGGCTCGATGATTTCCCTGAACACCAGACCAAACGCCCGCTGATGGGCTACGGCAACCGCATGTTCCTCGGGCAGGGCAAGGGCAAGCCGTTCAAGAAGGCGCCGTGGCAGGAACAGATCAACCGCACCGGTTGGTCGTGGGGCGGCGTGACGCCCGACGTCGATCTCGACGGCGATCCCGACCTCTACGTCACCAACGGCTTTGTCAGCGCCGAAAGCTGCCAGGACTACTGCACCAGCTTCTGGCGTCACGACATCTACACCGGCACCTCGACGCCTAATCCTGGGCTCAACCTGTTCTTCAAACGCGACACCGATTTCCGCAAGGTCTCGTGGAACGGGTTCGAACACAATGTGCTGTTCCTCAACGAAGTCGCTCCGGACGGCAGCCGGCGTTTCATCAACATCGCCCACCTGATGGGCATGGCCCACGAGTACGACGCGCGCGCGGTGGTCGCAGCCGATCTCGACAACGACGGCCTGCCCGACCTGGTGATCGAGGAGCGCAACAACCTCAGCGCGAAACGCTTCCTGCACGTCTACCGCAACCAATGGCCAACCAAGCACCATTGGGTCGGCCTGCGCCTGGAGGAATCCGCCGGCGGCGCGCCGTTGCCGACCGCGCAGATCACCGTCAGCGCGGGTGGCGTGAAACGCATGGGCGTGGTGGTGAACGGTGACTCGTTCTTGTGCCAACATCCTCCGGCCTACCACACCGGCCTGGGCGCGACTGAAAGCGTCGATTGGATCGAGGTGCGCTGGGGTGATGGACAGGTCACGCGGATCGACAAACCGGCGGTGGATCAGTGGCACCGCGTCAGTGCGCCGGCGTTCAAGCCACGTTGAGCATCCCGCGTGTGCAAGACAGAGCGTCGGGTTCGGTCAAGAGCGCTGGCAGCGCTTCTACGCCTGCGGGGTATGGATAGGGCCGCCCAGGGATATGCCATGCTCCGCTCACTCGTCCTCTGCTCTGCACTCTCAACCCTGATGGCTCAGGATGCGTGGGATGCGCTCGTCCGCGGCACTGACGCGCGCACACCGGAGGAAGAACGCGCCGGCTTCCACCTGCCGCCCGGCTTCGAAATCCAACTCGTCGCCAGTGAACCCGACATCGGCAAGCCGATGAACTTGGCCTTCGACGCCAAAGGTCGGCTGTGGGTTACCAGCACCGTCGAATATCCCTTCCCCGTCGCCGACGGCACCAAAGGCCGCGACTCGGTGAAGGTGCTCGCAGGCATCGGTGAAGACGGTCGCGCATCATCGATCACCACGTTCGTCGACGGCCTCAACATCCCCATCGGGCTCTACCCCTACAAAGATGGCGTGATCGCCTTCGACATCCCGACGATCAAGTTCCATCGCGACACCAACGGCGACGGCAAGGCGGACAGCAGCGAAAAGCTCTACGGCACCATCGGTCGCGACGACACCCATGGCATGACCAACGCCTTCCGTCGCGGGCCCGACGGCTGGCTCTATGCCTGCCACGGTTTCAAAAACAAATCGACCATCACTGGCGCTGATGGCAGTAGCATCGCCATCAATTCCGGCAGCACCTACCGCATACGCGTCGATGGGCGTCGCGTGGAGCGTCATACTTACGGCCAGGTGAATCCCTTCGGCATGGCCTTTGACGACTGGGGCAACCTCTTCACCAGCGACTGCCACAGCAAGCCGATTTACCAGGTGCTGCGCGGCGCGTACTACCCGAGCTTCGGCGCGCCACACGACGGCCTCGGTTACGGCCCGGAGATGATGTCGCACATGCACGGTTCCACCGGACTGTGTGGCGTCGCGTGGTACGGCGCGGAATCCTTCCCCAGCGAGTTCCGCAACAACCTCTTCGTCTGCAACGTGGTGACTTCGAAGGTCAATCGCGACGCGCTGGAGTCCGTCGGCTCGACCCGCAACGCCAAGGAACTGGCGGACTTCATCACCTGTGATGATCCATGGTTCCGTCCGGTCGACCTCCAGGTCGGTCCCGATGGCTCGCTCTACATCGCCGATTTCTACAACAAGATCATCGGCCACTACGAGGTCGACCTCAAACATCCGGGTCGCGACCGCAACCGCGGACGCATCTGGCGCGTGGTCTATACGGGCGATAACAAGAAACCGGCTCCGCTTCCTGACTTCACCGCGATGAACGAGGATCAGCTCATTGCGGCATTGGGTGACGCGAACCTGACGGTGCGCAACCTCGCCACCGATCAGCTGACCGACCGCGATTGGCGGGGCCCGATTTCTAAACTTACCGGAGTATTGAAGAGCTCCACCAACTCCCACCAACGGTACCATGCGTACTGGGCGATCTACCGCCTGGGTGGTTTCGATGAGGGCGGCGAGATTAACGGGCTTCAGGATCCGCATCCGCTGCCACGCGTCGCCGCGCTGAGCATCCTCGCTGAGCGTCCATTCAAGGAAGGGCACAGCGGTTTCTTCATCACCGCGTTGCAGGACCCCGATGCGCTCGTTCGTCGCACCGCTGCCGACGCCATGGGGCGCAAGCCCCACGCGACCCAGGTGCAGCCGCTCATCGCCGCGCTGCGTGCCGCTGATCAGGCCGATACCCATCTGGTCTACAAGCTGCGCCAAGCGCTGCGCGATCAGGTGAAGGATGACCAGGTGCTTGCCGCCCTGCCGTCCTTCAACCTCTCAGTCGAAGACACCGCGCTCATCAGTGATCTCGCCACCGCGGTCGCGACCCCGGCCGCCGCCAAATTGGTGTTCGCCCGTCTGATCAGCGCACGGGAAGACGGCGATACCGTGCTGCGTCAAGCGCGCCACATCGCGCGCAACCTGCCAGTGGAATCGTTGCCGGTGCTCTCCAGCGCTCTCAGTGCGCGCAGCGATCTCGACGCCGCTCGTCACGCCGCGCTGTTCGCGGCGGTGAAGGAGGCGTACCAGCAACGCGGCCTACCGCTCGACGACCACCTGCGTGCCTGGGGCGGCACGATCGCCGCGCAACAACTGGCCGAGGTGGATCCGACGCGTGCGATGTGGAGCGCCCGTGCCGTGCCGGGTGCCGCCGCATCCGCCGACCCGTGGGGCATCCAGGAGCGTCAGTGCGCGGACGGCAAGAAGGCCCCGTTCCTCTCCAGCCTGCCCAAGGGCGAACAACGCACCGGCATCCTGCGTTCACGCACCTTTGCTGCGCCAGCCAAGTTGTCGTTCTTCATTGCCGGCCACTGCGGTCGACCGGGCACCACTGACGCGATGCGCAACCACCTGTACCTGCGCGATGCCACCACCGGAGAGACGCTCAAAGAGATGACGCCGCCGCGCGAGGACACTGCCAAGCCGGTGGAGTGGGATCTTGCTGCGTTGAATGGCCGTCAGGTCGTGTTGGAACTGGTCGACGGCGATGACGCCGGTGGCTACGCGTGGTTCGCCGTCGGTCGTTTCGAGCCAGCGGTGGTGAACGTCGACCTGCCCCAAGCTGCGTGGCGCGCGGCGGCGGAACTAGCGCGCGATGCCCGTGCGGCCAGCGCGGCGCCGGCGCTGGCCCGTCTGCTTGCTGCTCCCTCCATCGATGACGATCTGCGGGTGATCGCCGCCGAAGGACTTGCCGCGATAGCTCAGGCCGAACACCAGCCCGCGATCCTCACGGTGCTCGCTGATCCACAATCATCCACCACGCTGCGTGGGCGACTGGCGGTCATCGCCGCACGCCATGCTTCGCCGGCGACCGACACCACGCTCGCGGACCTGCTGCGCACGTCCGCCTGGGAACTCCAGGTACCGGTAGCCGCCGCGCTGGCCGGCAATGCCCGCGGCGCGACGTTGCTGGTCGATCTGGTGACGCAGGGCAAAGCTCCCGCGCGCGTGTTGCTCGATCGTCAGGTGGCGGAACGGCTCACCGCCCAGTCGGCGTTGAGCGAACGGATCGCTGCGCTGACGAAAAACCTACCGCCGGTGTCTGCCGAAAAGGACAAGCTCATCACCGATCGCGCCGCCGCCTTCCGCACTGCCAAGCTGCCGTCGGACGCCGTCGCCCAGGGACAACAGGTCTTCACCGTATCGTGCAGCCTGTGCCATCGCATCGGTGGCAAGGGCGCGCTGGTCGGCCCGCAACTCGACGGCGTCGGCGTGCGTGGCGTGGAACGCCTGCTGGAGGACATCCTCGACCCCAACCGCAACGTCGACCACGCCTTCCGCCAGAGCGTGTTGACGCTCACGGATGGCCAGGTGGTGCTCGGCATGGTCCGGCGTGAAGAGGGCGAGACGCTGGTGATCGCCGACATGACCGGCAAGGAAACCCCAGTGGCGAAAAACCAGATCGCAAACCGCACCGACTCCTCGACGTCACTCATGCCGGACATCTTTGCCCACACCGTGCCGCCGGAAAATCTCAATCTGTTGCTGGCGTACCTGTTGTCCCAACGCTGAGCCCGTCTCAGAGGGATGGTGTGATGGCGTGGGGTGGACAGCACCGCTGGCTGATGGTGGACATCAACGGTGGCGAAGTACATGGTGGTGGCGACCTGTCCGCCGTCGCGACGGTCCAAGGAGCCGACCATGCGCCACTACCGCCTGCTGCCCGCGTTGTTGCTGATGATCAGCGCGCTGATGTCCGCCGCCGAAGGCATGCCCGCTGGACTGCCCTACGAACGGGTGGAGTTGCGCGACGGACGCACACTCACTGGTCACTACGACGAGGCGCAGGGCATCCTGTGGCTCGATGGTGTCGGCAGTCCGCGTCTGCGCGTGGCGCCCGATGACATCGCCAAACGTTCTCCGGTCGTGGTCGCCGAGAAGGAAAAGGGAAAGGATAAGAAGGCACGCGCGTCAGCGGAGAATTCGGTCCCGCTGCCCACCACGCCACCATCGGCCGAATCACTCCAGCAGACCGTGGCCACGCTCGAACGCCAACTCGCCGACCTCGACCGCAAGATGGCTGAGACCCGTGCAGCGTTGATCAAGATCAATGCGCACTTCCAGGAATGGCTCAAGGTCTATGCCAAGGCCAAGAAGGTCGCAGAGGCCGACCCCGGCACCGGCATCGGCTTTGAAAACAACGCGAGCTACAACCTGACCAAGATCCTCAGCGAGATCAAAGGCGTGCGCGATCAGCTCACCCGGCAGGAAGACGCCCTGGCGCGTCAGACCGAGCGCCGCCAGGAACTGCTCGCTAACCTGCGGGAGGCGAACCAGGCGCTGTCGCAGGCGAAGACCAACACGCCGACGGTGACGGTCTACACCCTGCCGGCCGCTGCGCCGGCTGCTCCGCCGGCAAACGCCCAGATGGAACAACGCATCGCCGCGTTGGAGGCGGAATTGCGGACCATGCGTGAAACCAACGAACGCCTGCTCAGATTGCTCGAAGCGCTCGCGCCACCCAAACCACAGCCGCCGCAACCGTCGGTCACCGAGCCGACCGCGGAACCGGTGGATGGATTGGTCGCTGTGCTCCCTTGACCCGCAGGCCGCCGCTGGCGGATGGGGCGGGTGCCATAAGACTCCCCACCCGTGCCTGATCCCAATCTCAATGCCCTGTGGTGCCGCGCGATCGCGGAGGAACTCAAACGCGCCGGCGTGAAACATGCCGTGCTCTGTCCTGGGAGCCGCAACAGTCCGCTGTTGCTGGCGCTGCACACGCAATTCGGCGAGGCCTGCCTCAGCCACATCGATGAACGCAGCGCCGGCTTCATCGCTCTGGGCCTGGCGCGGGCCAGCGATGAACGGGTGGCGGTGTGCGTGACCTCGGGTAGTGCGCTCGCGAACCTGCTGCCGGCGGTGGTGGAAGCGGATGCGGCTGAACTGCCGCTGGTGATTATCAGCGCCGATCGCCCGTGGGAGCTGAGCGATTGCGGCGCGCCACAGGCGATGGAGCAGCGCGGCATCTTCGCTGAGTTCATGCGCACCTCGTTGTCGCTCGGCGAGCCGAGCGCAACCGCCGTGACGCTGCGGGCGCTGCGTTCCCAGGTCAGCCGCCTTGGACAACATGACGACGGTCCCGTACACCTGAACGTGCCGCTACGCGATCCGCTGCCGCCGTTGCCGGATCCGGCCTGGGTGTCACCGGACCTGCCAAGCGACGTGCTGCATGGACGCCGTGATGGCGAGGCCTTCACCGTGGTGCATCAGCCCTGGACGCACCGCGAACCGATCCTTGATGCGGCGTGGATCCGCCCAGGACTCAAAGGGGTGATCGTCGCGGGGTGCCGCGGCGGCAGCGAACTCGGGGTGTCGCCGGCCATTGCACGTTTGGCGGAGCGTAGCGGTTTTCCGCTGATCGCCGATGCGCCGAGCGCGCTGCGTCAGCCCGGCACGGCGAATCTGGTATGCACCGCCGATGCCTTGATGAATGGACCGCTCGCACATGAACGTGCGGACCTCATCATCCAGATCGGTCCCGCACCATTGGCGCGCTCGCTCTACGAATGGCTCGGGCGGCACGATTGTCCGTGGATCATCTGCGAGGAAGGCCGCAATCTCGACTTCCTCGCCCATGCCTGGATCGCCGTACGTGGCCGCACCGACGCGCACCTCGACGACCTCGCCGACCGCTGCGCTCCCGGCGATGCGGCGTGGTGCGCACGCTGGCGGGCTGCCGAAAGCGCCGCGCGCCGGCGGCTGAGCGAGGTCATCGCCGTCGAACCGTGGGGCGAGGTGCTCGCCGCCCACCGCGCGGTGAATCATCCCGGATTCGCTTTCGTCCACCTCGCGTCGAGCATGGCGGTACGCCACGGCAACCTCCACCTGCTGCCAGCCGCCGAACGGCGACCGGTGTTCAGCAATCGCGGCGTGAACGGCATCGATGGCACCATCGGGACGTTCCTCGGCGAACTGGAGGCGCTGCGCGCACCAGGTTTGTTGCTGATCGGCGATCTCGCCTGCCTGCACGATCTGCCGGCCCTCGCCCTGTCACCGCAGCCGTGGCGACGTGGTGCGCTCGTGGTGATGAACAATGACGGCGGCGGGATCTTCGACTTCCTCGCGGTGGCGCGCATGCCGCAGTACCGCGAACTGGTACGCACCCCGCACGGCCACGACTTCGCCGGCATCGCCGCCCAGTTCGGCCTCGCCTACACCGCGGTGCACGATGACGCCGGCCTGCGCGCGGCCCTCGATGTCGCGGCGCAGAGCTGGCAGCTGCACCTGATCGAGTGCCGCGTCATCGGTGGCGATGTGGTCGGACGGCACCGGGCGTTGATCCAGGCGTTGGCCGACGCAACGCCGGCCTGAGCCGGTCGGTACTACCTGCGACGAGGCGTGGGCGCTGGCATTCGCCGGGCCGCCCCCCTACAAGGATACCCATGTCCAGACGTGGTTTCACCCTGACCGAACTGCTGGTGGCGACCATCGTCTTCCTCATCGGTTTCGTCTCGGTGTTCGCCTTGTTCCTGGGTGGCATGCGCATGCGCAAGCTGGCCGAGGACACCACCCGCTCGTCGTTGGCCGCCTCCTGCCTGATCGATGAGATCCGCATCGATGCCGGCGAGGGCGGCATCCCCATGCCGCCGAAAGCTTACGTCGGCGATGGCTTCGCCCGCTCGAGCGAACAGGACGGCGATGTCAGCGGCAGCGGCATGGACACCGAGCTGTTCGCCTACCGACCCATTCCAGGGACCTGGTACCGCGTGATGAAGTGCACCGATCTGGAAGACATCCCCGAGAACGCCCAGACCACGGTGCTCAAACTCGACCTGCTGGTGGTGCCGTTCGGCACGACGGACGAGACCCTGACCTTCCGCGATCTCGACCGCCGCCTGGATCTACTCAGCGACCTGACCCGACCAGACCGCGAAGCCGCCTCACCGGACCAGATTGCCGCCCGTCTGGTGCAACGCGGCATCGGCTTCCGCTTCGTCGCCGTGGTCACCCGGCGCCCGAGCTGGATGCCCGCCAGAGGACCGTAGCCGCTGGGTTGTCCGCACGCTGGCTTTCCTGCACGCTGGGTTTCCCGCATCAGTTGCCCAGGTGATGGTGCCGCAACTTCGCCCTGCCAATGGCGGGCAGCGATCTAGCATGCCGCCATGGCCACTATCCTCACCCTCACCGCCAATCCGCTGGTCGACCACCTGACCGCCGGGCGGATCGCCGGCAACGCTGTCAACCGCATCGGCCACTTCACCACCCTGGCCGGTGGCAAGGGCCTCAATGTGGGCCGCGTGCTCGCGCGCCACGGCCACCGCGTGATCGCCACCGGTTTCGCCGGCGGCCCGGAAGGTGAACTGCTGGCATCACTCACCGCCGCCGACGGCATGGAGCCGGCCTTCGTGCCGACCGCCGCGCGCACGCGCATCGGCTTCATCGCCATCGATCCCGACGGCGATGGTTCGACCGCGGTGCTGGAACATGGATCGCCGGTGACGCAGGCCGAGATGGGCACGCTGATGCAACGTTTCCGTACGCTGCTGACCGGCATCGATCTGGTGCTGGTCGGTGGCTCGGTGCCGCATGAGACCTGCAACGGCCTCTACCGCCAGGTGCTCGACCAGTGTGCGCTCGCCGGCGTGACCTGCTGGGTCGATGCCTACGGTGTGGTGATGGATGAAGCCTTGGGCGGCGCCAATCCACCGGCGCTGTGCAAACCGAACAAACAGGAATACGGCAAGAACGGTCGCCGCTGGTTGCCGGCGCGCGAACTGCACCTGAGCGACGGCGCCAACGAGATCAAAGTGCGCCATCCCGAAGGCCGCTTCCGCATCATCCCACCCGAAGTCGAGGCGCGTAATCCGGTGGGCAGCGGCGACTGCTACCTCGCTGCCTTGGCGCATGCACGTCTGACCGGTATGCCGCTGATCGAACAACTGCGTTACGCCGCTGCCGCGGGTGCTGCCAACGCTGCACGCATTGACATCGCCCGTATTGCTCCTGCTGACATCCGTGCCCTGATCGATGACGTCCAGGTCATTCCGGCAGCCGAGTAGCTGATGATCAGCAACAACCGTGCGACGTGCGACGTGCGACGTGCGAGATGTGTCCCTCGGGTGTCCGATTAGCATCCGCTTTAATCCCGCCAACGTTCCAGGTCTGACGCACATGTTACTCAAGCCCTGCTTCCTGTCGCAAATCCTCATCGATGACCAGGACAACCAGTTCGTCATCTTCGTCGCCGAACGCGAGGGCAACCGGCGCATCCCCATCGTCATCGGTCCGATGGAGGCCGTGGCGATTGATCGCGCGGTGAAGGGTCAGCGCTTCTCGCGTCCGCTGACGCACGACCTCTTTATCAACGTGCTCGAGGCGGTGGGCATGCGCTGCAAGGAAGTGCGCATCGTCGACCTCAAGGAGGGCACCTTCTTTGCCGAGCTGCTGCTGGGCAATGATGGTGAGAAGGAGGTGCGCATCGATTGCCGCCCCTCCGACGCCCTGGCCCTGATGGTCCGTCTGCCGGAGACCCCCCTGATGGTCGAGGAGAACGTCCTGGCCGAGGCGGGGATGCCGTAGGGAGATGGTCCGAGGGGTACGAACGGTCCGAGGGGTACGAGGGGCACGAACGTTCCGAGGAATACGAAAAGCCCAACGGCACGACGTCAGTCCATCGCTTCGAACCCCCCGGACTTGTCGGCCACCTCGTCTGCATCGTTTTCCGCCACTGCGCATCCCACTCCATCAGCCCAGGTTACACGTTGAGTAGCCGCTGAGGCGTTCCTCGGCTAAGGTTCCTCGTCCCCCCTACAAGTGGAGGCGAGATGAATAATTCCCCGACCGGTGATGCGAATGATGCGAATGAGGCCCTGAGCGGTCCGGCCGCCCCCCAGCGGGTGCTGGAGGTGCAGCAGCTTTTCATCAAACACGCCAACGGCCTGCGCGGTCTGATCGGTGCATTGTTCCCGGACATGGACCTGGCCGACGACGTGCTGCAGGAAGTGTTCGTCGTGGTCACCGAGAAGGCCGCGACCTTCCGCGCCGACGGTGACTTCCGCGGCTGGGCCTATGGCATCGCCAAACGCAAGGCGCTTGAACATGCGCGGCGTTACAGCGCCAAACGCAAGGTCGGGGTGTTCGCGCCCGAGACGCTTGAACTGCTGTGCGAATCCAAGCCCGAAGACGACCGCGACGACAGTGAGGTGCGCAACAGCCTGTCGCGCTGCCTCGGCAAGCTGACCCCGACGCTGCGCGAGATGATACGCCTGCGTTACACCGAGAACCTCTCACCAGCCAACATCGCCACGCGCATGGAATGGACCAGCGAAGCGGTCTACGTCGCGCTGTCGCGTTCACGCTCGCTGCTGCGCAAATGCCTCGACGCCGCCTTCAACGCCGGGATGCACTGACCATGGACCACGCGCAGTTCGATCTGCTGGTCGATCGCCACCTGGACGGTGGCCTGGACCTCGATGGACAGGACCGGCTGGAAGCTCTGCTACGCAGCGACGCCTCGTTGCGGGCACGTTTCTGGGATCTCGCACGCATCCATGGGCGGATCGCCTGGGTGGCGCAGGAACGCCAGGTCGAACTGCCGGCGAACGAAGCGGTGGCGGCGGATCGCGCATTACGTGATTCATCGACCCACACGCCGGCGGCGCGATCCTCCACCACGCGTTCGACCCAGCCCAGTGATATCCGCCTGCGTACCCGCGGAGCGTTTTGGCGCCGCTTCGCCCCGGCGCTGCTCGCCGCCAGCGTGGCGATCGCGGTCGGCATGTACTACCTGGTGGGCGCTGTTCCCCAGCAGATCCCGGCCACTACCGATGCAGTGATTGCCGATCTGGCGGATGTCCGTTGGCAGGACGGCAACGGTCCTGCCATCGGTGACGCCGTCGGCAACCGTACATTGAAGCTCACCGCTGGCTTGGCGCAGGTGCGCTTCACCAGTGGCGCAACGGTGATCGTGCACGGTCCCGCGACGTTCACTGCGCACAGTTCCCGTGGCGGCAAACTCGATCAGGGCCGCGTCGTTGCGCGCGTGCCGGAAGGCGCCAAGGGCTTCACCATCGAATCCGATATCGCCCGCGTGGTCGACCTCGGCACCGAGTTCGGTTTCTCCGTGGGGAACGGCGCGACCCACAACGTCCAGGTGTTCGACGGCCTGGTCCAGGTCTTCGCCACCAAATCGCCAATCGCGCTGCCGCAGGCGCTCCATCGTGGTGAGGCGGTCCATGTCGATGCACACGGCGCCATCGCCAGCACCACTTTCGATGATCAGACTTATACCCGTGCCATGCCCGCCGAGTTGTCCTCGCCCGCGTTGACGAGTGGACTGGTGGCATGGTGGAAACTCGACGAGAGCGACGGCACCATCGTCCGCGACGCCAGCGGCAATGGTCATGACGGTGTGTTGCAACGCGCCACGCTCGATCAGGTCCACGTCCCAGGCATGGTTGGCGGAGCGCTGCGCTTCATCAATCACAGCTATATCGAGGTAGCGAAACATCCACGTTTCCATCTGGTGGAAATGACCCTGCACGCCTGGGTCAAACCCGCCGCCAATCAACGCATCGACGCGCAGATCGTCTCCAAACAGGGCAGCTACGGCTTGGCCATGCCACGCAACGAGGCGATGAAGTTCTACTTCTGGCACATGGACCGGGTGATCGATCTTCCCTTTACGGTAGATCGCTGGGTCAACCTGTGCGCCACTTTCGACGGCGCCATCCGCCGCTTCTACGTCGATGGGGTGCTGATCGGTAGCATCTCCAGCCCGACTCCGCCGGTGACCAACGACCCCATCCGCATCGGCGCGCTCGAAGGCCTGAGCAAGGATGTCGACCGCTACTTCCAGGGCGCCATCGATGAGGTGCGGGTCTACAGCCGCGCCCTGTCGGATAACGAAGTGCGCTTGCTGCACCTACAAGCGACCGCTCAACGCTGAACCTGCCGACCGACGACCAGCGAACCATGACCAGCGACGAGACCACCATGCGCACGACGACCACGACCTGCCGCCTGTCCGCCACCTTGCTGATGCTGGTGGGCGGATTCGCCGCCGCTGCCGATGAGCAGACCTTCAGCCCAGAAGACGTGACGTTCTACGAAACCCAAGTCAAACCGATCCTCGATGAATCGTGCCTGAAGTGCCACGGTGGCGAGAAGACCAAGGCCGAGTTGCGCGTCACCAGCCGTGGCGCGCTGCTGCGCGGCGGCGAGACCGGCCCGGGCGTCGATGTGGAAAATCCGAAAAAAAGCCTGCTGCTGAAGATGATCAACTACAGCGATGACGATCATCAGATGCCGCCCAAGCAGAAACTGCCGGCGGACAAGATCGCCATCATCACCGAGTGGGTGAAGAAGGGCATGCCCTGGACTCCTGGGGTGAAGGACGAGCACGCGGTCGCCAAGAAACCGCTGATCAATGACGAGACGCGCAACTACTGGGCGTACAAGAAACCGCTGCGGCCCGAGGTGCCCAAGGTCGGCAATGCCAAGTGGGTGAGCAATCCGATCGACGCCTTCATCCTCGCCGACCTCGACCGCCAGGGCCTGAAGCCCGCGCCGCCAGCATCCGCTGAGGCCCTCATCCGCCGCGCCCATTACGACCTCATCGGTCTGCCGCCCAGCGCTGCCGAGGTCGCGGAGTTCGCCGCCAGCAAAGATCCGAAAGCCTACGAGCAGGTGATCGAGAAGCTGCTCGCCAGCCCGCACTACGGCGAGAAGTGGGGTCGCCACTGGCTCGACGTGGTCGGTTACGCCGACACCAATGGCTACGAACGCGACGGCAACAAGCCGCATGTGTGGCGCTACCGCGACTACGTGGTGAAGGCGATCAATCAGGACAAACCCTACGACCGCTTCGTGCAGGAGCAGCTCGCCGGCGACGAACTCGCCGACAAGGACGCCGACTCGGTGACCGCTACCGGGTTCTACCGTCTGGGCCTGTGGGACGACGAACCCGCCGACCGTGAGCTGGCGAAGTACGACAACCTCGACCGCATCGTCTCGACCGTGGGCGGCGGCATGCTCGGCATGGCCCTCGGCTGCGCCCGCTGCCACGACCACAAGCGCGATCCCATCGCGCAGGAAGACTACCACCGGATGGTCGGCTTCTTCAACAACATCAAACACATGAACAACGGCGGGCCGGACATCGAGACCAAGGTCTCATCCGCCGCCGCTGACAAAGCCGCCTGGGAACAACGCATCAGCGTCCTGGACAAAGAGGTCGCCGCCGCCGAACAGGCGTTCAAGGCCAAGCTGCCGCAGGAACTGCGCGCCGCGGCCGAGGTCGTGCCGGGCTTCCGCAAACTTTCGTTCCGCCAGTACAAGGGCCGTTACGAGCACCTGCCGGAGTTCGACAAGTTGGAGGTCGAGCGCAAAGGCGAGATCGCCGACGGTATGATCGATCCGGGCATCGCCGGACGCGAGAGCGACTACGGCTTCGTCTTCGAAGGCGAGTTGGAGATCCCCTCCGCCGGCAGCTACACCTTCCGCCTCGACAGCGATGACGGCTCGCGCCTGATCATCAACGGCAAACGGGTGCTGGAGATGGACGGCATCCATGGGATGCAGGGTTACCAGAACGCCACCGTCCAACTGAAGACCGGCAAGGCCAGGGTGCGCCTCGACTACTTCCAAGCAGTCGGCGGTCGTGGGCTGAAGATGCTATGGTCCGGTTCGGCGATCGGCACGCGCCCGCTGGTGAAGGGCACCGAGGTCGAGGCTGGCGCGGCGATGGATCTCGCCCAGTTGATGGACGAGCGCGCCACCGAGATCCTCGGCGCGGCGACCTACGCCAGCTACCGCTCGGCGCGCCGTGAACTCAACCACCTGCGTGCTAATCCGGTGGGCGACTACACTGCCCTGAGCATCACCGAACAGGGCGGCGTGGCCGACAACTGGGTGCTCGCCCGTGGCAACCCGCAGGCCAAAACCAAGAAGATCGACCCAGGTTTCCCCGAGGTGCTCGGCTTCGCCGCTGCGCAACTGCCGAGCGGAGTGAAGGGCCGGCGTACCGTGCTGGCGGAATGGATCGTCCATCCCGACAATCCGCTGACCGCGCGCGTGATGGTGAACCGTCTCTGGCAACATCATTTCGGCCGCGGCATCGTCGGTTCGTCGAACGATTTCGGTCAGCTCGGCGAGCAGCCGACTAACCAGCCGTTGCTCGACTGGCTCGCCCTGGAGTTCATCGAGCGCAAATGGTCGATGAAGGCGATGCACCGCCTGATCATGACCTCCAGCGCGTATCGCATGTCGTCGCAGGACGACGCGGCGGCGCTGGCCAAGGATGCGGGCAACCTGCACCTGTGGCGCTACAACATGCGTCGCCTGACCGCCGAGGAGATCCGCGATTCGATCCTGACGGTCGATGGCAGCCTGAACCTGGCCATCGGTGGTCCGGCGGTGTTCCCACCGATGCCGAAGGAAGTGCTCGCGACCTCGTCACAACCGCACAACGCCTGGGGCAAGAGCTCGCCGGATGACGAGGTACGCCGGTCGATCTACATCAAGGTCAAGCGCTCGCTCGTACATCCCATGCTGTCGATGCACGACTTCGCCGACACCGACCAGAGCTGCCCGGTGCGTTTCGCCACCACCGTGCCGACCCAGGCGCTGACCATGCTCAACAGCGAGTTCATCAACGAACGCGCCGCGGCCTTCGCCCAGCGCCTGGTGCGCGAGGAACCGAAGTCACTCGACGCGCAGGTGAAGCTGGCGCTCAAGCTGGTGATGCAGCGCGAGCCCAAGCCCGCCGAGATCAAACGCGGAACAACCTTCGTGAACGACCTACGCACCGGCGAGAAGTTGAGCGCCGACGATTCGCTGACGGTGTTCTGCCTGATGGCGCTCAACCTCAACGAATTCGTTTTCCTCGATTGAACTACGCCTGACCGACTCCACGCCAAGGATCATCGCCATGACCACTCCGAATCTCCCCGAAGGCCAGGCCTGCCGCACCACCCGTCGCCAGATGATGTGGCAGACCGGTGCCGGTTTCGGCGGCGTCGCCCTCGCTGGCCTGCTCGGCAACCAGTTCTTCGCCTCGCAGGCGACGGCGGCGGATGGCAAATCGCCGTTCAAAAACCCCCTCGCGCCGCGTGAGCCGCACTTCAAGGCCAAGGCCAAGAACGTCATTTTCCTCTTCATGTACGGCGGCCCGAGCCAGGTCGAGACCTTCGACTACAAGCCCGATCTCTATCCGCTCGATGGCAAGACCATCCAGGTGAAGACCTTTGGTCGTGGCGGCCACAAGAACGAAGGCCGCGTGGTCGGTCCGCAGTGGCAGTTCCAACGCTACGGCAAATGCGGCAAGATGGTCAGCGACCTCTTCCCCAACCTGGGTGAGTGTGTCGACGACATCGCCTTCCTGCACTCGATGACTGCCGATTCACCGATCCACGGCTCGGCCATGCTGATGATGAACAGCGGGCGCATCATCTCCGGCCATCCGTGCCTGGGATCGTGGGTGAACTACGGCCTCGGCACGGTGAACCAGAACCTCCCTGGGTTCGTGGTCATGCTCGACAAGACCGGCGGTCCGATCAGCGGTGCGAAGAACTGGTCGAGCGGCTACATGCCGGCGTCGTTTCAAGGCACCGTGCTGCGTGGCAGCGGCGATCCGATCCTGGATCTGAAGGCGCCAGAAATGATGACCGAGTCGCGCCAGCGCAAACTGCTGAACACGCTCAAGCAGTTCAACGACGAGCACCAGAGCATGCGCGTGTCGAACACCGACCTGGCGGCACGTATCGCCAGCTACGAACTCGCCTTCAACATGCAGAAGCATGCCCCCGAGGCGGTCGACACCTCCACGGAAAGCTCGGCGACCAAGGCGCTCTATGGCATCGACAACGAGAAGACCGCCGACTTCGGTAACAAATGCCTGCTCGCCCGCCGCTTGGTCGAGCGCGGCGTGCGCTTCATCCAGATCTACTCCGGTGGCGCGCACAACGACGACAACTGGGACGCGCACGGCGATATGAAGCTCAACCACACCAAACATGCGGGCGCGACCGACAAGCCGATCGCAGGTCTCTTGAAGGACCTCAAGCAGCGCGGCATGCTCGACGACACCCTGGTGGTTTGGGGCGGGGAATTCGGCCGTCAGCCGACGGCCGAATACGCCAAGGGCACCGGTCGCGACCACAACGCCTACGGTTTCACCATGTGGATGGCCGGCGGCGGCATCAAAGGCGGCATCAGCTACGGCAAGACCGATGAACTGGGCGGCACCGCGGTCGAGAACCGCCTGCACGTGCGCAATCTGCACGCCACCATCCTGCACCAGCTCGGCATGGATTCGAGCCGCCTGAACTTCTTCCATAACGGTCTCGATGAAAGTCTGGTCGGCATCGAAGGTGCCGAGCCGATTAAGGCCATTATCTGATTTTTTTGGGGCGGAAGGGTACGAGGGGTACGAGGGGTACGAAGGGTACGGGATGAAGTCACTCCGACTCCTCGTGCCACTCGTACCTCCTGGGGTACGAAGGGTACGAAGGGTACGAAGGGTACGGGATGAAGTCACTCCGACCCCTCGTACCCCTCGTACCCCTCGTACCCCTCGTACCCCTCGTACCCTTCGTACCCCCTCGTACCCCTCGTACCCTTCGTACCCTTCGTACCCTTCGTCCCTCACACCTCCCCGACGCCCCCCAAGGACACCCACATGCGCGCCCTCCCCCTCCTCGGCCTGCTGGCCGGCCTGATCTTTTCACCTCTGGTCGCGTTCACCGCTGACATCACCGGGAAAGGCTACCGCTTCATCGGTGCCGACCGCTCGCTGGCGATCGTCGAAGCCGACGGCGCGGTGTCGTGGAAGCAGCCGGTTCCGGGCACGCCACATGACCTCAGCGTGCTGCCGAACGGCAACATGCTGATCGTGCTCGATAACCGCCGGGTGGTCGAACTCGAAGCCAAGACCGGCAAGGAAGTGTGGTCGTACGACTCCGCCAAAATGAACGGCAACGAGGGCAAGAAGATCGAGGTCCACGCCGTGCAACGTCTGGCAGATGGCCTGACGATGATCGCCGAATCCGGGGTCTCGCGCATCATCGAGGTCGACCAGGCTGGCGTGATCAAGAATCAGATTGCACTCAAGGTCGCCAACCCGCATCCGCACCGCGATACGCGTCTGGTGCGCAAGATCGCCAGCGGCAACTACCTGGTCTGCCACGAAGGTGATGGCGCGGTGCGCGAGTACGACGCCAAGGGCGAGGTGGTGTGGGACTTCGCGGTGCCGCTGTTCGACAAGAAACCCGCCGGCGGACACGGTCCCGAGGCCTGGGGCAACCAGACCTACGGCGCGGTACGCCTGACCAACGGCAACACCCTGATCAGCACCGGCAACGGTCACTCAGTGATCGAAGTGAATTCGAAGAAAGAAATCGTCTGGCATCTCAAGCAAGGCGATCTCCCTGGGATCACCTTCGCCTGGATCACCAGCGTGCAGGCTCTGCCCGACGGCACGGTGATCATCGGCAATTGCCACGCCGGCCCGGAGAATCCCCAGGTCATCGCCGTCGACCGCGCAAAGAAAGTGCTGTGGTCGTACAAGAACTTCGACCTCTTCGGCAACAACTTGGCGATGATCCAACTGCTTGATGTGCCCGGCCTGATCCACTGACCCGCCTCGCGCCAGAACAGCATGACGAAACAGGACCCAGGCGGCCATGCCGCCTGGGTCCTGCTTTTCCTGCGCTGTCCGACACGCGCAGCGTGTCGCCAACACGGACCAAGGCGGCCCGGAGGGCCGCGATCCGTGTTGGTGGCGTGCTGAGTACGCCCGGATAACCGCCACGCATGCCCTGGCATGCATCTGCTGCCTGCTGTCGAACCACGCCCATGACGGATGAAACGCCCGGTCCGTTCGATCCGTACATATCGGACAACACTATCCGATTGCCGGATCCGACCTCACCGCTAGCTTCCCCGCCTTCCTCTGGCGGGGTGCCGCCAGAGAGTGTCCACGCCGCTGCCTTGGAAGCCTCATGAGCGAGTCCTCGTCGCCTGCCGCTGTTTACCCCTCGGTTTCCCCTAACCTGGAAACCTTCGCCTACGACAACCGCTGGGCGAGCAACTTCGTCATCGCCACCCTAGTGTGGGGCATCGTCGGCATGTCGCTGGGCGTCACCATCGCCCTGCAACTTGCCTTCCCGGCCGCAAGCTTCGACCAGTCGTGGTTCACCTATGGCCGCCTGCGCCCGCTGCATACCAACGCGGTGATCTTCGCCTTTGCCGGCAACGCCATCTTCGCCGGCATCTACTTCTCGCTCCAGCGCCTGCTCAAGGCGCGCATGTTCAGCGACAAGTTGTCGGCCTTCCATTTCTGGGGCTGGCAGGCGGTGATCGTCGCCGGTGTCATCACGCTGCCCCTCGGCATCACTTCGGGTAAGGAATACGCTGAGCTGGAATGGCCGATCGACATCGCCCTCGCCGCGGTGTGGATCGCCTTCGGTATCAACATGTTCGGCACCATCTTCCGCCGGCGCGAGAAACATCTCTACGTGGCGATCTGGTTCTATATCGCCACCTGGCTCGGCATCTTCATGCTGCACGTGGTCAACTCGGTCGAATATCCGGTTACCCTTTTCAAATCCTACCCGGTCTACGCCGGCATCCAGGACGCCATGGTGCAATGGTGGTATGGCCACAACGCGGTGGCGTTCTTCCTCACCACGCCCTTCCTGGGCATCATGTACTACTACATCCCCAAGGCGGCCGAGCGCCCGGTGTACAGCTACCGCCTGTCGATCGTGCACTACTGGTCGCTGATCTTCATCTACATCTGGGCCGGCCCACACCACCTGCTGCACACCGCCCTGCCGGAGTGGGCGCAGACGCTCGGCGTGGTGTTCAGCGTCATGCTTATCGCGCCGTCCTGGGGCGGCATGATCAACGGCCTGCTGACGCTACGCGGCGCGTGGGACAAGGTGCGCGAAAGCGCGGTGCTGAAGTTCCTGGTCGCCGCCGTGACGTTCTATGGCATGGCCACCTTTGAAGGCTGCCTGCTGGCCATCCGTGAAGTGAACGCGCTATCGCACAACACCGACTGGACCATCGGCCACGTGCACAACGGCGCGCTCGGCTGGGTCGCGCTGATCAGCTTCGGCATGATCTACTGGATGATCCCGAAGATGTACAAAACCAAGCTGTGGTCCGAAGGCCTGGCCAACGTGCACTTCTGGCTCGCCACCATCGGCATTGGTGCCTACGCCATCGCGATGTGGATCGCCGGCATCACCGCCGGTTCGATGCAACTCGCCTTCGATGAAGCAGGTCGCCTCGCCTACACCGACTGGATGGAGATCGTCAACGCCATCGTGCCGTTCTACTGGGTGCGTTTCGGCGGCGGCTGCCTGTTCCTGCTCGGCATGATCCTGTGCGCTTTCAACATCTGGCGCACCATCGCGGCGGCGAACACGCTGGAGGACGACGTGGTCCAGGCGCCGGCACGGTTGCCGATGCCACGTGCCGTCAGCGTCGAGATCGACCAGGCCCTGCGTGAGAAGGGCTGGGGCAACAAGACCAACGCCCTGCACGATCTGGTGGAACGCTGGCCCACGGCAATGGTCGGCCTGTCGGTCGTGGTGCTCGCCATCGGCGGCATCTGTGAACTCGGCCCCACCATCATCCAGGGCGCGGTCGCGCCGCGCATCGCCACCGTCACCCCCTACACCCCGTTGGAGTTGACCGGCCGCGACATCTACATCCGTGAAGGCTGTTCGGTCTGCCATACGCAGATGATCCGCACGCTGCGCGCGGAAATGGAACGTTACGGCGGCCAGTATTCACGTGCCGGCGAGTTCATCTATGACCGGCCGTTCCTGTGGGGCAGCAAACGCACCGGCCCGGACCTCGCACGCATCGGCGTGCTCAAGCCCGGTGCCGCCTGGCACTACGACCACATGGAGCGCCCCAAGTCGGTGTCCCCTGGCTCGATCATGCCGAATTATCCCTGGCTGATCAGCGACGACATGGATCTGTCGAGCCTGGAGCGGAAGCTCAAAGTCCTCGCCAGCTTCCCGATGAACACCCCGTATTCGCCGGAGGAGATCCGCGGCGCGGTCGAGTCGGCCAAGAAACAGGCCAAGACCATCGGCGATGAACTGCGCGGCATCGAAAAATACCAGAAGATCGAGGGACTCGACAACAAAGAGATCATCGCCCTGATCGCCTACCTCAAGCGCCTCGGCACCGACCTGAACAAGAAGTCGTCCGAGGCAACGGCAGTGAAGGCAGGGAACTGAGCCATGTCGGATTTCGCGCCCAAACACGGTGAGAGCATCGACCAGGAGCGCTCGCACGCCTTCGACGGCATCACCGAGTACGACAACAGCCTGCCACGCTGGTGGCTGTGGACGCTGTACCTCTCATCCGCCTTCGCGGTATGGTACGTGTTCCACTTCCACTTCTTCACCGGCGTCCTGACCAAGGAGGACGCCACGGAATACGAATTCCTCAAGGCGAAGGAAAAGGCGGAGGAAGCTGCGGCGGCCAAGGACAAGGTAAAGACCGAGGACGAACTGCGCGCCATGAGCAAGGACCCGGCGATGATCGCCAAGGGCAAGGCATTGATGCCCAAGACCATCTGCTTTACCTGCCACGGCCCGGAACTGACCGGCCTGATCGGTCCGAACCTGCGCGACAAGTACTGGATCTACGGCTCCAGCATGACCACCATGATCGAGTCGATCAGCCTGGGCCGTCTGCCACTGATGCCACCGCAGAACGTCACACTCAAAGCAGATGAGATCGAAGCCATCGCCTGCTACATTGTCGATCTGAACCGTCAGGGCGAGAAGCCCGGCATGCGCCCGCAAGCGGCGCGGGAGAAAGAAGACCCGATCACCTACTGATCCGGTCTTCGACACACCATGGCCAACGCCCCAGGCACCAGCGACGATTTCCGCTCGGTGATGGCGTCGGTCGATACCCACGGTCGCCGCCATTGGCTGCATGTGCACCTGATCATGGGTGCTTGGCGCCTGCGCCGTATCCTGCTCGCGGTCTTCCTGATCGGATTCTACCTCGCGTTACCGTACCTCAGCGTTGGCGGACGCCCCGCACTGCTGCTCAATATACCCAAACGTCAGTTCACCGTCGCTGGCCAAGTGTTCTGGCCGCAGGACTTCTGGTACCTGCTGATCTTCGTCCTCATTTTTGTCGTCGGCACCGCGCTCTTGGTGGCGTTGGTCGGCCGGTTTTTCTGCGGCTGGCTCTGCCCGCACAACGTCTTCCTTGAGACCATCTACCGTCCGCTCGAACGGCTCTTCGAAGGTGCGGCGGTGAAACGCCTCAACCGTGCGCGCGGCAAGATCGGTGGCTCATGGCGCAAGCTGTTCTCGTGGACCGGCTACATCCTGGTGTCGGCACTGCTGGCGGCGACCGCGACGATGCTCTTCACCGGACCACAAGCGTTCAGCTACGGCATCATCCTCGACGTGGTGGACTACCCCAGCGCGGCGATCTTCTACGGCATCAGCTTCGGGCTGATCATGTTCAACTTCGCATGGTTTCGTGAACAGACCTGCACCATCGTCTGTCCCTACGGCCGGCTGCAGAGCGCCATGCTCGATCCCGAATCACTGGTCGTCGCCTATGACGTCAAACGGGGTGAACCCCGTGGCAAACCCGGTGAGGTCACCGGCGACTGTGTCGACTGCGGCCTGTGCGTGACGGTCTGCCCCACCGGCATCGACATCCGCAACGGCAACCAGATGGAATGTATCCACTGCACGGCGTGCATCGACGCCTGCAACACGGTGATGACCAAACTCGACCGCCCGATCAATCTCATCGGTTTCAGCAGTGAAGCGGAAATGGGCGGTGGCAAACGCCGGATCATCCGCCCACGCACCATCATCTACACCGTGGTGTTGGCCATTCTGATCGGCGTCTTCGCCTGGCGCATCGCCGCACGCACCAACATCCAGGCCGTGGTCCTGCGCCCCGACAATCTGCCGGTCGCCACCACCGTCGATGATAAGCCGGTGATCCGCCAATGGGTCAAGCTCTCGCTCATCAACCGCACCGGCGAGGCCCGCAGCGCCACACTGCATCTGCCGGACAAGCTCGGCTGCACCATCACCCTGCAACCGACCACCATCGAGCTGCCGCCGAACAAGAAGGTGGAGGTGCAGGCGGCGATCGATGTGCCGGTGACATCATTCACCGCCGCGACGTGTCCGACGGTGCTCACCGTGCGCGAAGCCAACGGAGACGAGCAACAGGTGGAGTTGGATCTGCGAAAGCCCTGAGCACAGTGCTCTCGCTGGGAAACATGCCCAGCCCGATGGCGCAATGGATGAGGTAAACCACGCCCGGATGACGCTTAGAAGCTGTCTTGAAAGGCAGGGCCGACATGGAGGACCGGAGGACCGGAGGAAGACAGAGCTGCGGAACCTCGGATGTTCACCGACACTTCGTTTCTCGCCTCTCTCCGGTTCTCCGGTTCTCCGGTCCTCCATGTGAATTTCGGTCTTTCAAGACAGCTTCTTAGAAAAATTCACTCCGCCCATTCGAGCAACCGATCCCCGATCTCCTTGAGCACCGTGGTCGGGAAGCGGTGGTCGTAGTCGCCTTCCAGGATCGCCAGCTTCGACTGGGGGAAAGTCGCCTGGCGATCGCGCACCGCTTTGAGCACCGGCTCCACCGCTTCGGGCGTGGCGACGCGGTCGCCCTTGCCGTAGCTGATGCCGACGCTGCGCGGCAGGATGTCGGCGACGATGTCGGCCTGATCCAGGCCCATGGACAACAATCCGGGCAGCAGGTTGTGGCGCGGCAGCAGACGACCCTGTTTGATCATCACCGCCTGCTGACCGAGACCGGCGTGCATCCACAACGAGCCGACACGCTGATCACAGAACGCTAGCCACGCGGAGGTGCGCGCACCCATGCCGTAGCCGATCACCGACGCGGTCAGGCCACGGGTGCGGTCGAGGTCGAGCAGTGCCGCGAGCACGCAGCGTAACTGATCGATGGTCTCTGCCAGCAGGCTGCGACCATAGGCCAGCGAGCGTGATAGGCAGAGCTGTTCCCAGAAACGATCGATCGGCATGCCCGGTGGAGCCTGTTGCTGGCCGAAACACGGCAGATCGGGACAGACCACGGTGAAGCCGCGCGCGGCAAGATTGAAGCCGTAATGGTGTTCGCGCTGGCCACGTTGGCCGGCGACTTCCTCACCGCCCTGACCGAAAGCATCGCCATGCGGATGGAGCGCCAGCAAGGCGGGCCACGGACCGTTGCCGACCGACGGATGGAGCATCCACGCGGTCAAGCGTATGCCCCCAGGGACCGCGTAGCTGATGCGCTGACGGCGGACGGCGCCTGAGACGAAGGGGGTGCCCTCGACGCGGACATCGTGTTCGGGAAGTTCGTCGGTGAGTTTCAAGGCCGCCATCACCGCGGCGCGCTGGTCCTGATTCATGCAAACACCCTAGTGACCGTGCCCGGGATCCACAACCAGGTGACTGCCGATGCTGTCCATCTGAGGCACCCGCCCGGTTGTGATGGCGCATCCGCACGCTTTCATGGCGGCCCATGCGACCCGCCGGCAATCCCTTCGCCCCCCGAACCTACGGCTCCTACGAGCCGCTGTCGCAGCGCGCCGGCATTTGGCGCAACATCGTCAACACCACGGTATTCATCGGTGACCAGGGCCTGGCCATCGTCGACACTCAGGTCAACCACGCCCTCGCCCGCCGGGTGCTGGCGACGCTGAAGGAACGTTGGCCCGGCAAGCCGCTGCTCTACGCCATCAACACCCACTACCACTGGGACCACACCAACGGCAACGAGGTGTTCAAGCAGGCCGGCGCCACGCTGGTCGCCAGCCGACGCACCGCCAAGGCGATGGTCGAGCGTGCGCCGCGGCAGAAGGGTTTCCTATCGAGCCGTGGGTTCGAACTCGGTCCCGACCCCCTCCAGCCGGATGTCTTCGCCGAGGACGCCAAACGCCTCGACCTGGGAGGCCTGTCGCTGGAACTCAAACTCGGCCACGCTGCCGAGACCGCCGATCCGACGTTGGTGTGGTGTCCGGAGGAACGTGTGCTGGTCGCCGGTGATACGGTGATGACCGGCAGCTTCCCGATCTTCGGCCAGCCGAGCCAACGTGAAGGCCTGGAAAACAACGATTGGATCACCGCCATCGACGAGGTGCGTGGCTTCCAACCACTGCACGTTTCGCCCGGTCACGGACCGGTCGCACACGAAGCGGAACTGGCGATGCTGGAGCGCATCTGCCGCTACTTCCTCGACGAGGTGAAACGTCATCACGCCGCCGGCCACACGCTGGAACAGACCATGCGTGAGATGGAAGACAACATGCCGGCGTGGATCACGCGCATCCCCGAAGTCTGGGGTACGCCGCGCTATGCCATCCTGCGCGCCTGGGCCGGCGTCGCCGATCTTGGTCAACCCGGTTGGCAGCATGTGAAACCGACGGCGATCCCGCGCAGCGGCAGCGCAAGCAGTGCAAAAGATCTCGCCGCGTTTGAGGAAGCCGTCGCCCAGGCCAACGAAGGCGGCGACGCCGGCCAGGCCGTGGTGTGGGCCGAGGCCGCCACCGCCGCGCTGCCGCATGACCCCGGTGCGTGGACGCTGCTCGCGGCAACCATGATCAGCGCCAGCCGTGGCATCGCCTCGGTGCTAGAGAAGGGCGACTGCTTCGACGCCGCGCGCACGGCCGTCGAACACGCGCTCACCATCGATCCCGGTTACGGCCCGGCACTGCTGCAACACGGCCAATTCCACACCATGATGGCATTCCGCAATGGTGACGATCCCAATCGCGGTGAGGTCCTGCTGGAACGCGCATCGGCAGATGCGCGCCTGACACCCCGGCAGCACGCCGAGATCGCGTTCTACCGCGGCATCGCCGAGCGTGCGCGTGGCAACGAACCACAGGCGAAGCAATGGTTCGGTCGCGCACTCGCTGCTGACCAGACCTACAAGCCTGCGATCATGGCGCAGATGGGGTAGGACAACCGTCCGAACCGTACGAGGGGTACGAACGGTCCGAAAGGTCCGGACCCTTCGTACTCCTCGAACTGTTCGTACCCCTCGGGCCTGCCTTCCATGGACACCGCACTCTTCGACTACGATCTGCCGTCTGAACTGATCGCCCAGGAACCGGTCGAGCCACGTGATGCGGCACGTCTGTTGGTGGCGGGCCGCGATGGTGGCGACGCACAACATCGCACCGTCCGTGATCTGCCATCGTACCTGCGCCCAGGCGACCTGCTGGTGCTCAACCGCACCCGCGTGATCCCCGCCCGTCTCTTCGGGCGCAAGGACAGCGGCGGCGAGGTCGAAGTTTTGCTCATCCATCCAGAACCAGCGAGCGATGACCGCGAGCACTGGCGCTGCCTCATCCGTGGCAAGGTGCGTGTCGGTTCGCTCATCACGCTCGCTGACGTACGCGCCGAGGTCGTTATCTGTCACGATGACGGTGAGCGTGAATTGGCCTTTCCAGCGGGCGTGTCGGTGCTCGCGCTGGCAGAACGCATTGGTCACATCCCGCTACCGCCGTACATCAAACGCAGCGATCGCCCGGACGACCGCGAGCGTTACCAGACGGTCTTCGCGGATTCACCAGGATCGGTCGCCGCACCGACCGCCAGCCTGCACCTGACCAAACCGTTGTTGCAGCAGATCACCGCGCTCGGCGTCAGCACCGCGCACGTCGACCTCGCCATCGGGCCTGGGACATTCAAACCGGTCGACAGCGAACGCGTCGAGGACTTCCGCATCCACGCCGAACACTGCACCTGCCCTGCACCAACGATCGCCGCCATCGCCGCCTGCCGTGCCCGTGGTGGTCGCGTGGTCGCCGTCGGCACCACGGTGGTACGAACCTTGGAGACCGCCGCCGCCCAGGCCGGTGGCCTGGCCCCTTATTCGGGCTGGACCTCGCTCTTCATGTACCCACCCCGTCGTCCGGCAGTGGTCGATTGCCTGATGACTAATTTCCATCTGCCGCGTTCATCGCTGCTCATGCTGGTGTCGTGTTTCACCGGCGTCGACCGCCTGCACCACCTCTACCGCGCAGCGGTCGCTGAGCGGTACCGGTTCTTCAGTTATGGGGATGCGATGTTTCTGCATTGCCCCGGCCCGGAGTCCGGGGTCCGGGGTCCGGGGTCTCAGAATTCCTGATGGCATCAGGGCCACAAATAATCGTCGGGCAAACGACTCCGGACTCCGGACTCCGGACCCCGGACGGTGGCAATCCTCCCCCAGGACCATCTTGACCCACCGGACTGCGCCCTATGCTCCGCGCCCTTCACTGAAAGCCCGTCTTCCCAGAGGTTTCCCATGTCGCATGTCTGCTTCTTCACTGGCAAAAAGACCCAGACCGGTTGGATCCGCGCCGAAAAGGGCGCGCGTCGCGACGGTGGCGTGGGCAACAAAATCAAGGGCCGCACCAAGCGGAAGGTGAAGCCCAACCTCAAGAAGCTGCGCATCCTGGTCGACGGCGTCGTCCGCAAGGAATGGGTCAGCACCTCGGCCATCAAGAAGGGCCTCGTGGTCAAGCCGTTCAAGGTCAAGGCCGCCGCGAAGGTCTGAGTCTTCTGTTTCGCCGCCCTCCGGGCGGCATCCGGCGCCGTGGCGGAGAGGCTACGCAGCGGATTGCAAATCCGTGTACCCCGGTTCGATTCCGGGCGGCGCCTCCAAAGCATCCATCCGACGAACCCCGGCTGGTGATACCAACCGGGGTTCATTTTTCCCCGGGCGATCATCCGATCGCCTTCAATTCGCGCTCCTGCTGGCATCGCCTTCGGAGAGCGCACCTCCCCGAAAGCTCCCTCAACACGAGGGAAAAGCGATCCCATGCAATTCAGCGACCTCCCCCTCTCCCAACCTCTGCAACGCGCGATCGTCGACACCGGCTACGTCACGCCGACGCCGATCCAGCAACGCGCCATTCCCATCGTCGTCACCGGACGTGACCTGCTGGGTGTCGCCCAGACCGGCACCGGCAAAACCGCCGCGTTCGCGCTGCCGATCCTTGAACGGCTGATGGCGAGCAAACCGCACGCCGGCGAGCGCGGTCAGCGCAAGCCGATCCGCTGCCTGATCCTGACTCCAACGCGTGAACTGGCGCTGCAGATCGGCGAGAGCTTCTCGACCTACGGTCGCTTCGCCGGCCTGCACCACACCGTCATCTTTGGCGGCGTCGGCCAGCGTCCGCAGGAAGACGCGCTCCGTCGTGGCATCGACACCGTCATCGCCTGCCCAGGCCGCCTACTCGACCTGATGAACCAGGGCTTCGTCGATCTGCGCAATCTGCAGGTGTTCGTGCTCGATGAAGCCGACCGCATGCTCGACATGGGCTTCATCCACGACATCCGCAAGATCGTGGCGAAGATCCCGCAGAAACGTCAGACGCTGTTTTTCTCCGCCACTATGCCGCGTGAAATCCGCGACCTGGCGGGCAGCCTGCTGCATGATGCCGCCACTGTCGAAGTCGCGCCGGTATCCTCGTCGGCGGAAACCGTCGAACAGTTCGTCTACCACGTTGATCGCGGCCACAAACCCGCGCTGCTGAAACACCTGCTGGATGACGCGGCGTGGAAGAAGGTGCTGGTCTTCACCCGCACCAAACACGGTGCCGACAAGGTCGTGCGCTGGTTGGAGCAGTGCGCGATCAAGGCTGCGGCGATCCATGGCAACAAGAGCCAGAACGCCCGCGTGCGCGCGCTCGAATCCTTCCGCGAGGGCGGCATCCGCGTGCTGGTGGCGAGCGACATCGCGGCCCGTGGCATCGACATCGATAGCATCACCCACGTGGTGAACTTCGATGTGCCGCACGAACCAGAAACCTACGTCCACCGCATCGGTCGCACCGGCCGCGCCGGCAATACCGGCATCGCGGTCAGCCTGTGCGATCAGGAGGAACGTGGTGACCTGCGCATCATCGAACGCCTGATCCGCAAACCCGTGCCCGAAGCGGAGCACCCGTTCAAGGGCGTGCCGCCACCGCCGCGGTCGGCCCAGGCACCGCAGGGTCAAGGACAGCGCCCGTCACGCTTCGGTGGCCACCGTGGCCAGCGGCGCGATGATCGTCGGGATGAACGCGCACCACATGGCAACCCACCCCGCTCGACCGGTGGGCACCAACACGGCAATGGCCATAGCGGTCGCCCAAGTGGACGCCCCCCCGGTCGCTCCGATGGCCAGCGTTTCGGCCACGGCTGAACAAGTCTCGACAGCCTGCGCACATCAACCGCCCATCAGCGGACGAATGGATCGCGCAGGCGTGCCAACCTGGGCTTGAACAAACCGGGCACCCCGCCACCTTGTCGGCCCAGCTTTCAGCGATCACCCAAACCCCTAGGAAATCGCATGCGCCTCCTGTCCGCTTTCGTTGCTTTCGTCCTGATCGGCTCGCCCCTGTTCGCCGCTGACGCCCCCGTCGACCGCGACAACAAGCCGATCCCCGCTGCGGCCGAACTGGCCAAGCTAACCGGCGACGCCGCCAAGGGCCAGGCCTCCTTCGCCACGCTGTGCGGCATCTGCCACCAGGTCAACGGTGCCGGCATCGACTTCGGACCCAACCTCTCCGACATCGGCTCGCGCAAGACCAAAGAGAACATGTTCGAGTCGATCCTGGACCCGAACAAGGTCCTCGAACCCGGCTTCGAATCGGTGCTGATCAAGCTCGAAAGCGACGAGACCTACATGGGCATGATCGCTGGCGAGACCGACAGCGAAGTCACCATCAAAGCCATGGGTGGCGTCAAGACCACCGTCAAGAAGGCCGACATCGTCAGCCGCACCAAGCAGCCGATGTCGCTGATGCCGGTCGGACTCTACCGCGCGCTGAGCACGGATGACTTGGTCAACATCATCGAGTACCTGGCGGCGCAAAAAAAGAAGTAAGCGCTCGCAGGATTAGATTCAGCACGACACCCGCGCCAATCGGCGCGGGTGTCGGTGTTTCTGGAGCCCTGGCGACGTGGCCGGAAGCGATGGATGCCCAGGCGCAGACCCTGGTGGGCGCGGCGGAAGAGTCCTGGATCAGTCAATCGGATGAAACTGAACCCGAAACTCGACTCACGCTAAACTTGGTTCGCATTGCGTCCAAAGTGCGCTGGAACTGCTCGTGGTCATCGCGTGAACCTGAAAACTGGATCTGCTCTGCTCCGTCGTCGACGGGTGTCGCCTGTCCATTCCAACGGGGAACACCCAGCTGCACCAGGAAATCCCGAACCACCCGCTGCACGATCCGCTCACCGTCAAACAAGCCCTGCTGGTAGCTGCCCGCCGGCACGTCCAACAGCGGTCCGGTGAACGACGCGTAGCCACAGATGGCGTTGGTCATCGCATCGGGAATAGCATCCAGGTAACCCTGGCGGTACCAGAACTCCGCCAACCGATCACCGTACTTCCGTTCCCCGTCGGGACAGAGACCGACATCCGCACAGCGCTGCCAATGCTGATCCATGCGCGATATTCGCCAGCGCAATTCCAGCCAATAGATCGGCTTGGCCACCACATTCGCCAACGTCACCCAGCGGCTTGTCGGATACGGGGAGCCATGTTGGGAAAAGTCAGTGATGATATCGGCGTACCGCAGGGCGATGTAGCCGCCGACATAGCCAGTCAGCAACGTGGAGATCACCGCCGTCACCAGCAGCCATCGCCTAAGCAGCGATGTCATCGCCACGCGATCATTCGGGTTAGTTGGGGTCATGTCCTTCATCCAACCCATGCACGGTCTTTTCCCAATAATGCGGCTTGAAGATCAGCTGCCACATCCCCTTCCACGCGGCGATCGCGAGCAGGATCCAGTAGAGCGGTGAGATCAGCGCGGCGAACAGCAGGCCGCGTTGGCCAGGGCGGCGACCGGCGATGAAATTGATCAGGATGAATGCGAGGTTGCCGAGGATCAGCGCCACTGACGCGGCGAAGAACACCTGGCTCATCATCGCCAGTACCGGGTCTTCACCGGCACCTTGGTAGATCATTGGCCAACTCCAGCGTTCCTGCAGCAGGTCGCGAGTGGTCAGCAGTTCCCACAGGCCGTGGCCATGCGAAAGGTCGATCGCCAGCAGTGTCGCGTAGACACCGCTGATCCCCCACAGCGCGAGGTTGAGCGCCGAAAGGATCGACACACAGAATACCGACAGCACGAACCCGAGCGCGCCCCATGGTCCGAGTTTGGCCACCAACAACCACGGACGACGGCCCCACACCAGATGAGTGATGAGGTAGCCTTTCAGCCAGCGGCTGCGTTGACGGATCCAGTTGCCGACGCGGCTGTTGGCTTCTTCCCACGTCGTGCTGTCGAGTGTACGCGTGTGGTGGCCGGCCATGTAGAGGCGCACGCCCAGATCACAGTCCTCGGTGACGTTGAACGGATCCCAGCCGCCGATATCGCGTAGGATGCGCGTGCGGAAATGATTGCTGGTGCCGCCGAGCGGGATGGGCACGCCGAGCGCCACCAGGCCATCGAGGTAACGCCGGAACCACACGTTGTATTCGAGCGCAAACCAGCGCGTCAGCAGGTTCTGGTTGTGGTTGTGGTAGGCGAGTTGCGCCTGCAGACAGACGATGTGCTCTTCGCTATCGCGGAAGGCCAGCACCGCCTGTTTGAGCTGATCGGGTTCGGGGCGATCCTCGGCGTCGAAGATCACCAGGAACTCACCACGTGCACGGTCCAGACCGTGGTTGCAGGCCCGTGGCTTGGTCTTGGGTTGGCCTGCGGGCACGACCACCACTTCGGCGTACGACGGGATTCCAGCAGCGGTGATCGCCTCCAACGTGTCTGGGTCGTCGGCTTCGAGCAGGAACTTCACATCGAGCTTGTCAGCCGGATAGTCGAGCTTGCCGAGCGCGACCAGGATGTTGCGCGCGACGTTGCGCTCCTTGTAGAGCGGCACCAACACGGTGTAGAGCGGCCAGCCGCCGGCAGGCTCGTCCAACAGCGCGTGGTGCAGTCCGCGTTTGCCGCCCATCACCATGGCCAGCAAACGGAAGCCGATCGCCGCGACATAGACCAGGGTCAAGGTTCCGCCCGCAACGCCGAGCGCGATGAGCGGATCGTAGAGCGGCAGGTAGATCGCCACGGCGATGAGGAAACCGAACCACGGTTCCTGTCCGCAGGGCACCGTTTGACGGTTGAGCACCACGCCGAGCGTGCTGGTGATAAACGCAGCCACCGACATGCCGATAAGCACCGCCCACGGATTGCCGAGCAGACGGTTGGCCAGATGCACCGCGGCGGAGCGATCGGGATCGAGTTGGAACTCCGGGCCGACGACCGACCCACAGATGATGCCACCGATCAGTGACGTGATGATGCCAAGGATCAGCCAACCCCAGGAGAACGTGCGCATCGCACAGGTGGCACGAAACCGTTGCGCATACGCCGCGACCAGCGGATCACCGCCGCCAGGGCCTTCCGGCAACCGCACCACCGGACCCGCTGCGGCAGGCGTGGGAAGTGAAGCGGGCGCTTCCGGCGCCAGGAACGGCATGGCCGTCACCGGCGTCGGTTCGTGCAATGGAACACCTGCATTACCGGTCATGAACCATCCCAGCAAAAGTTGCGCAGGTGAACGGCATCGCAGCGTAACGCTCAGGACGACCGGTCACTCTGCAACCACGGAACTGATCGACCAGGAGGCGGTGCGACCTGCGCTTCACGTCCATCGGCGCGATGGCTGAGGACGATGTGCCACGTATGCGCCGTCGGCAACACGGCCAACACGCGCTCCGCCCACTCAATGATACCGATACCGTCCTCTGCCAACTCATCGAAGCCTAGTCCGGCGAGCGCGCCTGGGCCTTGCAGACGATAGGCGTCGACATGCACGACCGGCAGCCGTGCATCGTAGCGGTTGAGCAGGGTGAAGGTCGGACTGGAGACTTCCGCCGGCTCGCCACCAAGCTCCGCCACCAGGGCGCGCACCAACGTGGTCTTGCCCGCGCCGAGCGGCCCATCCAGCGCGATCACATCGCCCGTCTGTACGCTGCCGGCCAGCAACCGTCCCAGACGCTGCGTCGCGGCTTCGTCGGTGAGGTGGATGGGCATGGGCGCACGATCGGCAGCGAGGCCGCAGGGACAAGATGGGTCCGGAAGTCCGGAGGTCCGGAAGTCTTGTGGTCGTGGTCGACTTCCGGACTTCCGGACTTCCGGACCGTTCTAGCTGTCTCGCCCCACCCTTGACCGTCCTCCGCCGGTTCGACCATCCCCGCGCCGAACGACGACAGCGGGAGAAGTCCCAGCCGGTCAACGACCGGGTCCGGGGTGCCGAAGGAGTAACGCTCTCAGGCCAAAGGACCGCTGCCCGACGGCACCCTGGAAAGTCCGTGATGCCCGACCACCAATCGGCGTCATGGCGCCGACGGAGTCACGCTCTCAGGCACCGGAACAGGGGACCACGCTGCGCCATCGTCGACCCACGACGGCGCGTGTCCGTGTTCCCTCTCCTGGGTCGGAGTCCATTCCATGTCCAGCGCGCCAGCCTCCGCCAACATCCCCAGCCTTGCCCACCCGGATCGTTTCGTCAGCCGGCACATCGGGCCCGACGCCGCGGCACAGGCGACGATGCTCGGCAAGCTCGGCTACAAAACGCTCGACGCGCTGATTGAGGCCGCGGTGCCGGCGCAGATCCGTCGACACGGCGCGCTCAAGCTGCCCGAGGCCGGTTCCGAACACGCGGTGCTCGCCCAGCTCAAGGGCATGGCGAGCAAGAACCAGGTGTTCCGCTCGTTCATCGGCATGGGCTACCACGACTGCGTGGTGCCCAGCGTCATCCAGCGCAACGTGCTGGAAAATCCAGGCTGGTATACGCAGTACACCCCCTACCAGGCGGAAATCTCGCAGGGCCGCATGGAAGGCCTGCTGACCTTCCAAACCATGGTGAGCGACCTCACCGGCCTGCCGATCGCCAACGCCTCGCTCCTCGATGAGGCCACCGCCGCCGCCGAAGCCATGGGCCTGTGCGTTGCGCTGAAGGACGACCGCAAACTGTTCTTCGTCTCGCGCGACTGCCATCCGCAGACCATCGACGTGGTGAAGACCCGCGCCAAGCCGCTCGGCGTCGAGGTGCTGGTGGGCGACTACCGCGAGTTCGCCTTCCCCGCCGGCCTCGCCGGCGTGCTGCTGCAATATCCGTCCACCGACGGCGCGGTGCGCGACTATCGCGAGTTCGCCAAACGTGCGCATGATGCCGGCGCGCTGGTGGTTGCCGCCTGTGATCTGTTGGCACTGACGCTCATCGTTCCTCCCGGTGAATGGGGCGCCGACATCGCAATCGGCAATTCCCAGCGCTTCGGCGTACCGCTCGGTTATGGCGGTCCACACGCGGCGTTCTTCGCCATCAAGGACGAATACAAACGCCTGATGCCCGGCCGCTTGGTCGGTGTTAGCCGCGACCGCCACGGCAAGCCGGCACTGCGCCTGTCGCTGCAGACGCGCGAGCAGCACATCCGCCGTGAAAAAGCGACCTCCAATATCTGCACCGCGCAGGCGCTGCTCGCCAACATGGCGGCGTTCTACGCAGTTTATCACGGCCCCGAGGGCCTGACCGCCATCGCCACGCGCGTGCATCGTCTGGCCGCGGCGTTCGCCGCCGGCCTCAAGCGCCTGGGCTTCACCTACGGCCCGACGGTGTTCTTCGACACCATCCGCGTCGACGTGCCGCACCAGGGTGCGGAGATCCTGAGCCTGGCGCAGACCCACCGCATCAACCTGCGGGCCATCGACGCGCACACCATCTGCGTGGCGCTCGACGAGAAGACCTCCGCCGCCGACGTCGAAGAACTGCTCGGCATCTTCAACCTGGGCAAACCCCTCGGCTTCACCATCGCCGATGTGGCCCCGGACGCCGGACTCCGGACGCCGGACGCTCTCCGTCGTTCGTCGCCGTTCCTGCGCCACCCGATCTTCAATCGTCACCACAGCGAAACCGAGATGCTGCGCTTCCTGCGCCGTCTCGAAGCCAAGGATCTCTCACTCTGCCACAGCATGATCCCGCTCGGTTCGTGCACGATGAAACTCAACGCCACCAGCCAGATGCTGCCGGTGTCGTGGCCGGAGTTCGGTGGCCTGCATCCGTTCGCGCCGGTGGCACAGGCGCAGGGCTACCAGGAACTCTTCCAACAGCTCGAAGAGTGGCTCGGCGAAATCACCGGTTTCGCCGGTGTATCGCTGCAACCCAACGCCGGATCACAGGGCGAATACGCCGGTCTGCTGGTCATCCGCGGCTGGCACGCCAGCCGCGGCCAGGGCAATCGCGACATCTGCCTGATCCCGATGTCGGCCCACGGCACCAACCCCGCAACCGCGGCGATGGCGGGTATGACCGTGGTGCCGGTGGCCTGCGATGCGCAGGGCAACATCGACGTCGCCGACCTGGAAAAGAAAGCAACGGAACACCGCGAGCGGCTCGCCTGCCTGATGGTCACGTACCCCTCGACGCACGGCGTGTTCGAAGCCGCGATCAAGGACATCTGCCGCATCGTCCACGAGCACGGTGGGCAGGTCTACATGGACGGCGCGAACATGAACGCGCAGGTCGGCCTCACCAGCCCTGGCACCATCGGCGCCGATGTGTGCCACCTCAACCTGCACAAGACCTTCTGCATCCCACACGGCGGCGGCGGACCGGGCATGGGCCCGATCGGTGTCGCACGTCACCTCGTGCCGTTCTTGCCCAAACATCCGGTCATCGACCTCGGCGGCGACAAGTTGCTTGGTGCGGTCAGCGCCGCGCCGTGGGGCAGCGCCAGCATCCTGGTGATTCCTTGGGTCTACATCGCCGCGATGGGCGCCGAAGCCCTGACGCAGGCGACCCGCGTGGCGATCCTGTCAGCGAATTACATCGCCAAACGTCTCGGCTCTTACTTCCCGGTGCTCTACTCCGGGCACAACGGCACCGTCGCCCACGAATGCATCGTCGACCTGCGCCCGTTCAAAGTCCATGGCGTCGAAGCCGAGGACGTGGCGAAGCGCCTGATGGATTACGGCTTCCACGCACCAACCCTGTCGTTCCCCGTGGTCGGCACGCTGATGATCGAACCGACCGAGAGCGAACCGCTGCCCGAACTCGACCGCTTCTGCGAGGCGATGATCAGTATCCACGGCGAGATCATCGCCATCGCTGAAGGCCGCCTCGACAAGAAGGACAACCCGCTGAAGAACGCCCCGCACACCGCGGCGGAAGTCACCGCCGACGTGTGGACGCATCCCTACGGCCGCGAACTCGCCGCTTTTCCGGCAGCGTGGACCCGCGAAGCCAAATTCTGGCCCAGCGTCGGTCGCGTCGATTCCGCGTACGGCGACCGCAACCTGGTGTGTTCGTGTGTGGGGATGGAAGCCTACGCCTGAAGTTCCCAGGCGACTACAGTTTGATCTTCCCCTCCGCCTCGATCATCCATCCAACAGTGAGTGGGAATTCTTCGCCGGGTTTGAGCGTCAGTTGCCAGCGCAGGATGCCGGGCTGGGTTTCCTTCCAGCCAGCGGTGGTCGCGGGATCGACGGTGACGGTGACGCCTTTGGCGGCGCTGATCGGGCGGGTGAGGTAGCAGGCGAAGGACACCGGGTCGCTCGACAGATTGCGCAGACGGAATTCGCCGCCTTCCCGTTTGCGGTTCACCGGTCGGTTGAGGTCGTCCTCCCACGGTGTGGTCGCTGCAAGAAAGACGCGCTGATCTTCGCCCGCAGCCAACGGCAGGATCGTGCCAGCGCCGGTCTCTGGCAGGTCACGGCGGCCCAACACCGCACCGTCGACCACCAGTTCCAGGCTGCCGGCCGCCAGTGGCCGGGCATCGAGGCGCACACTGAGGCGCCGCACGAGGACGGGGGACAATCCCGGTGCCAACACCCATTCATCCGCGGTGAGTTCGACGACACTGTTTTGCAGTTCGGCTACCACCTCGGCCGCGTGATCGGGACCGGCGCTGAGCGTCAGTGCGGGAAGTTCCCAGGTCTGTTCGCGTGTGGCGATGGCCGAACCGGCACCCGCCCATCCAGCGGCGCGACGCGTCGTGGTGACGCTGCGACGTTCCGCGGTCGGGGCATCATCCGCCAGCACGACTCGCCGCTCCAACGGCGCACCGGCAAGCGGCTGTGAACGCGTGCCACCGATCAGGCGCGCGGGCAAGGCACCGAGCGACAATCCAGGCGGAACACTGACCGATGCCTGGCGCACCAGTCGGCCGACCCCGTTGGTGATCAGCAGACGTGCACGTGGCGTCCACAACACATCAGGTCGTTCGGTAACCACACTGACTGGGCCAGCGACCGCCCGTTCGATGACCAGCGTGCGCGAACGCATGCTGCTCGCGGTGGCGTTGCGCCAGGCTCGTTCGGCGCCGGTCTGCGGATCGCTGAGATCGAGCGCTGGCTCACCAGAATCCAAGCCCAGCACCTCGCCATAGGTCAACCCAGGGAGGGTTTCCTGGCTGGAGCGTTCGCGCAACACGCGTTTCGCCGCGAGCCATTTCAACCGACGCAACATCACCTCGGTGCGCAAAGCCACCATGCCGTCGAGCGCCTCTTGCCACGCTGCGGTTTCGTCGCCGTGTCCCACCGCACGCTGACCGATGCGCTGTTCGAGTTCATGTGCCAGACGGGTGACGGTCTCCTCCTGGCCAACGATCACGCGTTCTTCGCGCTCAAGTTCGGCCACGGCGATGGCCAGTTCCGTGAGCAACGGTGGCATGGGTTCCTGCGCGGCCTGATCGATCCGTTGCTCCACCACCCAGGCGTCCGCGCCGTCGACCTGGATCAATTGGCCGTGTACCGCCGACAAGACGATCTGCGTGCGACCAGCGGGTACCGAGACGTGATGGATGAAACGACCACCATCGCGGTAGAGTTCGAGTCGTGTCGGTGGTGTCAGTGCCATGGTCGCTGCCTCACCGGCGAAACCGCCGCTCATCACCAGGAAGGCCATCGCCGCGCGGCTGATGGACAGCCGCCGTCTGCGACTACGTGGTTGACGCGAGGTGATGCTCATGGCTTGCCTCCTGACGATGGTGATGGATCGCGCAGGATGGCCGATTCATCGTCTTCTTCCGCGTTTTCTTCCGCCTCGGCTGCTCCTCCTCCTGGGCGCTGGTGATCGATCCGTGGCCGCACGGTGGCCGGGAATCGCAACTGCCAGGAGATGGCCCCCTCCACCGGCGGCTTGCGCAGGTCAAGATCAAGGTGCCAGACCGGATCTTCGAGCAGGCGACGGTCGAGCAGTTCAGGAGCGATCGCCGGAGCCAACGATACCAGTTGGATGCTGCCGTCCTTGGGCACCGGCATCGCCTCGTCGATGCGGATGCTGTCGTAGAGGCCGGGTGGCGCATCGACGCGGATCCGCGTGGTGTAGGTCCGCGTACGTTTGCCCCAGGCTTCGTCATCCGCGCGCTCTTCGCTGCGCGTGACCAGCACCCGATCATCGCGCCCCAGATCGAGCTGCAGCGCCGCTCCGGGTTCGGTGAATGGCAGGTTGATCTGCCCCAGACGCTCACCATCCACCACCACATCGGCAGTGCCTGCCAACAGTGGGATCGTCAGCGGATTCCTGGTGGTCAACATCCGCCAAGCACCAGCGCCACTGGCGGGCACCGCGCGCAATCCCAGACGACCAGGGAGCGGAATACGTCCGATCTGCACCCGCATCCGTTGCCCATCAACCAGCCGCGCCGGACCAGCGTCGATACGCACCGGCCAGGATTTTGCCGCCAGGTTGACGTTCACCAACGGCGCAAGCTCCTCGATCCGGTCTTCGCGCCGACGATTGCCGAAGATGCTCGCGTCCTGCTTGCGGGAACCGACCTGCTGGTAGCGGTAATACACCTCCAACGGCAAGGTTAGGAACAGCAGCGCGGTCGCTTCACCGTGGGGATGTGGCGAGGCGGTCGCAAACCCGCTGCGCTCACCCAGTATCTGGAGCTGCACCATGCGATCGCGCACGGTGTTGTTCCACATTTCCCACGCTGCTCCGCCGTACTGGAACAGGCCGTTGGTCGCGAAGTAGATCAGTTCCGGCCGGCCTTCGCGCCACCAGGTTCCTGAGCGTTCGATCCATTCACTCACCGGTGGCGGATCCTCCTGGTGCAACGTCTGCGACCGGGTGAAGGCCGACACGAACAGACGCACCACCGCCGCTTCATCGCGATCCGCATGTCCCAAGAGTTCCGGCAACATGGTGCGCGCTATCGCCAATAATGTGGGAGCCTCACCTTCCAAGCCGGCGGCAATGGCGCTCTTGGCCCCCAACGTCATCCAAGCCAGCGCTTCCGGGCCGACAAATGGGCCACGACGGTACAACAGCACGTCCAGTTCCTGCCCGCCGACCACCCGCTCTGCCAATCTGGTCAGCGCCTGCTCTGCCAGGGGTTTCAACTCTGGGTCGTTGGTCATGGCAAAACCTTCCGCCAGTGCGCAGAGGACCAGCGCCTGCGACGACAAATCGCCCGTCACCACATGCCGTGCCAACCAGGACATCCCGGCAGCAACCGTCGTGCGGTATTTGTTCGGAGTCTTGTGATCGTAACCGGCACCGAGGTAGGTCAGCACCGCCAGGGCCGTCGCAGATGCCGTTGCGGATGCGGTCGTGGATGCCGATCCAGATCGCGAACTCGATCGTTGCAGGAAGGCGCTCCCGACACCGGTAGACCACGAGCCATCCGGTTGCTGGAGCGCCTTTGCCGCGCGCAGTCCGATATCGACGCTGCTTTCACTCGCGCGAGTGCCGCCGCCCTTGGCCAACGCACGCCGTCGTTCACTCATTCGTTTGGTCACCAATTCATCGCCCAGTTCAAGTACCGGCACTAGCAGGTCCTTGAGCACCAGATCCGGCGAGGGCGAACGGGTGATGAGCTCCAGACGACCACTGGTCCAGTGCTGATCACGCGGAACGTCGATGAAGGCTTCGCGTACCAGCGTGCTGACGCCAGCGACGACCTCGATAGAATACGCCGGTGCCCACGCGGCACGTTCCACCGCATACTGCAGACGCACGTTCCGCCCGGCGGCTCCAGGCAATGGCAGACGGGCGGTGAAACGCGTTGGAACACGCAGGCGCTCCAGTTCTTCATCCAATGCGATCAAACGGATGCGCGCTGCGGAACGCGCACGACGGGCGGCGATGATGTCACGCTCGGCCTGCTCACGGTTGGCGCTGACGAAACGCAGGATGCCCTGTTGGATGACTGGCGAGGGCACCGGCTGCTGCGCCGTGTCGGGACGTTCGACCACCGTGGGATGGAGATCGTCCTCTTCGTTCCCAGGACCTGGCATCAGACGCAGGACCGCACGCGAGAGTCGGATACGCTGCAACGCCACGTCGATGGTCGGCCCTGCCAGATCGAAGGCGGCCTGCGCCTCCACCAGACGCGCCTGCCACTGCGCATCGGGAACGGGTGCGGGCGGGATCTCTGGCAGATCCAGGCGGATGGCGGGCGGTGTCGCCACCCCGTCGATGGTCACCGCGAGCCGCGCCGGATCGATACCGAGCGGAAGGCCGTCAACGACCTCATCACCGGCGGGCATCCTGCCGGCGCGTTCGACCAACGCACCATCCGGACCAATGATGATGCGCACGATCGGCAGTTCGACACAGGGAGCGGAACACACGGCCAGGGCGACGAGCCCCAGTCGCGAGAGTCGATGGTGCAGCATGGACGGACGAACGCGCCCACCACGGCAAGGTTCGCGCACATCCGCGTCATCGGGACAGGTGATCAGACACCGGTGAACGCCGCCCATGGTCCGCTGAACCACCACCAGATCGGCGCGTTTGCCCGCCCAGGGATCGCCATCATCACTGCTTGTCGATGGTGATGTCGCCGAAGGAATCGGTCGGGCCGTCGGGTTTGATCTCGGCGCGCAGCGAGTAGGTCGCGGCGGGATCGAAGGCGTCGACGGTCAGGCGATAGGTGTTCTTCTGATTGGCGTTGCCCGAGTAGCCGGCGTGTCCGTCGTTGGCGATGACGGTGTCGCCCTTGAGCAGGGCGACGTTCTTGAAGTCGAGGCGACTCGCGCCGCGGGTGTATTGGAATTCGACGACGTAAATCCCGGCACCGGTGATGGCCTTCGCCAGTGGCCACGTGACGGTCTTCCAGTCAGCGGCCAAGTCCTTCGGGCTCCACTGCGCCACCACTGCCGGCGCCGCTGGCAACACGACGTCGGCGGTCTTCTCGGCGATGGCGAGCGGCGGGATGCTCTTCCACAGACCACGGGTGAAATCAGGGACGGCCACCGGCATGCTGCCGGTGGCGACTGAGAGTGACGACAGTTCGAGGATGCTGCTCCACGAAGCTGCGTCGTAGACCACGCTGTCCGGCGTGATGCCTTGACGGATGCAGTCGAGGTGGCGCCAGTTCATCACGAAGTCCATACCACCGTGACCACCGCCCTTGGCGCGTTCGGCCAGCTTGCTCCACAGCGGATGGGTAAAGAGCGCGCGCATCTTCGCCAAGTCGGCGTCGTTCAGCCAACTGTGGGAGCCCTTCGCCTCCAGACGGTATTTCTTTGGCGAGTTCAGTGCCAGTCGCGCCGGGTAGTCGAAGAACGTCCCCTCGGTTCCGGACAAGGCGTTGATGCGGCTGTACGGACGCGGGCTGACCACGTCGTGTTGGATCATGATCGTGCGGCCCAACTCGGTCTTGATGATCGAAGTGTTCATGTCGCCGCAAATGTACTTTTCGCTGGCGTGTTTCCCGCCATTGGGCTTCTTCTCATCGCGCCACTTGCTCAGGCCACGTTCGGGCGAACTCATCGACACCAGGTGCTTGAACTGATCGCCACGACCGATGCCCATGTACTGCGCGACCGGCCCCAGCCCGTGCGTCGGGTAGAGGTTGCCGTCGTACTGCCAATGATAGTCGCGCCGCCAGTCGCCTTCAGTACCGAGCGCGAAGAGCATGCCGCGCAAATCGTGGATGTAGGCGCACTCGGCGTGGGTCAGCTCGCCGAAGACCCCCTCACGCGCCAGGTTGAGGATGAACAGTTCGTTCTCGCCGTAACAGCAGTTCTCCAGCATGACGCAGTGGCGCTGGCTGCGTTCACTGATGTCCACGAGCTTCCAGCAGTCATCGACCGTCACGCCGGCAGAAACCTCGACGAAGGCGTGTTTGCCGCGTTCCATAGCGCGCACCGCCATCGGCACGTGCCAGGCCCACGGCGTCGAGACATAGACCACGTCGATGTCGTCGCGGTCGACCAGCTTTTCCCAGATGTCCACCGTGCCGCTGTAGACCTCGGGTCGTTTCCCGCTTTTCTTCTCGCACACATCCGCGGCGCGTTTGGCACGGTCGTCACGCAGATCGCACACCGCGACGACTTCGCAGAACTCGATCGCCAGCGTGTCGTTGACGTGGGTCATGCCGCGGCTGAGTCCGATGTGGGCCACGCGGATCTTCGCCAGGGGCTTGGTCGTCAGGTCGTGTACCGGCTTCTGCCCAGCGGGACGTGGACGAGTGGTGCCGATGTCGGGTTTGATGACCATGCCATTGGCGAGGGTCACGGGTTTGGCGTCGTCGGCCGAGGCGGTTCCACCCATGGTGAAAGCGAGGGACGCGCCCAACCCTCCAAGCGCACCAGTGCGCAGAAAGTCGCGGCGGGAATTGTGCAGGTTGGTCATCGGAGCCTCTCGTGCGGTGAAGGATACGCTTGCCGCGGCTGACGCGCCGCGCATCCGTTGTCCTCTATCGGTTATCGTACCGCACACCTGGGGACTGTTCGCTGGACACCGTGGCAGGCAACCGGTTGGTATCTGCCATTGGGGAGACAGAATGCTGCCTGTCATCGCTACGCTTGGCCAACGCCTGCGCGCGGGCGGGCCACCCATGCTGGAAAGCCAAGACGGTTACTCGAGGGGAAGACTCAAAGCCTTTGGACTTCGTTCAGTTTTCCCACGGTGGGAAATACTCACTCGCGGTGGAGCATTGGTTCGAGCCAGGTACTCCACGCGCCGCCGTTGCCTTTCGGCGTGGGCAGGGCGAGCAGTTCGAGCTGAGTGATGCCGGTGAGATCGACCGTGAAGGTCAACGGCGTACCCGGATTCACCACGCCGGAACGCCACAGTTCCTTGCCGTCGCCACGGATGACGAACTCCACTGGGCCGTAGCCGGTGCCGGCGATGCCGCAGGATCCGCTCAGGCGCTTCCAGGCGGAGGCGAGGTGGTAGACGTGTTTGGCTTCCGCATGCGCGTAGAGGCCATGGGTGAAGAGCTTCCCGCCGCACAGCAATGGATCCTGTGGCGGCAGACGGTCGTAATGCACGCCGTTCCAACCGGTGCTGGCCGCTGACGGGCGCGTGTCGGAGAGCGGCAGTTCACGCACCGTCGCCGCAACCTCAGCGGGTTCGGGTTTGTCCTTGGCGTGATCGGGGGCAAGCAACCGGCGCAGCGCCTCCTGCGCTGTCGGATGTAGATCCTGACGCATGGCATCGGTGAGCGTGCCGGCCTTGTTGGCCCGCAGGGCGGCGAGCAGGCCGAGTTGGATGCGCGCCGGGGTCACATCGACGCGGCCCTGGTCGAGGGCGAACGGCAACATCGGATTGTCGTCCTTGGCCGCGCGGTCGCTTGCCGCGCCGTTGACGCAACACGCCACCAGCCGCAGGTCACCGCCGGTCGCCTTGCTGGTCGATGGTGCCGGCACGGTGATGGTGAAGGTGCCATCCGCACGGGGCACCGCCGCGCCGATCTGCGCGTCATAATCACCGCCGCCGGTCGGATCCGCGTAGGCGACGATGCCGTAGACCGGCAGCGACGCATCGACACGCCCGGTCATGGTGATGGGGCCGCCATTGCCGCCATTGCCGCCATTGCCGCCATCCACTGCTAGGTCATGCCAGCGTACCGTCGGCTGCTCCTTCATGCCTTTCACCGAGCCGGAGAACTGCACATGGGTGAGCAGCTTGAGCGCGTGTCCCAGGGTGAGGAACGATCCTGGTCCTTCGCCACGTAGATCCTCGCCCATGGTGCGGTTGCCCGAACCCATCAACGCGGTTCCGCGCGTGCGTTTTTCCTCCGGGGATTCCGCACAGTGCGGCAGGCCAAGGGCATGGCCAAGTTCGTGCACCACGCCGCCGACAAAGATCGAGTTGTAGCGTCCGACCGAGATGTGGCCGTACTGTCCATCAGTCAGCATCGCGGTCTTCTCGCCGAGCAGAGCGGGATCGAGTAGCGGTGAGTCCACCTGCCACGCGGTGCCTTTGCGATGGTCGCCACCGGCGTAGTAGGGGCTGTTCTGGCGCATCGTGCGTTTTTCCGCATCCCAAGTCGACAGGTTGCAGAAGATCACCAGCGTCTCGTCGTCGGCGACGATTCCTTCTTTCTCCAACACCGCGACACAGTCCTTGCGGATCTCCTGGCCGCTCTCGGTGCGGTATTGGTTGAAGGGATTGGCCCCACGCGCCACGCGCAGTTTCAGCAATCCGTCAGCTTCGATCTCCAGGTTCACCGTGCGCCGGCCCAGTCCGTAGGAGGCCATCTGCGTGGCGTAGAACTCCTGCATGTAGGTCAGCACGCGCGTGAGGCGTTCGCGGTGACTCGGCGCCGGCTCGCGATCTGATGGCGTCCAATAGACCACGCGCAACTTGCGCTCGGCACGTTCCGGCTGGTCGTCCTGCCACGCCTTGGTCAGCGCCAGGGCACGCGCCACATCCACCCCAGGCGGAATCGGCGCGGTGGGGACCTCGCTGGCACCAAGGAGCACCGTTGCGAGAAGAAGACTGGAGAACAGTGGGCGAAGCAGCATGCGGGATTCCTGCGCTGTGGATGCGGTGATGAGAATACCCCGCACCGCTATCCACCGCTGCGGATACACCACTGGAGGTGACCGTAAATTCATCTCATCGCGACCGGTCGGTCGGAGGAGCGCGGCTGCAAAAGTGCTGAAACGAACGGCCATCCGGAACGTCCTTGATCTGGAAAGCGGTTCCACCGTGCACGGTGGGTTCCGACGATCTTTGTCCGACGGCGCGTGGGCGATCCACCAGTGGTCCGATTCGACGGTCGCTCCTTGCGTAGTGACAGCCCCAATGACGTTGCCGTGCATGGAGGTCTTCCATGTGCTGCTTCACCAATGCGGTCTCGGTCTCCCACACCTCGATCTTCGCCCGTGATGCTGGTAACGATCGCCAGTTCCTCGTCTATGCGATGAAGGTGAAGGCTGCCGCCGAGGTCGCCATGGTCTTGCCGATCCCAGTGCCGCGCGGATCTGGGGAACAGGCGGTGACGTTCATCGATCTATCCGACTATCCGCTGATCTTCGCCGACCTATTCAGTGCCATGGGCTTTATGGGCTTTGCCGGATCAGAAGACGGAGCGAAACCAGCCCCGGCGGCTCCAACGCCTCTGGTGGTCCAGCAGGTCGGAGCATTCGAAGCATCCTTCGTCCCGACGATCGCGGATTTCAACCGCCTCGATCAACGTTTCCAACTTCCTGCCGGAACCTGGGAGAAGCTCCCCGCCTACCGCGACTACGGTTTCGCGGTGTTCAAACTCAAAGCCGGTGAACAGAAGATCCATCCCATGGCGTTCAGCTTCCCACGTAGCGATCCCTCCGCACTCTTCTTCCCGACCGTGCATATCCACGACGGGGCAGTGCATGAGCAAGCGGACTTCGATCATACGCTGTTCGCCCAGACCGGTGATCGCCACCCACAAGGAGCAGAGGCCTGGGCGGAATCCCAGGCGCTTGCCGGTCGCGAGGTGGACATCAAACGAGCGGCTGGAATCGTCGCTGGTGACCAGCACGTCTACTACCGAACGTTGAAGGGCAAATTGCCCAACCAAGATACGGTACTGAAATTCGGCTGACCCCGAAAACAGCTAGGCCACGTCCCGAAGAACGTGGCCTGTACACCGAAGGCGATCATCGCCTTTTATCAAGAAGCCGACGATGGCTACTTCTTCGACAACCCGATCGCCTGCGCCAGTTCACGGTGGATGCGCTGCACGCGCTCGACTTGGCCCTTGGCGGGGAAACGTTCGTAGAAACCCGCTGCACGGAAGTCGCTGTTGCGGGTAGCCCACGGCGCCAGGCGTTCGTTCCAACGGCGCACGCGGCCGTCGGCGTTTTCGCCATCGTCTTCGGCGAGGTCGGCGCATACGCGGATGAGCGCCTTGAGCGTCACCGGCTTGGTCACCATGTAGTTGTCGTTGCCCCAGGCGTGGCCCCAGATGTTGGCGCTGGCCTTGAGGAAGTCGCGCAGGATGCCGTAGTGGTACTCGACATGTTCCTGCGCCGAGGACTCGGCACCCTTCACCCAGCGGTGCACTTCGTTGAAGAGCTCGGCCTGGAGGATCCACTTTTCTTTGCCCGAGCGACCACCGAGGCGGTTGATGCGGTAACGCAGCGGGCTGTCACCTTCGACATAGAGACGGTCGACGATTTTGGCGGCGAGCTTCTTGTCCGGCGTGGCGAACGACACGCGCTCGTAGAGGTCGATCAGGTGGCTCTTGCTGATGCGCGTCGGCGTCGAATTGATGATGACGAACATCTCGGCGGCGAAGTCTTCATTGCGGCCGTCGAAGATGATGCACGGCACGTAGACCTGGCTGGCCTCCTCCGGGTGCTTCTTCAAGTGGAAGTGCAACGCGGCGAGGCGGTGCTGACCATCGATGATCAGGTACTTGTCGTCCGGCGCGGTCAGGCTGCCGTTGGGATTGTCGGTCGACGCCGGGGTGAAGCGCAGCTTCTCGGAGGTGAACAGCAGGACCGTGCCTGGGATCATCGGCTGGGCGCCGCAGGTCTCGTAGAAATTGCGGATCTGGGCGACCTTGCCCTTGGCCATGCCGCGCTGGAAGGCTTTGTCACTGCCCTCGACCTTGGCGATGAAGGAACCGATCTCGTCGTTGTGCTCGGGCGTGGACGCTTTGAGCGCGCCTTCTTCGGCCTCGAAGCGGGTGGTGAAGCGGACCTTCTTCAGGAGTTCGGCGGCGGGGTACGCCGCGAAGTAGAAGACGCTTTCCTTCTGGCTGACGCGGGTCGCAAGCATGGGTTCTCCGGAATGGCGGGGGTCTGGGACTTGGGCCATGTCCTAGGGCGCTCCCTGCGGGGTGACAAGGCTCCGCACCCCCTCTGCGCGGGGGGTGCGGCAGGTGCCGTAAACCCTGCCCTCCTGGGGGATTCCCACGTTTCCTCGGGAAATCCGGGAAATCCACACCTGCCGTGGCCGACGGGATGGGCCGGGTACCGGGCTGGGTGGGATAGCCTCCAGAGCGGTCCAGCGTCCTCAGGATGAGCGCCTCCCCCTCCTGAGCACGGTGAAGCATGCGCTGCTGAACCTACCTAGTTGGGTGGTGGCGACCTGCGCCTGCTTCGGTTGATCGTCCGGGTGGCCGCGCGGCCATTCTGAAAACGGGGGAGACCAACCGCCGGCATCGTCACCTGAGCACGGTGCCGGCGATGCGGCAGAGCATCAGCGCAAATCAGCGCAACGACGTCCCTTGACCACTGATCTCCACCACCTCGATCACCTGGAAGAGTGTTGGTGCCTGCCACGAGGCGATGCCGAGGGTCCGAGGTCTGCCTGTGAGATCGTAGACCACCGGACTGGTCAGGCCGGTGTGATCGGCCGGTGTCCGGGAGACCACTGCCCCATCGAACCATGCGGTCGTGCCATGACGGCGAACCTGCAGGACGGACGTATGGCGCATACCGATTCTCAAAACGGGAGACGGCGCTGCGCGCGTGGGATTCTCCGGTTCATTGCCGTGCATCCCCTTGAAGTTTTCAAACGAAAAAACCGTATTGTTCCAGCCGCCCATGACCCAAGCAAAGGTCTGGTTATTGGCGACGAATATCTGCGACACACATTGCTGGCCACTGCGCTTGGTGAAGACGATGCGGAAATCGTATTCGAGTGGCGGCTGGTACGGCAAGGCCAGACGTGCCGCACCCCGGCCGGGTTGCCAGTCGCCGGAAGCATCGCTCAGCAAGGCCCCCTCGACACGTTGCCAAGCACCGAACACCGCGTCACGCGTGGGATCGGCGAGGGCGAGGAGATTCACCGTACGCGCTGGCGAAGCAGCAACCGTCGACGGGACATCAGCAGCAACAACCGACGGGACCTCGGCGAAAACCGGCGTACTGGTCAAAGCCGGATTCACCGGTGGCGGCATCTGATGCCCCGGACGCAGGAACCACCATCCAAGGACCAACGCCACCATCACGACGACACTGATGACATAGGCAGGGCGATGATCGGCGTCGCGCACCACGGCACCGCGACGGCGTGCCAGCGATGACAACGATGGATCGATCGCCGTGCCCGCAGGCGGATGACCGGCGGCCACCAGTTCCAGGTCGGCGATCAGGGTCTCGCCGTCGCGGTAGCGGTTCTGGGTCTTCTTCGCCATCATGCGCCGCAGAACTTCGACCACGCCGTCGGGGAGGTCGGCGATCTCATCGCGCGGATCCGGCAGTTCATCGTTCAGGTGCCGCATGATCACCGCGGCGGGATTGCTGCCACTAAACGGCGTATGGCCGGTGAGCAGATGATAGAACGTCGCGCCGAGCGCATAAAGATCCGCGCGTCCGTCGATGTCCTTGTCGCCACGCGCCTGCTCCGGGGCGATGTAATGTGGCGTGCCCATCACCACACCGGTCTGGGTCATCAGTGACTGGCCACCTCCCAACTGCTTGGCTAGGCCGAAATCGAGGATCTTTGCCGTGCCGTTGGCGGCGAGGACGATGTTCGCCGGTTTGATGTCACGGTGGATGATCTGATGGGCATGGGCATGGGCGAGTCCGGCGGCGACCTGGGCGGTGATCGTCACCGCCTCGCGCCAGGGCAGGGCACCGCCACGTTTGAGCTTGGCATCGAGCGCCTCGCCGGGGCAGAACTCCATGGCGTACCAGTGTACGCCGAAGTCTTCACCCACCGCATGCGCGGCGACGATGTTGGGATGGGTCAGACCGATGGCGGAGCGCGCTTCACGTTTGAAACGGCTGACGAACTCGGCGTCTTGCGCATGTTTTTTCGGCAAGACCTTGAGCGCGACCTGGCGGAGGTTGGCGGCGGTATCCTCGGCCAAGTAGACCGCACCCATGCCACCTTCCCCGAGTTTGCGCACGATGCGGTAGCTGCCGAGCTGCTGAAGGCCGCCGGCTTGTTTCGCTACCAGGCGTTTCTCCACCCCGTCGCGCTGCACCGTGGTGATGGCCCCCTGTCTGACCAGGACCTCGCCGAGCGGCAGGGTGACACCGCTGGCAAGCTGACGTTGGCGTTCGTGTTCCGCCGCTTCGACCTGCTCGGGCGTGACCATCGCCACCTGCTTTACATAGCGGGCGAACTCGTCGTCGTTGGCGATGTGGTCGGTCATGGAAGGTCCAGATGCGGATTGATCGTGTGGTCTAAGCCAGCGTACACCAGTCCCGGACGGCGTGTCACTGAACGCTCACGAAACGTCACTGAACTCGGACTCACAATCGCCGCACACCCAATCCAGACATAGCCACGCGTTGCGCTCGTCGGCGACCACCTCTCCCATCGATGAACCGGCGGTCGATCCACCTGGGATGTTCGGGAGGCCCGCCCCGACCACGCCCAAGCTCACCCGCCGGGCGTCGCAGGCTCCGGTCCACGCGCGCACTGCTGCACGCCAATCACCACCGACCATGCGCACGATCGCTGGCAGCGTCGGATCGAGCGGAGCCCAACCGGCAACGGTGTCGACTTCGATCCAGAAGTGTGGATTGGCGATGCGGGTGTCGGCGACCATGCCGGCGATCACGCGCCAAGGTCGCTGACGTTGCGTCAACTGCGCGCCCAGGGCCATCGCACAATCCAGGCAACTGCCGACCGACCTGGGATCGTCCACGCGACCAGTGGTGAACGCCTCGCGGTACTCCCACGGCTGATGGTGACGGTACTCGTAACGGAAGACGCTGACGACGTCCTCCATCAACCTGGCCAGTTCCAACTGCTCGGCGCTGCCCGGTGACAAGACCACCCGTGGCGTGATGCGCACCTGGGCACTCAGCGTGGTCATCGGTTCAGGCGTAGATGGTCGACCATCGATGCGCCACCAACCACCCGCGTCACTGGTGACGCATCCATCCACCTGCGGGGCTTCATCCAACTCGACCTGTTGCGCCTCGTTGGCAGTTGCCCGCGGCAACCACCAGGTCAGACGTTCGGCCTGATCCGGCACGTAGAGGCGCTGGGAACGTTGCCAGCGCAGCCGTCGCACGCGATCCTGGCCAGCAAGGAACGGCGCAAAAAATAACAGGTAAGTCCGCCAGCGACGCGCGAGCGTCGGGCAACGATCGAGGCGACCTGCACACAGCCAATTCGAGCATACGAACGGGTCGACCTGGCCGTCGGCAGTTTGCGGCAGACCTTCGGCGATCCAGCGGGCGACTTCGCTCACCGGCACATGGACGAAGCGCGCAAGAGCGGACAACGGCATCGGCGCGTAGGGATGACGCGCGCCGGGATGCAGGAGCTCACCCACGATAACTCAGCGTCCTGGGCGTGGGCCGTGCTGTTCGATACGATCGGTGGAGACACCGACGTCCTCGGCTTCCTCGTCCTCCGGTTCATCGAGCGGATTGCGCCCGGCGCGCCACTTGCGCCACATGTCGGGCACCGCGAGCACGAGGCCATAGAGGACGTAACCAGTGGTCAGTACCGCCAGGAACCAGTACGGGAACGCCACCAGGAAACTGACCAGCAGCATGCCGATGATGATGGTGCGGAAACCCAAACGACCGAACAAGGTGTTGCCGACATGCGGGAAACGGATGGTCGAGACCATCAACAGTGCGGAGAAAAACGTCAGGGCGATGATGATCCAGCGGAAGGCGTCGAGGTTCTCCAGACCGCTATATTTATACGTCTCGCCGATCATCGGGCTGGAGATGACATTTTGATGCGGATGCAGGATGATCCAGGCGCACACCAGGGCTGCCGCTCCGGGCGATGGCAGGCCGCGAAAGTACGGCGTCGCCTCGTCACTGTGTTCGACGTTGTAACGCGCCAAGCGGATCGCGGCCATGATCGGGTAGAGCACGGTAATGAACCACAGCAAGCGCTGGCCATGATCGAATACGCCGGGTTCGCCGAGTACCAGTCGGTGCATCAGAATCGCTGGCGCCACACCGAAACTGACCACATCGCTGAGCGAATCGAGTTCCGCGCCGAACGGTCCGGCGGTGTTGGTCATGCGCGCGACCTTGCCATCGAACATGTCACAGATCATGGCGATGAAGACCATGAAGGCGCCGACTTCGAGCATGTTGTGCGCAGCGCACAAGATCGCGGTGATGCCACTCGCGAGGTTGCCCGCGGTCAGCATGGTCGGCAGCACCGGCAGGGTCTTCAGCCGGCGCAGGCGCTTGCGCATCGTGTCGAGGCGTTCGCTCATGGTAGTGTCCTGGCCCGGCTCCTATCAGGAAGCCGGTTTCTCCGCGGTCGCATGCCGCAATTCGACGATCACCGTCTCGCCACATTTCACCTTCTGTCCGACCTGCACCTTCACCGTATGTGGGTAGGTCAGCGGCACCCAGACTTCGGTGCGGCTGCCGAACTTGATCATGCCATAGAGTTCACCGCGCGCGAGTTTGTCGCCGACACCGTGCGTACAAATGATACGACGCGCGATCAGGCCGCTGAGTTGGCGGACCAGCAGCTTCAGGCCGCTGGCGACGCTATCGCTGGCGAGGATGCCGATGGTATTGGCTTCGTTCTCGTGACTGACGTCGGGATGACGCGCATCAAGGAACTTCCCAGGAGTGTACTTGGCGTAGGCGATGTCGCCCGCCACCGGTGAACGGTTCACGTGCACATCAAAGACCGAGAGGAAAATGCCGATGCGCATGGCGCGGCCACGGATGAAGTCGGGTTCGTCGACCTCGGTGATGTCGGCCACCACACCATCAGCCGGCGCGATCAGACACCGTTCATCACCCTGCGGTTTACGCAGCGGATTGCGGAAGAACGCCAGAGTGAACAACCAGCAGAACGCCGCGACCGCGATGCCGCACCAGCGCACGATGCCATCCGGCAGCAGCCATACGCCCCAACCGAGCACCAGCGTGACCCAGAACAGGGTGGGGATGCCCCAGCGCGCGAAGGTCACGAAGCGGCTCCTTGGAGGTGCAGGCGGTGCATGGTCAGCAGCACCGCGCACAACAAGGCCGCAGCCACGGTGCTGGAGCGCCACAACGTGCCGACCACGCGATACCATGCCATCAACCACAGAATGATCAGCGCGATCAGCAGCCGTTCGAGCATGCCCACGTGATCGTGATGCCAGACCACTCCCACCAGGGCGGCGTAGCCAAGCAGACGGTAGATCTTGCCCAATTCTGCTTTGCGGGAGTAAAAGCTCCCGACATCGACATGGGCGGCATCACGGTAACGCATGGGCCGGGATTGTGGACCGCACCCGTGCGGCGCAACCCATCGGACAGCGCGTCAGATGCCCGCCGCCACCAGGGCACTGACCGGATCGAGGGGCACGTTGGCGAGCGCAGAACGCGCGACCCAGGTCATACCGGCGGGAGCGGCGACGTCGGCCGCCACCTTCATGCGGTAGACCAGCAGGAAGAACGGCCGGCACTCCGGCAACGTGTCGTCGTTGCAGTAACCGATGAGTTCAACCGTGCCGGCACTGATGCCCAACATCGTCCGACCCGCGACCAGGGCGAGTTGTCGCAGTGCCGCCAGACCGGGGCCGAGATGGCCGACCTCGGGTGGGATCGGCGTGGCATGCAGCGCCACGCCGTGGGCGTCGATCAGCAGGTGATCCGTGCCCTCCTGCGAGCGCATCACCACCAGCCCGAGCCGGACCTCTTTGGCATCAAAGTTCCCGACCAGCGACGCTGGCGCGGCGTACCACGAGTCCTCGGCCAAGGAGTGCAGAATCTCCAGGTCGACCTGCTTGGTGAAGCCGCTGATGCGGAACAGCTCCCGCCGAGGCATCGCGAGGACGAGGGCATCATCCATGGAGCGCTCCTGGCTGATGGACACCGGAAAGGCGGTCAGCGATCAGCGTTCTGCATTGGTCATGCCGCATGAGATTCATCGCCTCACCCGCAGGCGCTCTGCCGCCACGATCACCGCCAGATCGTCGACCGCGCGTTCGATCTCGCGGTTGATGATCAGGTAGTCGTAGCGATCCCACATGGTCAGTTCGCGGTCGGCCTCGTTGAGCCGACGACGAATGGCTTCTTCGTTTTCGGTGCCGCGACTGCGCAACCGGCGTTCGATCTCACGGCGATCGGGCGGCACAACGAAGACATGCAACGCGCCCGGGAAGGTGCCACGGATGGTGAACGCGCCCTGGACATCGACATCCTTGATCACGCTGCGACCGCTGGTGAGCTGCTGTTCGACGAAGGAGCGCGGCGTGCCATAGCTGTGTTTGCCGAACACCTGCGCATGTTCGAGCAACTGGTCGTTCTCGACCCGCTCGGCAAAGACCTCCTCGCTGACGAAGAAATAGTCCGTGCCATCCTGCTCACTGCCACGCGGCGGGCGGGTAGTGACGCTCAGGCAGCGCACGAATTCGGGGTAACGCTCGACGAAACGCTGCATCAACGTGCTTTTGCCCGCTCCGCTGGGTCCGGACAGCACCACGAACAACGCGGCGGGGCCGTGGGCGGGGAAACGGGCGGCAGGCATGGGCCGGACGCTAGCGGACGACCGGGGAGCAACAACCGGTCCGCTCGGCGCTGTTCCGTGGGGCGCGCCATTGGCGCAGGGCGTCGGCCACAGCCGGGATGGTGATACGCCAACAACCTGCCGGCCAATCACCGGCTTCACCCTCTGCGCTGCCCGGTCACTTTCAGAGACATGGATGTCGTGCGACAAGCGATCATGTACCTGCTCCTGGTGGCGGCCTTCTATGGCGTCGTGCTGGCGATGAAGGCGTTGTCGCGGGTGCAGGTGCCGAGCGGTTACAACGCCGTCGAGAACCTCACCGAGTACACCTCCTACCGCCTTGATCGGACGGTCGTCTTCACTGCCTGGAAACCCGGCGACGCGATCTGCTGGCGTCTGGGCCCGGATGCCGAGCGGGCGGTAAACTTCGGCTGGGTTGCGGCTCTGCCTGGTGACCGTGTGCAGATCCGTGAAGGCCACCTGGAGGTGAATGGCAAACGCAATCCCAAAGGTGAACTCATCCCTCTGCCCGACTGCGGCCCGATCCGCGTGCCCGAGCGCCATCTGTTCGTGATCAATGATCGTCATCAAGGTGACAGCATCGCCTACGGCCCCCTGCCGGCCTCCGCCCTGCGCGGACGTATGGGGTCGCTGCCATGAATGCGCTGATCGAACAATGGGGCGCACGCAATGTTGGCATCGCCATGCTGGTGCTGGCTCTGTTGGTATTGATCGCTGCGGTGACGATCGGATGGGAAGCCGTGAAGCGTGGACTCGGCATCATGGCGATCGACCGCGCCCAGGCGGCGGGCCTGATCGATGATCGCCTAGCGACGGTCGCCAACGGTCGCGAAGCCGCGTCCTGGCTGCCGGCCGAACCGGCGGCGGGCATCCTCGCCATCGATCTCTCAGATCCGGCGGCCAAGGATCAGCTCGCACGCCTGGAGTTGCGCGTGCCGGCCAAACAACGCCCGACAATCGCGGCGATCAATGCCCTGCACCAGGTCCACCATGGTGGCACTCCAGCGGGTTCGTTGTCTTCCGGCGACCAGGCGGTGATCAACCACCTGGTGAAATTGAAGCAGGGCGAAAAACCCAAGGAGTTGTCCCTGCCCGATGCCGATCCGCCCCAGGTGGCGCTGCTGACCTACGCCGCGCAAGCACGTTTCCGCGCCGCCTGGATCCAGGGCGACCGGGAAACCATCCGCGTCACCGCCGGAGAACTGCGCCTGCTGATGCCGAAACATCCCGACGTCCCAGGGGTCGAGGTGGTGTTGCTGGCGTTGTCGCCCAGCGTGAGCAACGAAGTGCTGCGCTCGCAGATCAATGTCCTGCCGCGCGGCGCACGCCGCGATCTGCTGCTGTACAAGGTGATGGAGCTCGCGCCGGAGCGCGCCGCGATCATCAAGCCGCTGCTGCCGGCTACGGGAGCGGGCAAATGATCACCTGCCAATCGTGCGGCCATGACAATGCCCTGGGGACCACGTTCTGTCGCGGTTGCGGTACACGGCTGGTGGTGGACTTCCAGTCGATCGAACAATCGGTCCAGAGTACACGGGTGGCGGACCTCGATCATGCGGTGCTGCGCTCCGGCCGCAGCGCCCTCATGCTCTGCACCTTCGCCCTGGTCTGCGCGCTCATCGCCCGCTACGTGGTGGTTCCGCCGATGCCGCCGACGGTATCGCCACCGACGCCGCTGATCGAGGTGTTCCTGCCTCAGGAAGCAGCTCCGGCGAAGTGAGCCGACGACGCGTGCGGATTCCGCGACGGCCTGCCTCTGCGTCGGGCTGACCAGCGCGGACGAGACACTGATCAGGCCGCTGAAAAAACCGCCTGCGCTGGTTGCTGGGGGCGGTCTGGCCCCAATGCCGTTCGTTTTAGCACCCTCCGTAAAATACTAATTGACAATCGCTTGTAAAAAATTCGTCGGGCCTCATGAGCCCTCTTCGCCCAACCCATGATCTCCTCCATCACCTTACGGTTGCGCTG
>JACDEI010000021.1 GCA_013816485.1 Planctomycetota bacterium
GCATGAGATTTTCCCATGCAGGCCGCCCGCCCGAATAGCTGCCTTTGTCAAGTGGAAATCAATGGGAAGTAATACGCAACCGACTGCGTGGACAGAACTTGGCGGCTAAGTTTACAGGCATTGCCTGGAAGGGCGACGCATGGTGAGGGGGACGAGAGTCCCCCGATGGCCGATGGCCGATGGCCGAAGGCTGGTGGCCGGTTGCCGAATGCCGAATGCCGCTGGCCGAACGCCGTTCTTCCGAATGCCGCCAAAATGAACGCTCTATCAACCACGTCCTGGGTACGGGCTCCTTGTACGCCCCCATCGTACCGGACGTGCTCGCGCACAAGGGCGCTCCGCTGCGAAGACTCCGCTCCGACCCTTGCGCGCTGCGCGCGACCGGTCCGCCAGGGGCATACAAGGAGCCCTCACATGGCACGATTCACCACGCTTCACGTCTGGCAGCAGGCACGCGATCTGCTGCGACTCGTTTCATCGGCAACGGCAGATATGCGTGCGGAAGGCGATCTGAAATCTCAGATGCGACGCGCGGCGATCTCAATCGCGAGCAACATTGCGGAAGGATCGGAACGTGGATCCGATCGAGAGTTTCGACGGTTCCTGTGCATCGCGCAGGCGTCTAACGCGGAGGTCGAAGCGCAGGCAACCATAGCAGGCGATCTCGGGTGCATCGCTCCAACCACGAGCGCACAGCTCATCGAACAAAGCCAGCGCGTGGGCCGGATGATCGCACGGCTGGTCATGGCGATTGACGCCAGTGGGTAGCGACTACCGGCTGCTGGCTGCTGGCTGCTGGCTGCTGGCTGCTGGCTGCTGGCTGCTGGCTGCTGGCTACGCTGCTGCCACTGCCGCTTTGCGATGTGCGCGATCCATAAACCAATTCATCACCGGCACCCCGATCATCACCGGGATCTGCACCACGATCGCGGGCAGCAGCATGTAGGGATTGCCGCCGGAGAACTGGGTGGCGAAGGCGACGGCTAGGCCGTTGTTCATGTAGATGGCAACGCAGGTGAAGGCGATGGCGTCGCCGCGTGGCAGGAAGCGGCCGAGCAGGACAGCGCAGCCGGCCGAGACCAGGGTCGCCATGATGGTCAGGCCGAGCGCGATGAGGATGGAGGTCAGCGGCAGGTGTTCCCAGGTGTGGCGATTCACCGCGGCGCCGACGAAGACCAGGATGCAGGCGCAGGCGATGGAACCGGCGTTCCAGTGCGCGAAGTGGCGCGTGACCAGCGCCGGAAACACGGTGCGCGTGAGTTGGGCGAGGGTGAAAGGTGTCGCCAGCAACAGGGCGATGTAGCCAGCTTCGTACGCGATCGCCGACCATGAGACCGTGGTGCCGGTGAATACCGCCAGCAACAACGGTGCAGTGAATGGCACCAGCGCACTGGTAGCCAATACCAGCAACAGGGTGACGACCCGGTTGCCGCCCAAGAGATCGGCGAAGGCCAAGCAGGAGAAACCTGCCGGCATCATCGTCAGCAGCAGGATGCCATTGGCCCACTCCGGCGCGATCAACTTGGTGACGGCAAACGCGATCAGCGGGATCAGCAGCAGCTTGGCGCACGAGGTCCAACTCAACCGCCACCACACCACCGGCGTGCGCACGGCGGTGATGGTCTCGCTCAGCGAGATCTTCAGACACGAGAAGAAGAGGATGCCGCCCAGGAAGAACGGAATGGTCGGCTTGAGCCACTGCCAATCGCCGGGCACGGTGAACCCCAGCGCCAACATCACATAGGCGGTGATCCAGAAACGCGATCCAAGCAGGCTGGCTAACACGGTGAGGAGCGGGGGACGATGGGTTGAGGCAGAAGCGCGCAAGGGGAAGGGGGCCGCATGCGCTGAGTATGGCGTGCGTGCGTCGTCTCGGTGATGGATGCCTGTCTCCGATCAGTTGCACTATTCTGCTTGTTGTTCAGGGGCTTCGCCCCCGCGGCCCTGTGGGCCTGCCCCACGGACTTTGTCGCGGCTCGGGTTCGTCGGCTTCGCCTCCTCACCCGTGGGCGGATGGCTTCGCACGCTGTATCCGACAACAGGATCCGCCCACCGCCGCTCGGCGTCCGGCTGTGACGCTGAGCGTCACGAGATCGCAGGATTTACTTCGGCCTGTCTTGCGGGTATTCCTTGCCCACGTTCCCATGTCCACTCCCTCCGGTAGCGCTGAACACTTGTTGTTCGGCAAGATCCTCATCGAACGTGGCCTGATCACTCAGGGCCAGCTCGACCAGTGTCTGAAGCTCCAAAGCGCGGAGATCGATGTCGGGCGCAGTCGGCGCAATCTCGGCGACCTGATGATCGAGCTGGGCTTCCTCACCAAGTTGCAACTCGACCAGGCGCTCGGCGAACAACGCCGCCGGCTCAAGGGTCTGGTGATCGGGCCGTACCACATCATGGACAAGCTCGGCTCGGGCGGCATGGGCGCGGTCTATCGCGCGCAGGTGCCCGACACCGGCGTCGAAGTCGCGCTCAAGCTGTTGCCGAAGAAGCTCTCAGCCGATCCGAACTTCCTCGCGCGTTTCCACCGCGAGGCCAATCTGGGGATGGAGCTCCACCATCCGCACATCGTCCGCACCATCGATTTCGGCGAGAGCAAGGGCACCTACTACATCGCCATGGAGGTGGTCGAAGGCGGCACACTCGATCACCACCTGCACGTCAGCGGCGCGATCCCCGAACGCACGGCGCTCAAGATCACCCGCGATCTGCTCGGCGCGTTGCAGTACGCGCACGAAAAAGGCCTGATCCACCGCGACATCAAGCCGTCGAACATCCTTTTCGATCGTGAGGGCAAGAGCAAACTCAGCGACTTCGGCCTAGCCAAGGCGCACGAACCCGATCCGCAGTTCATGACCGAAGGCACCACGGTCGGCACGCCGCACTACATGGCACCCGAGCAGGCACGTGGTGAGGAGCTCGACATCCGCGCCGATCTCTACGCGCTCGGCGCGACGCTTTACCACGCGGTCACCGGGCAGACCCCGTTCAGCGGCTCGTCCGCGGCGGTGATGCACAGTCATCTCAAACGTGAGCTGCCGCCACCCGAATCGCTCAATCCGAATCTGTCTCCCGGCTGCATCGCCATCATCAAGAAGCTGATGGCCAAGGAGCGCAAGGAACGTTACACGACGCCGGCGGCCGCCCTTGAGGACGTCATCCGTCTGCTGCGCGGCGAACACCCGTTGGCTGGCGTACCGGCGGCCGTGCCGGTCGCGGGCACGGCACATGGGGCGCACCCCGCCGCCCATCCGCTGCCACGTCCGCCGCCCAGACGCGCGGGGCATGGCGCTGCCACGCCCCCCCACGGGCATCCGACATCGCAGCGTCCGCCGTTGTGGAGCATCATCCTGCTGATCTCCGGCATCGTCTGGCTCGCCGGCATCGCCTTGATGATCTGGTTTGTCCAGGACCTGCGCCGACAGCCGGCACCCGAGCCGTCTCATGTCGCGCCGCCGGCGGGGGCCAAGCCGCCAGCCAAGGCGCCCATCTCGGAGTTCTGAGGCGCTGATACCGTCCCGGTCCCCGCCACCATCGGCGAGTGACAAACGCCCACCGGGCCTAAGGTTCACCCTCCCCGATGGTTGGCGATCCTTCCGACGAATCTGCAGTGGTCCCGGCGAGCACGTCCTCCGACGTGGCGGCTCCCGTTCGCTCGTCTGGCACTGGCGCATCCGGCATTGGCGCATCCGGCAATAGCGCGCTGGGCGACGGTGCGCTCGACCTGGGCTACACCGTTACGGTCGACAGCTTCAGCGGCCCGCTCGATCTGCTGCTCTACCTCGTCCGGCGCACCGAACTCGACATCCTTGAGGTGCCGCTGTCACTGATCGTCGACCAGTTCGTCGACACCGTGCGTTCGTGGCAGGATGCCGACCTCGATGTCGCGGGTGAGTTCATCCTGATGGCGGCCACGCTGCTGGAGTTCAAGGCCCGCACCATCGCACCACCGCTCGAAGTTGCGGAGGAAGGGGCCGAGGACGAGCCGATGTTCGACCCGCGCGAGTCGCTGCTGCGCTCGCTGCTGGCCTACCGGCGTTTCAAGGAGGCGGCGCAAGGCCTCGGCGACCTGGAGGTGGCGCGCCGGCCGCTGCTCGAACGCCAGTTCCGCGAACACGTCCCCGAAGCCCCGCCGGAGGACAGCGACATCGATCTGGGCGAGATCGACCTCAGCCTGCTCGCCACCACCTGCGAACGCATCCTCTCACGCATCGGCGGTCTCGCTCCACGCACCGTGATGGCCGATGAGATGCCGCTGGGGGTACGCATCGTCACCATGCTCGACGAGTTGGCGGTGCGTGAACGCACGACCATCCGCGAACTCCTGAGCGGCAACACCTCGCGCGTGGTGCACATCACCACGGTGATGGCCACGCTCGAACTCGCACGCCAACGTTTCGTCGAGGTCGACCAACCAGAACAGTTCGGTGACATCGCGCTGCGCCTGCGTGCCGCCGAGGAACGCGAACGTGAACCACACTTGCCGCCCCCTGAACCCGACGGAGCGAAACGCCGGCGTAAGCTGCCACTGGTGACCTTCACCGCGCCAGCATCGCCTGGCGCTTCGCCCAGCGATGACGAGGGCGTCGACGAAGCGCCGGAGGAACCGCACGAGACCGACGAGCAGCGTTTTCTGCGTGACTTGGAGGAGGCCACCCGCGTCAGCGCGGTGCTGGCGATCACCGCCAACGTCGAGGCGAGTTTCACCGCGCACTGGTATACGCTGCATCCCGAATTGAAGCCGGTCGCAGCTCCGCCGTCACCTGCACCCGAGCCGGTGGTAAAGCGGTTCCCGCCGCGGCGCACCACACCACCCGCAGTGGCACCGGCGAACGAGGTGCCCGCGGCACCCGTGACGGAATCCCCAGCGACGACCACCGAGGACGCCGTTTCAGTCGTAGCGGTCGACAGCGCGCCGGCTGAGGCTGAGGTCATACCGGCCGCGATCGCAGCAGCAGACGCCGAAACGTCGGTGATTGCCGAGTCTCCTGCGGTCTTCGTATCTGTCGTCGACACGCTGCCTCCCGCACCGGAACCAATCGCAGAGCGTGCGCAGCCGGTGGAATCGCCGACGGCGGAACCGTCTGCCGACGTACCGTCCGCCGCTCCCGCGCAGTCGCCGGCCAGCGAAACGCCTACCGTCACGACCACGAACGAAGCGCCTGTCGTTCCTGCGCAACACGTGCTCCCGGTCGAGGAATGGCCGGTGATGCATGCGATGCCCGCAGCGGAAGAAGCGCCACATCCGCTCGACACCATCGCCAGCGACGATCCGGCGGCGGTCAACGCCCTGCTGAGTGGTCAGGCACCACGTGCGGGCCAGAACATCGACGACGAGGAAGAAGAGGAAGAAGAGGAAGAAGAAGATGAGATCGATCCCGACGAACTCCTCGGCGACGATCCGGCACTGGTGAACGCCGCGATCCAGGCTGACCGTCAGCGTCCGCCGGTCGAACCCCGGGCGGTGTCGGAGATCACCATCCCAACGGCGACCGAGACCTCGGTCTGGACCGCACCGTTTGATCGCGGGCAGACCGTCGCGGATGTCGATGACGACGTGGTCACGCCGTCGAGTGAGCAATCCGCGCCGGTAGTCGCCGACGGGCCTGATGTTGTTGTGGCTGCGTCGGCGGTCAGTGAGCCGCCAACGGCTGCATCGGTCACAGCGGAAGTGGTTGCGCCGTCACTCAACGTGGAAGCAGTTGCGCCCGCTGCTGTCCATCTCGTCGAACCGACGCCCACCACCGCGCCGTTGATCCTGCCAGCAGCGGCCGCTGTTCCCGCTGCCGTGCCAGGGTTGACGCAGATCGACGATGACCTGGAACCGGATGACCAGGACGACCGTGCGGAAGGGCTGAACGCGAACGATCCGGCACTGGTTGATGCTGCGCATCAGGCGGACACGCCACGTGCCTCCATTAATTTGCATCCAGTTCACGACCTCACCATTCCGACCGCGACCGAAACCACGGTGTGGACTGCACCGGTTGATCGCGGGCAGACGGCGGCGGAGGTCGACGAGGAGGCCGACGAGGCGGCCGACGAGGAGATTGAAAAAGAGGCCGAGCTGCCTGCGGAAGTCGCGACGCACAACGCGCTGGACGTGGCCGAGGTCACCGCGGCGAGTGCGCCCATCACCCCGCCGGTAGCCGAGGCGATCTTTGTTATCGTAGCACCGGAGGTCGCGGTTCCCGCGTCGACGTCTGCAGTCAGCGTCCCGTCCTTCAGTGATCCCACACCCACCACCGCACCGCTGGTCCTGCCAGAACGCGTGGCGGAAACCGCCATGGCGATCGTGCCGGTCACGGTGGAGATCGTGACCTCCGCGCCGGTGGTGACACCGGTCGCACCGGTCGAGGACCACGCCGTCGCCGAGGATCCACCACCGCCGGAAGACGGACCACCACCGGCAGCTCCACCCGTGCCGCCGCCCGTGCCGCCGCCCGTGCCGCCGCCACCGCGCTCCGAATCACCGCTCCCCGCACCCACCACCACCCCGATCACCAACCGCCCAATGTCCCCACCACCCCGTTCCAAAGCCTGGCTGCTGCTCGCGATTTTCATCGCGAGCAATGCCATCTGGGCTGGCGTGACGTGGTTGACCTGGGTGCCACGCGATGTGCTCGAAGTCGCAGTCACCGAACGCGGCGGCACGACCGAGCACCCCACGCTGGTGTGGCGTTTCAACCTCGATGTGGTCGATGCCGAGCGTCAGGCCAGACCGCCGGAACTGGTGCCGCACCTCACGCCGCCACTGCCTGGACGTTGGTCGTGGAGTGGACCACGCACGCTGGTGTTCGAAGCCGCAAGTCCGCTGCCACTCGCCACCACCTTCACCGCCACCTTACCGATGGAAGAGTTCCGCACAGTGCAGGGTTTCCGTCTACATGCCCCTGGGGCCCAGACGTGGAGCACGCCAGCCTTAGCGATCTCCGGCGCAGCGGTCGAAACCTTCGATCGTGATGGCACCACCATCGCGCTGACCTTCAATCAACCGGTCGATCCGCTCGCCATCGCGCAGGAGTTGTCGGTCGAGATCATTCCCGCTGAAGTCTCGCTAGTGGTCACTCCATCCGCGGACGCGTCCGCAGTCGCCGTTGTGCCAACGACGGCGGTCAGCAGCGAACCAGTGGTGAGCACCGACCAGCCAGCAGCTAGCGGTGAATCAGCCAACGGTTTGCCAGCGATCATTACCGACTCGGCAGTCGCCAGTGACCAGCAGCCCAACGAGTCCGCCGTCAGCAACGACCAGCCAGTCGCCACACCAGTCACCAAGCCAGTCACCACACCAGTCACCAAGCCAGTCACCACACCAGTCACCAAGCCAGCCGTGGTCCGCGCCATCACCACCGGTTCGGCCACAACGATACGACTGTTGCTCGCTGCGCCCGTGCGTGGCAGTGCGATGTTACGTCTGCCCGCTGGCACGATTGGCGTCGCCGGTCCGCTCGGGTTGGATAAGGCTTGGGAACAACGCGTGCCGCTGCAACAGACCTTGCACCTGACCCAGGGCGAGGTGGTGGTGCCGAGTCACGGCGATGTACGCGTCGACGTGGCGGTGAGCGATCCCGCCGCGCCGCGTGAACTGCTCGCGCCGGTGGTGAGCGTCGATCCGGCAGTGCCAGTGACCGTCAGCACGACTGATACCGGCTTATCGTTGGTTGGAGCCTTCGTGCCCGGCCAAAGCTACCGCATCGCCATTGCCGCCACGTGGCCGGATGAGCCGAGCACCAGCGGCCATGTGCTCACAGCCTACACCGCCGCCAGCACGGTCAGCATCACCATCCCGGAGCGTCCAGCGGGTATCTGGCCGGTGGAGAACGAAGTGATCGATGGCACTCAGCGTCTGGCGGCGCACGCCGTGCCACGCGCGGATGTGATGCTGCTCACCGGCAGCGATGATGAGTGTGTCGCCAGTCGCGAGATCACCTGGACCAGCCCTGGCGATGCGCCGGCGTTGCTCGATCTCGATGACCTGACGCAGGATCAACCGGCGGCGCAGTACCGACTGCGGGTCACCAGCGGTGGTGAGATGCCCGTCACCAGTGATCAGTCGCTGGTGATCGAAAATCTGCACGTCCGTCCGCAGGCGCTGTTCGCCGCGCTCAGCGACTGGGCGCTCGCCGCCCTCGCCGGCAACGAAGCGGCTGATGTGCCGGTGCGCATGGTGCGCATGGCCAGCGCCAGTCGTTAGATGGTTTTTTTCGGCTTCCGCGGTCCCGCCGACCCGGTCGGCAAGGGCACCAGATCCGCGCCAGCGATCTCGCCGCGCGCGATCTGGAAATGTCCCAGCGCCGCGACCATAGCCGCGTTGTCAGCGCAGTGTTTCGTTGCCGGCAGGTAGAGTTCGAGGCCGGCCATCGCCGCGTCGCGTGCGACCCGCGCCCGCAGGGCACGGTTGCACGCCACCCCACCGCCGACCGCGATCGCGCGCACGCCACGTTGGCGCGCGGCGAGCAGCAGCTTGGTCGCGAGGCAGTCGACCACCGCGGTCTGGAACGCCGCGCACGCATCGTCGATGCCACGTGCATCGAGCCGCAGGGGATCCTTGCCCAGCGGCCCACGTGCCTGGTAGAGCAGCGCGGTCTTGATGCCGGCGAAGCTTAGGCGCAGCGTGTCATCATTCAGGAAGCTGCGCGGCAACGTCATCGCAGCGGCATTGCCACGAGCCGCGCGTGCGTCGATCTGCGGCCCGCCGGGATAACCAAGCCCGAGGGTTGCCGCCGCCTTGTCGAAGGCCTCGCCCGCCGCGTCGTCGATGGTGCCGCCGATCGGCTGGAAACGGCCGGGGGCCTCGCCTAGGTAGAAATGACTGTGCCCGCCCGATGCCACCAGACCTACCAGCGGATACATCACCGCCGCGCGGTCGAGGTGGATCGCCGCGAGGTGTGCCTGGATGTGATCGACCGCGGCGAGCGGCAGGCCGCGCCGTTGCGCGATGACCTTGGCCGCGGTGACCCCGGTCAGCAGGCTGCCGATGAGTCCCGGCCACGCACCCACCGCCACGCCACCGAGCGCATCGAGCGTGACGCCGGCCTGGATGAGCACCCGTTCGATCAGCCCGGGCAGCGAGGCGACGTGTCCGCGTGCAGCCAGTTCCGGCACCACACCGCCCCAGGCGGCGAAATCGTCGGCCTGCGAAGCGATGACCTCGGCGAGCACGGTGGTGCCGTCGCGCACCAGGGCGACCGCGGTCTCATCGCAACTGCTTTCGATACCGAGCACCAGCATGGGCCGGCAGCGTGCGGTGGGGCCCGGTCTGACAAGCCATGTCCTGCGTGCCACGCGCCTGGGCGAGGAACCCTGGACATAGCGGGCGAGCCGACGCTCCCAGCCTTGCGGCTGAGTGGTCGTTGGGGTACGTTCCAGTGCGACCACGGGGGCCCGCGTCATGAGCATCGGTAGTACGGTCGACAACCTTCCGGCATCCAGCGTTGCACCGTGCCCAGGGCTTCTGGGCGTGAGCGGCAGGCAGATCCAGTGAATCCCGTGCCCGGCGATCCGCTACCCGACCAGCCGGCAACGGGCGCGCCCGGCTCGATCAGCGAGTTGTTGGCCGCCGCAACTTCGCCCGCAACTTCGTCCGCAGCCTTCGATGCCGGCTTCATCCACCGCGAACGCATGGCCGGCCTGGGTGAACTGACCGCCGGCATCGCCCACGAACTGAACAACCCCATCGGTTACATCGGTAGCAATCTCAACACCCTGCGGCGTTACGTCGAAACGGTGTCGGCGCTCATGGCGCAGGCCCAGGCGTTCATGGAGCCAGCGCAACGCGGCGCCTGGGAACAGGCGCTGGACGCCGCGCGTTGGCCGATCATCGGCAAGGATCTGGTGGCGGTGGTCGATGAGACGCAGCAGGGCGCCGAACAGGTGAGGAACATCGTCGGCGATCTCAAACTGCTGGCGCGTACCTCGATCACGCCAGAGCAGGGTAGCGTCGATCAGTGCGTGTTGTCGGCGCTCACGGTGTTGACGCACCAACTCAAACACCGCTGTCACGTCGAACGCGATCTCGCCAGTCGCGACGGTCTGCTGCTGGTGCGCCCGCAGATCATCCAACTGGTGATCAACCTGGTGCACAACGCGGGGCAGGCGGTGGCGTCCGGCGGACATGTTCGTCTGACCAGCCGCAGCCAGGAGAGTCTGGTGACACTCACCATCGAGGACGACGGGCCAGGGGTCCCCGAACATCAGCGGCTGGAGATCTTCCAGCCGTTCTACACCAGCAAGAAAGGTGGCACCGGACTGGGATTGCCGATCGTCGCGCGCATTGCGCGCAACCACGGCGGCGATGTGCGGATCGACCGCAGCCCCGACCTGGGTGGTGCGCGTTTCATCGTCGAATTGCGGCACTGGCAAGGAGCGGGAGTCGCGTGACGGACCCGCGCGTGCGCATCCTGATGGTGGATGATGAATCGCCGATCCTGCGCTCGCTCGCACGGTTGTTCGCCTTCGAGCCGTGGGAGCTGGTAAGCGCGACCAGCGCGGCCGAAGCCCGAACGCTGCTCGGCGAAGGTGGGATTTCAGTGATCCTCAGCGATTACGCCCTGGCCTACGACGACGGGGTCGAACTGCTGCGCACGGCCAGTCAGCTCAGCCCGGACACCAGCCGCATCCTCTTCAGCGGTCACATCGACATCGATCTGCTACGCCGTGCGGTCAACAGCGGCGAGGTCTACCGCTTCCTGACCAAGCCGTGGAGTGATGACGAACTGCTGCAAGCCGTGCGTCAGGGCGTCGAGCGCTGGAACCTGTTGCAGCACAACCGGGTGCTCATCGAACACGCCGAGGAACACCACCGTCAGCTCAGCCGCTTCAATGCCGACCTCGAACGCCTGGTGGGTGAACGCACCGCCCTGCTCGAACTGCGCAACCGCACCCTCGGTCTGAGCCAGGCGGTACTCGACGGTCTGCCGGTGGCGGTGGTCGGTGTCGCGGCTGATGGCACGGTGGTGTTGGCCAACGAACTGGCACGTCGGATCTTCCCAGAGCAGTTTTCCGGGACGCAATCGCCATCGTCGAACACGCCGGCACCGTGGTGGGAATGGTCGCGTGAAGCGCTCGCCCACGGCAACGCGCTGGTGGTCGACGGTTCACTCGGACAGTTCCGCATCGAGGTCATGGCACTTGGTGAACGCGGCATGGTGATGACGGTGATCCCGCTTGGCACGATGCCGGGCGCGCCGTCCAGCACTCCGCTCGACCGCGATCACGCCCCGCACGGAAGCGCCACGTGAATCTTCCCATCGGCATTGTCTTGGTGGTCGACGACGACCCCAATGTGCTCAAGGCTCTCGGACGTTTAGACCTCGGGCGGCAGTTCACACTGCGGTTGTGCGCGTCGCGGGCGGAGGCCGAGCAGGTCATCGACAAGGAGGAGATCGAAGTCGCGCTGATCGATCAGCACCTGGGTGCGGGCCAGCCCACCGGCCTTGATCTGCTGGGGTATCTGCGCCAACGCGACAGCGACTGCTTCCGCATCATCTTCACCGGCGCGGTGGATCTCGACTTCGCGGTGTCGGCGATCAACCAGGGCCTGATCGACGCCTTCCTGGTCAAACCGTGGACCAGCGAGCATCTCATCTCGTTGCTCAACCAGGGTTGTGAGACCGCGCTGCTGCGACGGCACAACCGCCAGCTCATGCGCGAGATCGCGGGCCGCAACGCCGCGCTCGAACATCTTAACCGCCAGCTCGAAGGCATGGTCGAAGCGCGCACCGCCAGCCTGCGCGAGACGCTCGATCAGCTCCGGCAGCATCAGGTCGACATGGTGCGTCTGGAAACCCAGGCGACGGTGTCGCAGATCGCGCGCGGTCTGGCACATGAGCTGAACAATCCGTTGGCTGCGATCATGGGCTACAGCCAACGGCTCAGACGCCGGCTCGGCAGCGACCTGGACACCGTCCAACGCCTGGACGTGATCCTCAAAGAGGTCGACCGCTGTCGCGGTTTGGTAGAACAGTTGCGCAACCTCGCCGCGCCGCTCGATGAAGCGGTGCGGCCATGCGATCCGCTGGCGGTCATCGATACCGCGACCAAACGCCTGCAAAGCACCGGTCTGACCGTGCCCGAGATCCAGGTGCAGGGGGTGGTGCCGCTGGTGCTGGCCGGTCCGCGGTCGCTCACGCGCGTCTTCGAACAGGTGCTCGACAATGCGCGCCTAGCTGGTGCCCGTATCTGCACGGTATCCGCCACCAGCAGCGAAGGCCGCGTGCGGCTGCTACTGACCAACGACGGCGCCACACCCGAGGAGGAGACCACCCACAACGCCACCCGGCCCTTCTTCACCACCCGCGCCGATTCCGGTCATCGTGGGCTGGGGTTGTCGATGGCGTTGGCGCTGCTGCGTGAACAGGACGGCGCGGTTACCCTCGATCGCCGTGAAGACGGGCAACCCGGAGCGGTGTGCATCGTGTCATTGCCACTCTCGGGAGCCGGCCCGCTGGTTGTCGCCGAGACTCAGGCGCATCCCGCATCGGGTCAGGTGCTGGTGATCGACGACGACCCGATGATCGCCGAACTGCTGAGCGATTACCTGCACGAGGACGGCATCAACGTGCTGGTGGTTTCCACCGCCGAGCAGGCCAAGACCGCCCTCGCGAACAAACCGATCTGCGCGGTGATCGCCGATTACCACCTGGAGTACGGTTCCGGCATCGACGTGCTGCGGGCGCTCATCGCCCGCCAACCCGGACTCGCCGGTCACGTGGCGGTGTTCACCGGCGCGAACGACGCTGCGACCCTGGAACGCATCCAGCGCGACACCGGCTTCCCGGTCCTGGCCAAACCGTTCCGCCTGGAGCAGGTGCAGAAGCTGGTGCGCGAGATCTTGTAAGACAGGTCCGGGCGCTTCGCTGGTACGAAGGGTACGAGCGCTTCGCTGTACGAAGGGTCCGAGCGCTTCGCTGGTACGAAGGGTCCGAGCGCTTCGCTGGTACGAAGGGTCCGTACCCCTCGTACCCCTCGTACCCTTCAGACCGTGCCATCACACCGGATCGAGCACCTGCACGGCGACGTGCTGCACCAGACCTGTGATCCGTTCGCGGTAGGCGAGCATGTGCGCGGCGACCTGATGGGCCTTGAGGCAGGGCACGTCTTGCCATTGCTCGACCACCACCACCACATCGGGGCGCGCAGAACTGGGGACCGCCAAGCCGGCCGCGCAGTCGACCGTCGGGCCATAGGCCAAGCACCCGCGCTCCTGCAGGACCAGCGGGACGACCTTGCGGAATTCAACCAGGAAGGCCTCGCGCTTGCTCGGCGTGCAGGTGATGGTGGCGATGACGTGGATCATGGGGTGTTTCCCTCAGAGGGTTCAACCGGCGGCTTCGATCGCAGCGATCTTCCAACCGAACCCCCCAATGAGGTCGGCCCGTTGGTTGGCGTCGCCGAGCACGGTCAGCACCGCGGCGTGGGCACCGACGGCGAACGCCACCGAGGATATCTGGGTCACGCGCGCCTCGTCGCCGTCGCTACCACCGAGTGTCAGCAGGCGCACGGTGAAGCCGATCTTGCCGAGCTGTTTGCGCGCCATCAGCACCCCGCCGACGAGGTCCGATTTGAGGATCTTGGCTTCACTGTCGTTGGGCGGGTGGAGGAAACAGGTCGGATCGCTGCGCACCGCCAATCCTGGATCGATGTCGATCTGCACCTGGCGCGGGTCCTCGTGCCGGGTCACCCGCAGGGTTAACCATGCCCGCTGATTGGCGTCCGCGACACAGGTCAGTTGGACGGTGACGCTCTGATCGCTCATGGACACGCACCATGCCCTGGGCCGTTGGCCTGCCAAGGGCGGCGACTGCGCAGCCTGCCCCAGGAGTACTACGCGCCGAAATCTCCTTTTCACACGAAGAAATTTCGGCGCGTAGTACGTGGGGTGCGGGGCGAAGCCCTGCAACAACAGCATCCCAGCCCGGTGGAGCCGATAATGAACCTTGGTTCCGGCTCCGCCGGGATGGGCTGTCAACCGCTTACCACGCACCTCGTCGTACTCGCGCCATGCACGCCTGCGCAGCAGGACTTTCCGGTGGCGCACTTGGTGCTCGACCTACCATCCCGGCCATCAGCCCCGCCCGGATGGAAACGATGACCGCCCAGCAGTTGCGTGCCGATGACGAACGATTCCATGGCACGGTTGTCGGCAAGGAACTGCTCGATCTGGTGAAGATGCTGCACCGCATTTGCGCCAGCGGTGTGTTGCACCTGGAAGCCGATGCCAACCGCGCGTCGCTCTGCCTGGATGGCGGCAGCATCCGCTCGGCGTTTTTCAACGACCTCAGTGGTTCGCCGGCGCTCAGTCGCGTCATCCTCATCGGTCGTTCGAGCTTCACCTTCAAACTGGCCACCGCGCACACCGTCGCCGGTTATGCGCGCAACATCCACAAGGATACCGCGCTGATCCTCACCACGGTCGAGGCCATGCTGGAGGATGCCGAGCCCACGGCGGAGATCCCCGTGCCCGTCACGGCAGCGGCAGCCGTCACCCCGCGTTCGACCCTCACTACCCGCCATGCGTCGCGCATCACGGTCCAGGCCCCGCCATCGCCGTCCCGGGTCGAACCGACGCCCAGCGCGGAATCGTCGATCAGCGGGCTCTACCCGACCTTGGACGAGGCCCAGACGGAAGACCGCGGCGCGACCGAGTCGGGCTACACAGAGTCGGGCTACCCCAAGTCGGACAACACCGAGTCGGGCAACACCGAGTCGGGCAATAAAGCGGCGAGGACTGTCCGTGTCTCGTCCTTCCTGCCGCCCGAACCTGGCGCGATGCTCGGCAAGTGTGAATTGTTGTCCGAGATCGGTCGCGGTGCCAGTTCGATCGTCTATCGTGCGCAACATCGTGCACTCGGCGTGGAGGTCGTGCTCAAGGTGCTGATGCAGGAGCATGACGACGCCGACAGTCACCGGCAGCTGACCATCAACGAGGCGCGGCTGCTCGCGCACCTCAACCATCCGAACATCCTGCGGGTGTTCGATTTCACCGACTACGGCCGCTGGCCGCACCTGGTGGTCGAACTGGTCGATGGCCAACCGCTCGCCCGCCTGATCCGCGACCGTCGCGTGCTGCCGACCGAGGAGGCCCTGCCGCTCTTCTGCCAGGCGGCCGAGGCCCTGGGTTACGCCCACGCCACGCTTGGCGTGGTGCACTGCGACCTCAAGCCGGAGAACATCCTGCTGACGCGCGATCTCCAGGTGAAGCTCGCCGACTTCGGCTTGGCCAAGTCCTCACTGACGGCAACGGAGGACAACCGCCTGTTCGCCAACGGCGCGGTCGCCGGCACGCCGAGCTACATCGCACCGGAACAGGTCCAGGGTGGCCGCACTGCCTGTGATCATCGCAGCGACATCTACTCGCTCGGTGCCACGCTCTACCACACCGTCACTGGCCGTACGCCGTTCAACGATCCCGATCCGGTGCAGCTCATGGTCAAACGCCTGAGCGAAGCGCCGATCCCGCCGCACCTGGTCAACCCCAAGGTCGAACGCCGCATCAGCCAGTTCATCATGTCGATGATGGCGCGCGATCCGCAGAACCGCATGCAGAGCTGGGATGAAGTCCTGGAACTGCTCGGCGATCTGCTCGAAACCCTGGCGCCAAGCACCGACCGCTACCGCGGTGCGACCGAAGGCGACAACAAGGTCATCCGCCGGCGCACGTCGTTCTGGAACTATGTGCCGAACCGATTGTTCCGGCGGGCGTCGACGGATGCCAAGGACGTGGGCTGACGTTCAGACCACAGGCTTCAGGCTACAGACCACAGGTTGTGGTTATGACGCCGATACAGTGCCCTGTGGTCCGTAGCCTGTAGCCCGTAGTCTATTCCAACGTGAACCACTGCGCCTCGACGCGGCGGTTCTTCTCGGGGTCGGTGCCGCCCGGTTCTTCCCAGCCACGCCCGATGGTCTCGATGCGTTTGGGGTCGATCTTGGCGCGGTTGATCAGCGCCTGGCGCACCGAGGCGGCACGGGCCTTCGACAGTTCGGCGGCCTTGAGCGCCATGCTGCGCACCAGTTGTTCGCCGCCTTGATCGCGGAACTGCGAGACCAGTGAATTGTCGACGTGCCCGCGCAGCAGCACCATCGAGCCTGGGCTGACCTGGAGGTAGCCCTTGATGGTGTCGAGGTACTTCTGGTTCTCCGGGCTGTCGACCGCGAGCTCGGCGGAGTTCGGTTGGAAGAGGAAGCGGATGTCCTTGCTCAGCAGCGGCAGGCCTTCGATGGCGCTGGCGGCACCGGATTTGATCGGCGCGATGGCAATCTTCTGGGTCGCGAACAGTCCACTCGCTTCCGCGGCTTTGAGCGCGCTCATCTCGATGAAACGTTCGGCATCCACCGGGTTCTGCATGATCGATCCGTAGGCCAGCAGCGAGGACTGGTAGATGCTGCCGAAGCTGCCGGCGGCATCGATGGTGCCGCTGAAGAACGCGAGGTTTTCCGGCAGGTTGCTGAAGTGCACGCGGGTCAGCTCTTCTTTGGCCTTGGCCGCGGTCCACGGGCTGTCCTTGGTGCTGAACGCTTTGGCGATCAGTCCGAGGTGCGGGGTCGGATCGTCGCGCAGCAGTTGATTGCCGGCGATGATACCAGCGACCAGGCCCTGCACCGCTTTGGGATTGGCCTCGGCGAACCCTTTGTTCACCACCAGGATGTCAGCGATCACCAGCAGGTTCTTGTTCGACACCAGCAGGCGCGCTTTGCCTTTCGAGGCTTCGATGACTTCGAAGGTCTTGGGTGCCCAGCCGACGTAACCGGCCAGACGCGGTTTCGTCTGGGTCAGTTCCATCGCGAACACGTCGCCGGCGATGTCGATGTCCTCGCAGAACACCACGCCGATTTTGTCTTTGGGCGGCGGCACCGACAGATCGGGCATGATCATCACGTCGAGGCCGGCTTCCTGCGCCAGGTAGCGCAACAGGAACTCCGCCTCCGTGAACTGAGTGGTGACCAGCACCTTGCCACCAAGGTCGTTGACCTTCTTGATGTCGCTGGTCACCACGATGCCATCCGCGCCGCGGCTGAAGGCGATCTGCACCGGCGCGGTGACGTTGAACTGGCGACCCATCACCGCGAGCACGTCGACGGTGGTGGCGGTGGCGGCCATCTTGCCGTTGTTGAGTGGCGACCAGTTCTCGCCCTCACTGAGGGAGAGTTTCACCGAGATGCCGAACTGCTTGGTGAAGATCGACTCGGGATTGGGCTCCAGGCCGCCGTTGGCGACGATCAGGCCGGCGTAGCCGGCGTATTCGCTGATGTCGACCTCGATGATGTTGTTCTTCGGCGTGTAGGTCGCTGCGGCCTCCAGGCGCGGGGGCGCGGAGAGCGGCTCCATCAATTCGCTGATCGGCTCGGCGGCACCTGGGTTGCCTGCCGCGGGACGTGGCTCACTGGTGGTGGTCGCCACGCCGCCGGGTTTCCCGCCGGTCTCCTTGGTGGGTTCAGGTTGCAGCAGCACGTAGGCGCCGACCGCGATCAGACCGACCACCATCAGGAAGGAGATGAACAGGCCCAGGCCGGTGAGTCCGGCGCCGCGACGGGAGAGGGTGGTCATGGGAGGCTCCTTGAGGGATGCAGAGTTCAGAAGGCAGAAGGCAGAATGGAATAGCGCTCAGCCGCGCTGGGTCGGTTTCTTGCTCGTGGCGGCGAACAGCGCGGCGGGGGGCGGCGCGGTGGTGAGGTCCTCGACCTCGCCGAGCACCTGTCGCTGGTCGGACAGCCAGCGGGTGGTCTCGCCGAGGGTCGCGCCGAGGGCATCGATGGTGCGGCTGGCCCCACTGGCGTCGGCGCTGAGCGCGGTCTGCTCGCGCACCAGTTCGACCTGCTGGCGCAGGCGCTCCAACTCGGCGTCGATCAACGCGAGCTGATCGCGCACGCTGGTGTGGCTGGCCTGACGTGAGTTGAGGATCTCTAGCTGGCTCGCCAGGCTGTTTTTCAAACCTTCGCTGGTGCTCGGATCGGCGATGCGTTTCTGCAGATCGCGGATGCGTTTCGCCACCTCGGCCGGCGGTTCGGCTTCGGACACCACGCGGTCGAGCCGGTTGCGCGACAGCAGTAGGCGCAGGTGCACCCACGCGAGTTGCGCCAGGCTCTCGGCCTGTGCGCCGTCGAGCGTCGCCTCGTCACCATCCTGTCCGTGCGTCAGCACGGCACGGCAGCGTTCTTCGAGCGCTTCCTGGCGTTTGCGCTCGTCAGCGGGCAGACGTTCGATCAGTGCAGCGCGTTTGCTCTCCCACGTGCCGCTAGCGGCCTGCAGATGCGCGGCGTCAACCGTGGCGCGGAAGCGCGCGCTGGAGGTCAGCGCCAGCAGGTAGCCCAGCTCCAGTCCGGCACCGATCAGCCAGAAGCCGGGATTCACCAAGCCGAGCAAACCCGCCGCCGCGAGGCCCACCCAGTTGGGTGGCAGCGGCATGCCGAGCGGACGCGCGTTGAACGCGGCGCCGAGGTAGGTGAGGAAGCCGGGTTTCATCGCGCGGGAATATGCGGGCCCAATGGCGTTGGCGCAACGCCGATCGGTGAGATCACGAACCCGTGCCCGCCGGCAGGTTTAAGGCCACCACGACGATTCCGGCAATAATCGCGCCAATGATCATTAGTCCGATCAGCTGGACGAGGTCGGAACGAAGGTATCGGCGTTCGGTTCGTATCCAGGTCCACGGCGGTTTGCTTTTGCCGCGTTTCTTCCGGCGTACGCCCCACTCATCATCGAGAGAGCAACGGAAACCAAAGGGCAAGACGGCGAATTTCCCGACCCAATAACACGCCACTTCGATGACTCCACGCAGGACGAACTCGACGAGTTCCTCAATCATGGTTGATCCTGCGCATGGATCAGCCGCTGGGTTTCAGCGCCGCGATGAACGCCACGAAGCCCTTGGCCTGCGTCTGCAGACGTTCGATCAGCGCCACGTCGTTCAGCTTCTGATCCGGGCCGATGACTTTGTGCACGCCGCCGACGAACACGCGGATGGGGTACATGTACGCGTTGCGGTACCCGGCAACGCCCTGGAAATGTTCGACCGCGCGCAGCGCCTGGAAATTGCCTGCGGCGATGCCGATGAAGGCGCAGGGACGCTGATTGAAGCTGATCTTGTCGGGCAGCATGTCGGCGAACAGTTTGAGCACGCCTGGGTAGCTGCCGTTGTATTCCGGAATGACGAACACCACGCCGTCGCCTTTGAGGAAACGGTCGACCCGACTGGTGATCGCTGCGGTGTGGTGTTGGTAGGCGGTGGGTGCGAGGAAGTCCGCCTCCAGGTGCAGCTCCAGCAGATCGGTCGAGCAGCCAAGCGCATCGTAGTCGCTTTGCACCTGACGGGCGAGGTGGAGAGAGTTGGAACCAGCGCGGTTGGTACCTGGGACGATGACGATGTGGGGCATGGCGGAGGAGTAGAGCGTGGTTCCCTGCGCTGGCCAGAAGCGAGCACTCGGATGCACCACGGTTCTTGGTTTGACTGATCAACGTTGGCGCTGAGCGTGCGCGCCGCGTGAGCACTCCTGAGCATCCAGTGACATCTCCTACGGCAGTCAGCTTCCGCGAAGCGCTCGCCGTGTGGTTCAAGGTCGGTCTGCTCAGCTTCGGCGGCCCGGCCGGACAGATCGCGCTGATGCACCGCATCTTGGTCGAGGAGAAGCGCTGGATCGGTGAGGAGCGTTTTCTCCACGCGCTCAACTACTGCATGCTGTTACCTGGACCGGAGGCGCAGCAGCTCGCCTGTTACGTCGGCTGGCTGCTGCACCGCACCTGGGGTGGCATCGTCGCCGGCGCGTTGTTCGTCGCGCCGGGGTTCCTGGTGGTGTTGGCGCTCAGTTTCCTCTACGTCACCGCGCACGACACGCCGTTGGTGGCGGCGTTGTTCTATGGGCTCAAACCGGCGGTGATCGCCATCGTGCTCGCGGCGCTGCTCAGGATCGGGCGACGGGCGCTGACTAATCGCGTGATGCTGGTGCTGGCAGCGTTGGCGTTCCTCGCCATCGCCGTGCTGCACCTGCCGTTCCCGCTCATCGTCGGTGGCGCGTTGGTGATCGGCTTCATCGGTGGTCGTCGGTGGCCGGCGGTGTTCGCGCTCAAATCATCTCACGGCTCCGCTGCCGGCGGTGTGGTTGGCATCGCTGGCATCGCCGATCACGCGGCCCATCACCGCACCGCCGGTTGGGCGTATGTCCTCGGGCAGATCGTGCTGTGGGGCACGTTGTGGCTGGCGCCGGTGGCGGGCCTGTGGTGGTTCCTCGGTGGCGACCACGTGCTGACCAAGCTCGCGACGTTCTTTAGCCAAGCGGCGGTGGTGACCTTTGGCGGCGCCTACGCCGTGCTCGCCTACATCGGTCAGGCGGCGGTCGGCACGTACGGCTGGCTGCAACCCGGCGAGATGCTCGACGGCCTGGGCATGGCCGAGACCGCGCCCGGCCCGCTGATCAAGGTGGTGCAGTTTGTCGGCTTCCTGGGCGCACATCGTCAGCCTGGGGACATTGATCCGCTGTTGATGGCGACGCTCGGCGCGCTGCTGGTGACCTGGGTGACGTTCATCCCGTCGTACCTCTACATCTTCGCCGGCGCGCCGTTCATCGAACGCCTGCGCGGCAATGTTGCGCTCAGCGCCGCGCTTGCTGCGGTCACCGCGGCGGTGGTGGGGGTGATTCTCAACCTCGCGTTGTGGTTCGCGCTGCATGTGGTGTTCCGCGAGTTGCACGTCGTCACCTGGGGCGAGTTGCACGTCGATGTACCGGTATGGAGTACCATCGACTGGGCCGCGCTGGTGCTCTCGGTGGCAGCGAGCGTCGCCATGCTGCGTTTCAAATTCGGCATGCTGACGGTGCTGGCCGCGAGCGTCGTCGTTGGTGGAGCGTGGCACCTCATCAGCGGATGAGGCCGTCCCCTGGGGGCGTGGGCGGCCCGCCCGCGCAGAACGTCCGGTCACCGGCGATCCTCTGGAGATATGCGATCCTTGATGGTCTGAGGCGTCGCGCGGGCGGGCCGCCCACGCCCCCAGGAGTCACCGCGATGTGCGGGTCACCGCGCGACTCACAACCGGTATTCGAGGTACACCAGATCGAGCCAGCGGTCGAATTTGAAGCCGACCTCGGTGAGGCGACCACGCTCGGTGAAACCCATGGATTCATGCAGGGCGAGGCTCGGCTCCTGATCCCCGGAGATCGCGGCGATGACGCGGTGATGGCCCAGGTCCTTCGCGCGCTTCAGCAGTTCGACGAGGATCGCCTTGCCGATGCCACGGCGGTGGAAGTCCTGATGGATGTAGAGCGATTCTTCGACCGTACGCGCGAACGCGGCACGGGCATGGAATGGTGAGAGCGAACCCCAGCCGACCACGCGGCCGTCGAGTTCAGCCACGATCACCGGATGCTGAGGACCGTGCGCGGCGAACCACAAGGCGCGTTCAGCGTCGGTGCTGGGTTCGGTTTGATATGTGGCAGTAGAGTGGAGGACGGAGTGGGTGTAGATGGCGTTGATGGTGTTCAGAACGTCTGTTGTCGCAGGCCGAATGGAGAGGTTGGTCATTACTTCAACAATCTCATAGTGATTCCCAACGATTATGATAAGAGGGGATCTTTTTCCCACAGCCGAGGCATTGGGATTTGTGGAAAACTCCGCCAAACCGCTTGCCTGTCGTTTGATTCAATCCAGTCCAAGAACCACCGTCAGTAACTTTAAGTGATGTTTTATCGCAGGAGGGGCACACCAGTTTGGGAGGGAACCCACGCTTTGGTGCCCATTTTGGATGCCGATAAATCCACCCGACGAAAATCAGTAGACCGATCACCACTACGGCGATGCCGGAAGGAGTGATCACCTGCACGGCTTGTGCCCCGATTGGCTCACACCACGCACTTCCCACCCGCACACGCCGGATCCAGTTCGACACGCCCGGTGTTGTCGATGGTTTCCAGCATCAGCGAGTAGTCGACCGGGACGTATTCGCGTTTGAGGTCTTCCCACAGCTTGCAGTTGTGCACGCGCTTCAAGCAGTAGGTCATGCGGCGCAGATCCTTGCTGAAGTAGTTCTGAGCGAACTTGTGCGCGCGGCGGACCCAGTCCTTTTGCAGCAGCAGCTTCTTCACTTGCTCCTGCAACGCTTCGAGGTCGTGCGTGCCGTCGGTCTTCAGGGCCGGCAGATCGAGCGATTTGCCGGTGCCGAGCGCGCAGGCGCAGGCGCCCCACAGGTCGTCGTCGAAGGCGTGTAGGCCGTCGACGATGAGTCCCGAGGCGAACAGGCTGCCGACGCCGTATTCCTTGATGACCTCCTCGTGCGTCCACACGGCGCAGAACGGCGCCTGCGGATAATCCAGGTCGCCGCCTTCCGGCAGCAGCGAGACGCCGGCGAAGGCTTCGCGGTGGTCATAGATGAAGTGCGTGACCTCATCCCATTCGCTGTCGCGCACGGTGATGGTGTTGCTGACGTTGTGGCGCAGCCACGGCGCAGCGCAGCGTTCCGGGCGACGGCCGGCGTCGACCCAGTGTTCCTGCGTCGACTTCACGTGCTTCAGCAATTCGACGGCGCTGAGGTCGTTCTTGGTCCGCGCCTCTTCCGGAACTTCGATGCAGAAGGTGATGATGGCGTCGGTGCCGTTGGGATTCCACACGCTGTTCTCGACCGCACGGGTGTTGTGCAGTTGGAAGTATTGATAGGGGATCTCGGCCTTGTTGGCTTGGACGCGCCGGAAGTACCGTTTGGCATGGTGCGCGTGGATGCCCGACGCGGTGCCCAGGATGCAGCTCGTGGTGCCGGCGGGTTTGACGCAGGTGGCGCGCGCGGCGGGATTGATGCCGAGCTTGGCGGCGAACGCGGCGTTCACGTCGAGGATCAGCTTCGCCATCTTGGTCTGCAACACGGGATCGAAGGCGATGGTGGGGTTGTCCATCATGCCGGTCATCGAGCAGCCGAGCAGTGCTTCACGCCGCACGATGCGTTCGGTGGCGGTGCCCAGGTAGTCGAACGAGGTGTATCCCGCCTGGAGCGTGCCGAGGATCGCCGCGGCTTTGCACGCACGCGCAAAGATTTCCGGCGTGGTGCAGGCCTTGAGGTTCAGCTCGCAGAGGTTGCAGAAGGCCCAACCGCTTTCACCCGATTCCACGTCGACCGGGTACATGCCGATCTCGACGCAGGGATTGTACATGATCTCGGTCGAGTCGGCCCACACGAAGCCGGGTTCACCGAACTCCTTCACCGAGTGCATCAGCGCGGCAAACTCCGCGTGGGTGGTCTTGTCGCGTAGCAGCAGCGCCGAGTTGTTGGAACGTCCGCGCTGGGGATTCTTGACGAACCAGTCGCCGGTCTTGGCAGTGGCCATCTCCTGATCGTCGGGTGAGAACAGGCAGATGGTGGCGGAGCGGCGCACGCCGCCGGCGAGCACCGCATCGCTCGCGTGCATCAGGATGTCGTAGCAGTCGATCGACGGCAGCGCGCAGCGCTGGCCGATGCCAGTCAGGCGTGCGTCGATCAGCAGGCGGATCTGCTCCAGCGAACGCTTGAGTGGGCCTGGGCCTGGGGCCTTGCCGATGCCGCTCGACAGCGGCGCGCCCATCGGACGGATCTTGGAGAAGTCGAACTTCACCTGTTTGCCGGCATATTCCGGGAACGGCTGATCACTGACGAAATACGACGACAGCAACACGCCGAGCGCGTCCGACCAGCCTTCGATGGAGTCTTCGATGGTGTAGGTGGCGCGGGTCTTGCCTGGGCGGGCGACCTCGGGCAGGCGCGCGACGTGGTGGCGCTGGACCGAGAAGCCGACGCCGCAGCCGCACAGCAGCAGCCACAACGCTTCCTGGAAGAAACGCGGACGGTCGCAGTAGGACACCGTGCAGTTATAGAGCCGCGCGTTCTTGTCGGTGATGGGCTTGCCGCCGAACTGCAATGCACGCTGGCTGCCGAGCACCAGGCGCTCCTTCATCGCGGCGGTGGCGAAGGCCATCTCCTCGGCGATGGGTTTGCCGGCGTAGGTGGCGGCGTGCATGCCCATCACGCGGTCGACCGCTTCGCTGAAACTCTCGCGTCGGCAGATGTCCTTGTTCCACCGGGCGTACTTGGTGGTGAAGGTGTAGTCTTGGAGCTGGGCGAGGGTCATGGCGAGTGGTTCCGGATGAAGGTGCGGAGAAGCGTGCATGATGGTGGCGTGTGGCCGGAGCAATGACGGACTTTCGGCGCTCGTGTCGGGGATTCGACAGCTTTTCGACGGCCGTTCAGGCGGTTATCGACGAGTTTTCGACACGGGCGTTGTCGAAAAGTGTCTTCCGCTGGGGGCGTGGGCGGCCCGCCCGCGCGGCTTTGGTGAATCCCTTGAGCCACAGGTCCTTCTTGAAGGCCGCGCGGGCGGGCCGCCCACGCCCCCCAGGGGACAGCCTATCGCGCTCTACGCTTTCAATTTTTCCAGCGCCGCCGCGGACGCCTCGAACACCTGCTGGTGCAGCGAATTGCCGTGGCTGTCCATGGTGACGATGCAGGGGAACTTCTCGACCCACAGGTGCCAGATGGCTTCGGGGCTGCCCAGGTCCATCCAGTCGACGCCGTCGACGCGGGTGATCTTTTCTGCCGCGACCTGCGCTGCGCCGCCGATGGCGTGCAGGTAGACGCAGCCGTACTTCACGCAGCCTGCAAGCGTCTTCGGGCCCATGCCACCTTTGCCGATCACGCCACGGATGCCGTGGTCGCGCATGACCTCCCATTGGTACGGCTCTTCACGCGACGAGGTCGTGGGGCCGGCACCTTTGCACAACCACTTGTCGCCGTCCTTCACCATCACAGGACCGCAGTGGTAGATGATCTGTCCCGCGAGATCGACTGGCGGCTTTTCGCCATGGTGCAGGCGGTGATGGACCGCGTCGCGTCCGGTGTAGAGGCGACCGGTGATCTCGACGGTGTCGCCGACTTTCAGCGTGCGGATCTGGGCTTCGGTGATGGGCGTGGTGAGCGGGATGACGGCCATAACTACCTCAGTAGATCCAACGGGTGATGGAACCATCGGCGGCGAGATTCACGCCCTGCCGCCGGAACGCCCAGCACATGTAGCTGATCGAGACGAAGAAGGACGCGGGCACGCGATTGAGTTTGCCGACCTTGCAGCCGAGCAGCGTGGTCTTGCCGCCGAAACCCATCGGACCGATTCCGGACTGGTTGGCTTTTGCGACGATGGATTTTTCCAACTCGGCGAGCACGGGATCCGGATTGGTGTCATCGAGCAGACGCAGGAGCTGATGTTTGCCCCAGGCCATGCCACTGACGCGGTCGCCGCCGATGCCCACACCGAGGATGCCGGGACCGCAGCCATGGCCCTGGGCCTGCAGCACGCAGTCGAGGATGGCGTTCTCCACGCCCTTCAGATCGCGTCCGCCGAACTTGGGATTGGGCAGGGTGTAGGTTACGCCGACGTTCTCGCAGCCACCGCCCTTGAGCATCAACTTCACTTCGACGTGGTCTTTGCGCCACTGATGGAAGTGGAAGTCCGGCGTGCCCGGTCCGACGTTGTTACCGCTATTTTTCCCGGTGATGCTGTCGACCGAGTTCTGGCGCAGGTACCCTTTCGTCGTGGCCTCCTTCACCGCTTCGATAAAGGTCTCCTCGAACTCGATCTGGTCGTAACCGACCGGCGTATGCACATAGACCAAGATCGAACCGGTGTCCTGGCACAGCGGTTGGCTCTTGGTCTTGGCCAAGCCGATGTTGCAGTCGATCACGTCGAGGGCGTAGGCGGCGTTGGTGCCGACCTCTTCGACCTTGCGTCCAGCGTCGACCGCGGTGATTACATCGCGTGGCAGCACGGTGGAACTCACGCGGATCAGTTCGACCAGCGAGGCTTGCAAAGCGGTGGTGGTACTGGTGCTCATGACACGACCTCGGGCGGGACGCGCATGGTGGCCGCGTGGTCGGTGGTGCAACCTGTGCCCGCACCACCCGCAACCCGTGAACGTCGCGTCAGTACTTCCCGGCCCAGCGTTTTGCGCCGCCCTGGGTATCGAGCGCCAAGCGTGCGGCCGCTGAACGGGCGACCCATACCGCGGCCGCCGTACGGTCGGCCCGGGCTAGGCTGATCAGCAACGCGTCGATCGCGCGCCGGTCAAAGTTTTCCGCGTCGATGATCGGCAGGGCGTAGGCTTGGTCTTCTTTCGTCACCTGTGGATTGGCCGCTACCAGGCCGTCATCGAGCACCACCGCTTGGCTTTGCAGGAACAAGGCCTTGAGCACCGGCCAGCGGTCGCGGCGGATGGCGACCTGACGCGGCGGTTGGTAATGATCGCGCACGTTGCCACCGACCAACCAGGAGGCGATGCGCGTCATCTCCTCGTTGCTGTTGGGCAGGACCAGTTCCTGCGGATTGCGCGCCAAGCCGTGGACCAGGTCTTCGATGAACCACGTCACCAGATCGATGTCATCGTTGCGCACGCCGCGGGTCTCGCCGCAGCCGCCCAGCAGCAACGGTGAACTGACAAGCGCCGCCAACAACATGCGGCGGGTGAGTGCGCCGGCGTGATGATCAGCGGTGGTGGGCGACGGCCTGCACGGCACCGGACTCACGGCATCAGTTCCACACCGGCAGCGGCCATGCGGGTGATGAGCGCGGCGTGGTCATCCCGTTTGGAATACACCAGCCCCAGACACCGCCCGCCTGGGGAATTGAAGCGCAGCGGTCCGCCTGCGAGATCAGTGACCGTGCCACCGGCACCCAGCAGCACCGCGGCCGGTGCGGCAGCGTCCCATTCGGCCAACGGACGCGGATGGACGTAGAGTCCGGCGTGGCCGCTGATCATGCGCCAGACCTTCACCCCGACCGAGGTCGCGTGCAGTGAACGGAACTCCGGCAACGCCGCGGTGACCTTGGCCACCGCCTCGCGGTTGCGTTTGCTCTGACTGGTGATGAGCACGTCCTGATTGGCCGTATCGATGTGCAGTGGTCGCTGACCGTTGGCATCCAGGATCCAGGCGCCGTGCCCAGGCACGCCGACCAGGCACAGACCCTCCGCCGGCAGATCGAGCACACCCAGGACCAGGACACCATCGACCGCCAGCGCCACCTGCACCGCCCATTCGCCAGTGCCGGCGACGTAGTCCTTGGTGCCGTCGATCGGATCGATGATCCACAACCGGCGGTTGCTCAGGCGTTGGGCGGAATCCGCTTCTTCTTCGCTGAGGATGGCATCGGCGGGGAAGTTGAGCGTCAGGTGTTGCCGCACGATCGCATCGGCGGCGAGATCCCCAGGAGTCACCGGTGAACCATCGGCTTTCTCCACTGCCTCGATTCCGCCCTGCATCTGCAAGGCGGTGGCGCCGGCTTCGCGTGCGGCGCGGAGGGCGATGGAGACTTCATGGGCGTAGGGGACGTGGGCGTAGGGGGACTGGTGCACGCGCGGTATCGTGGCGGCGGTCAGCGCCTGACCAGCAGGGCTTGCCTGGGTGAATTTCCAGGTCGTTTCGTGGCTGGTCCCACCGCCTAGGTTGTTTGAATACTCAGCGGTAGCCACCAACTGACCATCTGTTACACCAAAAGAGAGGTGGCAGATGCGGTTGGGCAGATCAATTCGTTGGGCAGGTCAGCGGCTGTCACTCGCTGGGCGCTGGTGCACGCCTGCGCTCGGGATGTTCCTCGCCGTCGCCAACGCCCAGGAGCAGACCTTTGCCGAGGCCATCAACCTGGAGGCGCACGGCTTCGTCAGTTTCGGCTACCTGCGCACGTGGGAGAACAACGTCTACGACAGCGACACCATCGATGGCACGACCGAGTTCTATGAAGCCGCACTGAATGCTATCGCACGGCCGTGGGAGCGTGTACGGTTGGGTGCGCAATTGTTCGTGCGGGATCTGGGACACTACGACAATGGCCAGGTCGAACTCGATTGGGCCTATGCCAATTTCCAGCTGCATCCGTTGTGCGATGTGCAACTCGGCCGGGTGAAGATTCCGCTCGGACTCTACAACGAGAGCCAGGACATCGATGCGGCCCGCTCGTCGGTATTCCTCGCCCAATCGGTCTATCCCACCCGCTTGCGCGACCTGTTGGTCTCGGTCGATGGTGGCAAGGTTTCCGGTCGAGCTGAGCTGGGCGACGCCGGCGCGCTGTCGTACACGGTGTTCGGCGGTACCAAGCATTTCGACCCCGATGGTGCCTATGCCACCTACGTCGGTGAAACCTCACGCATGACCGTAAATGAAGCTGCCGTCAATGCCGTCTACGGCGGCATGGCGCAATGGGACACGCCTGTGCCTGACGTGGCGCTGCGATTCACTGTTTATCAGAGCCGGGATATCCTAGTGGACGGGGTCAGCCTGTTCGGCGCTCAGCCGGTGCATTTCGTCAGCGATAGCCGCAGCTTAGTCGCGTCGCTCCTATGGGAGCCGATGGACTGGACCTTTGCCGCGGAATACCTGAACATCGCCACCAATGGCGACTCCACCACCGGAGCCGTCACCCTGCCGTACGAATTCGATTACAATGGTGGGTATGTCAGCGCGACCTGGCATGCGCGGTCGTGGCTCGAGGGCTACGTCGCCTCAGAGTACCGCCACACTGAGGTGGCCGGTCGCCCCACCAGGTTCGGTTGGAGCTGGATCGCGGCGATCAACGTGCTGCCGCTGCGAAATTGGAGCCTGAAGGCGGAGTACCAGTACCAGGACAATGCGGTCGGCGTCCTCGCGCTGGACAATCCGCAGGGTGTGTCGCAGTCGTGGCACCTGTTTGCGCTCAAGACCACGGTCGACTTCTGATGCGCGCCACCGTCGCACTCTGCCTGTTGCTGATCAGCACCGTCGCCTCGGCGCAGGTGGCGGTGGTCAATATCGGCGTGCGCGATGCGGTCGATCGCGATCACCTGCGTAATATGCTGCTGGGACGCGTCACCACTTGGGCTGACGGGACCCAGGTGGTGCTGATCCTCTCGTCCGATCCCGGCAGTCGCGCCGCGATTGAGGAACTCACCGGCCGTGACCTCGGCCGCCTGCTGCGTGGGTGGAAACGAATTCTGTTCTCCGGCAATGGTGCGATGCCGATCAGCACGTCGGGTGCCGACGAAGCGCTGGTGGCGGTGGCCCAACGCCCCGGCGCCATTGCGATTGTTGGTGTTGTGCCTCCGGCAGATCCGCGGATGCGGGTGGCGGTGACGTTGGATCAGGGGAAAGCGGGTCAGTAGCGTTGGTTGAAATTTAACCAACGCTAGGCCAGGGAACATTCCGGATGGTTTGCCGTGAGAGTCTGCCGCTCCTGGGTTTCGAGTCTTTCCCACTTGGCCTTGATCAATTCTTGGATTTTCTTGATGGCGGTAGCATGTTCGCCATCGATGTGCTGTGCGAGATATTTGACCGCCAGCGTAAGCTCGGACTCATTGCCGGTGTAATAAACGCGTAGTCGTTTACGGGCTATGATCTTTTTTATCCGTTCGATGACCGCCAGGACAGCCTGCACGTCTCCGTATTGTTGAATCAACGTGATGGCGGTCATTTTTTCTGGAAATTTTGGATCCGTCAGTGCGGCAAGGTAGGTTTCTTTGCCGTCTTCTTTGGCGATCTGGCCGATGGCATGTAACGCCGAGATCTTAACATCGCTGGATGGATAGTAGAGCGCTTTTCTCAAGGCGGGAAGTGATTTGGCGGTTCCAATCTCCATGAGCCGGATTACCGCAAAGTGGGCTACCGTCATTTCTTTGCTGACGGTCAAGGCCGTGACGAGTGAGTCCTCGCGATCAGGATCGAATCCGTTTTGCCTCAGATACGAGGTCGTGAAGTCGGAGATTCCCCCCATGCGATTTCCCGTGGAAGTGCTGACGGAGATAGCGAGCCAGCCTTGAATAAACCAAGGCGAGTTGGCTCAGTCGTCGGTCTTCGCCATGCGGATGACTTCTTCCGGCGTGGTGATGCCTTGCAGCGCCTTGCGTGAGCCGTCCATCGACAGGGTATTCATGCCGTTGGCGATCGCCGCTTTGCGCACTTCGCTGGTCGAGGCCTTGTTGAAGGCGAGGTCGCGGATGGTGCGGTTCATGGTCATCATCTCGAAGATACCGCGGCGGCCGCGGTAACCGCTGCCCTTGCAGTTGTCGCAGCCTTTGCCGCGTTTGAATTGCTGGTTGGAAAGTTGTTCGGGGCGCAGCTTGAGCAGCTCGATCTGGCGCGCGTCCGGCATGAACGGCTCCAGGCACTTCGGACAGTTGGTGCGGATCAGGCGCTGGGCCAACACCGCCTGGATCGAGGTGGCGACCAGGAACGGTGGCACGCCCATGTCGATCAGACGCGTGAGTGCGCTCGGTGCGTCGTTGGTGTGCAGCGTGCTGAACACCAAGTGACCGGTGAGCGACGCCTGAATGGCGATCTGCGCCGTTTCGGCGTCACGGATTTCACCGACCAGGATGACGTTGGGCGCTTGGCGCAACATGGCGCGCAGGATGCGCGGGAAGTTCATGCCGATCTTGTGGTTCACCTGGCATTGGTTGATGCCGTTGAGGTGGTATTCGACCGGATCTTCCGCGGTGATGATCTTGCGGTCGATGGTGTTGAGCGTGTGCAGCGTGGCGTACAGCGTGGTGGTCTTGCCCGAACCGGTCGGACCGGTCACCAGCACGATGCCGTTCGGACGTTTGATCAGGTTGTTGAAGACCTTGAGATCGGTCGGGTCGAAACCCATGTCGTCGAGCGAAAGCTTGAGGCTGTCGCTGTCGAGCAGACGCATGACCATCGATTCGCCGTGCACCGACGGCAGACACGACACACGCAGGTCGAGGGGCTTTTCACCGATCTTGACCTTGATGCGGCCGTCCTGCGGCTTGCGCTTCTCTTCGATCATCATGCCGGCCATGATCTTCAGGCGCTGGATGACCGGGCCTTGCAGACGTTTTGGCGCGGGGTCCATGGTGAAGCAGACGCCGTCGATGCGGTAACGGATGCGCAGGTGGTCATCCATCGGCTCGATGTGGATGTCCGATGCGCGGTTGGTCAGCGCGTTGGTGATGATCTGCTGCACGAACTTGACGATCAGCGCGTCGTCCTCGCCGCCTGCTTCTTCGCCTTTCGCGCGGTAGCTGATGTCTTGCGACATTTCGCCGAGCATCTGGTCGAGCTTGTTCTCGGTCAGACCCCAGGCTTTCTCGATCGCGGCCTTGATCTGACGTTCGCTGCCCACGGCGACTTCGATCGCTAGCGAGGTGGAAAAGCGCAGGGTGTCGACCACTTCGAGATCGAGCGGGTTGGCCATCGCCACGGCGAGCGTGCGGCCAGTCAAGCCGACCGGGAACACCAGTTTTTCGCGCGCCAGTTCCTGCGGCATCAGGTCGATGATCTTTTGCGGCACGTCCATCGAATCGAGATCGTAGAAACGCATGTCGAACTGTTCCGCGAGCGCGCGCGCGACGTCTTCCGGCGAGCAGGCCTCGGCCTCGACCAGCAATTGTCCGATCATGCGTTTGTCACCGGCGTTCTGCTTGTTCAGGGCCACCTTGACCTGCGCGTCGGTCACGGACTCCATCTCCATCAGGATCTCGCCAAGGAACTTGCGCATGCTCGTCTCCGCCTGTCGTGGGCCGCTGTTTGTCCGCCGGACTGCTGCCGGTTGCGCACTATGGCCTACGTCGCCTTCCTGGCATGTGCGATGGTCGCGCCAGCCAGGGGGACTGTGCCACTCATTCCCGTCTCTACAGGACCCCGCGGGTCTGTAACAGCCCATGTCAGTCTGTCGGCAACCTGGACAGCGGGGAGCGGGAGATGTCGAGCAGCCCGGCATCACGGCGCCGGATCCGGGACATAATCCGGCATGTGGCATGCTGACACGGTCCAAGCCGAGCAAACCGCCGATCCTGCATCGCTTCACCGGCATGAACCAGTGACAGGGTGTACAACCTGACATAGACTGACCAGAACCTGCATTCCAAGGTGCCGTTTAGTTCCTCTGAGGTCCCGATGTCCCGTCTGCTGTCATCCGTTGCTGTCACCTTCCTGTTGCTCGGTGGACTCGCCGTGATGCCGGCGGCCCTGATGGCCGCCGCCGACAAGGAACCGGTCAACACCGCGTGGATGGAAGCGGGCAAGGCCGATGCCAAGGCGTCCTTCGCCAAACAGGCCGGCAGCGCCCCGAAGGCGGCGGCGTGGCCGACCATCATCGGCGAGTACCTGTGGAGCGGCCGCGCGGACGACAAATACAAACCGTTTTTCATGTTCGAACTGCGCGTGCGCGGTGCGACCAAGACCACCGAGGCGACCAAGTACCGCATCGTCACACTCGACCCGGCGCGCAAAGCGCAGACCAGCGGCCCGTGGATGGACCTCGGCAAGGTCAATCCGGGTGAGACGCGTGAGCTCAGCTACAAGCTGAACTGCCCGACCTTCCAGGCCTTCCAGGTCGAGATCACCTGGAAGGATGGCGCGAAAAATGTGCAGGAGACCTACCTGGCATGGGACAAGGTCGCGATGCTGCCGGTGGCGCTCAGCGAGGTCGCCAATGTGCCGTTCCTCATCTGTCTGAACCAGAACTTCGAGCACGATGAGACCAAGAAGCTCGCGGCGGTCAGCTACATGCTGTGGAACATCGGCGGCAAACCGGCGAAGGACGTGCAGCAGACCATCCTGTTCAAGGACGGCGCCGGCAAAACCGTCCACAGCCACGAGATCAAGCCGGCTAGGCCCGAGGTTGCGGGCGGTTTCGTCGGCGAGGTGAAGTTGAGTGTGCCGAAGGTCCCGTCCTTCGCCAATCTCGCCATCGCCACCAAGATGACCGACATCACCACGCTCGACCCGGGGAGCTTCACCGGGGCCGAGGAGGTCGAGATCGCGCAGGTGCGCGCCGAAGGCAAGGTCCTCAAGGCCAAGGTCCGCAACGGCCTCAAGACCCCGCTCAGCGGCGTGGTAGTGGTGATCACGTTGACCGATGGCAACGGCAAGGCGGTGAAAGCGCTCAACCTGCCGGTTGGCGAACTCAAGGCCGGCGAGGAGCGCGACCTCAGCACCGATATCAGCACGGTCGGGGTCTGGAGCGGTTACGAGGTTGGTTGGAAGAGCAGCGAACCGCCGGCGCCGACCGGCACCACGGCGAGTGCGCCGAAAAGCCCCGCCACACCGGCGCTGCTGGTCGATGGCCTGGAGTTCACCGTCACCTCCACCAGGCCGGACAAGGATGGTCTGGCGGTGAGCGGCATCCTGCGCAACAAACGCGACGCCGATCTTGATGGTCTGGTGGTGTCGTTCACCCTGCCGAACGGCAGCAAGGACGGCGCGGTGGTGACGCTCAAACCGGGCAAATTGGTGATGGGCGAGGATGGCGTGGCGGTGAACTTCACCGCCACCGGCGTGAAGGCCTTCACCGGCCTGTCGCTCAAGTGGGTCTCCAAGAAGCAGTAGCGAACCCAAAACAGCGAACCAACAGCGAAATAATAGCGAACCAGCGGCGAAACTGCAGCACTGGAGTGGTGGCGACCGGCTTGTGCCGCGGATGAGAGCGGCACGCTGCCACCATGACCGCAGATGCCTGGACGCTGATCGACACCGCTGGCCTTGCCACGCTCGACCGTGGCCCGCGTGTCGGCGTCGCCACCGCGACGAATCTGAGGCGTGCGCTGGCCGGCCATCTTACGGGGGCAGACGAGTCCCAGCGCGACGCCGCCTTGGCGTTGGCGCTGCTCTGGCACGACGATCTCGACGGCGCCCATCAGTTATGCCAGGCGCACGAAGGCCACCCGGAGTGCGACTACGTCCACGCCTTGTTGCACCGGCGTGAAGGCGATTTCGCCAACGCCAAGTACTGGTTCCGCGAGGTCGGCAGCCATCCGGTCTACGCCACGGCGGCCACGGCGGCCTCGACGCTGGGCCTTGCCGCGTTGGCGGCGGGCGGGCGGTGGCGTCCGGCGGCGATGGTCGATGCCTGCGCGGCAGCGCTCGCGCGCGAGCCCGGCCTGCGTCCGGCGCTCATGCAGATCCAGGCGGCCGAGTTTCGCGCCCTTGCCGAGCACGCTTTCGCCCGGTGAGGGTGCTGGTGTCAGCAGGCAGGGGGAGCGCCGGAGACAAAGGCCTTTCCTTGGGTCATGCCCTCTTAGCATCCCGTCGATCGTCCGCCGGCATCCGCTGTTGACGATACCATGGCGCAACAAACCGCTGCTTCGCCCACTCCTCCTGCCAGCCCGACGCCCGCGCGCGATCGTCGCTCCACTGATGGCGTTTCCGCCAACGGCGCGCCGTCGCGTCCACGAGCAATGACCCAAGCGAATTTCATCATGCCGGCCCTGCCGGACGACCTGCGTGCGCAGGGCGTGTTCGTCAACCTCGAAGGTGACTACACCTACCTGGGCGACGGTTACTACCGCAGCATGGAGGCGGAGCATGAAGGCATGCTCGCCTTCCCTAGTCCGCAGGCGGCGATCGATGCGTACGTGGTGCCGCTCGCCTTGTCGAAAGCGCAGGCCGCGGGCATTCCCATTCCGCAGTGGGAAATCGTCAACGATCAGGCGGTCAATCTGGCGCCGCCGCTGGTCGCCTATCCGATCAATCCCTTCCAGGATGAAGGCATCCTCATCGCCGATCACGCCGGCATGACCGAAGCCTTCAAGTCGCTGACCATGTCGAACAAGTACGCAGTGGTGTGCCAGGCGATGCAGGCCGATGCGCGCATCGACACCCTGCGTATGGTGCTCGGAAAATGTCTGAAGCCAGAATATGCCGATCTTGCCGACAAACTCTGGCGCACGTTCCATATCCCGCTCGCGCGGGTGAAGATTATCGTCACGGAGAAGCAGCATCTCTTCAGCGCCATCCAACCGCTGAAGAAGGAGGAGCTGACGCAGAACGAGAAGGCGATTATCAAAGAGGCGGGACTGTGGAGAGCATGATGGCCGTCGCATGTCCGATGTCCGATGTCCGATGTCCGGACAGCACGGGACGCGGACAGCACATCGGACATCGGACATCGGACATCGGACGATAAGACATGGCCAGATTGGCGATCTTCACCGAACGTTACACCATCCGCCGTGCCGTCGAACTGACGGCGCTGACCAACTTCCGCATCGCCGCGGCCAAGCTCGGGCACGATTGCGACTTCCTCTTCCGCTCGGAGATCATGAACATCCCGCGCTATGACGGGCTGCTCATCCGTGCGCTCACCGATCCGCTGAACACCAGCTATGTCGCTGCGCGTCTTGCCGAGGTCCACGGCCTGCGCGTGATCGACGAGCCCGACTCGATCATGGTGTGCTGCGACAAGGTGAACATGTACCAGCACCTGATGCGTGCGGACGTGCCGATTCCTGACACCTGTTTCCTCACCGAGGACGAGGTGACGATCGAACAGGCCAAGGAATTGTTCGAGAGCTACGGCCGACCGCTGGTGCTCAAGGCGCCGAACTCGTCCTTCAGCGCCTATGTCGAGAAGGTCCACGACGAGGCCACCTTCGTGAAGGTCGGTAAACGCTTTCTGCGCCGTGCGGATCGCCTGGTGGTGCAGCAGTACCTGCCGTCATCATTCGATTGGCGCGTCACTATCCTCGACGGCAAGGTGTTGTTCGCGGTGAAGTACGTGATGGCGAAGGGGGCATGGAAAGCGCACGACAAGGACACCGAAGGCCGCCCGAACATCTGCGAGGTGGTCGGCGTCGAGAAGAGCCAGATCGATCCGCGCTTGATCGAGGTCGCGCTTAAGGCCGGCGCCTCCATCGGTCGCAGTCTGTACGGCGTCGATTTGAAAGAGATCGACGGCAGTTTCATGGTCATCGAAGTTAACGACAACCCGAACATCGATGCGGGGGTCGAGGACATCAAGAATCCCGAGGTTTACCGCAACGTCGTTCGCCATCTCGCCGGGGAACCGTGGGAAGGCTGGTACGAGTTGAAGAGCGGCGCGAGCGCGTGACCCCACGCGTGACGCCCGGCACGGCGTCTTCCGCAGCGCCCGCCGCCAAATCGTTGCGGATGATGGTCGCCGGACCGGCACAACTCCAGCCGATCATCGAGCTGGAAGCCCGCAGTTTCATCCCTTCCGACCGTTTCGCCCGCGCCACCTGGCGTCACCTGTTGGGGCCGGCGCGGATGCGTGGCAGTTCGTTGACGCTGGTGGCGCTCAGTGGTGGGCATGTGGTCGGTGCGCTCAACGCACTGCTGCGGCGCGACGGACATACCGCGCGGCTCTATTCCCTGGCGGTCGACCCGCAGGAACGCGGTCGTGGCATCGGCGGTTTGCTGGTACGCCACCTCGCCAAGCGTCTGCCGCCGGCCTTCACCGTGTTGTCGCTGGAGGTCCGCCATGACAACGCCGCCGCCCGCGTGCTCTATGAACGGCTGGGATTCACCGTGTTTGAGCACCTGCCCGCTTATTATCCGGATGGCGGCGACGGTGTGCGACTGCGGGCGTCGCGCGCTGCCGTGCGCCGTGGCTGACGCGTGCGCCACGGTGAGACGGCGGCTGGCGAGTTGCGCCCAGGCACTGGCATCACAGGATGCGCCGCGACGACTTCCCTGGGGGATCCATGCGTTCATCCGTGTTCTGCACCGTCCTGTTGTCTGTGGCCATCCTCGCCGGATGTGGCCGCCGCGCGGAGGAGACCGTCCAGGCTCCGCCACCCCCGCCGCCCAGCGCCTGGGTTCAGGCCGACAGCGCTAAGGTCGCCGATGAACTGCTGGGCGAGATGGTCAAGCGCCCGTGGGTCGGCGAGTTCAAGGAACGCACCGGTCGCGTGCCCAAGGTCGCCCTCGGTGCGTTCAGCGATCGTTCCAAGGGTGATGTCGACCTGGCGCTGCACCGCGGTGAGCTCGCCCGCGCCCTGGCCGCCGGTGGTGTGGTCCAGGTGCTCGACACCACCGAGGGGGCCGACTTCCTGCTCAAGGGTGCGGTCGGCTCGAACGACGGCACCGACGGCGAGATCCCGGTCAAACGCTACCAGATCGACCTGACCCTGGTCGATGCCAAGACTGGTGATGTGGCCACCCCGTCCCTCTCGATTGAGAAGCAGAAAGACGACCGCGCGCTGCCGGCCACCCCGGCCCCGGCTCCCTGAGCGCGGCCCTGGCTCCCTGAGCGCGGCGCCGCTAGGCCCCAGCAGGCCAGCCCAAGCGTCACCGCCGCAGTGGCCTGGGTGTGGATGTGGACACCACATCTAACCCCAGTCACCGTCTGATGCACCGCGCGGACAGCCTTTGTTCGCCCGCCTTGTCGGCACCCCCCACCCATCTAGTGTCGCCACTCCCAGTGGCAGCCCGCAGGCCCGTTGTCGGGTCCAAGGCTGCGACCATTTCGAGAGGAGCCGCTATGCGCCGTCTGCGCATCAGCTCAATCACCCAAGCCGTCGTCGCGTTCATTGCGACCGCGGGGAGCTTTGCCCTGACTGGAGTTGCGCCGCAGCTCCAGGGTGCGGAGGTGGCCGAGTTCGGCACTCCGAACCAGGAGTATCTCGACCAGAAGGCCGAGCTTGAAAAGCTCGTCCAGTCGCGCGACACCGATCTCTACGAGCTCAATTTCGAGCCGCTGATGATGGATGAGGTCTCGCTCAAGGACAAGACCGGCAAACTGCAAGTCTACACCTACCTGACCTTCCGACTGCGCAACGAGATCAAGGACGCGACCAAGCCGACGATCGCCAAGCCCAGCCGTTACAACGAGATCCTCAAGGCCATCACCGAGCAGTACGAATACGCCAAGGTCGATGGCGCGAAGCTCGCGGTCGATGGTGTTGTTGGTGCCGACGGTGTGATCGTCGATCGTGAAGACCTCAAGCCGCGCACGCGCAAGGTCAACATCACCGTGATCGCCTACAACGAACACGGCACGCGCATCCAACTGCTCGACGAACCGGTCGGCAGCGGCGTGCAGAACGATTTCAACTTCCCCGACTACGGCGAGCTATCGCGCGATGCGGTGCTCAAGCGCGTGCGCGAAGAGGTCGAAGAGGTCGCCCAGCGTCGTTTGCTGACCGTCGACGAACTGCGCATCAAGGAACTGCCGCCCTACGACGCGACCAAGCGCGATGAAGAAGGCGTCGCCGAAGGCGAAGCCTTCGGCGTGGTGCTGTTCAACCGCTTGAGCGTCTACGGCGACAAGATCACCGTCGAAGTGCGCGGCCTGTCGAACAAGTTCCGCATCCGTGCGCCGGAATCCAAGCCGGACGAGGTCGGCAATTACGTCGGATCACGTTTCATGCGCCGCGTCTATACGCTGCGCTACGTGCGTCCGGGCGACGAATACTTCCGCCACCTCGACGAGTACGAACTGGTCAAGGGCGGCTGGGAATGGGTCAACACCTTCCAGCGTTTGCACCAGCGCAAGTCGATCGCTTACGCCAAGTACTTCCTCAACAACATCACTGACACCAAGGACGTGCGCCAGCCGAAGGTCGAAGAAGAGCTGTGGGAGTACTACGACGCCGTGCGTGCGGCCAAGTCGGATGCCGGCGACAAGCTGCCGGACCTCAAGGCCACTCTCAAGGAGCGCACGGAGTAATCCGCCGCTGACTGATGCCCGTGGCGACCAAGGAACATCCTCCCGTGAGCAGCCCGCTCGATGTCAGCCAGTCGCCGGCAGCGGTGTTCGCTGGCCTCGACGCGGCGGTGCAGCGGTTGGTGGTGATCGCCTACACGCTCTACGGCGGCAATTGGGACGACTGTGCCGAGGATCTGAAACGCCGTGCCGGTGGTCAGCCCTACCTCTACCGCTTGAAGATTGATCTCGACGATGCGCCCGGCTGGCTGGCGCGGCTCAAGGAATACGAACAGGCGCGCGGCGAGCGATTCACCGCCGTGGCCAAAGATGCAGACCAGGACGCAAACAGGACGTGAAAAAGGATCTCCACTGATGTCGACCTCGACCCACTCCCGCCTCTCCGGTCGTTTCGGAGCAGCCACCGCCTCGGTTTTCCTTGTCGCCACCCTGGCCGTGCTCAGCGGTTGTGGCGGCAGTGATCGCGACGACGCCCCGGCGCCTAGGCCGGCGGACAAGTCGGCCAAGGGTTCGACCGCATCGGCGGCTGCGAGCGTCAAGGCCAATGCCCCTGGCGCGGTGCGCAAACTCAAGGACACCTCCTTTGAGCATTCGTGGGACCTGCAACTGCCCAAGCGCATCCGCAATGCCTGGATCAGCCCCGAACTGCCGGACATCATCTTCTTCCAGATCGTCGATACCTACGAGATCTACGCGGTCGATGCCTACAGCGGCAACACCCGGTGGGTCACGCCGGCCTTCGACAAGCCCGCCCGTCTGCTGCCGGGCGCCAGCCGCTCGACGGCGATTAACCGTCAGGGCGAGTCGGTCACCGACGATCGCATCTGGGTCATCGCCGACGACACGCTGTTCAGCTTCGACGCGGTCTACGGTCAGGTGGTCTGGCGTTGGCAGTTGCCGTTCTCGCCCTCGACCAGCCCGATGGCGGTGGGTGCCGATGCGACCCAACGGGTGTTCATCGGTGATTGGGAAGGCCGTCTGCGTGTGGTCACCAACCACCCGGATAAGGGCTTCCCCTACGTGTTGTGGCAGTGGAATCTGCTCCAGCCGCTCAGCGCGGAGCCGGTCAACCACGAAGGTCTGGTCTATGTCGGCGACCACTCCGGCAAGGTGCACTGCTTCAAGCTCGATCGCGATCTGGTGTGGTCGTTCGACACCGGCGCCGCGGTCTACGGCTCGGTGCTGACGCGCGGGCGCACGCTCTACGTCGGCAACGACAACAACACGCTGTATGCCCTCAACCGCCTGTCGGGCGAGCGTATCGGTGCGTTGTACATGAATGGCGCGATCAAACGCGCGCCATTCGCCTTTGATGGCGAACCGGGCCGCATCTACGTGTGGGTCGAGGCCAGCAACGAGAAGGCCGCGGGCCTCTACGCGATCAAGACCCAGTCGGACACCGTGCCGTTCACCGAGCCGACCAGACATCCGCTCGAAGTGGAGCGTCTCGGTGTCGAGTGGTTCGCACCGCAGTTCGACCGCTTGGTCGGTTCGACGCCGGAGCACCTGTTCGTCACCAAGGGTGACAGCACGGTGATCCACGCCCTCCACCGTGCCACCGGCAAGGTCATGTGGAGCTGGGACACCAACGAACTGCATCAGGCGTACGTCGATGAGCGTGGGCGCAAAGATCCCCGCGATGCGGTGTTCGTCGCCCAGTACCACGACCGTCGTGACCAGAACCGTTCGCTCTACACCGCGGACGACACCGGCCACATCATCGCCTTCCGCGTTTTCGGCGACAAGCCGGGTGATCCGCTGACCGGTGCCAGTGCGGTGAAACGTGCGGCGGCCAAGTCGGCGGAGAAACCCGCTGCCGCTGGCGACGCGGCCAAGCCGGAAAAAGCGCCCGAGAACTGATCGGCTCTAGGGCTGCTTGCCCGACGCAAAAACCCCTGGCATCAGCCAGGGGTTTTTGCTTTTGCTTTTGCTTTTGCTGAGCCTGGGTGCGCGTCGGTCAGATCTGATGCACCTTGATGGTGTTGGCACCGGTCGACGACAGACCGCTGATGACCACCACGGTGTCGCCTTCCTTGAAGATATCGAAGCGCAGGCACTCTTCGGTCGCCTTCTCCAGCAGGTCGTGGAGGTTGTCCAGGTACGGGATAAGCACGGGAATCACGCCCCAGAACAGGCTCATCTGCCGCCACGTGCGTTCATCATAGCACAGCGCGACCATCGGGATGTTGCCGCGGCGTTTCGACAGCAGTAGGGCCTTCTCGACGCCGTTGCTGAGGATCATCACGCCATTGGCGTTGATCTCACGCGAGAGGTAGTCGGCCGCACCGGTGAACGCGAAGGAGAACGGATTCACCGCCGAGCTGCGGCGGTCGAGCTCCATCGTCGGCATGTACGGACTCTTCTCGGCCTCGGCGGCGATGCGGGTCATCTCCGCCACGGCTTCGACCGGGTATTTGCCCGAGGCGGTTTCGCCCGAGAGCATCACCGCATCGCTGCCGTCGAAGATCGCGTTGGCCACATCGCTGGATTCAGCGCGTGTCGGGATCGGGCTCTCGATCATCGATTCGAGCATCTGCGTGGCGGTGATCACCAGCTTGCCCATGCGGTTGGCTTTGGTGATCAGATCCTTCTGCACCACCGGTAGACGCTGGGTGCTGATCTCGATGCCGAGATCACCGCGCGCTACCATGATGCCGTCAGTCTCCTGGAGGATCTCGTCGATGTTGTCCACCGCCTCGGGTTTCTCGATCTTGGAGATCACCGGAATGTCGCGGCCCGATTCGGCGATGCGGTTCTTGAGGTTGCGCACGTCGCGTGCGGTGCGCACGAAGCTCAGCGCGATGTAGTCGACATCGTTGGCGATGGCCCAGGCGAGATCCGCCTTGTCCTTCTCGCTGATCGACGGGGTCGAGACCTTCACGCCAGGAAGGTTGATGCCCTTGTTGCTCTTGAGCCAGCCACCCACCAGCACGGTGCCGTGAATGTCATCGCCATCGACCTTGTCGACCTCGACGCGCATGCGCCCATCGTCGATCAGCATGACGTTGCCCTTGACCACATCGCGGGCGAGTCCGTTGTAGGTGGTGCCGACGCGTTTAGCGGTGCCCTCCGGACAATCGGCGACGGTGATCACCACCTGATCGCCGACTTTCCATTCGACCGGCTGGTTGTCCTTCAGGCGGCCAGTGCGGATCTTCGGGCCCTGGAGGTCGGCCAGTATCGCGACCGGACGCTCCAGTTCCTTGCTGATGCGGCGGATGAGCGTCAGGCGCGCGAGGTGGTCGCTGTGGTCGCCGTGGCTCATATTCAGGCGTGCAAGGTTGATGCCCGCCTGGAACAACGCGCGCATGACCTCTTCGCTGCTCGATGCCGGACCGAGGGTGGCGACGATCTTGGTGCGCTTGCGCGTTCGCTTGGTCAACTGGTGCTGTTGCAAGGACTGGGTGCCGGCGGTGAAGACGCGGGTATCGATGGGCATGGGCGGGAGCCTAGGTCGGGGAACGGGGGGGCAAACTGGTCAGACCTGTTGACGTGGAAATAGCGCCAGTGGGCTGGTGCTCAGGATGACAGGCTTCGCGGGAGGGGCATGCTGCATCTTTCTGCTGGGTGCGACAGCATTGACATCCCCTGGAGCGGCTGGACACGACCGTGTGGCGTCGATAGTCCCCGCCGCGCCCGCTGTCGGGTGCCGACCGTTCCGCCCTGGGAGTCTCCGTGTCCTACGCCGCCGCTGCTAAGGCCATCGCCAACGCTTCATCGATCATCGTGACGACGCACATCAATCCTGATGGTGATGGTGTCGGTGCCGGGCTGGCGTTGGTGCATGCACTCAAAGGCATGGGCAAGCAGGTGCGTTTCTGCTGTCCGAGCCGGGTGGTGTCGATGTACGCCTTCCTGCCCGGTTTCGCCAAGATCACCGCGGTCGAGGACGAGGCCGCCGCGGCGAAGACCAGACGCGCGGATCTCATCATCAGTTGCGATGCCGGTGATGTGGAACGCCTGGGGGCGGTGGCCAAGGTCAAACGTTCCACACTGATCAACCTCGACCATCACGTCACCAACACGCGTTTCGGCGACCTCAACGTCGTCGATGTCGATGCCGAGAGCACCGGGGTGGTGGTGGAGAAGCTGCTGCGCCGCATGAAGGTTAAACTCGACAAGACCCTCGGCGAATGCCTCTACACCACCATCGTGTTCGACACCGGTCGTTTCATGCACAGCAACACCACGGCGCATACCTTCCGCTGGACGGCCAAGCTCTTGGAGACCGGCATCGACGCCGCCGCGATCAATCGCGCACTGACCTACACCAAGAAGCCGCACGACCTGCTGATCCAGAAGATGGGCATCGAGAACCTCCGGGTTGACGAACAGGAACCGCGCCTGGCCGGCATCGTCCTGAGTGCCGATACGATCGCGGCGGTGGGCGAACCCGAGGATTGGGGCGACCTAGTCGAGATCGCCCGCAGCCTGGCCGGCAACCAGGTGGCGTACCTCCTGCGCGAGGCCAAGGACCGTAAGACCGTGCGTTGTTCGATGCGCTCCAACCCGCCGTTCGAAGTCGGTTCGGTGGCCCAGGCCCTGGGTGGTGGTGGCCACCGGCAAGCGGCCGGTTGCACCTTCGTCGGCAACCTGGCAGCCGCCCAACGCGAGATCCTGGCCCGTCTACGCCACCAGTTGTCATGAACCAGTTGTCATGAGACAGTCGTCATGAACAGCGGTACACTGGTGCTGGAACTCATCATCGGCACCCGGACAATCGTAGCGCATCCATGACTGCCAACGCCTTCCCCATCCGCATCGACAGCCTGTTCTACCGCGAGGCTAGCCTCGCCTACCACACCGGCGCGCACGAGCATCGGGTCCATCAATGGATCTACTGCATGCACGGCGGTATGACGGTGTCGATCAACGGCAGCTTCTTCGAACTGCATCCCGAAGAGTCGATCGTCATCCCACCCAAGGCCAGTCGTGAGACCTGGTGCCGTCAGAAGGCCCCTGGGTACCTCGTGTGCATCTTCGAGTCCTCGCGCCTCGACATGACGCCCATGGAAGGCCGCGTGCTGAAGCTGCCGAGCGAGATGCGTGACGACATCCAGGCGCTGGTCGGTGAATTGCGCCAACCGCGTGGTGATGATTCGCCGTTCCTCACCAGTGCGCTGACGGTGCGCCTGTTGATCGGTCATCTGCGTGCGATCGCTACCGGCATTCCGCAACCAGCGTCGTCGTTGTCGTCGCTCAACGCCATCCGCCACCAGGAACTGGTCGATCAGGCGGAGGTCTTCATGCAGAAGAACCTCCACCGCCAGTTGCTGCGTCAGGAGATCGCCTCCGCGGTTGGTGTCAGCGAACCACACCTCGCGCGGTTGTTTCGTGCGGCGACCAACAAGACCGTGCTGCAACGCCTCACCGACATGCGCATTGTGCAGGCGAAGTCACTGCTGCTGGAAAGCACGTTGTCGGTCACGCAGATCGCCGGCGAGGTCGGCCTCAGCTCGTTCAGCCACTTCACGCGCATCTTCAAACGCGCGGTCGGCGTCGCCCCGTCCGACTACCGCCGCTCCGGCGGCCAGTCCTGGGCGTGAAAAGTATCGAGCAGGACTGACATGGAGGACCGGAGAACCGGAGAAGAAAAGATCAGTCTTCTCTCTCCACTCCGGTTCTCCGGTCCTCCATGTCAGTTCTGCTGTCGAGTAGGCCCTTGGCGATCGGAATGCGAACCTATCGGATCGTCCCCGGCTAGCATCGCAGGCCCCTAGACACTAGGCTGACCAGTCCGTTTGCCCCAGTTTTTCCTCAAGGAATCCGACCATGACCACTCCCGACAAGAACCTGCGCATCGGCGTCGTCGGTATCGGCAACATGGGCTCGGGTCACGTCACCGCGATCAATGATGGCAAAGTCACTCGCGCCACCGTCACTGCGGTCGCGGATGGCGACGCGGCGCGCACCGGACGATTCCCCAAGGCCAAGGCCTTTAAGACCGGCAAAGAACTCATCGCCTCCGGCGAGGTTGACGCGGTGGTGATCGCCACGCCGCACTTCGACCACACCACGCTTGGCTCCGCTGCCCTCGCCGCTGGTCTGCATGTGCTGGTCGAAAAGCCGCTGTCGGTCCACAAAGCCGACTGCGATCGTCTGATCGCCGCCTACCACGCCCGCCCGAAGAAAGAGCAGGTCTTCGGCGCGATGTTCAACCAGCGCACTGATCCGCACTACGCCAAGGTGCGTGAGTTGATCGTGAACGGCGAACTCGGTGAGATCCGCCGCGTCAACTGGATCGTCACCGACTGGTTCCGCACCGAGGCCTACTACGCCTCGGGCGGCTGGCGCGCGACCTGGAAGGGCGAGGGTGGTGGCGTGCTGGTCAACCAGTGCCCGCACAACCTCGACCTGCTGGTGTGGATGTGCGGCATGCCGAGCGCCGTGCGCGCGTTCTGCCAGTTCGGCAAGTGGCACAACATCGAGACCGAGGATGCGGTCACCGCCTACCTGGAATTCCCCAACGGTGCGACCGGCGTATTCGTCACCACCACCGGCGAGGCCCCAGGCACCAACCGCCTGGAGATCGCCGCCGAACGTGGCCGCATCGTGGTCGAGAACGGCAAGATCACCTGGACGCGCAACCTCCAGCCGATGACCGAGTTCAGCAAGACCACCGATCAGAGCTTTGGTCGCCCCGACGTGTGGAACGTCGAGATCCCGGTCGAGGGCAGCGGCGGCCAGCACATCGCCATCATGCAGAACTTCGTTGACGCGGTGCTCGATGGCAAACCGCTGCTCGCTCCCGCGATCGAGGGTGTCCATTCAGTGGAACTGGCCAACGCCTGCATCTACTCGACCCTGACCGATGCCACCGTGAAACTGCCGCTCGACGGCATCGCCTATGAGCAGGCACTCCAGAAGCTCATCGCCGAATCGCGCTTCGAGAAGAAGGTGGTCACGCGCACGGCGAGCGCCGACGACTTCGCCAAGTCGCATCGCTAGGTGTGTGGTGGCTCGGGGTTACTGTCTTCCTCGCGCAGGTTGAGCGCGGACGGCGGGCGCTAGGACTTGCGCACCCGCCCGTGCTGGCCGCCCACACTCCGACGGAATCCCAACGCCCATGAAACTGCACCAGGTCGCGCTCCAGCTCTACACCCTGCGTGACTTCACCAAGACCCCGTCCGACTTCGCGGTCACCGCGCGCAAGATCCGCGCCGCTGGCTACGAAGCGGTCCAGATCAGCGGCGTCGGACCGATCGAGGATCGTGAGCTGGTGAGCATCTGCCGTGGCGAAGGCCTGCGTATCTGCGCCACGCACGAGAGCGGCAAGGTCATCGTCGAGGAGACCCAGAAGATCATCGACCGCCTCGGTCGCCTGGGCGCGATCTACACCGCCTACCCGCATCCGCATGTGCCGCTCACCACCGTCGAAGAGGTGTTGGCGCTCGCCAGTGACCTCGACAAGGCGGGCAAGGCGCTGCGCAAGGCCGGCAACGTGCTGACCTACCACAACCACGCGATCGAACTGCGGAAGTTTGATGGCAAAACCATGCTCGACCTGTTCTTCGAGCACACCAACAAGCAGAACCTGCAAGCCACCATCGACACCTACTGGATCCAGGCCGGCGGCGGCGATCCGGCGGAATGGTGCCGCAAGCTCAAGCGCCGGTTGCCGATGATCCACATGAAGGACTTCGGCGTCAGCAAGGACAACCGGACCGGGGTGATGATGGAGGTCGGCGCCGGTAATCTGAACTGGCAGGCGATCATCCCGGCGGCGGAGAAATCCGGCTGCGAATGGTTCATCGTCGAGCAGGACATCTGCCCAGGCGATCCATTCGACTCGATCCGTGCGAGCTATCAGTACATCAAGGAGCACCTGGCCGAACGCATCGGCCGTTAGCTCATGGCTCTTTCCCCCTGGTGCCATCCCGCACGCAGCGTAAATCATCCGTCGCATGATCGAAAGTCTGATGGTATGGCTGAGCCAACTGCACGATCCTGAGGGCCTCAAGCACCTCATCGTCTCGGGTGGCGTCATTCTGCTGATGGTCATCGTATTCTCCGAGACCGGCCTGCTGATCGGCTTCTTCCTACCAGGTGACAGCCTGTTGTTCCTCGCTGGTGCGCTTTGTTCGGTGAACCTGCTCGACCCCAGCACACCGCCGCCGCTCGACTTCACCCTCACCACCATCGCGCTGGTCATCGCCGCCATCCTGGGCAATACAGTGAACTACTGGTTAGGACGCTGGGCTGGCGAAACAGTGTGGGATCGTCCCGATGGTCGGTTCATCAAGCGCCGCTACCTGGAAGAAGCCCATGCTTTCTACGAGAAATGGGGCGCGGTGTCGTTGGTGCTGACGCGGTATGTGCCCATCGCCCGCACGTTCGTGCCGTTCGTCGCCGGGGTGTCCCGTATGCGCTTCGCGATCTACACCCTGTGGAACATCGTCGGCGCCTTGTTGTGGGTGCCGGTACTGATGGCGGTCGGTTACTGGCTCGGGCAGATCCCGTTCGTCCAGCGCAACCTCGAGACCATCGTCCTGGGGGTGATCATCATCTCGATCCTGCCGATGATGATCGGTGGCGGCATCCGCTGGCGGCGTATGCGTCGCCAGGCGTCGCAGCGGGTGGAACCCGGGCGTACCGACGGCCCGTGACCTGCCGATCCGCCGTGCGCTGGACAGCATGCGGCTGGCCGGCAAGGTTCGGTCTCGTACCTCGTCCAGACCAGGACTGATCGAAACGCCATGAGCGCCGACGCGATCCTCACCTTCACCAACGTCTCCTTCACCTACCGCGGCGACTGGCTGCAACGGGTGCAGGCGCTGAAAAAAGTCGACCTGACCGTGCCGCGGGGTTCGGCCTTCGGTTTCCTCGGTGCCAATGGCGCCGGTAAGTCGACCAGCATCAAGCTGGTGATGGGCCTGCTGCATGGCCATCAGGGTGATATCCGCATGTTCGGTCAACCACTCGGCGACCATCGTCTGCGTGCGCGCATCGGCTATCTGCCGGAGCATCCGTACTTCTACGACAACCTGGCGGTGGGCGAGTACCTTGCCTACATGGCGCGGTTGTCCGGTCTGGCTCCTGATGCCATTCCGGCAGCGATCGATCGGGTCTGCCAACTGCTTGATCTGGCGGACCTCAAGAAACGCATGCTCGGTAGTTTCTCCAAAGGTATGCGTCAGCGGTTCGGTCTGGCGCAGGCGATCATCCACCAGCCGGACCTGCTGGTGCTTGATGAGCCGTTCTCTGGGCTCGATCCACTCTGGCGTGCACGTTTCCGCGAGGTGATGGCGCTGGAGCGTAAACGTGGCGCGACGCTGTGTTTCAGCACGCACATCCTTTCCGACGTCGAGGACCTCTGCGACCACTACGGCGTGATCGATCACGGCGTCGTGCTCGAACAAGGCCGGCTTGAGGATCTGGTAAAGCAGGCGCCGTTGGTGCTGACCGGCAGCGGTCCGATGCCCAGCGCCGCGATGGGCAATCATGATGGCACGTGGCGTTGGCAGTTCCCTGAGGCCGAGCGCGAGAAGAATCTCGCCACGTTACCCGTCGGCGCGCAGATCCTGCGTTTGGAACGCAACCGCATCGGCCTGGAGGACTATTTCGTTGCGCGCGTGAAGGCGTTCCATGCAGCGGGCAAACGCCTCGACGGCACGGGGGCGGCATGAGGCATTTCAAACGGTCCGGAAGTCCGGAAGTCCGGAAGTCCGGAAGTCTCGTGGTTCGCCAGTTTCCAATGAACATCTTCGCTGATTGCCGCACCTGGGCACGTGTGGAACACCATCAAACGTCAGGACGGGAAGACTTCCGCTCTTTCGGACTTCCGGACTTCAGGACCGGGGCAATCTCATGATCGGTGTCATCGCCTGGGCCACCTGCCGCGAAGCGGTGCGTTCGCGCACCTTCCTGCTGCTGTTGGCGGTGTACCTGCTCGGTGTGTTGATGTCGCGCATCGTCGGGTGGATCAGCGCCACCGACGGCAACGTCATCACCACCGACGTGGTGTTTAGCCTGCAATCGATCATGGGTGTGTTGGTCGCGGTGGCGACCGGTACCGCGCTGGTGCATGTCGAGATTCAGCAAAAGACGCTCTACACCGTGTTGTCACGACCGCTGCCGCGCTGGCAGTTCGTGCTTGGCAAGTACCTCGGCCTGTGCCTCGCTCTGGCGGCAGGTCAGGTGGCGATGCTGATCATCGGCTTGATCTACCTCGCTGCCACGGGCGCGCCGGTGCACTATTGGCTGCTGATCGCTGGCCTGCTGACCATCGTCGAAGTGTTGGTGATGGCGGCGGTCAGCCTGTGCTGGACCGCGCTGTCGTCACCACTGCTGGCCGCAGTCCTCGGTTTGGCGACGTATGCGCTTGGACATGCCGTGCATTCCCTGCCTGGGCTGGTGCACCACCTCAAAGGTACGCAGCAGACCATCGCCATCGCCCTCGCCAGCCTAGTGCCGGACCTCGGGCAGTTCGCCTACCGCAACGAAGCGGTCTACCGCACGCCGATCGCGCTCGATGATCTGCTGATGCGCTTGGTGTATGGGGGTCTGTGGTGTGCCCTGCTGGTGTTCATCACCATCGCGGTGATCCGACGGAAGCAGTTGTGAGGCGATTGTGAGTACCTGGCGCAGCTACGGTCTGAGAGTGGTGATGATTGCCGGCGCGGTGGTGTTGATCGGCTGGAACAGCAGCCGGTTCCTCACGGCCAAACCAGAAATCCGCGCCAAGGATCTCGATTTTTTGCCGGCACCCGAGACCGCTCGCGTGCTCGCACTCGGCCACACCAATACGCTCGCTAAGTTGCGTTGGGTCGACTCCTTCGCCTACTTTCAGTATCAGCTTGATCGCAAGGACGACACCGTCGCCGGTGGAGGCACGGGGTTCCGTCGTTTGTACGAGACGCTCATCGCACTCGATCCGAAGTTCCAGCCATTCTACGAGCATGCATCGTTGAACACCTCGGGCGTGCTCGACCAGCATTGGGTCGCGCTGGGCTTTCTCATGCGCGGGAATCAGGAACTGCCGCAGTCACGCGAGCTGTGGCGCAACACCGCGACCACCTTGAAGACCTTCTTCCACTGGGACACCAAGCAACCACTGCTGTTCGATGCCTTCCTCGCCCAGTGGGAAGCGGCAGAAGAGCTGCCGGAAGCCAAGCGCATGGTGTGGGACTGGAAGCGTGGCTTCGGGTCGCGTGTCTTCACCGGCCTGGAACAGTTGCCGTATTGGCTCGATCAACTGCAAGCCACCACGGCCGGCACGCCGAATGGTGACTATGTCGATACCACCATCCGCGAATTGCTCGCACGTTTCGGGGCACGCGAATTGAACGCCCTGGCCACGAGCTGGCGCATCGCCCAGGGCGGCGTTCCGACAACACGCACCGAACTGGTCGACAACCTAACCCTCATCGATCCGTTGCGCCCAGTGGTGGACAACGGTCCACACCCCACGCGGATTGACGAGTTCATCGACCCGCGGCTGGTCCGTCGCCGGTATCCCACCGGCCTGCCCATGCATGGACCGCTGATGGTGGTTGATGGCCGGCTGACGCTGCGCAGCGATCCGTATGGTTTGCCATGGAAGCTCGTCGACCACCACGTGGTCAGCGTCGGCCACTTCCGCGCGTCCTATGAGAAAAGGCTTGGTCAGGTGAGCGTCGCCCTCTTGGGACTCGCCCAGAAAGAGGGCCGCTGGCCGACCAGCCTGGAGGAGGCGAAAGCCATGGGGCTGGATCTCCCTGATCAACCTGAGGATGGACGCCTGCGTCTGGATGGCCGCCAGGTGGTGGTCGACTGGTCTGTGGAGGCTGGGGCGCCCTGGGTACTCCGTCAGGACCATAATTGACGTGTTAATATAGAGGGGGTGTTTATCGTGCCGTGTGCCATCAGCCGATTCGAAGGCCTGTCACCGGCCCATATCCACTCCGTTCCCCCGCGTTGGCCGGTCCGTCCAGCCCCAAACTCCTGCCCTGGTTGCGTAGACCGGCAGCAGAGACCTGGGGCAGGCCGGTCATTGTCAGCCCGGTTCTGCTACTAGACTCCGCCTCCCCCGTTGAAACCCCCGCCCGGCCCTTGGCCGGACGGTGACCCTGAGAGATCCCATGGCCAAGTCGACGTCCCCGGTCAAGAGCGCTCCCCCCGCTGCCCCTGCTGCTGACGGTGCGCCCGCCGCGACCGCCACCGCGGAACCGATGTCGATCAAAGACGTCGTCGCCACGCTGGTGAAGAACAGCAAGGGCAAGGGCATGGTCACGTACGACCAGCTCAACGCCCTGCTGCCGGACGCGATGAACGATCCGGAGCAGCTCGACCAGGTCTTGGAGCAGCTCGACGGCAAAGGCGTCGAACTGGTCGAGGAGATGGGCGGCACCAGCGACGAAGTCAGCGAGTTCAGCGAAGACACCGGCGGCACGCGCGAAGGTGAAGAAGGCCGCCCGCCCTCCACCGGTCGCTACGAAGCTGCTGAAGCCACACCTGACGGCGACGAAGCCGACATCGGCGAGAAGATCGACGACCCGGTGCGCATGTACCTGTCGCAGATGGGCGAAATCCCGCTGCTGACCCGCGACCAGGAAATCGAACTCGCCCGCCGCATCGAGATCTACCGCGACGGTTTCCGGCGCAAGGTCATGACCATGCCGGAAGCGATCCGTCGCGGCATCGGCTGGGTCGAAGAGCAGAAGGAGATCAAGGAACAGCAGGAGAAGAATGCGAAGAGCCACGGCTCGTCGCCTTCCCGTGATGATTACCTCGATCGCGCTGCCAACCACCTGGGTACGCTCAATCGCGTGGTCGGCCACAGCGCGCCGTTGTCGGACCAGGTCTGCAATGGCGAAGTGACCGTGCGCCAGGAGCAGCTCCTGCGCAATCGCCTGACTCGTGCCTACCGCCTGCTCGAAGAGATGGAGCTCGACGCCAAGACCGTCATCCAGGTCAAGGACGAGATGCTCGACATGCGCCGCAAGGTCCTGCGCCTGCGCCGTGAAATCGAGCAGAACAAGCGCAAGAAGGGCATGGTCAAAGAGAAGGAGCAGGAGCTCATCAACCTCGCGCTGCAGATCGGCGAACCGATTGATCGCTTCCTCGAACGCTGCGTCGCGGTGTCCAAGCGCTTCCGTCTCTACGAAGAAGCGAAGCAGAAGCTGTCGTGCGGCAACCTGCGCTTGGTGGTGTCGATCGCCAAGAAGTACCGCAACCGCGGCCTGTCGTTCCTCGACCTGATTCAGGAAGGCAACGCCGGCCTGATGAAGGCGGTGGAGAAGTACGAGTACAAGCGCGGCTACAAGTTCTCGACCTACGCCACGTGGTGGATCCGTCAGGGCATCACCCGCGCGATCGCGGATCAGGCACGCACCATCCGCATCCCGGTGCACATGATCGAAACCATGGGCAAACTGCGGAAGATCCAGAAGGACATCCTGCAGGACACCGGCCGCGAAGCGACGATTGAAGAAGTCGCGGAACGCGCCGGCATCAGCGTCGGCGAGTGCAAGCGCGTCATCCGCGTATCGAAGCACCCGATCAGCCTCGACCGTCCGATCGGCGACAGCGACGACTGCTACTTCGGCGACTTCCTTGAGGACAAGAGCGCGGAGAACCCGGCCAACATCAGCTCCAACGAGCTGCTGAAGGAAAAGATCACCGAGGTGCTCGACACCCTCACCGATCGTGAACGTGAAATCATCTGCCTGCGCTACGGCATCGGCGATGGCTACACCTACACCCTCGAAGAGGTCGGTCGCCGCTTCAACGTGACGCGTGAGCGTATCCGCCAGATCGAAGCCAAGTCGATCAAGAAGCTCCAGCATCCGCTGCGTAGCCGGAAGCTCGAAGGCTTCATCGATACTAAAGCGCATTGAGTTCAGGCCTGTTTTCGCCTACGGCGAAAACACCCCGCTGCGCGGGGTTACCCGGCTTCGCCGGGTAGGCCTGAGTTCGCCGTCAGGGGGTCTGGCGACCCCCCGACAACGCGCCTGCGGCGCTGCCCCCCTAACGCGAACGCGCCACTGCGTGCTGCGCACGCCATCCGCTGCGCGGATGCTCGCCTGCGGCGAGGTGGCTGGGTTGGTTTGAGTCGGGAATAAAACACGAAACGCCGGCCTTTGGCCGGCGTTTCGTGTTGCTGCGATCGTTGGTCGATCAGGACGGCTGAGGTCCTGGAGGACTTGCGGGTGCCGCCGGCTTGGTGAAATGGAAGTCGAGGTGGCATGACGCCACGTCGGTGCCGCTGACGGTCAACCACAACAACGTGCGGATCGCGAGCACCGAGCCGACCACGCGATCCTTCGCTGGGATTGGCGCCGGGATGCGCAGCTCCGGCAGGTGCAGGGCCATCTCGAACACCGGCACCTGGGTTTCATTGATGACGATCTCCGCCTGCGCCTCCAGCATCGGCCGTGCGTTCGGGGCTGCGCCGCGATCCATCATCGTCAATTTCATCGGGTAGGTTCCCGGTCGTTCGACCTGGAGTCGGATGTAGGCCTGGATGGTGTGCAGCACCAGTTCGTCGTTCGGCGTCTGCCAATGCGTATACGTCCCCGCGATGATCCATTTCCCCTGATCGGTGCGGTACACCTGATCAGCGAGGATGAGCGTACCGCGGATGTCGCGTAGGGGGGTGGTCATGGCAGAAGTCTGTGGCGCGGACTCTGCCGACCAATGAGGAAGGCGTGACGAAACAACAGGGTCGATTTTGTTGGTGGTGTGAAGGGCCGCCTGCGATCATGCTGGCCGCATGATTCGCGACCATCTGTTACCGTGGTTGTTTGGCTGGCATCCAGTGCTCGGCGGTTCCGAGGGCGCCGATCCCGACGCGCTTGGTCGTATCTTTGATGCACTCATCACGGTGCCGGGCATCGTGATGCTCATCGCCATGATGGTGGTTGTCGTGATGTCATCGCGTTCCAGACCAGTCCTGACTGGCTTGGCGCTGCTGTGCATGACCAGTCTGGTTCTGGCATCTGTGGTTGCCGGATTTGAAGGCATGGTGTTCAAGCACGATGAACCGTTGCACCATCTTGGCAGCCTGTTGTTCATCGTCGGTGCTTGGTTCTGCTCATTACTTTTCCTGCTTACTCTCTTCATGGTGCGGCGATCCCACTCGCTCTCGTGGTTGGAAGTGGTGATCTTGACCTGGGGTGTCCTGTTCTGGCATCTCTGGAGCTTCGCACCGCTCAAGGTGGCAGGGATGCTTTATTGGAATCTGCTGGGGCAATCGCGCTGAGGAAGTCGCGTAGGGGTGTCAGGGATGCGACTGTCGAGTGCGTATGACCGAAGCCAGACGGTCCCCAAGATCATTCCATGTTCTTGACCCCGCAGCGCGACCCGAAGAAAGCCCGGGGTGCCAACCAGTTCTCACCCCGGGCTATCTTCGGGTCGCTGCTGGGCGGCTCAAGAATTCGGGTCGCCGCTGGGCGGCTCAAGAATTCGGGTCGCCGCTGGGCGGCTGGACTTCACTTCACCTGCCACCGCTCATCAAAGAACCCCGCGTCCACGATCTTCCCAGGCGCGGTATCGCTCGCTGGCGTGCGGATGTCGATGACGGCCCAATCTGGCAACTTGGGGTTCTGCTGCGAGTTGGTCTTGTCGTGGGCCTCGCGGAAGGTCAGGCCGCTGTTGAGCACCACGTACTTCGCGGGATTGAGCGGATTGGGATAGACACACACGGGGACGTGCTGCGCGCCGGTGAATGACTTGGCGCCGACCGTCACCGACGTGCCATCCCACTGCACCGGCAGTTTGCCCATGACCTTCGCCGTCACGCTGTTGGCCGTGGCGTCGCCCCACAGGATCAGGTTGGAGGACGCGATGTCTTCGGCGGTGACTTCGCTGTCCTGCTTCACTCGCCATTCGCCACGCATTAGCGCCGACCAGCGGGTGCGTTGGTGCGCGCTTTCTTTTTTCACCCAGGTGTCAACCGCGGTGTCGGCGCAGGGTTTGGACGGCAGTACGATCAGGAAGCGACTCATGAAGGCGTCGTCGATCGGGCCCTGCAAACCTGGGGATTTGTGCAGACCGGACGGTTCGTCCTTGGCGAGTGTCCAGGTATCGCCGCTGCGTTCGAACACCGCGCCATCCTTTACCGTGTTGACCTTGAGCGCCTGGCCGTCGAGCGTCACCGTCGCACCGCTCTTCAGCTTCGGCCACGTCAGGCGCAAGCGCGTGATGTTGCTGGTGGTCGCGGTAATACCCTTGGCGTCCGCCTGGGCGTCGACGCGCGCATCCTTCCAGTGTTCACCGAGGCCGAGCGCTTCGACCCAGTACTGTTTGGCGTAGCGCAGCGTCTTGGTCTGGAAGTAGACCTGCTCCGGAGCGGTGGTGCGGCCTTTGGCCAGTGCGGCGGTGGTGAAGGCCATCACCTGTTTCATGTAGTCCGGGTGGTATTTGTGCCCGGTCTTCGGCGCGATTAGGTGTTCCAGCTTCTTGCCGTGTGCTTCGTAGGCTTCGCCCAGGATGATGCCGGCTTTCATCTGCGTATCTTCTTCACCGCTGTAGGCGATCACCGGGATGTTAAAGAGGTTGCGCACGTAGTCCGGTGAATCGTAGAGGCCCCACAGCGTCGCCTCCCAGGTTGGAGTCTCCTCGATCTTGAGATTGAGGTAGCGACGTGTCTCGGCGAAACCCGCACCGGCATGCATCACCGCCCAGTGGTCGGCGTAGTGTGCGCCCAAATGTTTCGCGCCGGCGCCGCCCATGGAAAAGCCCATCAGCGCCACGCGATCGGGATCGATCTTGTAGTTCGCCTGCACGTGGGCGATGGCTTCGAACACATCGATTTCGCCTGCGCTTTTGAAGCCGACGCACTGCCGACCGAAGACGTGGAGCACGATGCCGTCACCCGGCTTGATCTCGCTGCCACCGCCGGCTCGCCCCTTGATGAAATGCAGATCGGTGTCGTTGTCGCCCCGCCCATGCAGCCAGACGTAGAGCGGACACGGTTTTCCGAAGTCGAGTTTGTCCGGGATGATCAGCCCGTAGGGCTGCACCGAATCGTCGAGCGACGACACGTACCCACGCACCACTCCGCCGCGCTGGGTGGTCCACGGCGCGGCCTTGAGTTTGTCGAGCCGCTCACGCGCTTGCGCCAGCGCCCAGTCGGCCTTGGGCAGGTCCTTGACCAGGTCATAGAATTCCCGGTGCCGCAGCGCGAGGTCCACCGCCTTGGTGAAGACCGCCACGTCGGCGGTGAGCGCTCCGCTCTGTTTCGCCAACGCCGTGTTCAGTTCATCAACCGTCGCGCGTAAACGCTTCGCATCCGCCTCCGGCACCTCCTTGCCCACGGGCGGCAGCTTGCGCGGGATGTTCGGCCAGCCGTCGGCAGCGGTGACGAAGGACGAGACGAGCACGAGGGCGAGCAGCGGTCGGAGCATGGGAGTCCTAGTGGGAAGGATGCAGCAGGTACACCGCTGCTGTCATCGTCGTTGTCCACCCAACCCGATGCTTGTCAGCGGGATGGTGTGTGAGGCCGGGCACGTATGGGATCCGCGCAGGTTGCGTCGGCATCCAGTGGTGTATTAGGTCAGGGGCTTCGCCCCCGCGGCCCGGCGGGCCTGCCACGCCAGCACGGGCAGAATGCGCCGCGTGCAACATGCAGGGTTCTGTAGGAGGGGGTTTCCCCCGTTACACCTGTACCCCAACCCGGCACATACCCCACATGCCGGCCGCGTCCTCCGATCGTGATGACACCACCCAGGTCCGCGCCGCCCTCGACGCGGAGCTGCCGCGGCTGCGTGCCTTCCTGCGTCACCTGCTGCCGCCGGCGGACGCCGACGACGTGGCGCAGGACGTGTGCCTGGAGGTCCTGCGCAGTCCTGGAGTGCTGCTGCGGGGCGACAACCCCGGCGCCTACCTGCGTGGCATCGCGCGACATCTCGCCAGCCGTCATCGCCGGCGTTACCCGCGACATCAGGCGGTGGAGGAGTACCTCGCCCTGACCTGGGATCAGGTCGAGCCGGAGGACCACGCGCAGGAACAGGCCGCACTTAAGGCGTGTATGGACGGGCTCGGCGAGCGTCTGCGGCAGATGCTCGACCTGCGCTATCAGGACGGCCTCAACGCGACCCAGATCGGTGAACGCTTGCGCATGTCCGCCGAAGGCGTGCGCATGGCGCTGATGCGTGGCCGCAACGCGCTGGCGCGTTGCCTGGGTGGACGTCTGGCGACCCAGGACGCGGAGCGTGTGCCATGAGCGCAGCGCCTGCCGCGAGTGGACCATCTGCCGCGAGCGGACCATGCGTCACCTGGGGCGAACGTGCGGCGGGCATGCTCGATCCCGAGGCGGTACGCGACCAGGCCGCAGCCTTCATCGCGCATCTGCCAGGTTGCCCAGGCTGCCGCGTGGTGGTCGAGCAGACCATCCGCTGCGAACGTCTGCTCGCCACCGCCGTGGTGCTGCGTGCACCGCAGCGCGTCACCGAGCGGCGTGGCTCGTCGACCTCGAGCATCCGACGTACCACCGCGACCATCCGCCGCCGCAAGACACGGCCGCTGTCGTTCCTGCCGTGGGCAGGTGGCATCGCAGCGTTGCTGGCGGTCGCGGTGGTGATCGGGGTGAGCGGTCGTGACGGCACGCCGGCATTCGCCACGCTGGAGAACGCCACCGCCGTGACCATCGATGGTCGCAGTGCGCGTGCCGGTATGGTGCTCGTTCCTGGGGTCGACCTGCGTGGTGGCCCGGCACAAGTGCGGTTGGCTGATGGCACGCGTCTATGGCTCGATGCCGACACGCGTCTGTCGTTAGCCGCGGGTGGAACGCTGCGCAGCGGTGGCCGCACGGGCGTGTTCGTCCGCCTCGATGACGGTGCGGTCGGCGTCTCGGCCAAGCCGCAGGATCCTGCCGCTCCGCTCGTGGTGCAGACGCCGCTGGCCGAGACCGTGGTGGTCGGCACTGCTTTCCGCGTCGCCCACGACAGCAGCGGTAGCGAACTGACGGTCAGCAGCGGCACGGTGAAGCTGGTGAGCAAGGACGGCGAACGCCTAGTCACCGCCGGCAGCCACGCACGGGTCGAGTTGGCACCGCCGCCGGCCACGCTCATCGCCAGCTTCAGCGCATCATCAGTGGTCGGAACCACCGCACCCAACCAACCGCTCACGGGCTGGGCCGGTAACGGGTCGTTGCTGGCGCTGCCACCCGGCGGCAGCCAGCAGCCGAACCTGCGTCAGCTCGACAAGGGTTATGGCCTGTGCTTCAACGGTCGTGACCAGCAGCTCGCCACGTCATTGCCGACCATTCCGGCGCAGCACGGCCTGACGCTCATCGCCCTGGTGATCCCGATCAATCCCGGTCGTGATCAGACGGTGGTTGCACTTAGTGAGGGTAAACGCGCGCGCCTGACCCTGGTGCGCCATGACCTCAATCCAGGTACCATCGCTGCGACCATCGATGGCACGGAACGTGTGCGCATCGACGTGCCGAACGGCAAACACTGGTCAGTCGCCTGTCGTTGGCAGGCGGATGGCAGCGCCGTGCTGAACCTTGCCGCGGGCGCGGGGAAGCGTGTCGCCGGGTCACCGCCCAGCGCCATCCTTGCGCCGCACCTCACGTTCGGCAGCTCGTCTCGCGGACGGGCGCTCGAAGGCGATATCATCGCCGTCGAACTGCATGCCGGTGTGCTCGATGATGCCGCGTTGGCGGCGCGTGTACGCGCCCTCGCCAGCGCCAACCGTTTCCCCATTACCGACTGGTGAAGACCAGTCGCACAGCAGAGGTGATATGCCGATCGTTGAACACGCCCTGGGTGATTGCCACCCGAAGACTGGAGAAACCATGACTGCCACGTCCATGCTGTCCCGCTGCCGTCACCGTGTGTTGTCTGGCGGATTCGCCGTATTTTTTCTGGTACTGGTGATCGGCAGTGCTCATGCCGCCACCATCCCGGCCGGTTTCGCCGAGACCCAGATCGCTACCGGGCTCGACCCCACGACCATGACCTTCGCGCCGGATGGCCGGTTATTCCTCTGCGAGAAGCCTGGGCGCGTGCGCGTGATCAAGAACGGCGCGCTGCTTGCCACACCGTTCGCCGATTTCACCAGTGTGGTCGACAACACCAACGAACGCGGACTGATGAGCGTGTGTTTCGATCCGTCGTTCAGCAGCAACAACTGGGTCTACGTCTACTACACGCGCAAGGAGGGCACGCGGCGTTTCCACCGGGTCGGGCGCTATACCGCCAGCGGCGATGTCGCTAGCGGCGGTGAGAGCGTGATCATCGACCTGAGCGACCTGGGTGGCGCCGGCAATCACAACGGCGGTGGCCTGCGTTTTGGTCAGGACGGCAAGCTTTACATCTCCACCGGTGAGAACGCCAACGGCGCGAACGCGCAGAACACCGGCAACCAGCTCGGCAAGCTGCTGCGCATCAACAAGGACGGCTCGATCCCGACGGATAATCCCAACTACAACAACGCCAACTACACCGGCAACAACCGCGCGATCGTCGCGCTCGGTCTGCGCAATGCCTTCACCCTCGCTGTGCAACGCACCACCGGCTTGCTCTACGTCAACGATGTCGGCGCGAGTTATGAGGAGATCCACCGTTACGATACCAATGTCGCGCCGATCCATCGCAACTACGGCTGGAGCACCATCGACGGCCCGATCGGTTCGCAGACCGCTCCGAGCGGCTACGCCAATCCGGTGCACGCCTACAACACCAACAAGAGTGCGATCTGCGGCGGTGATTTTTACAACCCGCTGAGCCCTGGGGGCGATGCCTTCCCATCGTCGTACACCGGCAAGTACTTCTTCTGCGACTATACGGGGTGGATCAAATACCTCGATCCGAGCAGCGGCACGCGCACGGATTTCGCCACCAGCGTCGCGCGCCCGATCGATGTCGAGATCGCTCCTGACGGTGCGCTGTGGTACATCGCGCGCGCTGGTATGGGCGGTGGTTCGGATGCGGACAACACCTCGACCACCAATGGTTCGCTCTGGCGCATGCGCTGGACCGGCGGTGGTCAGGCCAACCGCGTGGCGTTCATCCAGCAGCCGAGCACCATCAACGCGGGAGCGACCATCAGCCCGGCGGTGCGCGTGGCGATCCAGGATTCCTCCGGCAACACCGTGACCTCGTCGACGGCGACGGTGACCGTGGCGATCGGGACCAATCCGGGCGGCGCGACGCTCGCGGGAACCACCACCGTGGCGGCGGTGAACGGCGTGGCGACCTTCAGCAATCTCAGCCTGAACAACGTCGGCAGCGGCTACACGCTCACCGTGTCGTCGTCGGGTCTGAGCGGCGCGACCAGCAGCACCTTCAACGTCCAGGCGCAGGTGGCGACCCCGGTGATCACACCGGATGGCGGCAGCTACAGCGGGCCGGTGTGGGTGCAGATCACCACCGCGACCAGCGGCACCACCATCCGCTACACCACCGATGGTTCGACGCCGAACGGTTCGTCGTCGACCTACAGCGGACCGTTCCAACGCACGGCAACCACCACGGTGCGCGCCTATGCCACGCGCAGCGACTTCAGCGACAGCACGGTGGCTTTGGCGACGATCAGCGTGAACGGTGCGACTGCGTACGGCATCGACTACCGTCCCCCGGTCACCGGAATTGCCATGCCGGCGGCGGTGACTGGCACGATGCCGGGCACGTTGTCGGGGACCGGCGTGTTCAGCACCGCCAGTTCGCTGACGGTCAAACCCGGTGTGGTGCCCTATGACATGATCAATCCGTTGTGGTCGGACAACGCGGACAAACGCCGGTGGGTCGCCCTGCCGGGCACGGCGAAGATCGGCTTCAACGCCACTGGTGAGTTCACCTGGCCTGGTGGCACCGTGCTGGTCAAACATTTCGAGATCGCCAAGTCCGGTGGCGGCACGCGGCGGTTGGAGACCCGCGTGCTGGTGCTCGATGCCGCCGGCACCAACGGCTATGGCGTGACCTACAAGTGGAGAGCCGACAACAGCGAGGCCGATCTGGTGGCCGCGGGCGGACAGGACGAGGTGCTGAGCGACGTGGCCGGTTCGCCGACCTGGCGCTACCCGTCGCGTGACCAGTGCCTGCAATGCCACACCACCACCGCTGGTTTCGTGCTGGGACCGAAGACGCGCCAGCTCAACCGCAGCTACGCCTACCCGAGCGGTCGCAGTGACAACCAGCTGCGCACCTGGAACTACCTGCAGATGTTCAGCAACCGCATCGATGAGGGGGCCATCGCTGGCCTGCGCAAGCTGGTGTCGATCACCGACACCGGCGCATCGGTGGAGACCCGGGTGCGTTCGTATCTCGATTCCAACTGCGCTGGTTGCCACCGCCCAGGGGGCAGCGGGGCGGCGTTCGACACGCGCTTCGATGTCGCCATGGATCAGCAGGCGATCATCCACGGCGACCTGCGCGATGCGCTCGGTATCAGCGGCGCGAAGGTGGTGGTGCCGCGGGATCTGGCCAAGTCGGTCATGCACCTGCGTATGCAGTCGAACGATCCGGTGCGGCGCATGCCGCCGGTGGGCCGCAACGTGGTCCACAGCGCGGCGGTGGATCTGATCGCGCAATGGATCGGAGCGCTGCCGAACGGCAGCGGCCTCACAGGCGAGTACTGGACCAACCAGGACAAGACCTTCACCGGCACGGCGACGGTGACGCGCACCGATGCAGTGGTCGATTTCACCTGGGGCAACGGCTCGCCGGATGCGGCAATCACCGCTGACAAGTTCACCGTGCGTTGGACCGGCAAGGTCCAGCCGGCGGTGAGCGAGACCTACACCTTCTTCACCACCACTGATGACGGCGTGCGGCTGTGGGTGAACAACCAGCTCGTCATCGACCAGTGGGTCGACCAGGCACCGACCGAATCGAGTGGCAGCATCGCCCTGACCGGTGGCACGCAGTACGACGTGAAGCTTGAATACTTCGAGAACGGCGGTGGTGCCGAAGCCGAGCTGCGCTGGTCGAGCCCATCGACTTTCAAGGCGATCGTGCCGATGTACCGCCTGTTCCCCGCCAGCGGCGGTAGCCAGACCTTCGCCAGTCTGGTGGTGACGCCGGCCTCGGCGACGGTGGTCAACGGTGGCTCGGTGCGTTTCCGTGGTGAAGCACGCGATGGCAGCGGCGCGCCGCTCTCATCACAGCCGACCATCACCTGGACGGTCAGCGGCGGCGGCAGCATCGCGGCGGACGGCACCTTCACGCCGTCCACCGTCGGCGGGCCGTACACGGTCACCGGCAGCGCGACGGTCAGCGGCGTGACGCGCACCAACACCTCGCAGGTGACGGTGACCGCGGCGTTCAGTGCCAAGATCAACTTCCAGCCGGCGAGCTCGCCGGTGCCGTCGGGCTGGCAGGTCGATGCCGGACTGGTCTACGGTTCACGCGGCAATGGCCTGACCTATGGCTGGAACGCCGGCGTCGCCGATACGCTGCGCGATCGCAACCTGCTGAGCGATCAGTCTCGCGACACCCTGGTGCATCTGCAGAAGCCCACGGTGCCCGATGCGGTGTGGGAGCTCGCGGTGCCGAACGGCACCTACCAGGTAGTGGCGGTCAGCGGTGATCCAGGATACTTCGATGGAGTGTTCAAAACCACGGCCGAAGGCACCTTGATCATCAACGGCACACCGACCACCGGCAACCGTTTCGTCGAGACGGTCACCGGTGGCGCGACGGTGATCGTCAGCGATGGCAGGTTGACGCTGCGCAGCGGCAGTGGGGCGGCGAACAACAAGCTGAATTCCGTCGAAGTCGTCCAAGTCCCGGTCGCGATCCAGTGAAAGGGGAACCAGCCATGCGCATCCATCCCGCACGTTCCCTCACCCTGCTGAGCGCCACCGTGGCGTTCGCTCTGCTGCTCACTGCCTGTGGTGGTGGCGGCGGAGGAGGTGGCGGCAGTTCGAACAGCACCGTGACGTTAACCTACCCGAGCGGCCGCATCATGGCGGTCGGCGAGTACGAACCCGGCACCACCACCCGCAGCGGCGTGTGGAAGGAATACTTCGACCAGAACGGTTCACCGCAGCAGTGGCGCAAGACCTACGTCAGCGGTTCCTGGGACCAGGCCAAGGATTGGCGCGAATGGAATACCGACGGGTCGGTCAGAAATGATTGGACGGATCACTGAGCCGGATCCGTCTCCGGCGCATGCTGCTCATCCGGCATGCGCGGTGACGGTCATGGCGCGGTCGGTTGCGGCGGCGTGATGGTCTCCGGCACCGGCGCAGCTACCGCCGGTTTGTCACGCAGCACGGCGAAATCCGCGAACCAGGCGTAGATCGCCAGCACCGCCACCAGCAGCGCGATGCCGCAGGGCACCGCCCAGCGCCATGGCGTCAGGTCAACGTCGCCGCTGGGCTGCTGCACCCAGGCTTCGCTGCGCGGTTTGACCAAGCCGATGATGACCATGGTCGCCACCGACAACGCGAAGACCAAGCCCAGGAAGTGGAAGGTGTGCAGCGCGGCGATTTTCTCGGCTAGCGCCGGGGCGAAATCCTCGAACGGGACGAAGTACACCATGGCGATCACCAGGAACGACCCGAGCAGGCCGATCTTGGCAGCGATGGCCGGCACCCGGCGGAACAACAGGCCGACCACCACCACCGACAGGATGGGGATGAAGTACATGCCGTTCATCTTCTGCAGGAAGCCGAAGATCGATTCCTGGCCGGCCAGGAGTGGCGCGCCGCACATCGCGGCGACGGCCATCACCAGGGCGAACCATTTGCCGGAGGCCACCACCTGTTCCTCGCTGGCGTCCTTGCGCAGGATGCCCTTGTAGATGCCCAGGCTGAAGAGCGTGGCGGTGCTGTTGAGTGCCGAGTTGAACGAGCTAAGCACCGCGCCGACGATCGCCGCGAGGAAGAAACCCGTCAGCGGCGCCGGCAGCACGTCCTTCACCAGCGTGCCGTAGGCGTTCACCGGTTTCAGATCCTGGCCGGCGTAGAGGTGGAAGGCGATCATGCCCGGCAGCACCAGGTACAGCGGTCCGAACAGCTTGAGCGCGCCGGTCAGCAGCACGCCCTTCTGGCCCTCGGCAAGGTTCTTGGCGGCGAAGGCGCGTTGGATGATCTGCTGGTTGGTGCACCAGTAGAAGGTGCACAGCAGGAGCACACCGGTGAACAAGGTGCTGAACGGCACCGCTTGTTGTGGACCACCGATGGAATTGAAACGCTCGGGATTGGAGGTCACCAGGGTGTTGAGCCCGGCCATCATGCCATCGCCCTTGCCCACCGCCGCCAAGCCGAAGCCGACGATGAGGAAACCGCCGACCAGCAGCAACACGCCATTCAAGGTGTCGCTGACCGCCACCGCGCGCAGGCCGCCAAAGATGGCGTAGATCGAGCCGATGATGCCGACCAGCCAGACCATCAGCCACAGCGCCGCGGTGTTCGATTCGATGCCGAGCAGGGCCTTGATGTTGATGATGTCGCCGAGGCCGGTGGCACCGGTGTAGAGGATCATCGGCAGCAGAATGAAGGCGTAGGCGACCAGGAAGATGAGGTTGCAGATCACCTGCGTGGTGTGGTCGAAGCGGTTTTCCAGGAACTGCGGAATGGTGGCGATACCGCCCCGCAGGAAACGCGGCAGGAAGAACAGCGCCATCAGCACCAGCGAGATGACCGTGAAGACCTCCCACGCCATCACGTGCAGGCCACCAGCGAACGCATCGCCATTGAGGCCGATGAGCTGCTCGGTCGAGAGGTTGGTCAGCAGCAGCGAACCACAGATGAACACCGCGCCGAGCGAGCGTCCGGCGAGGAAATAGCGCGACGAGGCGCCTTGTTTGTCATCACCCTCCGGACGACGGCGCGTGATCAGCCACGTGCCGAGCGCCACCAGTCCGGTGACGATCACAAACGAGATCAAGGTGACGGCGGTGTCCATACGGCGCTCCGATGCGGGGAATCAGCGGGAAGCGGCGCAGTGTGTGGCGGATGCCCAGGGAGCAATGGGAGGGCACGAAATCACCGGTTTGGCCACCGGCACACGACGGTCGTCGACAGACGTGGCCTCAAGACCACAGCGGTTTCACCCGTTGGCGACCAGTTCCATCAGCACCTGGGCGGCGCGCGCGGGATCCTCCTCCGCTCCCAATTCACCCGCCAACCGCAGGCGTTCGACGATCGCCTGCTGCAACAACATCCGCGCCTTGGCCAGCCGCCGATGACACGAGGTCAGCGGGATGCCGAGTTCCTTCGCCACGTCGCGCAGCGTCTTGCCGTCGATCAGGTTGGCCTTGAGCACGGCGTAGGCCTCCGGCTCCAGTGTTCCGTCGCCGGCCCAACGTTGCAGGTCGTCGAGCGCCTGCTGCAGCACGCTGAGCGCCCAGGCGCGGTCCATCGCCTGGCGTTGATCCGGCGCCGGCACGTCGCTGGCCAAGCGGTCGACCATCGGTGAGTCGTCCTCACCCGCGGCATCGATGCTGGCGTGGTCGCGCCGACGTTCATGGCGGATGGCGTTGAGCGCCGCCAGCCACGCAAGGTTCATTAAGTAGTAGCGGAAGCGCGAGCCACTGCCGGGAGCGGCGCGTGACAGCAGCTCTGGTTTGCGCATTAGGTCGAGCAGCACGTCCTGGATCACGTCGTCGACGCGCTCGCGTCGTTCTCCCGCCAGCCGTCGACGCAGGTACTCGCCCACCGCATCGGCATACAAACCCACCAACGCCGCCGCTTGCTGCGGCTGGTCCGGCAGTCGGGCAATCAAACTCCAACGGGTGGCGGGGAAATCGACGGGCATGTGCGCTCCACCCTGCGTATGCGGGCGAGGGTTCAACCCTAGGACGTCCACTTTGATCGACGCTTTCCCATCAGGAAAGTCGGCTTCAGCCGCGTCGCCACCCCACAGCGCAGTGAGTTCCCCCACACTTCACGGCAGACGCACCGTCACTGCGGTATCGGCCTGCCGCAGGTCGACCGTCGTGGTTACTGTGCGGCCCTGGTGCACGACGGAGATCTCTGCTGTGCCACGCCAGGCAGTCAACGTGCTGCGCCCGGTAGCATCGCTGAGCCCGCGCGGAGTCATCCATGATTCCCGGATCGAATCGTCCCACACCTGGGCATTGGGTTTGGGCGACCAGTCGTTGCGCAACATCGCTGCCTGCGGGCGGTGGTGGTCGCCAGCCCAGAAGCCCCAGGCGAGCACCGCTGTCACTGCCGGCTGGCTGGCGAACACCGTCAGCGCATCACGGGTGTAGTCGGCTTGGAGCTGGTCGTCGTCGAGGTCGACGTCGAATTCGGTGATATGAATCGGCAGGCCGAAACGCGCGAATCGTTCGATCAGGGCATTGAGGCGTTCCGGCGACGTGAGATTGCGGCCCTGGTGGCATTGCAGGCCGAGCCCGTCGAGCGGTGCACCGGCGGCGATCAGGTCGCTGATCAGACGTTCATAGAATTCCTGACGCCGCAGATCTGCGCCACCGTCATCGAGCACGCCGTAAAGATTGAGAAATCGCGGCGTGGTAGGATCCAGTTCCTTCACAGTAGTAAACCACTGCTGGAGCAGGTCGCGACCGTCACCTTTCAGCAGCAAGTCGGCGCTGTACGGATCGTTGATCACATCCCAGGCACTGAACTGGCCACGAAAGGCGTTCACGGTTTCGCGCAGGTGACGATCAAGCCGCTCACGGATCACCAGCGGATCATCTGAGCGCGCGCGCAGGTCCGCTGGCAGATTCTCGCGTCGCAACCACACCAGCGTGTGGCCACGCACTAGCAGACCGTGCCCGCTCAGCCACGCCGTGGCGCGTTCACTCAGGGTCGGATCACGTTCACGTTCGGGCCACTTGAGGGCGTTTTCCGGCACGGCGATGTGGAAACGGCGCAGCAGTTCGTCGCGGAAGCGTGCGTCATCGGGGTCGGCTCCCAGCAGCCGTTCGGCGACCACCGCGGTGCCGAACCGCAACGCCGGGTCGCGCACCCGCACCGTTACCGTCGCGTCTGGCAGTGGACGACCGGCGGAATCTTCGACCCGTACCGTCACACGGCTGAGCCGGTGCTCGGCAATACGCTGTGCTGCCGCTGTTCGCCACGGCGCATCGGCGGCCCGTCCGTCATAGGTCATCTGCGGTAGCAGCGCCCGCAGCGTGGTGGCACCATGATTGGTCAGCGTCAAGCCGGCCACCTCGATGGTTTGTCCCTGACGACCGAGCCACAACTGCGCTTCCACCGTACCGGCCTGACCATCAGCGAGGACGTGGAATGGCAGCTCGATCTGCCGCCACTGATTCGTTGCGAGCAGGGCGGCACTGAGCGACTGCACCTGGCTGCTGGGATCTTCGACCACCAGTCGGGTCTGGGCTGGCCGGCCATCGCCGCTGCGCAGCCACAGGCGTGCGAGCACCGCGTCTCCCGCACTGATCGGTGCGGTGAGGGTCATGCGCACGCGCAGAGCGTACTCGCCGGTGTGCCGTGGATCGGCGATGAGATCCGTCGGCGTGCTGATGCGCAGGGCCTGGGTGAACGGCTGGCCACTGACGCTGATGATCTCACGCGGAACACCGCGGCCATCATCCATGCCGACGCTGGCGCCGACCCAGGGATCGGATGGCAGCAGCGGACTGCCCGCTGCGCCTGGGATGGTCGGCCTGGCGGGTGGTGGGATCGGAGTTGGCACCGGCCTGGGAAGACGCGCCACCATGCCGGCACCATCAAGCGTGGCGCTGTCCTCAGCCGCGATCACCAAACCGTCCCTGCCGAGTGCGGCCAGCCGTACCCGTCCGTGGTCGACCCGCAGGTGCGTAGCGCTACGCGTCACCGTCAGGGTGAACCGTGTGCCCAGGACGGTGGCGCGGCCATGGGCGGTCCCAATGACGAAGGTGGTGCCGGGCGGTTGCGTGGTCACCACGGCGGTGAGCGATCCCCGCTCAAGATGCACACGTTCCCCACTGTCCGGTTGCACCACCACGGCACTGTCTCCGGCGAGCGCGAGCGTGCTGCCATCGCCGAAGCGCAGTTCAGCAAAGGTCAACGCCGGCACTTCCAGTCGTGCTCCGGCAGGAATCCCTGCGCCGGCAAGCAGCGGCTCGCGCCCACGACGATCGACCAGCACGACACCGTCGCCACTCGTGGTGAGCACGGCGATGCCGGGTGGCGTTGTGGACGAGGCATACGGCAGCAGCAGCACGCCAACCGCCAAGAGGATGCCGGCGGCAGCAGCGAACCACAGCAACGATGGAGATCGCCGAGGCAGACGCACCGACGCACGCACACGGCGACTCGATGGCGAGCGGTTGGATGAGCGCGCTGCGCTGTCCGGTCTGGCACAGATCTCGGCCAACATCAGGCGTTGGCGCACCAGGGCAGCGAGCTGCGTGCGCAGCTCAGCGTCCTGCTCCAACGCTTGTTCGATGGCGTTGGCCTGGGGCTCGTCGCACTCACCATCAAGCCACGCCACCAGATCGTCGCGCATCATGGCGCACCGTCCGGGTGTTTGAGCGACAGCCCATCCTTGACGCACGCCAGCAAGGCCGCGCGCACACGGAACATCCGCACCTTGACCCACGACAACGTGCGGCTCAGACGGCTGGCGATGGTCTGGTACGAATCACCGCTGGTAAAATGCGCGGTGATCAAGCCGCGATCACCCTCGGCGAGTTTGCTCAGGCAACGACGCAGTGCGGAACGCTCCTGTTCCCACGCGGTTGGTTCGTAGGCGGTGGCCTCGAACAACGCGTCGGCATGGTCGTGCAGATAACGGCTGGCTCGTTCACGGATGCTCCGTCGTTCGCGTTCCCGGAACCACACGTTGCGCGCGATGGCGATCAGCCACGCGCCAAAGTCAGCGTCGGGGAAGTAGTGCTCACGCTTACGTAGCGCGATGAGCAAGGCCTCCTGCACGATGTCTTCTGCCAAGTGCAGGTCCCGCGAACAGGTGTAGGCATACGCCAGCAATGCCTGCCGGTGATCCTGACACAAACGTTCGAAGGTTCCCGGGTCCATGGCTCAAGCGTGCGTGAGGGTGGGGATCAGCGCGTCAGCGTTCATGCGCATGGTCTGCGAGCCAAAAGCAGCGAACAGGCGGCGGCCAACAGCAGGGCGGCGATGCCACCACCGACGCCGCACGAGCCGCTGCTGTCATTCTTTGGTCCTGACGCAGCACCTCCGCCGCTTCCGCTGCCACCCGCGGCGGCCGGTTGCAGTTGACTCGCCGGGATCACCGCTGCCGGAGTCGACGGGCTGCTCCAGGTCAGTTGCGCGCTCGCGCCCAGGATGCCGTCGAAGTATTCCATAACGATCTCGTACGGTTGGCCGGCGGTCAGCGCGATGGTGCCGCTCTGGGTTTCCGGGGCGTGGCTGGTCCAGTCATCGATCAGCTTGGTGCCGTTCACCCACAGGCGCACGCCGTCATCGGTGGTGGTGGTGAAGGTGTAGGTCTCGCTGTACTGCGCCTGAACCGTGCCGCGCCACCGCACGCTGAAGCTATCGGCGTCGATGCCGCTGATGGGTGCGGATTCGCCCCAGACGAAGTTGATCGACGCATCCACGCGCTCCACGCGGGTGCCGGTGAAATCCGCATTGTTGTAGTACGTTCCGCGCAGTCCGGTGCCGCTGCCGATTACTGGACCACCGCCTCCGCCGCCACCGGAGGCCACGCTGATGGTTTTGCTGGCGCTGACACGGTGACCCTGGCCGTCATTGACCGTCACGGTCGCGGTGAAGGTGTTGGCGCTGGTGTAAGTGTGGCTGACGTTCAGGCCGCTGGCGGTGCTGCCATCGCCAAAGGTCCAGGTGTAGGCCAACGTGTCGCCATCGGGGTCGCTCGATCCGCTGGCGTTGAAACTGACGATCAGCGGTGCGGTGCCACTTGCGGGTGTGGCGTTGATCACCGCGGTTGGTGCGCCGTTGGCGGGAATGCTCCCTGGCCCCGACGGTGCGAAGGCCGGATATTTCACCGCGTTCAGCAAGGCGGCTTTCGCCGTGTTGACGCTGTAGTCGTTGTTGAGGATGCCGCCGGTGTCGCGTGATTCCGGCGTCCAGGTCCACCAGGTCCACGACAGGTTCTTGGCGTCGATGTAGTCGCGCAGCTTGGGGAACCAGCCATTGATTTCGCGTTGTGCGCGGTCGGCGTAGTTCTGATCGCCTCCTTGTTCGTGTTCCAGGTTTTCGATCTGCGCGGCATTGAGGAAGCTGCCCCATTCGCCGACCCACACCGGTGCGAGGTTGTCGTTGTGGATGAAGCCCCACTGGTTGTCCCAGAATCCTGGCAGATTGTTGGGGAAACCGTTGGCCACCTGGTGGAACGGCTGGTCCCACACTGCCGGACCGTAGTCATGGACCTGATAGACCAAGCGGTTGGCGACGTTCAGCGTCAGCGGGTGATCCTTCAAGCCAAGGTGCACCGCGCCCCACCAACCGCCAACGCCATTGTAGGAGTGTAGGCCTTGGACGCAGATCAGCAGGTTGGGGTGGATGGCGTGGATCTCGTTGGCGCAGCGTTTCGCCGCCCAGCGCCAGTTGTTGGCGACGTCGACGTTGTCGGCCTTCCATGTCACTGCGCCGTGCACTTCATTGAAGAGATCGGCACCGACCACGGTCGGATCGTTTTTGTAGCGGTTGGCGAGGAACTTCCAGTTGGCGATCCACTGTGATTCAGGATGGGTGCCATCGTACCAGTGGCCGTCCTCCGGGGCTCCGCCGCCGGTCAAACGGTGGTAGTCGAGGATGATGCGGATGCCGCGCGCACCGGCCGACGCGATGATGCGGTCGAGGATCTCGATGCAGGTCTTGTTCAGCAGGTCGGCGTTTTTGGTCGGATCGATCGCCGTCTGCTTGGGTTTCTGCCCTGGGATGAAGATCTCAGAACTGAACGCCAGCCGGATCAGGTTGAAGCCGTTGGCCTTCATCTCATCAAGGTGGTTCTCAATCGTATGCACCCGCGCCGGATTCGCTTGGCCCCACAGGCCATGCGGGATGAGGTTTTCGCTGTCCATGCCGTGCCAGTTCACGCCGGAGAACCGCACCACGTTGCCGGCCGCGTCCTTGATCTGGTTGCCATCGGTGCGCCAGAAGCCATCGCCGACCGCGGCTTGGGTCGAAGTCACGGACAAGGCCAGGGACAGCAGGGCCATCAGGTGCGGGAAGCGGGATGATTGTACCATGCAAATAACTCCTGCCGGAGGGATGAACCGGACAGACAAACATCCGGCTCGGGGGAGGGAGGTTACAGATTTTCCGCTCAGTGGAGGATAGGTTACGTGACTGAAGGTGTAACTTGGGGCATTCGGCATTCGGCATTCGGCATTCGGCATTCGGCATTCGGCGTTCGGCGTTCGGCGTTCGGCGTTCGGCGTTCGGCGTTCGGCGTTCGGCGTTCGGCGTTCGGCATTCGGCATTCGGTGTTCGGTGTTCGGTGTTCGGTGTTTGCCGGACGAGTCGTTCGAGAATAAAAGCAGATCGTACTTGGTGGATGAGTGCTGATGACTGGGTGACTTGCGGTGGGGTTGGTGTGCGACGGGAGGATGGATTGGGCGTATCCAATGGCCTTGGTCATCACGATCTGCGAAAGAGAAAACCGTCATGCGTACCCTGCTCGTGCTGTCTTTCGTCACCATTGCCCTCGCTGGCGAATCTGCCTTGCCCGACCCGTTGGTCACCAGCGCGGGCAAACGGGTTGCTACGGCGGCCGAGTGGCCGGCGCGTCAGGCTGAATTGGTCGAGTTATTCGCGCACCAAGTCTACGGACGTGCCCCGATCGGTCGTCCAGGGGGCATGACCATCACGGTGACCGAGGCGGCCTCTGGGGTGATGGACGGCGCGGCAGATCGCCGGCAACTGCGCCTCGCCTGGAAGGGCCCGGGTGGCGACGGCGGCATGAACGTGGTGCTGTTCGTGCCGACCAAACGCGAGAAACCGGTCGGCTGTTTTCTGCTGATCTGCAACCGTCCAGTCGAGAACATCGATCCCACGCGCGAGAAGAAATCGGGCTTCTGGCCCGCGGAGGCGATGATCGCACGTGGCTACGCCATCGCCGCGTTCCACAACGCCGAGGTCGATCCGGACAAACACGATGGTTTCAAGGATGGCGTCCACGGCGTGTTCGATGAGCCGGGTAAACCACGTGCCGACGATGCGTGGGCCACCATCGCGGCCTGGGCCTGGGGTGCGAGTCGCGCCATCGATGCGTTGGTCGAGCAGCCGGGCATCGACGCCAAACGTATTGCCGTGGTTGGTCACAGCCGGGGCGGCAAGACCGCGTTGTGGTGTGGGGCGCAGGACGAACGCGTGGCCCTGACCATCAGCAACAACTCCGGTTGTTCCGGCGCGGCGATCACACGCGGCAAGGAGGGAGAACGCGTGGCGAAGATCAATGCATCGTTCCCCCACTGGTTCACCACCACCTACAAACAGTGGAACGAGCGCGAGAACGACATGCCGTTCGATCAGCACCAGTTGCTCGCCAGCATCGCGCCGCGGCTGGTCTACGTCGCCAGCGCGACGGAAGACACCTGGGCGGATCCCAAGGCCGAGTTCCGCGCGTGCGTTGAAGCCGCACCGGTATGGGCGTTGTTCGAGCAACGTGGATTCCCGGTCACCACCTTCCCCGCGCCTGAGTCACCGCTGCACGAGGGACGGATCGGCTACCACCTGCGCACCGGCAAACACGACCTGACGGAATACGATTGGCTGCGCTACGCTGACTTCGCTGACAAATATTGGAAATGATGCCGATAAGGCGGCGTACCCCTGGGAGAGGCGAGCCCCAGCTCGCCTTGTCTTGCCCGTTCCGTGCTCGTGGTCCGCTCCGTCTCCGTTAAGCGGACATCGCCGTGAGGCGAGCTGGGGCTCGCCTCTCCCAGGGGGTCAGGGTTCCAAGCCGAAGATCCGCATCCATTCATCGACTTCGCCCGGACTGAGCGGACCACGGTCTTCGCGCGGATCGTGATCGCGGCGTAGGCCGTCGAGGAACCCGCGAGCATCCGTCACCGCAGCTCCGAGGGTGCGCACGCGGCGACGCAGTTCGGCATCATCGGTCACCACCACCGCGCGACGGCTGTGGTTGGTCGTGAGCCAGCGCACAATGCGATCGTCTGCTTCGCCAGTGCCGGCGTAATCGACCGCCAGGCCCTGGCGATGCGACGTGCGCACCTCGCCGCCGGGTCCGCCATCATAGAACAGATGCAGGTGGCTTCGTCCGGCGAGCAGCCGTTCGAGTTCCGTCCGCCCGCGTTCCGGATCGTTCATCAGCGGGCGCAACGTCGGGTCCTGATGCAGCACGTTGTGCGCGTCGACCAGCACGTGCACGACGCCGCTGCGGCTCATGCGCCGCGTGGGGCCGGTGGCGCCTCGTGTTCGGTGAGGGCGAGGAAACTCGACTCCAGATCACGGCCACCCTTGAGCGAGGCCACCGTGCCGGAGGTGATCATCTTGCCGTGATCCATCACCGAGACGCCATCGCACACCCCTTCGACGGTGGCGAGCGAGTGGGTGCTCATCAGCACGCATCCGCCGCCATCGGCGATCGCACGCAGCAACGCCAGCACGATGCGGATGTGTTTGGGATCGAGACCGACCAGCGGTTCGTCGACGATCAGGACCTTGGGTTTGTGCAGCACCGCCGCCGCCAACACCACGCGTTGACGCATGCCGTGGCTGTAACCGTCAGCGAGCTGATCGAGAAAACCATCGAGTGAGAACTGTGCGCTGACCTCGGCCAAGCGTTGCTCGTACAACTCGCGCGTCAGGCCGTAGACCCGCCCGGTGAAGTCGAGGAACTCACGTCCGGTCAGGCGATCGTACAGGTAGGGTTCGTCCGGCACGTAGGCGAGCAGCTTGCGCGCATCCACACCCTGGGTCGCCACATCGAATCCGCCGACCGTGACGCTGCCGGCGTCCGGTCGCAGCAGTCCGGTGCACATGCGGATGGTGGTGGTCTTGCCGGCACCATTCGGTCCCAGAAAGGCATGCACGTGACCGGCTGGCAGATCCAGGGTCAGGTTGTCGACCGCAGTGAGCGAGCCGAACTTTTTGGTCACACCGCGGATGCTGAGCATGCCATTTACGCTAAAGCCGCCGGCACAACACGCGAGGGGGAGGCCGACCGCCCATCCACGCCGCGGACGGCGGTGTGCGGTCGGGGCTGGGCTCAGGTCTTGCGCGAACCACCGGTGGGGGTCGGTTCATCCTTGGGCGTCTGGTGTTTCTCTGCCGGCGGCGCTGCACTGGCATCCGTGGCGCTGGCGAGCGCGTTGCGATTCTCCTGCTCGATCTCCAGCCAGAGTTCTCGGCGGTAGATCTGGTAGTTGCGCGGGGCTTCGATGCCCAGGCGGACTTGGCCGTTGCGGCCGACTTCAAGCACCGTGACGACGATGTCGCCGTTGATCACGATGCTTTCGTTGAGGCGTCGGGTGAGGACGAGCATGGGTCACCGTCCGATCGGTTTCAGGTCAGGCAGGACGAATCTGATCGGCAAGCGGGTGTCGTGCAGCACGACCTGTTTCGCCAATTGCGTGGTGCGACAGACCAGGATGGGCGCACGCAGGTTGGTCCGGTGCTGGTCCAGGTCGCGGTCGAACACCATCATGGTGTAGACATCAATGTCGGATGCATCCATCGCGCCGATGTCGCTGACATCCTCGTTGCCGAGTTCGATGTCGGGATCAAGTCCAGCGTCGAAGGGTGCGAGCAGGCAGAAACCGGTCTGGGGATCATCGACCGATTGCATCCAGTGGATCGGGCCATCTTCGGTCTGATAGAACAACCAACGTTTCAGCGCGGGAAAACCCAGCAGCGGAGTGACGAGCGTGGTGAGCTGGTCATCCGCGACTCGGATTCGACCCTTCTGCAGGGTCGAGATGGTGAGCGTTGGCATGCAGGATTCCGTGAGGCTCAGCATGGTGATCTCTCCGTGATCGGAAACCCCGCGCGGACGTCTGTCCGACGCCCTCAACATACCTCGCGAACGGCGAACGGCGCAAGGTCGGAACAAGGGTTTCAGGAGGGTTCGCAGCGCCGATTTTTGTCGTACCAAGCGCTCGCGCCACGGTGATCCGTCCGCGGGCCATGGATTCCAGCTTTTGTCAACCAGCAGGCCTGATGGAGCAGCCGCCTGCGCCACTGGGGCGGCATCAGAAACTGCGTTTTCCGAGGTGTCTGGTGACGATCCATGCGGTATACTCCGGGCTTCCATTCAGTCGTATCGACGATGGGTGAAGTCTGGTGTTGATGCCCAGGCATTGGTGTCGCCCTGCCCATCGCCGCAGGCTTGGCCTGCCCGGTGTTCGTCCCACAGTGCCGTCATGCCAGTGCCGCCATGTCAGTGCCGCCCATGCCAGCGCCAGTAGTGGTCATCCTGGGTCCGACGGCAGCGGGAAAATCCGCGCTGGCGGTGGCCCTGGCCCAACGGTTCGCCGGTGAGGTGGTGAGCGCCGACGCCTTCGCGGTCTACCGCGGAATGGATGTTGGCACGGCCAAGCCGTCGGCGGCGGAACAGCAGGACATTCCTCATCACCTAATCTCGGTGCTCGATCCCGCCGATCGCTGCGATGCGCAACGCTGGCTGGAACTCGCCGAGCAGGCCATTACCGGCATCCGCGCACGGGGTCACCTGCCGATCGTCGCGGGCGGCACTCCGCTCTATGTGAAGGCGCTGTTGGAAGGATTGTCCGCCGGCGCGCCACGTGATCCGGCGGTGCGTGGCGCGTTGGAGGCACGTTACGACCGCGAGGGTGGCCCGGCGTTGTTCGCGGAACTGCAGCGCGTCGATCCCATCTATGCCGCCGATCGTCATCCCAACGACAAACGCCGCCTGGTGCGTGCGTTGGAAGTGCATGCGCTCACCGGCCAACCGTATTCGTCGTTCCACACCACCGATGGCGTGCGTCGTACCGACATCACACCGTTGCTCATCGGCCTGGAGTGGCCACGCGAGGTGATCTACGCGCGCATTGATGCGCGCGCAGCGGCGATGTTCAGTCAAGGGCTGGTCGACGAGGTGCGTTCTCTTGCCGATCGTTTAAGCCCCGAAGCCGCTCAGGCAGTTGGCTACAAGGAAGTGCTCGCTCATCTGCGGGGTGAACATGACCTCGCCCGGGCACTCACGCTCGTGCAGCAGAAATCGCGCAACCTCGCGAAACATCAGATGACGTGGTACCGTGGGTGGTCGGATATCCACTGGGTTCCTGGTGATGCCGACGATCTGGTGGAGCGCGCCGCAGCACTGGCACAGACACTCATTCCCTGAACGAACGCGGGGCGCGGAAGAATCCGCGCCCCGCCTCATTCCTATGAACCCACGGCGGTCTCAGCCGCCGTGTTTCACCCGTTCTTCGCCGCGAAATCCTTCATGAACTGCGCCAACGCCTTGGCGCCTTCCAGCGGCATGGCGTTGTAGGTCGACGCACGGATGCCGCCGACGGTGCGGTAACCTTTGAGCGCGACCATGCCCTGCTTCGCCGCGTCCTTGATGAACACGTCGGTGATTTCTTCATTCGGCAGGCGGAAGGTGAGGTTCATGCGGCTGCGCTGGGCGGCCACGCTGACGGTGCCCTTGTAGTAACCGTTCGAGCCATCGATCGCGCTGTAGATCGTGCCGGCTTTCTCTTCGTTGATCTTTTCCATCGCCGCCAAGCCGCCCTGTTTCTCCAACCAGCGGAAGGTCTCCAGCAGGATGTAGATGCCGAAGGTCGGCGGGGTGTTGAGCATGCTCTTGGCTTCGGCCTGCTTCTGGAAGTTGAACAGCGCGGGCACGCTCTTGGCGATGCGCGGATACCAGTCCTTGCGCACGATAGCGACGACGACACCGGCGGGGCCGAGGTTCTTCTGCGCGCCGGCATAGATCAGCGCGGCGTCCGTGGCCGGGTGCGGGCGCGACATGAACTCGCTCGACGCATCGACCACCAGATTGGGGTGCGTCGGCCACTGCGGTAGGCGATGGCCATGCACCGTTTCATTCGAGCACACGTGCAGGTACGCGGCGTTGGGGTCGAGCTTCCACTCGGCCGGCGCGGTGCTGTGGTCGAAGTTCGATGCCTCGGTGGTGCCGACGATGTTGACCTTCGCGCCGGCGGCCTGCGCGGCCTTGGCGGCCTTCTGGCTCCATTCGCCTGACACCAGGTAGTCCACCGGGCCGGTGGCGAAGTTCATCGGGATGGTGGTGAACAGGTGGGTGGCGCCGCCTTGCAGGAACAACACGTCGTGGGTGTCGCTCAGGCCGAGCAGCGATTTAACGCGCACGATGGCCTCGTCGATGACGCCGTCGAATTCCTTGCCGCGGTGGCTGCACTCGGCAATGCCGAAACCTTTGCCCTGGTAATCGATCAAGGCCTTGGCCGAGGCTTCCAGAACCTCCAGCGGCAGCATCGCGGGGCCGGCGCTGAAGTTGAAGGCGCGGGCTGATTTAGTCTGGGCGGTGGTCATGGGTGGCTCCTGGTCCAGGGATGAAGGCGGAAGGACGGCACCCTAGCCGGTCGGCCCCCGTCGCCAGCGAGGAGGTGCGTGTATGCCCGTGATGAGGGGCAGACGGAGGCCAATCCATTGCGAACTTGCATGAGTCGTCCAGCCTTACCAACCTGAGGCACATATGAGCAAGTCCCGACCGACCAAAGACCAGAAGGCCAAGGTCCGCGAACAGGTCCTCAGCGAGATGCACCAACAGATGGCGCTGGACAAGTTCCAGTCCGAGCGGCCGCAGCTGTGGCTGCAATCCCAGCGCGTGATGAAACTGGTGGAGGTGCAGTCGGAACTGGAGAACGACCAGTTCCCGGAAGGCAGCTGCTTCCTGCACGCCAGCACCGTGGGCTTCTCATCTTTCTGCGTGAAGAAGGTCATCGGCATCGATCTCGATACCTGTCAGGTGACCATCGAGATCTACGGCGACGAACATTTAGAGGCTGGGGTCATTGTCGTCCCGCTCGAAACGGTCGAGTGGTTTGGCTTCCCGGCGAAGGCGGTGCCGACGGGGATTCATTTCGAAGGGTTCACCCATCACCTGTCGTCGCAGAAGACCGAGACCGCGCAGAAGGTCATGGATGCGGCGCCGGGGAAACGCGGGAAGGGGAAGACGGGGACGGGGAGGATTGAGAAGGAGGAGAAGGGGAAGGTGGTGGGGGAGGGGTGATTAGAGATGTGCGAATTGGTTGTTGATAAACGATATTTTCCTGGCTGCCGGGTCAGGAAAATAGGCGGATGAAAAAGGATCTTTCAAGATAACCTCGTGGACCGAAATCTCTCCCGACATCAATTTTATCCCGTTCTCGGTAAGCGTCATTCCCGACCCGCTGGCTGTTTTCTTAGCCAGCGACCACGGCCCATAACTGAGCTTGTTGTTGTTCGCATAGGCTCCTGGGCCAAATTCATTGAGAATTTCATCGTTGCGCGCTGTTCGATGATTGCCGCCGTTCCATAGGAAGGTCAGGACTGATAAAAGACGTCCGGAAAGCCTATATTTTCGCGATTGGAATTGAGGATTTCGACAAATGGCGACATCCGGAAGAGAATCACCTAGGACTATCTTAGGGATATTGTTGAGCCCGGATGATTCAAGCTCGCGCCTAAGGTGATCCTCAATGTCGCTAATAGAGATGTACGGCTTCTGGCTGCCGTAAAGATTGTTCTTTACGGCATTGACCAATGAGCGAGTGAAGTCTCCGCCATCCGTGGTTGTAGACGTTGTTTGTCTTTCATTACAAGAGCAAAGTAATGCATAGCGCCCTCCGACTATTTTAATTTCTCTCTTCATGCTGGCGATTGTCGATTCCGACGGGTGAATTCCGGCTACGGCACCACTATAGCAGGCATCGATTATGAATATCGGGGTCACCTGGAATAAATCGAATGTTTCCATAAGTTCGGAGAATTTTACGACAGTAAGGGACACTGCCACGTCTTCATAAACGGAAGTGTCTTTCAGGCAGAAGGCAAAATCGTGTGAGACATTAGACCCGTGCCCAGAAAAGTATAAAATTAAGACGTCCCCTGGATCAGATTCATTTAATCGATCTAGCAAAGACTGTCTAAATTCAGCGCAGCTCGGGCTGTCTAATCTAAAAACTGAATCGCGAGGAATAATGCCCCTTTGCGGGTCATACGACAGTAGATCGGATAAAATATCCAAGTCTTTGCGTGGGCCATTCAATGGCTCAATATTTTCGTAGTCCTCGACTCCAATCAGCATGGCCCGGACAGAGGAGATATCGGCGCGAGGACGTTTGCTTGCCGATGAATTGGCGTCTTTCTTCCTCGTGATCTTCCCCCCGAAAAATTGACACCGGGGTTAGGTTATTTTTGTGGTTGGTGATGGTGTTGCTATAATGGCGTCGTGCCAGCGAGAAGGAGGCACCCGGGTGGTGCCGGGACTGAGCGCTTAGC